>JBPCSO010000056.1:0-10303 GCA_051007055.1 Roseomonas sp.
GGCTCGGAAAATGCGATCAAAATACCAATCATTTTCAAGCCAAGTGACTTCACTTGGCGGCTCGGAAAATGCGATCGAAAAACAATTATTAAGTTAACCTACGCTTCGCCAGAACCGCCATGCGGTTTCGCAAGTGAAGCTGGGCTCCGTTGGGCGCATGGGGCCTTCCGGGCAAGCGCCCTTCCGCTGCGCCGCTTTGGCGCCTACACCCCTTTCCATGCTGCGTTCCGTGCTCACCATCGGAAGCTGGACCATGGCAAGCCGTATTCTTGGCTTCGCCCGGGACATGCTCATTGCCTCCCGCCTTGGAGCCGGGCCAGTCGCGGATGCGTTTTTCGTGGCGCTGAAGCTGCCCAATCTGTTCCGGCGGCTATTTGGTGAGGGCGCCTTCAACGCGGCCTTTGTACCCGCCTTTGCCGGCGTATTGGCCGCCGAGGGCCGTGCCGCCGCGCGTGATATGGCGGAACGCATGGGCACGCTGATGATGCTGTGGCTTTCGCTGCTCACACTCATCGCGCTGATTTTCATGCCGCAGGTGATTGGCGTGCTGGCGCCGGGCTTTGCGGCCAATCCGGGCAAATTCGCCCTGGCGGTGGAACTGACGAGCATCACGTTTTTCTACATGCCGCTGATCTGCCTGACGGCGTTGATTTCCGGCGTGCTGAACAGCCTGGACCGCTTTGCCGCCGCCGCCGCCGCACCGGTATTCTTCAACCTTTTGTTGATGGCGGCCTTGGTCGGCCTCACGCCCTATTTGCCGACACCTGGCCATGCCCTGGCCTGGGGTGTTTTTGCCGCTGGCGTCGTGCAGCTTGCCATGGTGTGGGTTGCGGCACGACAGGCGGGGATGGCGCTCCGCCTATATCGTCGCCCGGCATTGACGCCGCCCATTCGGCAAGTCCTCCGCCGCATGGTGCCTGGCGTGCTTGGCGCTGGCGTCACGCAGATCAATCTGGCGGTGGATGTGATCATCGCGTCTTTCTTGGTGAGTGGCTCTGTCTCCTACCTCTATTACGCGGATCGCGTCGCGCAATTGCCGCTGGGCGTGATTGGTGCGGCGCTAGGCACAGCGCTTTTGCCCTTGCTCGCGCGGCATTTGCGCTTGGGGGAAAAACTTGCTGCGCATCGCGCGCTTAATCGCGGCATTGAATTGGCGGTGTTGCTCACGCTGCCTTGTGCAGCGGGGCTGGCAGTGGCGGCGGGGCCGATCACGGCAGCGCTTTTCCAGCGCGGTGCCTTTGATGCAGCGGCAAGTAACGCCTCGGCTGCGGCGTTGGTGGCCTATGCTGTCGGGCTGCCGGCCTTTGTGCTGGTGAAGGTTTTTGCGCCGGCGTTTTTTGCGCGCGGCGATACCTCGGCCCCGGTGCGGATCGGGATTTTGTCGGTCGCGGTCAATCTCGCGCTCAATCTGGCCTTGATGGATGTGCTTGGTCATGTCGGCGTGGCTTTGGCCACCAGTATCGCCGCCTGGGTGAATGGCGGGCTGCTGGCCTGGCTGCTGGTCCGCCGAGGCCACATGGTTCTGGACCGGCGCTGCCGGCGCGTCCTGCCGCGGCTGGTGCTGGCGAGTGCCATCATGGCGGCGGTGGTGTTCGCCCTTGGCCTCGCTTTGCCGGGGCTAGGCAATGTCTTGCGCGCGGGGCTGATGATCCTAGTCGGCATGGTGGCCTTTACCCTCACCGGCATGGCCCTTGGCGCCTTCCATCCGCGCGATGTGCTGCGCCAATTGCGCCGCCGCGCCCCCCGTGGCGCAAGCCCAGCCAATCCTGCATGATGCCCGCAGTTTTTGGGGGATAGGCGCATGGATGCGGCACGGCGGCAGGTGGTTCTGATCAATGCCGCGCATAGTTTCACCCATTACAGCCTACTGATCCTGGCCACCGCCGTGCTTGCCATGGTGCAGCAGGATGCGGGGATTTTCGGCCCGGATTACGGACCCATCCTCGCGCTCGGCACCACCATGTTCGTGATTTACGGGCTTTGCGCCTTGCCCATGGGCTGGCTTGCGGATCGCTTCGGGCGGCGCTTTTTGATGGTGGCCTTCTTCATGGGCTCCGGCGCCTTCATGGTGGCGGCGGGCTTTGCGCCAACGCCCCTGACCCTTGCCATCACGCTTGGTGCCATGGGGGCCTTTGTGGCAATTTATCACCCGATTGGCACCGCGATACTTGTGGAAGCCGCTGGTGAGAAAGTGGGCCGTGCCATGGGGGTTAATGGTGTTTTCGGCAATTTGGGGGTGGCAACCGCGCCAGTGCTGACGGCCTTTATCGCCGCCGATGCCGGATGGCGCTGGGCTTTCATCATCCCCGGCATTGCCTGCATCATTGCGGGCTTCTTTTACTGGCGCGAACCGCCCTTTGATTCGGCGCGCATCCAGGCGGGCGGCAAGCCCTTTCCCGAAATCCCGGCGGCGCTAGTACGACGCGCGGTGATCATTCTGTTGGCCATCGCTACTGTCTCCGGCTTGGTGTTCAATGCGTATACGTTGCTGATACCGAAGCTGATGCAGGAACGCCTGGCCGGCAGCCCGGAATTACTGCCAATTGTGGGCCTGCTTTCCTTCCTGGCAACGATTTGCGGCGGTGTCGCGCAATTCAGCGTGGGACGGATGATTGATCGGCACACGCTCAAAACCGTGTTCATGCCGCTCGCCATCCTGGTGGTGCCGGGGCTATTCGCACTCGCCTTTCTGGATGGCTGGGTGGTGCTGCCGGTGGCGGGGCTGGTCGCCGCCTGCATCTTCGGCCAGGTGACAGTGAATGAGACGATGACGGCGCGTTACGTTGCGCCCGCCTTGCGCGCGAAGCTTTATTCCATTCGCTTCACGGTGGGCTTTCTGGGGGCGGCGATAGCCTCACCACTCATTGCCTTTTTGCATGAAGCGACGGGATCACTCGCGCTTGCCATGCTGGTGCTGGGCGGGGTGGCTTGCGTGACCCTCGCCTGCGCCATGCTGTTTCCGAACCGTAAGGAAGAATTGCAGCCGGAATTATGGAGTAAAGCCGGATAAATCACGCCGGCTTCAGCAACACGTGGCGCTTCTTGCCAATGGAAAGCCTGATCACGCCATCCTGAAGATCCACTTCGGCCAGTACGCGATCAATCGCCGCAACAGGTTCATTATTGGCGTAAATGCCGCCATTGGCGATGAGCCGCCGTGCCTCACCTTTGCTTGGCACCAGCTTGTGTTCCACCAGCACGTCAATAATGCTCGCCGGCAGGGCTGAAACCACGGTGGGTAGGCTCGCTGCATTTAGCCCTTCTTCGAAGGCTTTGCGCGCTGTCTCGGCTGCCGCTTCCGCAGCCGCACGCCCATGCAGCAGTGCACAGGCTTCGGTGGCCAGGGCCTTCTTCGCCTCATTCACCTCAGCGCCTTGCAGCGCGGCATAGCGGGCGATTTCACCCATGGGCATTTCAGTGAATAGCCCCATGAAGCGCGCCACATCGGCATCTTCCGTATTGCGCCAGAATTGCCAGTAGTCATAAGGCGAAACGCGATCGGCATTGAGCCAAACAGCACCCTTCGCTGTCTTGCCCATCTTGGCCCCGGATGCGGTGGTGATCAGCGGCGTTGTCAGGCCAAAGGCTTCCGCCTGATCCATGCGCCGGATCAAATCCGTCCCCATGACGATATTGCCCCATTGATCGGACCCGCCCATTTGCAGCACCACACCATGGCGGCGGCGCAATTCCAGAAAATCATACGCCTGAAGGAGCATGTAGTTGAATTCAAGGAATGTCAGCGGTTGATCACGTTCCAGCCTTTGCTTCACGCTTTCCATCGTCAGCATGCGATTGACGCTGAAATGCCTGCCCACATCGCGCAAAAAGGGAATGTAGAGAAGTTTATCCAGCCATTCCGCGTTATCGAGCATGATGGCATCCGTCGGGCCATCGCCGAAGGTCAGAAAGGCGTCGAACACTTTGCGAATGCCGGCCTTGTTGATTTCGATCTGCGCATCCGAAAGCAAAGGCCGCGCTTCATCCCGGAAGGAAGGATCGCCCACCTTTGTCGTGCCGCCGCCCATCAGCACCACGGGGCGATTGCCGGTACGTTGCATCAGCCGCAGCAGCATGATCTGCACCAGGGACCCGACATGCAGGCTATCGGCGGTCGCATCAAAGCCGATATAGCCGGCAAGCGGGCCAGCCTGCAGCCGCGCCAGAAAGGCGCCTTCTTCGGTGGTCTGGTGAATATAGCCGCGTTCCCGCGCCACATGCAGGAAATCGCTTCGCGCGCTGTTCATGATGCTATCCGGTTTCTTGATATTCCACGCCCGCCGGGGCTTCCGCCGACAGGGAAGCGGGGCTAGCACGTCCCCATCATGCTGAGAACCATCGGCCTCATGAGTGGCACGTCATTGGATGGCGTGGACGCTGCCTATCTTGAAACGGATGGGGAGGCGATTGCGCGCTTCGGCCCGCGCCAGACCCTGCCCTATGATCCCGCCTTGCGCCGCGCACTCCGGTCCCTGCTGGACCGCGCCGAAAACCTGGACCCCGATGACCCCGAATTGCTGGACGCCACGCACCGCCTGACCGAACGCCATGCCGAAGCGGTGGAGGCCATTGGCCTGCCGGCAGATTTGGTCGGCTTTCACGGCCAAACCATCCTGCACCGCCCCGCCGCCCCAGGGCGCACCGGCACGCCCTTCACCTGGCAGATCGGCGATGCGGCCATGCTCGCCCGCCGCACGGGCATGAGTGTGGCTTATGATTTCCGCAGCGCCGATGTCGCCGCCGGCGGCCAAGGCGCGCCCTTGGTGCCAGTATTCCATCGCGCGCTGGCGGCACCTTTGCCAAAGCCACTCGCTATTCTGAACCTGGGCGGCGTTGGTAATGTGACGTGGCTTGGGCCGGATGGGGAAATGCTGGCCTTTGATACTGGGCCGGCCAATGGGCCTTTGGATGATTGGGCACGCCAGCATACCGGCAAGGATTATGACGCGGCGGGCAAGCTTGCGCTGGCGGGCCAGGCGGATGGCGCGGTCCTGGGGCGGCTTATGGCGCATCCTTATTTAGCCGCGCCACCGCCGAAATCGCTCGATAGGTTGGATTTTGACCGTGCCTTGCGAGAGGCCGGTGCGGGTAGCCTTTCCGCCGCAGATGGCGCGGCCACGCTGGTTGCCTTCTGCGCCGTATGCGTTGCCGCCGCCGCGCGGCATTTCCCGGAACCACCATTGCAATGGTTGGTCGCCGGTGGCGGGCGGCGCAACCCTGCGCTGATAAAAGCGCTTGGCGGCGCCTTGGAAGAACCGGTGCGCCCCGTTGAAGTTGCGGGTTGGGATGGTGATGCGCTGGAAGCCCAGGCTTTTGGCGTTTTGGCCGCTCGTGTGGCGCGCGGGCTACCGCTAAGCTTCCCCGGCACCACCGGCGCGCCGCGCCCGCTGACGGGCGGGCGGATTATCGGGGCGTTGCTTTAATTGGTCGCATTGTCCGAGTCGCCAAGTGATTCCACTTGGCTTGAAAATGCTTGGTTTGATCGCATTTTCCGAGCCGCCAAGTGATTCCACTTGGCTTGAAAATGCTCCGTCACTCCCGCCAGGGGTGCAGATTCCAAAGCGCCTGATAGCGTGCGCGCAGCGCCACCAGCTCTGCCCGATAGGCATCGGGTGCCAGGAAGCGGAGCGGCAGGAATTGCTGATCGGCAAGCTTCTGGAATTCCGGGTTATCCACGGTTTTTTTCACGGATTCCGCCAAGCGCGTGATGATTTCAGATGGCATCCCACCAGGTGCGGCCATGCCGCGCATGGAACCTTCCACGACGTCAAACCCCAATTCGCGCAGGGTTGGGATGGTGGGTGCGCGGTCCCAGCGTGTTTCGCCCATTTGCGCGATGGGGTGCAGCGTGCCTTGGCGCATGTCATTCAACCCTTCCGCCACATTCATCACCGCGAGCGGAATGGTGCGCGACAGCACATTCTGCTTCACCTGAGACGAACCGGCGAAGGGAATATGCAGGAATTTTGTGCCCGTGGCGCGTTCTAGCGCCAACATTGCCAAATGATCATCTGAACCAATGCCCGTGGTACCGTAGCCGATCGTGCCCGGATTGGCCCGCGCCGCCGCCAATAAATCAGCGAGTGTCTTGTACGGGCTATCGGGCAGTACCCACATCCCGCCAGGATCATCAACGATATTTCCAATCAGCGAAAAATCATCGAGTGAGTAGCGCGCACGACGTTCAATCGGGATGGTCACGATATTGGGCGTATTGATGAAGCCAATCGTATAGCCATCGGGCCTGGCGCGCGCCAATTCGGAGAAGCCGATTTCCCCGCCGGCACCGGGCCGGTTCAGCACCACAACGGGCTGCCCCAGATCCGCTTCCATGAAGCGCGCAATAGTGCGCGCGGCAACATCCGTGCCCCCGCCCGCAGCAAAGGCAACAATCATGGTGATTTGCCGATCTGGCCGCCAGCCGCCTTGCGCGTGGGCAATGGCAGGGGTGGCAAGGGCGCTAGCCATCAGCGCGCGGCGAGATAATTTCATGGTGACCTCCCGGTTCTTGATTCGATCCAAGCACAAACGCCGCACATGAAAAAGGCCGCCGAGCAATGCCCAGGCGGCCTTTTACGTTGAATGGTGCCCGGCCTTAATCGGCAGCAAGCGCCATGCGATTGCGGTTCAGAATACCCATCACGTGATCTTCCGCCGCATCCACAACCTTTTCGGTCTGTTCCGGCGTGAAGACATGGCCCGCACCGGCCATGATGCGATAGTCAATACTGACACCCTTTTGCGTATTCAGCTTTTCCACCAGCTTCTTCACGGAAGCTTCCGGCACCAATTCATCATCGGCGCCATGCAGGATCAGCCCGCCACAAGGGCAAGGGGCCAGGAAGCCGAAATCATAATGCGAAGCGGGCGCACTGATGGAAACGAAGCCGCCCATTTCCGGCCGGCGCATCAGCACTTGCATGCCAACATAAGCGCCGAAGGAATAGCCAAGCACCCATTGTGAGGACGCGTTGGGGTTGACCGTCTGCAGGAAATCCAGCCCCGCGCAGGCATCCGAGATTTCACCAATGCCGCCATCATAGCGGCCCTGGCTGCGCCCGACGCCACGCATATTGAAGCGCAGCACGGAAAAACCGAGCGCCTGCATACGCTGATACAGCGCATGAATGACGCGGTTATTCATGGTGCCGCCATGGAGCGGATGCGGATGCAACAACAGCGCCGTGGGGGCATTCGGGCGCTTGGAATGGTGATAGCGTCCTTCAAGCCGGCCATCAGGCCCGGCGAACATCACTTCTGGCATGGTCTTCTTTTATCCATTCCATTCTTGGCCGGTGCGGGGTCCGAAAGCCACCGCCCATGGGGGATGGGCGATGCAGAACCCAGCGGCACCGGCGCCGCATTTCTGGGAAACCAAAACCACGACCAAGGTACGCCCAAACTTCTCATTCACCGAGCGCGGAAATCTTGACCGCCATGCTCGGCAAACCTAGCTATCATTGCCACGGGAGCGCCGCGGTACCTTATCGCCGAGGCGCCACCAAAAGCGCCGCCCCGATTCCCCAGAGGGGTTTCCCGACCCTCTGAGGAGAACGCAATATAGTGATTGAGACTGGAAATTCCTAATGTTTTCATGCTGGGAGTCGCGTTTTTTTTGCCCCCCACCTTGGGTGTCAGGTTGGGTTGACAAATGAGGCTCTCAACCCGTGGACGCTATGCCGTCATGGCGCTCGCCGAAATGGCGCGGCGGGAGGCAGCACGGCCAGACCCGCTAGAAGCTCGGCCCGCTTCTATCGCGGAAATTGCGGCCGCTCAGCATCTTTCAGCCGCCTATCTGGAACAGCTTTTCGGACGGCTGCGCCGCGCGGGGCTGGTCGAATCCGCCCGTGGGCCTGGCGGCGGATATCGGCTGCTGCCGACGCCTGAGCGCATCACCATCGCCGCCATCATAGATGCGGTGGAAGAACCGATTTCGGCCACCAGGTGCGAGGAAGGCAACCCTGGCTGCCTGGCGGGACAGCGCTGCGAAACCCATGATCTTTGGGCGGAATTGGGCGGGCAAATCCGGCTTTTCCTGGCCGGGGTGACGCTGGCCGATGTTCTGGCAGGGCGCATTTTGGGCCGCGCCACCGCCCCCTTGCCCCCCGGCTGAGGCGCCATGCCCCGCCTTTACCTGGACGCCAACGCAACTGAACCCATGCGCCCGGAAGCCATCGCCGCCATGGCTGAGGCCATGGCCCTGCCGGGCAATCCATCCTCGGTCCATGCCGAGGGGCGGGCGGCGCGGCGCATTCTGGAAGAAGCGCGGGAAGCGATTGCGGCCCGCTTCGGGGCGCGCGGGCGGGATGTGGTATTCACCTCCGGCGGGACAGAGGCGAATGCCTTGGCCATCCGCGGCCTTGCTGCCGGGCGGCGCGTGCTGGTGGGGGCGACCGAACACCCCGCCGTGCTGGCGGCAGCCGGGCCGGAAGCTGAGATGATCCCGGTACTTCCCGATGGCACCCTGGATTTGGCAGCGCTGGAAGCGGCGCTGGGCGCGGGCGGCCCGGCCTTGGTTGCGGTGATGGCCGCCAATAATGAAACCGGCGTGCTGCATCCCATTGAAGCCATCGCCGCGCTTTGCCGGACGCATGGCGCTTTGTTGCATTTGGACGCGGTGCAAATGCCCGGCCGCCTGCCCTTCACGCTTGGCCCCGCCGATGCCATGGCGCTTTCCGCCCATAAGCTCGGCGGCCCCAAGGGCGTGGGCGCGCTATTGCTCCGCCCGGGATTGGACCCCGCACCAATTTTGACGGGCGGCGGGCAGGAATCCGGCAGGCGCGGCGGGACCGAGGCACTGCCCGCCATTACCGGCTTCGCCGCCGCCATTGCCTGCCCGCGCCCTGAAGGCCTGGCCGCGCTGCGCGATGCGATTGAGGCAGGCGTGAAGGCCCTGGCGCCGGAGGTGATCATCGCGGGCGCCAGCGCACCGCGCCTGCCCAATACCACCAGCCTGATCCTGCCCGGTGTCGCGGCAGAGACCCAAGTGATTGCGCTTGACCTGGCAGGGGTGGCGGTTTCGGCGGGTGCCGCCTGTTCATCGGGAAAGGTGCGGCAATCCCATGTGCTGGCGGCGATGGGGTTTGGGCCGGAAGCCGCCTGCGCCATCCGCGTTTCGCTGCCCTGGAATGCTCCTGAAGATACAGCGGCACGGTTTTTGGACGCCTGGGGGGCGATGCGGGAAAGGCTTACAGCGCGCAAAGGCTAAAGCGCGCCCCATCTAGCCCCACACCCCATTCCGCCCCATCTTCCCCCCATGTCTTTCCCGAACCACCCCATCTACCTGGACAATCACGCCACCACGCCGGTGGACCCGCGCGTGGTCCGGGCCATGCGCCCCTTTTGGGAAGCGCAATTCGCCAATCCCGCCAGCGCCGAACACGCCATGGGCCGCGCAGTGGCCGAAGCCGTGGAAGCGGCGCGGGACTACATCGCTGAATTGATTGGCGCCTCGGCTTCCGAAATCATCCTCACCTCCGGCGCGACGGAAGCGAATAACCTCGCCATCAAGGGCGCCGCGCGCTTTGCCGCGCGCCAGGGCGATCCCCGCCGGCGCATCATCACGCTGGCGACCGAACATAAATGTGTGCTGGAATCCGTGCGTGATCTGGCGCAGGAAGGCTTTGAGCCCGTCATCCTGCCGGTCGGCGCGGATGGGCTGCTTGATCCCGAAGTGCTGCGCGCCGCCTGTGATGAAACCACCCTGCTGGTGTCCATCATGGCGGTGAATAATGAAATCGGCGTTATTCAGGACCTGGCCGCGCTTGGCGCCATTGTGAAGGAAGCGGGTGCGGCCTTTCACACCGATGCCGCGCAGGCAGCCGGGCGAATCCCTCTGGATGTCGGGGAAATCCATGCCGATCTGATGTCTCTGTCGGGCCATAAGGTTTATGGCCCGCGCGGCATTGGCGCGCTTTATGTCCGCCGCCGGCCACGCATGCGCCTCGCCCCCCTATTCTCCGGCGGCGGGCAGGAAAGGGGCCTACGTTCCGGCACGCTGCCCGCCCCCCTGGTGGTCGGCTTTGGGGAGGCCTGCCGGATCGCCGCCATTGAAGGCCTGCTCGATTCCGGGCGCATCGCCGGCCAGCGAGAGGTCTTCCTGAACAAGCTTCGCGCCGAAATCCCCGGCTTGGTGGTCAATGCCGAAGCCGCCCCCCGGGTTTCCGGCAATCTGAACCTGACATTTCCGGGTGGCGTCACCGCCCAGGCCATCATGACTGGCGCGCCGCTTGTCTGTGTTTCCACCGGCTCCGCCTGTTCCTCGGCTGAGATCGAGCCTTCTTACGTGCTGCAAGCCATAGGG
>JBPCSO010000057.1:0-3116 GCA_051007055.1 Roseomonas sp.
AATCAAACAAGGCGAGTGCCGCGCCGCGAAACCCATCCTGTGCTGCGCCCGCTTCCAGCGCTGCCTTCAAGCGCGCCAAGCTATCGCGCAGCACTTCAGCATAAATCGCCTCACGCGAGGGAAAATGGAAATAAAGCGCGGCAGGTGTGTAGCCGGCACGCGCCGCAATGGCGCGAAGGCTCGCCCCCTCAAGCCCTGCTTCGGCGAAAAGTGCCTTGGCGGCGGCAAGGATATGGTCGCGCTTGGCGGCGTTCTTGTCTGGGCGGGTCATTGACGGGTAAATTCTAACAGTGTTATATTTTACGCGTCAACCGGTTATGGAAAGCCCTTATCATGCTGATGACTGCCGCTGATTATCGGGAATCGCTCAGGGCGCTGAAGCCGCGTGTTTTTGTGAATGGTCGCCAGGTGGCGAGTGTCGCGGATGAGCCTCTGCTGGCGCCAGGCATCAATGCCATTGGTGTGACCTATGATTTCGCGCATCGCGCCGAATATGCCGGGCTGATGACAGCCACGCAGGAAGGCAGCGGGCGGATCGTCAATCGCATGCTGCATGTGAATGGCAGCCGGGATGATTTGTTAGCAAAGCTGGAAGCGGTGCGCCTGGTTTGCCGTGAATCTGGCTGCGCGCAACGCTATTTGGCGCATGACGCGCTGAATGCGCTGCATCAGGGCACCAAGCTTGCTGATGCGGTGCATGGCGGGGCGAGGCATCAGCGCTTCCTGGCCTATCTGGATGATGTGCAGGCGCGCGACCTGACGCTTGGCATTGCCATGACGGATGCGAAGGGCGACCGTTCCATGCGGCCCGGCCAGCAGGCTAACCCTGATGTGCATGTGCATATCAAGGAACGCCGCGCGGATGGCATCATCATTCGCGGCACCAAGGCGATTGTGACCGGCGCGCCTTATGTCCATGAATTCCTGGTCATGGCCTGCCGCACCATGACCGCCGAGGATGCCGATTTCGCGCTGCATTGCGCCGTGCCCGCCGATGCGCCCGGCGTGATGATTGTGGCGCGCCCCGCCGGCCGCCCCGGTGAGGCAGCCGCAAAATTCAGCGCCAAATACGGCCAATCCACCGGCGTTGTGGTTTTTGATGATGTGTTTGTGCCCTGGGATCGCGTGTTCTTGGCTGGCGAGCATGTGGAAGCCGGCTACACCACGACAAGCTACGCCACGCATCATCGCCATTCCTGCATCGCCGCACGCGCTGGTTTTGGTGATTTGCTCATTGGCGCCGGCGCCTTGATGATTGAAGCCAATGGCCTGGATACGGACCGCCACAGCCATATTCGCGATGCCATGGTTGATCTGATCAAGATTGTGGAAGGCTTCTTCGCCTGCGGTGTCGCCGCCAGCGTCTATGGCACGCGCGCCGAATCAGGCGCCATGATGCCCGATGCTGTCTTCAGCAATATCGGTAAGTTGCTTCTGGCCACGCAGATTTATGACATGCACAGGCTGGCGCATTATGTCTCGGGCGGGTTGATCGTCGCACTCCCTGGCCCGGATGAGGATCATAATCCGGAAACCGCCGCTTCCCTTGCCGCGGTGCTAGCGGGGCGCGCGGATGTGCCGGCGGAAAAGCGCCTGGAAGTCGCGCGCTTCATGGAAGATTTGACCGCATCCAACCAGGGCGGCTGGTATTCGGTGATCTCGCTCCATGGTGGCGGCAGCCCTGAGGCGATGAAGCGCGAGATTTGGCGCAATTACCCGGTCGAAGAACGCTCGGCGCTCGTGGAACGCCTGCTGGATCGTGGCATTCTGAATGACGGCAAGCGCATTTCCAAGCAACCAGGCCGCTGCTGCGATACGGGGTGTGAGGCGCCGCGCGCGCCGGCCATTCCAGAGCCCAGCCTAATCGGGCGCGCGGCGGAGTAGCGCAAGCACTGTGCTTGACGCCTGCACGCCTGCGGCATCACATCTGCCGGTATAGCGAGGAAAACGCCCATGTCTGAAGCCGCGCCAGAACCCCGTGTACTGCCGCTTGAAGGGGTACGCGTCATTGACGTTTCCACCTTCATTTCCGGCCCTTTCGCCACCACACAGCTCGCGGAATTTGGCGCTGAGGTGATCAAGTTGGAACTGCCGGTGGTGGGCGACCCCTTGCGGAAGTTTGGCACCGTCACGCCGAATGGCGATACGCTGCCCTGGCTTTCGGAATGCCGGAACAAAAAATCCGCGACGCTTGATTTACGCAAGCCCGAAGGCGCGGAATTGCTGAAGCGCATGTGCACGGAAGCCGATATTCTGGTTGAGAATTTCCAGCCTGGCACAATGGAAAAATGGGGCATTGGCTGGGATGTGCTTCATGCGATCAATCCGCGCCTGATCATGGTGCGAATTTCAGGCTATGGGCAAACGGGGCCCTATAGCGGCCGCCCTGGCTTTGGGCGCATTGGCAATGCTTTCGGCGGGCTTTCCTATCTGGCAGGTTATCCGGATCGTCCCCCAGTCACGCCAGGTTCGGCCACCATTCCGGATTATCTTTCAGGCATTTATGGCGCCATGGGCGCCATGCTGGCCATGGAAGCGCGGCGAAAGACCGGGCGCGGGCAGGTGGTGGATATTGGGCTTTATGAACCTGTCTTTCGTATCCTGGATGAATTGGCGCCAGCCTTTCAACACAAGGGCTATGTGCGCGAACGCATGGGCCCCGGTACCGTCAATGTCGTGCCGCATAGCCATTACCCGACCAAGGATGGGCGCTGGATAGCGATTGCCTGCACGTCAGACAAAATCTTCGCGCGGCTTGCAGCGGCGATGGGCGCGCCGGAGCTTGGCGATGATGGCAAATGGGGCACCATCCGCCAACGTGAAGCGGCGCGTGCGGAAGTGGATGCCTATGTCGGCGCCTGGACCAGCCGCTTCACCCGCGCTGAATTGCTGCAAGCCTGCGAAGAAGCGCAAGTGCCCTGCGGCCCGGTCTATGCGATTGATGAGATTTTCGAAGATCCGCACTACAAGGCGCGCGGCAATATCCTGACCATGCAGGACCCGCGCATTGGCGAATTGGCCATTCCCAATCTGGTGCCGCGGCTTTCGGAAACCCCCGGTGAGGTGAAATGGCTTGGCCCCGCCATGGGCGAGCATAATGGCGAAATCTATCGTGA
>JBPCSO010000058.1:0-32795 GCA_051007055.1 Roseomonas sp.
TGCAAGCCATTATCCTTGAGCCGCGCGGCAATCTCCGCCGCCTTGTGCTCATAGGGAAAGAGGAATTCCACCCCCTTGAAGCCTGCCATCGCCGCAAGTGAGAAGCGGTCCAGGAAGGGGACTTCATTGAACATCATGGAAAGATTGGCGGCAAAGCGCGGCATGGCGGTGTTCTCTTGGACGGGCGGGGCGGAAACTAAAGCAGTTTCGCTGCTGGGGAAATCTCCCCCCCTCCTCAGACAAAACCCCTTCCCGGCGGGGGCCGGCGCCCCTATAGGCGACGTCAGGGCTTTAACCAAAAAACAGGAGAACGGGATGCGAAAGCTGTTATGGGCGACCGCGCTGGCCTGCGGGCTGGCGCTTGGCGGGGCGAATGCGGATGCGCGAACGGTGCGCTGGGCGGCCTCGGGCGACCCCAATACGCTCGACCCGCATAGCCAGAATGTCGGCACCGTCACCATGGTGCTGCAACAGGTCTACGACATGCTGATCAGCCGCACGCAGGAATTGGGCCTGGCACCGGGCCTGGCCACGCGGTGGGAGCAGCAGGAACCCAATCGCTGGCGCTTCTGGCTGCGCGATGGCGTGAAATTTCATGAGGGCGAGGCCTTCACCGCCGATGATGTGGTGTTCAGCGTGACACGCGCTTTGGCGCCGACCTCCAATTACGGGATTTTTGTGGATACGGTGGAACGCGCGGTCCAGGTGGAACCGCTGGTGGTTGATATCATCACCAAGCTGCCGGACCCGATCCTGCCCAATAAGATTGCTTCCGTCTTCATGATGTCACGGAGCTGGTCTGAAAAGAATAACGCCGCGCGGCCACAGAATACCCGCCAGCGGGAAGAAATGCACACGGTCCGCAATACCAACGGCACCGGCGCCTTCCGCCTGACGGCGCGCGAAGCCGATGTGCGCACCGTCATGACGCGCAATAATGATTGGTGGGGCTGGAAGGAAGAGACCAGCCGTGAAGCGAATGTCACGGAAATCATCTTCCGCCCGATTGCGTCTGATGCGACCCGCATCGCTGCCCTGCTTTCGGGTGAGGTTGATTTCGTGCTTGATCCGCCCTTGCAGGATTTGAACCGGCTGCGTCAGGCGCAAAACATCCGCGTGCTGGAAGGCCCGGAAGTGCGCACTATCTTCCTGGCGATGGATGTATTCCGCGATGAATTGCTCTATTCCGATGTGAAGGGGCGCAATCCAATGAAGGATTTGCGCGTGCGCCAGGCGCTTTATCACGCGATTGATATCCAAGCGATCCACCGCACCACCATGCGCGGCCAATCCGTGGTGACGGGCACCTTCTTCCCGTCTCAGGTCAATGGCTATGTGAAGGAAGAAGATGTGCGCCTGCCTTATGATCCGGCACGCGCGCGGGCGCTTCTGACGGAAGCGGGCTTCCCGAATGGCTTTGAGATCACGCTGGATTGCCCGAATAATCGCTACATCAATGATGAGCAGATTTGTCAGGCGATTGTCGCGATGTGGGCGCGGGTTGGCATTCGCGCCAAGTTGAACGCCATGCCCTTGGCGCCCTTCTTCGCCAAGATTCAGCGTGATGACACTTCCGTCTATCTGTTGGGTTGGGGCGTGCCGACGCTGGATGCGCTGTATTCCTTCCAATCCCTGGTCGCGACCCGCAATGGCGCACAGGGCGATGGCATCTGGAATTATGGGCGCTATTCCAACCCGCGCATGGATGAAATGATTCAGCGGATGAAGACCCAATCCGGCGATGCGCGGAATGAGGCGATCCGTGAGGCGCTGAGGATTTATCGTCAAGATGTGCCGCATATTCCGCTGCACCATCAGATGATCCCCTGGGCCATGCGGTCCAACCTGACCATTCCGCATATGGCCAATAACCAGCCCTATTTCCGCTGGGCGAGAATGAACTGATCCCCTGGCGCGGCGGGTCTCAAGCCCGCCGCGCTGATTCTGGAGCTTCACCTTGTTCGCCTTTATTCTCTCTCGCATTTTGCAATCATTGCCGGTCTTGTTCACCGTTGCGCTGATTTCCTTCGCCATGTTCGCCTATGTGGGTGATCCGGTGGCGATCATGCTCGGGCAGGATTTCACCGAAGCGCAGCGTCAGGCGCTGGTGAAGGATCTGGGGCTGGACCAGCCCTTCTGGGTACAATTCGCAACCTTTCTGGGCAATGCGGTGCAGGGCGAATTCGGCCTTTCTTATCGCCTGTCACGACCTGTGGCGGATTTGATTGCGGAACGCGCCCCCGCGACGCTGGAACTCGCCTTGACTGCCGCGACACTCGCCCTGCTGATTGGTGTGCCGATGGGTGTTTATACCGGGCTTTATCGCAATTCCTGGTTGTCACGGTTTTTCCTCACCTTCAGCTTGGTGGGCGTTTCCTTGCCCACCTTTTTGATCGGGATCTTGCTGATCCTGGTATTTGCCGTCTGGCTTGGCGTGCTGCCATCCTTCGGGCGGGGCGATACGGTGAAGCTTGGCTGGTGGTCCACGGGCTTTCTGACTTGGACCGGGATTAAGGCCTTGATCCTGCCTTCCATCACGCTCGGGCTGTTCCAGCTCACGCTCATTATGCGGCTGGTGCGGGCGGAGATGCTGGAAGTGCTGCGCGCGGATTACATCAAATTCGCGCGTGCGCGCGGCCTGCCCAACCGCGCTGTGCATTTCGGCCATGCGCTGAAAAATACGCTGGTGCCCGTGATCACCATTGTCGGGCTGCAATTGGGCGCCATCATCGCCTTCGCCATCGTGACCGAAACGGTCTTTCAATGGCCAGGCATGGGCTTGCTTTTCATTCAATCCGTCAATCAGGCGGATATTCCGGTCATGGCAGCCTATCTGCTCCTGATCTCGGCCCTTTTCGTTACCATCAATCTGATTGTTGACCTGCTTTATTACGCGGTGGACCCCAGGCTGCGCATTGGCCGCGGGCAGGGGGCGCATTGATCATGGCGGCAACACTCCGGCGCTTTTTCGACAGTGATTTGTGGTGGTCCTTCACGCGATCCCCTATCACCATGATCTCCGCCGTGGTGGCGCTGATCTGCATTCTGGGTGCGCTCTTCGCGCCCTGGATCGCGCCGCATAACCCGTTTGATCTGGCCTCGCTCAATCTGCTGGATGCCTTCAAGCCGCCCTCCTGGATTGAGGATGGCGAGGCGCAGTATCTGCTTGGCACCGATGATCAGGGCCGCGATGTGCTTTCCGCCATCATGTATGGTGCGCGGGTTTCGCTGCTGGTTGGGCTTTCCGCGACACTTTTCGCGACCACGCTTGGGGTTACGCTTGGGCTGCTGGCGGGGTATTTGGGCGGCAAGCTGGATGCGCTGCTGATGCGTATTTGCGATGTGCAATTGACCTTCCCCTCCATCCTGGTGGCGCTTTTGATTGATGGCGTGGTGCGCGCTGCCCTGCCACGCGAAGTGCATGATCAGATCGCGCTTTTCGTGGTGATTTTCGCCATCGGCATCAGCGAATGGCCGAAATTCGCCCGGACCGTGCGTGGCTCGACCATGGTGGAACGCAATAAGGAATATGTGCAGGCGGCACGGGTGATTGGGGTATCCCCGCCCAGCATCATGCTGTCCCACGTATTGCCCAATGTGATGGGGCCGGTCTTGGTGATTGCGACACTCAATCTGGGGCTTGCGATATTGTCTGAAGCAACGCTTTCCTTCCTGGGTGTCGGTGTGCCGGCCACGCAACCCTCACTCGGCACGCTGATCCGGATTGGCAATGACTTCCTGTTCAGCGGCGAATGGTGGATCACCATCTTCCCCGGCGTCACGCTGATTGCCATGGTGCTTTCCGTTAATCTTCTGGGCGATTGGCTGCGCGACGCCCTCAATCCGAAGCTCCGCTAATGTCCGCTCAGAACCCCTTGCTTGAAGTGCGCCATTTGCGCGTGGAATTCCCAACGCGCCGCGGCACCTTGGTGGCACTCGATGATGTGTCCTTCAGCATTTCCGCTGGCGAAGTGCTGGGCGTCGTTGGTGAATCAGGTGCTGGAAAATCCATGACCGGGGCCGCTATCATTGGCTTGCTGGAACCGCCGGGAAGGATCGCGGCTGGTGAAATCCGCCTGGATGGCAAGCGGATAGACAATCTGCGCTATGAGGATATGCGCCGCATTCGCGGCAAGGATATCGGCGCGATTTTCCAGGACCCGCTGACCACGCTGAACCCGCTCTATACCGTCGGGCGGCAATTGGCGGAGACCATGACAACCCATTTGCCGATCACGCCCGCCGAGGCCCGCAAGCGCGCCATTGGCTGGCTTGACCTGGTGGGCATTCCGGCGGCTGCGCAGCGGATTGATTCCTACCCGCATGAATTCTCGGGCGGCATGCGTCAGCGCGTGGTGATTGCCCTTGCACTTTGTGCGGAGCCACGCCTGATTGTGGCGGATGAACCGACCACGGCCTTGGATGTTTCCATCCAGGCGCAGATCATCGCATTGCTAAAGTCGCTTGCGCGTGAAAAGGGCACAGCGATGATGCTGGTGACGCATGACATGGGCGTGATTGCGGAAACCGCCGATCGCGTGGCCGTGATGTATGCTGGGCGCATCGCGGAGATTGGGCCGGTGCGCAATGTGGTGAAGCAGGCAAGCCACCCTTACACGGTGGGGCTTATGGGCTCCATCCCGCCCTTGGATCGGCGTGTGGAGCGGCTCGCGCAGATTGATGGCGCCATGCCGCGGCTTTCTGCGATCCCCAAAGGCTGCGCCTATAATCCGCGCTGCCCCAAAGCCTTCGCGCGCTGCGGCCAAGACAGGCCAGATTTGCTGCCGGCAGGCGCGACAGAAGCCGCCTGCTGGCTTTACGCGGAAGGGGAGGGCGCCCAACATGGCTGATACCCCTATGCTGGAACTGCGCGATGCTGCGCGGTATTTCGATGTCTCCCGCCCTGCCTTGCAGCGGCTGATCGCCGGCGAGGGCAAGCGTATTCTGCGCGCGGTGGATGGGGTGAACCTGTCTGTCCCCAAGGGCACCACCCTGTCCTTGGTCGGGGAATCCGGCTGCGGCAAATCCACTGTCGCGCGGCTTGCGGTTGGGCTTTACCGGCCAAGTTCGGGGCAGGTGATGTTTGATGGGCGCGATTTGGCCGAAGCCCGCGCCGCATCCGATCAGCGCCGGCGGATGCAGATGATTTTCCAGGACCCCTATGCCTCGCTCAATCCGCGCTGGCGGGTGCGGGATATTGTGGCTGAACCCATTCGCGCCTTTGGGCTTTTGCCTGATCGTGCCGCAGAGGAAGCGCGGGTGGCGGAATTGCTGACGCAGGTGGGGCTATCCCCGCTGGATGGTCATAAATTCCCGCATGAATTTTCAGGCGGGCAGCGCCAGCGCATTTCAATTGCGCGCGCGCTATCTTCCAATCCGGAATTTCTGGTCTGCGATGAACCGACATCCGCGCTTGATGTTTCGGTGCAGGCGCAAATCCTGAACCTGATGAAGGAATTGCAGTCCCGCATGGGGCTGACCTACCTTTTCATCAGCCATAACCTGGCTGTTGTGCGGCAGGTGAGTGACCGGATAGGTGTGATGTATCTGGGCCGCATCGCGGAATTGGCGCCGGCGGAAAGCCTGTTCCGTCACCCGCGCCACCCCTATACGCGCGCGCTGATGGAAGCGATCCCGGATCTGGACATGACCGGGCGGGTGCGCATTCCGGTCGGCGGTGAGGTGCCGAGCCCGATCACGCCGCCCACCGGCTGCGCCTTCCACCCGCGCTGCCCGCTGGCAGGGCCGCGCTGCAAGGCTGAACGCCCGGAATTGAAACCTTCAGGCGATGCCATGGTGGCTTGCCACGCGGTGGAAGAAGGCCGCGACGCGGCGTAAGGCTATAGCCAGCGCGGTTCTGGTACCGCTATCGCCAAGCGCCCTGAGAAGCCCGCAGCGCGCAATTGGGCAGAGATTTCATCTGCCAAATTCCACGGCAGGATCAGGATCACATCCGGCGCCATCGCGAGCAGCGCTTCCGGTGAGACGATCGGGATTTCGCTACCCGGCAAGACCCGCTTCTGCTTGGCCGGGTTGCGATCCGCGACCGCAATGAAATCATCCGCCGTCACGCCAGCGGCATTCAGGAAGGTATTGCCCTTGGCTGCCGCGCCATAAGCGCCAAGTTTCAACCCCTCAGCGCGGCATTGCACGAGCCAGGCCTTGAACGCCGTCAGTACCGCCGCGACACGGGTGTTGAAACCCTCATAGAAGGCATCGCCCGCAATGCCGCGCGCTGCTTCCTCGGCGCGCATCGCAATCACGCCTGGCATATCCGCGCGCGTTGCATCGGCGGTCGCCAAGTAACGCAGGCTGCCGCCATGGGTTGAAAGTTTCTCCACATCGAACACGCGCAAGCCCTGCGCCGCCAGCAAGCGCTCAACAGCATATAGCGACCAATAGGCGTAATGTTCGTGATAGATCGTATCGAACTGCACGCCATCCACAAAGGACAGCAGATGCGGCGCTTCAATCGTGACCACGCCACGCGGTCCCGCGAGATGCGCAAGGCCGCCCGCGAAATCCACCACATCCGGCACATGCGCCAGAACGTTATTGGCAATCACCAATTCCGCATGGCCACGCTTGGCGACGATATCCTTGGCCGCTGCACGACCAAAGAAGCGCACTTCGGTCGGCACGCCTGCGGCAACCGCACTGGCCGCGACATTCGCGGCTGGCTCCACACCAAGGCAGGGGATGCCGGCGGCGACGAAATTCCGCAGCAGATAGCCATCATTGCTCGCGATTTCGACCACGAAGCTTTGCGCGCCGAGTGCAAGCCGTTCCCGCATCGCGCTTGCATAACGCGCGGCGTGATCAAGCCAGCTCTCAGAAAATGAGGAGAAATAGGCGTAATCAGTGAAGATCGCCTCGGCTTCCACCACATGATCCAGCTGCACCAAGCGACAGCTTCCGCAGACCACGGCAGCGAGTGGATAACGCGGCAGTGGTGCGGAGCCCGGCAGCGGGTAATCATTCGCAAGTGGTGTCGCGCCCAGATCGCAGAACATGGCGCTGATCGCGCCACCGCAGGCGCGGCAGGCAGTGATGGGTCGGCAAAGCGCTTCAGCGTTCATGGCGAAAGAGCATCCTCAATTTCAGCAAGGGCTAGCGCGCGGCCATCGGCACCGCCGCGCCAGGCTTCATACCAGCGGGCGGTGGCAGCAATGGCGCTGGCGGCATCATGGCGCGGTGCCCAGCCAAGGCTTTGCATGGCAAGGCCACTATCCAAAGCCAGGCGCTGCGCTTCTTCCATTGGTGGCGCGGGCGCGGCTTCCCACGCAATCGGCGCGCCGGCGTCGGCGCCGTAAAGTTCCAGCACGCGCCGGACAGAAATCTCCGCATCGCGCGGGCCGAAATTCAGTGCCTGCGGCGCGGCGCCGGCCCAAAGCGCTTCCGCATGCAGCAAATAACCGCGCAGCACATCCAGTACATGCTGGAAGGGGCGCGTGGCGTCGGGGCGGCGGATGATCAGCGTCTCACCCGCCATGCGCGCGCGCACCAGATCGGGGATCAGCCGTTCCGCACCGAAATCCCCACCGCCGATCACATTGCCGGCGCGGGCGGTGGCGATGCTGCCGATCTCGGCACCGAAACTCGCGCGCCAGGACGCAACAGCGATTTCACAAGCGGCCTTGGAAGCGCTGTAGGGATCATGCCCGCCGAGCGGATCATCCTCGCGGAAGGCCCTGCCCTGATTATCGTTGCGATAGACCTTGTCGCTGGTGATGATCAGCGCAGCGCCTGCCCCCGCGCCGCGCAGGGCCTGCATCAGGTTGATGGTGCCCGTCACGTTGCTCGCAAAGGTGCCTTCGGGGTCGCGATAGCCGCGCCCGACCAAGGCTTGCGCGGCCAAATGCAACACAATCTCTGGCCGCGCTGCCTGCATGGCGGCTTGCATGGCGGCAGGATCACGCAAATCCCCGATGCGTGATGCCATGGCGGGTCGCAAAGCGACAAAGGCCGAAGGCCCGGCTTCAGGTGGCAGCGCAAAGCCTGTGACCTCGGCGCCCAACCGTTCCAGCAGCAAGGCAAGCCAAGCGCCCTTGAAGCCGGTATGGCCGGTCAGCAACACGCGCTTGCCGCGCCAGAAGTCAGCGGAAGGTTGGCGCATTACCATTGCTTCCAGGGTGCGGTGCCGTCCTGCCAAAGCCCTTCCAACACATCGCGGTCGCGCGGTGTATCCATCGGGTGCCAGAAGCCGCGATGGTCAAAAGCGCGCAACTGATCATCGGCCGCGAGGCCGCGTAACGGTGCCTGTTCCCAGACGCAATCATCGCCATCAATCCGGTCCAGCACGCGGGGCGAAAGCACGAAAAACCCGCCATTGATGGTGGCACCATCTCCAGGCGGTTTTTCGGTGAAGGCATGCACCGAATTGCCATTCCTTTCCAGCGCGCCAAAGCGCCCGGGCGGCACCACGGCGGTCACGGTGGCATCGCGGCCATGGGCGCGATGGAAGGTGATCAGAGCGGAGATATCCACATCCGAAACACCGTCACCGTAAGTGAGGCAAAAACCCTCTTCGCCCCGCAAATGCTGCGCCACGCGACCAAGCCGGCCACCGGTTTGCGTATCCTCACCGGTGTCCACCAAAGTCACGCGCCAATCCTCAGCAGGCGGGGTCAGCCAGGTGGCGGTGCCGGTCGCGAGATCAAGCGTCAAATCCGAAGAATGGGCGCGGTAGTTCAGGAAAAATTCCTTGATCTGCTGGCCCTTATAGCCAAGGCAAAGCACGAAATCCTTGATGCCATGCGCGGCGTAGATCTTCATGATGTGCCAAAGGATTGGGCGCCCGCCGATATCCACCATGGGCTTTGGGCGCAGTTGGGTTTCCGCGCCAAGGCGCGTGCCGCGCCCGCCGGCGAGAATGACGGCCTTTCTGATCATGAACACCCCGACAAAACTGAACCCTTGTAACACGCCATCCGATGCGGGTTGTTAAACCGGCTAATCGCCACGCGCCACCCCTTCTCGCCTTGGGTCTGAAGCGCCGATCAACCCGCCATTGGTGACGCGGATCACTTGCAGGCCGGAAATCATCTCCCGGATCGTGGCCTCATGCCCGCGGGCGCGCAGCGCCGGGGCTGAGCTGGCCGCTGGCGTCCCTTGTTCGAGTTCCACCGGCCCGCCCATGCTGCCGATATGGGGCAGCGCCACGGATTCCTCTGGCGAGAGCCCCCAATCGAGCAAGCCAACCAGTGTCTTTGCGACATACCCAATGATGCGCGGCCCGCCCGGGGAGCCCACCACAGAATGGAGCGCCCCCGCACCATCCAGCACAATGGACGGCGCCATGGAAGATCGCGGCCTTTTGCCGGCCTCCACCCGATTGGCGATGGGGCGGCCATTGGCTTCCGGCGCGAAGCTGAAATCCGTGAGCTGATTGTTCAGCAAAAAACCCCGCACCATCAGCCGGGCGCCGAAAATCGCTTCAATGGTTGTCGTCATGGAAAGCGCATTGCCCGCACCATCCACAATCGCGATATGGCTGGTGCCGGCTTCATAATCCTGGGTTTGTGGGGCGAGGAATGTTTCCCGCCAGGAAGGATTGCCGGCGCGGGGGTTTTGTAGCGCGCGGTCCCGATCAATCAATTGCGCGCGTGCGGTCAGATAGGCGCGGTCCGTCAGCCCCTGCACCGGCACCGGCACAAAATCCGCATCGGCAAGGAACAGGTTGCGATCGGCAAAGGCCAAGCGCCCGGCTTCCGCGAGCAAATGCGCCGCATCCACGCCGCGCGGGTCAAGCCGTGGCATGTCGAAATGTTCAAGCAGGCCAAGGATTTGCGCGACAGCGACACCGCCCGAAGAAGGCGGCGGAAAGCCGCATACCCTAAAGCTGCGATAGGGTGTGCAAATGGCGCTCCGCTGGCGCGGCTGGTAGCGCGTGAGGTCTTCCAGCGCCATGACGCCCGGATTGGTCGGGTGGTTCCGGATGGCGGCGATGATGTCTTCCGCAATCGGGCCCTGTTGCAGCGCCGCCGCGCCATCACGCACGACGGCGCGCAAGGTCTCAGCCAGGGCCGGGTTGCGCAGCCGATGACCCACCGGAAGCGCCATGCCATCCGGTGTGAAGAAATAGGCGCCAGCGGCAGGGTCGCGCCTGAGTAACAGCGTATCGGCGGCGATTTCGCGGTTGAGCCGCGCGCTGACCGCAAAACCTTCTTCGGCCAGGCGAATGGCGGGCTCAAAAAGCCGCGCCCAGGGCAGCTTGCCATGGGCGCGATGTGCGGCTTCCAGCACCGGCAACGCACCTGGCACGCCAACTGACCGCCCGCTGGCCATGGCTTCCAGGAAGGGTATGGGCCGGCCATCGCGCAGGAACAGTGCAGGCGTTGCGGCGGCGGGGGCGACCTCCCGCCCATCCCAGGCTTCCATGCCGCCATCGGCAGCACGGCGGAACATGATGAAGGCGCCACCGCCAATGCCGGAGGATTGCGGTTCCACCAGTGTCAGCACTGCCTGCACTGCCACGGCGGCATCCAGCGCGCTGCCGCCATCCCGCAGCACACCAAGCCCCGCTTCCACGGCCAGCGGATGGCCCGCCGCGACCATATGGCGCTGCGCCGGTTGCGCGGCGGGGGGGAGGGGGGCGAGGAGGAAGGCGAGGACAAGGAGAAAACGGATCATGGCGCGGGCCTGCTGCTTTGCGGCAGGATAACGCAATGAAGCGCCAAACCCCACCCACCCATCGCCTGCTCCGTGGCCGGCGCGCCTATGTCGCCGGTCAGGACGCCGAAGCCCTGGCCGCCGCCGCACTCACCGCCGAGGGCTGGCGAATCCTTGCCCAAAGGTGCCGCACCGAAGCGGGCGAAATTGACCTGATCGCCGAACGCGAAGGTTTGCTTGCCTTCATTGAAGTGAAGGCCCGGCCATCGCTGGCGGAGGCCGCCTTCGCGCTCGGCCCGCGCCAACGCAGCCGGCTGGTCGCGGCGGCTGAGGCCTGGCTCGCCGAACACCCCGACCATGGCGCGGCGGGGATGCGCTTTGATGTCATGCTGGTCGCGGCGGATGGCACCATCCGGCGCATCGCCGATGCCTTCAGGATCGAAGAAACCTAAGCAGGCTTCTCCGCCATCATCAGGTAATTCACCCCCGTATCGCGGGTGATCCGCCAGGCGCCGCCAAGGCTCATTTCCATCCCGGCCATATCCCCAACCCGCAACCCGGCCCCACGCAGCCCCGCGCCAAGCTCTGCCGGGGTCACAAACATGCGCCAATCATGCGTGCCCACCGGCAGCAGCCGCAGCAGATATTCGGCCCCGAGTTTCGCCATCAGGAAGGATCGCGGCGTGCGGTTCAGCGTGG
Source organism: Roseomonas sp. (assembly GCA_051007055.1). Lineage (GTDB taxonomy): Bacteria > Pseudomonadota > Alphaproteobacteria > Acetobacterales > Acetobacteraceae > Neoroseomonas. The sequence continues at coordinate 11,311 of JBPCSO010000058.1, forward strand.
AAAGGAACACCTGCCCCCCGGGCCGGGCAGCGCGGGCCAGGGCGCCCAGGAAGGCCGCGCGTTCGGTCACATGTTCAATCACTTCCAGGCAAACCACCGCGTCAAAGCTGCCGGCTTGCTCTGCCAAATCCTCCGGCCCGCCCTGGCGGTAATCAATGGCCAGCGCGCCCGCCGCGGCATGGGCGCGGGCAGCCGTCAGCGCCTCGGGCGCCGCATCCACTCCCGTCACCTGTGCGCCGAGCCGCGCCAGCGCCTCAGAAGCAAGCCCCGCCCCGCAGCCCACATCCAGCACCCTGAGCCCCGAAAGCGGCGCCGCGCCCCCTGGTTTGCGGTCATGGGCGCGGGCCAGCCTTTCGGCGATCCATCCAATGCGCACCGGGTTCATCCGATGCAGCGGCTTCATGGGGCCATTTGGGTCCCACCAGCACGCCGCGAGCGCGTCGAATTTGGCGATTTCCGCCTGAAGCGCCGTTGCTTCCGCCAAAGTGATGCCCTTTCTTGCGCTGATTCGCTGAGGTGGGTTGCGCGCCACCCGCCCCCCCGGTATCTGTCCCGGCCCGCGCGTCGGCGCAACCGCCGGCCATTCCTTTTCCGCCCGGCCCAGGGAAAATAGCCTTCTATGGCCCGTATCGTCATGAAATTCGGCGGCACCTCAGTCGCTGATCTGGATCGTATCCGCAATGTCGCCGCCCGCGTGAAGCGAGAGGTTGACGCCGGCAACCAGGTAGCTGTGGTGGTTTCCGCCATGTCGGGCGTCACCAATCAGCTGGTGAAATGGTGCCAGGACCTCTCGGCGCTGCATGATGCCCGCGAATATGACACGGTGGTCGCGACCGGTGAGCAAGTGACAACGGGCCTGACGGCCATTGCGCTCCAAGCGATGGGCGTTGATGCGCGTTCCTGGCAGGGCTGGCAGGTGCCGATCGTCACGGACCAGGCGCATGGCAAGGCGCGGGTTGAAAACATTGATGGCGCGGCGCTGATTGAACGCATGCAGCAAGGCCAGGTGCCGGTGGTTGCCGGGTTTCAGGGCATTGATCCGAAACGCAACCGCATCACGACACTCGGTCGCGGCGGGTCTGATCTTTCGGCGGTGGCCATCGCCGCTGCCGTCAAGGCGGATCGCTGCGATATCTATACCGATGTGGATGGCATCTATACGACCGATCCGCGCATTGTACCGCGCGCGCGCAAGCTTGAGCGCATTTCCTATGAGGAAATGCTGGAACTCGCTTCCGTCGGCGCCAAGGTCTTGCAGACGCGTTCGGTCGAACTTGCGATGAAGCAGCGTGTGCGCGTGCAGGTGCTTTCCAGCTTTGAGGATAAGCCTGGTTCGCTCGTGGTTGATGAGGATGAAATCGTGGAACAGCCCGTCGTTTCCGGCATCGCCTATTCGCGCGATGACGCCAAGATAACGCTCCGCCGCGTGCCTGATAGGCCCGGTGTGGCCGCCGCCGTGTTCGGCGCGCTCGCGAAGGCCAATGTGAATGTGGATATGATCGTGCAGAATATCGGCGCCGATGGCAGCACGGACATGACGTTTACCATCGGCAAGGTTGATCTGGCACGCGCCCAGGATTTGCTGGAAAAGGCGCGCAGCGATCTTGGCTATGAAGCGCTGCTCGCTGACCCGGATGTGACGAAAATCAGCGTGGTGGGCATTGGCATGCGAAGCCACGCCGGGGTCGCGACCACCATGTTCAAGGCGCTGTCGGAAAAGGGTATCAATATCCAGGTGATTTCCACCAGCGAAATCAAAGTCAGCGTGCTGGTTGGCGCCGAATACACCGAACTTGCGGTGCGCGCCCTGCACACGGCTTATGGGTTGGATGCGCCGGCATGAGCGATGACATGACCAAGGCCCTGGCGCAGCTTGATCAGCTGATGGCGCGTGGCGCGGCGTTTTTCGGCGCGCGCTATGCCATCATGGGTGGCGCCATGTCCTGGGTCAGTGAACGGCATTTGGTCTCAGCACTTTCCAATGCGGGCGCCTTTGGCGTGATTGCCTGCGGCGCGATGGAACCGCCGCGCCTCGCTGAAGAAATCGCGGGTACGCAGGCGCTGACAAGCAAGCCCTTCGGCGTCAATCTGATCACCATGCATCCCAGGCTGGATCAGCTGGTGGATACCTGTCTGGCAGCCCGCGTTTCTCACATTGTTTTCGCCGGCGGTATTCCGCCTGGCACCGCCATCAAGAAGGCCAAGGATGGCGGGGCGAAGGTGGTGTGTTTTGCGCCGGCACTTGCGCTGGCCAAGCGCCTGATCCGCGCCGGGACGGATGCGCTGGTGATTGAAGGCAGCGAAGCGGGCGGGCATATCGGGCCGGTTTCGCTGACCGTGCTGGCGCAGGAAATCCTGCCCCATATCCGCGATGTACCGGTTTTCGTGGCCGGCGGGATCGGGCGTGGTGAAGCGATCCTATCCTATCTTGAAATGGGCGCTGCCGGCGTGCAGCTTGGCACGCGCTTTGTGTGTGCGCGGGAATCCATCGCGCACCCTAATTTCAAACAGGCCTTCATCCGCGGCAATGCGCGCGATGCCATGCCGACCATCCAATTGGATGAAAACTTCCCCGTGATCCCGGTGCGTGCCCTGCAAAATCAAGGCACCAAGCGCTTCCTGGAACATCAGGCGGAGACCATTCGCCGCTTCCAATCCGGTGAACTCACCAAGGAAGCCGCGCAGCTTGATATCGAACATTTCTGGGCCGGGGCGCTGCGCCGAGCCGTCATTGATGGCGATGTCGAAAATGGGTCCCTCATGGCCGGGCAATCGGTTGGCATGGTCACACAGGAACAAAGCGCCGCCGAAATCATCGCCGAATTGCGCGAACAGGCGGCGCAGGCGATGATGGCCCGTTCAGCCGCCGCCGCGTGAACCGCCGGAAACCCCATGAAGCGCTCTGCCCGTACCGAAAACTCGCCCCAGGAAGCCGCCCGCGTTGGTGAAGAACTGCGCGAGGCGCGGATCGCCCTTGGCGTGAGCGTAGAGGATGCGGCGACCCAGCTTCGCATCAATAAGCGCTATCTGCAGGCGCTTGAGGAAGGGCGGATCAAGGACCTGCCAGGTGCGGCCTATGCCGTTGGTTTCGTCAGGTCCTATGCTACCGCGCTTGGGTTGGATGCGGATGACGCGGTCAGGCGCTTTCGCGATATGTCCGGCACGGCGGTGACGAAATCGGGGGAGTTGGTCTTCCCCGAACCCGTACCGCGCCGCGGCATCCCAACCGGTATTCTGGCGGCCATTGGGGTTGCCGTCGCGCTTGGCGGCTATATCATCTGGTATCAATGGAGCGGGCGTGGTGAGCGGGTGGTGGATACCGTGCCCCCCTTGCCGCCCCGGTTGGAACGCGTCGCCGAAGCGCCTGCGGGGCGAGAGACGCCTGCCGCGCCAGTTCTGGAAGCGCCCGCGCCGGCCCCGGCGCCCGTTGCCGCCCTGCCCCCGCCGCCCCCGCGCATAGACCCCGACAAGCCGCGTGTGGTGATCCGCGCCAAGGGCGAAAGCTGGGTGCAGGTTCGCGATAATCCGGGCAACCGGGTGTTGGCGGACCGCGTGCTGCGCGCTGGCGAGAGTATCGAAATTCCCAATCGGCCCGGTATTGTGCTGACCACGGGCAAGGCCGAAAATCTGGATATTCTGGTGGATGGGCAAGATGTTGACCCCTTCGGCGGACCCGGCGTCAGGCGCAACATTATGCTTGAGGCGGATCGCCTGAAGGCTGCTGCGGCACAGCCTGGCGCGCCGGCTTCAGCCCCAGCCCCGGCGCCGCGCCCGGCGCCTGCCACGCCCACGCCGCCAATGCCACCGCGGCCCTAGAGCAGGTTGCGTTAAAACGGGTTCACGCAACCCGTTCTATATCTTTGTTTTTCGAGCATCTTCACCCGTTCAGATGCTTCCATCTGAACGGGATCTGCTCTCACGTTTTTCAAGTCTTTCGGCGCGGCGAAAGCCCCGGCATAATCGCTGGACAAAACCAAGCTTGGGGTCCGCCGCATGTCCTATCGTCCCTATCAGAAGATCGAGCGCCGCAAATCCCGCCTGATCCATGTTGGGCGCGTGCCGGTGGGGGGCGATTCGCCGATCTCGGTCCAGACCATGACCAATACGCCGACCGAAGACGCGGCGGCGACGATTGCGCAAATCCGCCGCGCTGAATTGGCCGGGGTTGATATTGTGCGCGTGTCCTGCCCGACCGAGGAAGCCACAGCGGCCTTGGCTGAGATTGTGCGCGAAGTGAATGTGCCGATCGTCGCTGATATCCATTTCCATTACCGCCGCGCCATTGAAGCGGCGCAAGCGGGTGCGGCGTGCCTTCGGATCAATCCCGGCAATATCGGGTCCAAGGAACGCGTGAAGGAAGTGATCAAGGCAGCGCGCGATCATGGCTGTTCCATCCGCATCGGCGTGAATGCCGGCAGCCTTGAAAAGCATTTGCTGGAAAAATACGGCGAACCCAATCCGGAAGCGCTGGTGGAAAGCGCGCTTTGGCATGCGGACCATCTGCTGCAAGAAGATTTCCACGAATTCAAGATCAGCGTGAAGGCTTCCGATGTGTTTCTGGCCGTTGCTGCCTATCAGCAATTGGCGGAAGCCTGCGATCACCCCTTGCACATCGGCATCACGGAAGCCGGCGGGAAGCGCACCGGCACGGTGAAATCCGCGATTGGCCTTGGGTCCCTGCTTTGGGCTGGCATTGGCGATACCTTGCGTGTTTCTTTGTCCGCCGAGCCGGAGGAAGAGGTTTCGGTCGGTTGGGAATTGCTGAAATCGCTGCATCTCCGCCATCGCGGGGTGAAGGTGATTTCCTGCCCAAGCTGCGCGCGGCAAGGTTTTGATGTGATCCGCACCGTGGAAAAGCTGGAAGATCGCCTTTCGCATATTGTGGAGCCGATCAGCCTTTCCATCATCGGCTGCGTGGTGAATGGCCCCGGTGAGGCGCTGTTGAGCGATATCGGCCTGACCGGCGGCGGCGCTGGCACCCATATGGTCTATAGCGCCGGCAAGACCGACCACACGATCCGGACCGAGGACATGGTGGATCACATTGTGGGTCTGGTGGAGGCCAAGGCTGCCCAGCTTCGGATGGCGAAGGCGGCGGAGTAAGGCGCCATGCACGCCGAAATCCTGCGCCATCGGGATGCTTTGGCCGCGCTGTGTTGCCGGCATGGCTGGCCGGAAGCGCCCTTCTTGGCATGAAAACAACCGGCACGCCGACCGAGAGGATAAGGGGGCGCCCGGTGCCTGGGCTGGGGCTCTGGTTTTGGGTGCTCGTTTTGCCCCTGGTGCTGATGCTACCCTTGGCCCCCAGTATGGCGCAGACCAGCATGTCTGAGCGCGTGGTGACCGAAAATCGTGGGTTTATCGCGCAACTTTCAACAGAACGTTACCGTATCGTCTTTAATGATCGCGGTGTTCGTTTGGTGATCCCGCGGAATTATCTCACGGACTGGTTTACTGTTGCAATGACACAGAGTAGCCCAGGCTTCATTGGTATGGCTACATTCCCGGAGTTTTTGGGCGCAACGCGCGAAACGTGGAACTGTCTTGCTCAACTTGGCTTCATGCGCTGCGACTCCGTCAGGTTCGCTTATGTTAATCCAGTAAGACCGATTGAGCCCAACCTGGCTTGGTATCTGCGGGATCGCGACCTCTTGGTGCCAAGGGAGTACGGGCTCTTAGGATATCCTGATCAACACCAGTATCTCGTTCATTTTGGCGAGGGTGACTGGGTTGTTCAGGTCGGTTGCGCACGCGACTCGCCTGAGCAACAACCATGTGAAATGAATTTTCCTGCTGCCGGTGCTAGGTGGCGCATCCAATTCCGTCCAGCGCTGTTGCCGCGTTGGCGTGAGATCGCCGAAGGGCTTCGGGTTTTGATCGAGAGCTTCGCCGTGGCCGGCGCCGAGGCGCCAAAATAGCCCCCAGGCAACCCCCGCCCGCCCCAACTTGCCGTTCAGCTTCAGACAGGATACCGACCCGGCATGTCCAGCCAATTGCAGCCCGCCCGTGGCACCCGTGACCTGATCGGTGAGGAATTCCGCCGCCACCATGCGGTGGCCGAAGCCGCGCGGCGCATTTCCGCCCTTTATGGCTTTGAGGAATGGGCCACACCCATTTTTGAGGACACGCGCGTCTTTGCCCGTGGGCTTGGCGATACCTCGGATGTTGTTTCCAAGGAAATGTACAGCTTCACAGATCGCGGTGGGGAAAGCCTGACGCTCCGCCCGGAAATGACGGCGGGTGTTTGCCGCGCGCTGGTTTCGAACGGCCTCACGCAATCCAATCTCCCGCGCAAGGTTTTCTATGCCGGGCCGATGTTTCGCTATGAACGCCCGCAAAAGGGCCGCTATCGGCAATTCCACCAGATCGGCATTGAAATCCTGGGCGCCGCCGAACCGCTGGCGGATGCCGAAGTGATCGCCTGCGGCTGGCATATCCAGCAGGAACTCGGCATTGCCGAAGGCACGGTGCTGGAAATCAATACGCTCGGCGATGCGGCTTCGCGTGATGCCTATCGCGCCGCGCTGGTGGCCTATTTCAGCGCGCATCGCGATGCGCTGAGCCATGACAGCCGCGTGCGTCTTGAAAAAAACCCTTTGCGTATCCTCGATTCCAAGGATGAGACGGACCGCGCCATCGTCGCTGGCGCGCCGGTGATTGGTGATCACCTCACCCCCGAAGCGGCAGCGTTTTACGCCACGGTGAAGAAGCATCTGGCGCGCTTTGGCGTGCCGTTTCGCGAAAACCCGCGCATTGTGCGGGGCCTCGATTACTACAGCCACACGGCCTTCGAATTCGTGACGGATCGGTTGGGCGCGCAGGGCACCGTCATGGCGGGCGGGCGCTACAACGGGCTCGTTGAGGAAATGGGCGGGCCGGCGACACCTTCCGTCGGCTGGGCTGCGGGCATTGAACGCCTGGCCATGCTGCTGCCCGAAAGCCCCGCCGCGCCACGCCCCGTTGCCGTGATCCCGGTTGGCGATGACGCGGAAGGCCCCGCGCTTGATATGCTGGGCGCCTTGCACCGTGCCGGCATCGCGGCCGAGATCGCCTATCGCGGCAATCTCAAGCGGCGGATGGAGCGCGCCAATCGCATCAATGCGCGCGCTGCCGTGATTATGGGCGATGCCGAAATTGCCGCCGGTGTCGCACAATTGCGTGATCTGGATGCCGGCACGCAGGAAACGGTGGCGCTTGCGGATATCCCCGCCCGTCTCAAATGAGCCTACCGTCTCGCCTTGATCGGTTGCTGTCCCGTGCGGAGGAGCTGCGCCACATGCTCTCCACCGCACCTGGGGCGGATATTGGTGCGCTCAGCAAGGAATTGGCGGAGCTTGACCCGCTGGTGGAGAAATACGCTGAATATCGCGCGGCTGAACGTGCGCGCGATGAAGCGCAGGCGATGCTGGCCGATCCCGAAATGCGCGAATTGGCGGAAGCCGAATGGCTCTCGCAAAAGGAACGCGTGCCTGCGCTGGAACACGAAATCCGCATCATGCTGCTGCCCCGCGATGCGGCGGATGAACGGAGCGCCATTCTGGAAATCCGCCCGGCCGCTGGCGGTGATGAGGCAGGGCTTTTCGCCGCTGAATTGTTCCGCGCCTATCAACGCTATGCCGAAGGGCGCGGCTGGCGCTTTGAAGTGCTGGATTACGACGAAAATGAATTGGGCGGCATCAAGGGTGCCACGGCGGAGGTCGCCGGGCGCGGGGTTTTCGCGCGGCTCAAATACGAAAGCGGCGTGCATCGCGTCCAGCGCGTGCCAACCACGGAAACCCAGGGGCGCATCCATACCTCCACCGTGACGGTCGCGGTGCTGCCGGAAGCCGAGGAAGTGGATGTGCAAATCGAAGACAAGGATTTGCGCATTGATACCTATCGCGCTTCGGGTGCCGGTGGGCAGCATGTGAACAAAACGGATAGCGCGGTGCGCATCACGCATATGCCAAGCGGCATTGTGGTCGCGATGCAGGAAGAAAAAAGCCAACACAAGAACCGCGCCAAGGCGATGAAGGTGCTGCGTGCCAGGCTTTACGAACAGCAGCGCAATGCCGTTGATCAGGCACGCGCGGCGGATCGGCGGAGCCAGGTCGGCACTGGTGATCGTTCTGAACGCATCCGCACCTATAATTTCCCGCAAGGGCGCGTGACGGATCATCGCATCGGCCTCACGCTGCATAAGATTGACCGCGTGATGCTGGGTGAGTTTGACGATGTGTTTGATGCGCTGATCGCCGAAGACCAGGCGGCGCGGCTGGCGGCGGAAGCGGCGTGAAGGACGCGCCCTGCGCTGATCCCGCCGGGACGATTGGGTTTTTTCTCTGTCAGGCCGGGCAAAGGCTGCGCGGTGCGGCGATTGAAGCGCCACGCCTGGAAGCGCGCCGCTTGCTCGCGCATGTGCTTGGCACAACGGAAGAAGCGCTGTTGCGAGACCCGCGCGCGGCAGTGCCTGCCGATAAGGCTGCGCATTTCGCAGCACTGCTCGCGCGGCGTTTGGCGCATGAACCCTTCGCCTATCTGATCGGACATGTGGGGTTCTGGACGCTTGATCTGGCAGTCTCCCCCGCCACGCTTATCCCACGTGCGGATAGCGAAACCCTTGTGGAAGCGGCGCTTGATGCCTGCCCGGATAAGGGCGCGGCGCTGCGCGTGCTTGATCTTGGCACCGGGACCGGGGCCTTGCTGCTGGCGGTACTGAGTGAATTGCCCGCCGCAAGCGGGGTTGGCGTTGATCTGAAGCCCGCAGCGGCGGCTTTGGCCGCGCGCAATGCGGCGCGGCTGGGGTTGGCGGCAAGGGCGCGTTTCCTGGCTGGCGATTGGGCGGCGGCGCTGGCTGGGCGCTTTGATCTGGTGCTCTGCAACCCGCCCTATATCGAAAGCGCGGCCATCCCAGCGCTGATGCCGGAAGTGGCGCGCCATGAACCGGCCTCGGCTTTGGATGGCGGGGCGGATGGCTTGGCGGCCTATCGGCGCATCATCGCCGATCTGCCGCGGGTTTTGGCGCCGCGCGGTGTCGCGGTGCTGGAATTGGGCCAGGGCCAGCAGGCGGCGGTGGCAGCCTTGGGCCGGGTAGCCGGCCTCAAGCCCGAAGCCTGCTCAGCCGATCTGGGCGGGGTGCCGCGCGCCCTTGTGCTGCGGTCCGGGTGATTTTGCCCTTGGCGCGGCGGGGCTGAGGCGCTACAAGACCCGTGCGGTGAGGGCAGGAAGTTCGATTCCCCTCCCTGATCCCGAAAAGCCTCATGGGGATATGCCCGGTCCTTTCGGCACCGTTTGGATGCAACAGACTCGGAATTCAGGACGTAACCCAGGGCCTTGGCCCGCTGCGCCCCGGAAATGCCGAATGCGGAATAGCGAAACGCGATACAGATGAACATGAAGCGCATGCGCGGCCGGGGCGGTCACCGTCATGGTGGGGGCGGCCAGTTCCGCCATAGTGGCGGGGGTGGCAACCAGGGCGGCGGCCAGCCGCTCAACCGCAACCACGTTTTTGACTCGAACGGGCCGGATTTGCGGCTGCGCGGCACGGCGCAACAACTTTTCGAAAAATACCTCCAGCTTGGGCGCGATGCGACCAGCGGCGGGGATCGCGTGATGGCGGAAGGCTATTTCCAGCATGCGGAGCATTACTTCCGCATCCTGAACGCCATGAACCAGGCCGCGATACAGCATCAGCAATATCAGCAGCGCCGCTATCAGCCGCAGGATGGCCAGGAAGGGCCGGATGGCGGTGAAAGCCCTGAAGGTGGCGATCAGCCCGAATATCGCGGTGAAGCGCAAACCATCACGCCCGATTTGAATGAAAGCGGCGCCGAAGTGGTTGCCCCCGCCAAGCCAGCACCGGCGCCTGAAGCGGCCTGAAACTTCACTAGCCTTGCCGCCCGGCGCGCGGCGCCGGGTTTTGGGGAATTGACCATGCCCGTAAACCCCGCTGACGGCGCCGTGCTCGGCGCGCTTTATGGCACGGATGCCATGCGCGCCGCCTTTGGCGAAGACGCCTATCTGCAAAAAATGCTGGATGTGGAAGCAGCCCTTGCCCGCGCGCAGGCTGTTCTTGGGATCATCCCGGCTGAGGCCGCAACCATCATCACCCGCGTGGCGCGCGCCGAAGCTTTGGACCGTGCCGCCCTGGCGGCTGCCACGCGGAACACTGGCTATCCCGTGGTCGGCCTGGTCAATCAGCTTTCTAAATTGGCTGGGGAAGATGCCGGGCGCTGGACCCATTGGGGGGCCACCACGCAAGACATCATGGATAGCGCCCTGGTGCTGCAAATCCGCGATGGCCTTTCGCTGATTGAAGCGGATTTGCGCGCGACCATTGCGGGCTTCGCGGCCATGGCCACGCAGCATCGCGCCACGGTGATGGCGGGGCGTACGCATTTGCAGCACGCGCTGCCTGTGACCTTCGGCTATAAGGTCGCGGTCTGGGTCAATCCATTGATCACGGCTTTGGAAAGGCTGGAACAGCTTCGCCCGCGCGTGCTGCGCCTTGGCTTTGGCGGTGCGTCCGGCACGCTTGCGTCATTGGGCGATCAGGGCCTGCCGGTGGCGGGCGCCTTGGCGCGAGAGCTTGATCTGATTGAAGCTGATATTCCCTGGCATGTGGCGCGCGATGGGGTTGCGGAAGTGGCCTGCTGGCTTGGCGTGCTGTGCGGCAGCCTGGCCAAAATCGGCACCGATGTAATGCTGCTGATGCAAACGGAATTGGCCGAAGTGGCCGAACCGCATGTGCCAAAGCGCGGCGGGTCTTCCACCATGCCGCAAAAGCGCAACCCAATCGCTTGCGAATACATTCTGGCGCAGGCGCGCGGCGTGCATGCGCTGGTGCCGCAAATGCTCTCGGCCATGGCGCATGATCTGGAACGCGGCACCGGTCCCTGGCAGGCAGAAGCGCTTTCCCTGCCGCAAGCCTTTCTGCTGACTCACGGCGCGGTGGCGCAGGCGCGCTTTTTGGCCGAAGGGCTGCAAGTGGATGCGGCCCGCATGCAGGCCAATCTGGAAGCGACGCATGGCATGATCATGGGTGAGGCGGTGATGATGCGCCTGGCCCCCATTCTGGGCCGAGGCGAGGCGCACCATAAGGTCAATGACGCCTGTGATGCGGTGTGGGCGGAAGGCATCACGCTGGCCGCCGCTTTGTCACGCATCCCAGCCATTGCGGCGCGGATTGATACGGCGGCGATCGCTGCCATGACCGATCCAGCGAGTTATCTGGGCAGCGCGGGTGAATTCACCGACGGCGTGGTGGCGCGGGCAAGGGCTGCGCTGGCCGCAAAGTAGCCCGGCAGGGCGGGGGCTGCTATAAGCGCGACTCTTCTCGCCCGTCGCCCAAGACTGGCGGGGCCAAAGGATTGCTGACCCATGGCACGTCGCCGCCAACTCTATGAAGGCAAAGCCAAAATCCTGTTCGAGGGGCCGGAACCCGGCACCCTGGTGCAGTATTTCAAGGATGATGCCACCGCCTTCAACGCGAAGAAGAAGGGCACCATCACCGGCAAAGGGGTGCTGAATAACCGCATCAGCGAATATCTGATGATGCGGCTCACGGAAATCGGCATACCCACGCATTTCATCCGCCGGCTCAATATGCGTGAACAATTGATCCGGGAGGTGGAGATCATCCCGCTTGAAGTGGTGGTGCGCAATGTTGCCGCCGGGTCACTCGCGCAGCGCCTGGGCATCCCTGAAGGCCAGCGGCTGCCGCGTTCCATTATTGAATACTACTTCAAGAATGACGCCTTGAACGACCCGATGGTGGCGGAAGAACACATTACCTGCTTCGGCTGGGCTGCTACGCATGACCTGGATGACATGATTGCGCTGACCTTGCGCATCAATGATTTCCTGACCGGGCTTTTCCTTGGCGTCGGCATTACGCTCGTTGATTTCAAGCTGGAATTTGGTCGGCTTTGGGAAAATGAGGAAATGCGCATTGTGCTGGCCGATGAGATCAGCCCGGATAATTGCCGGCTTTGGGATGCCAAAACCGGCGAGAAAATGGACAAGGACCGCTTCCGCCGAGACCTTGGCAAGGTTGAGGAGGGCTATCAGGAAGTGGCGCGACGCCTTGGCATCCTGCCCGAAGCTGGTGTGCGCGACCTGAAGGGGCCGGAGGCGATTCAGTGAGCACATCCGATCGTCGCAGGGCGCAGGCGCAGCCGAGCACCGGAGGCGTGAATCGGATGTGCCAAACGCGCACCGATCGTCGCAGGGCGCAGGCGCAGCCGAGCACCGGAGGCGTGAATCGGATGTGCCAAACGCGCCATGATATCCCGGGTACTGTTCTGCAATTCAAACAGATGGGTGGAATATGAAAGCCCGCGTCTATGTAATGCCCAAGGCAGGGGTTTTGGACCCGCAAGGCAAGGCGATTGGTAACGCGCTTGAAGGGCTCGGCTTTGGCGGCGTGCGTGATGTGCGCGCCGGCAAGGTGATTGAACTCGATCTTGCGGAGGCTGATCCCGCAACTGCGAAGCAGGAGGCGGAAGATATGGCGCGCAAGCTTTTGGCCAATACAGTGATCGAAAGCTTCCGGGTGGAGATCATCTGAAGTGGTCAAGGCCAGCCTGATTGCGATGCTGGTGCTGACCGTGCTGATTGCCATGGGCCTCCGCTGGCGCGAACAACGCGTCCCGGTGGTGACGCGGGGCAATGTTGTGGCGCGCGGCAAGCGTGTGATCAATCGCTGGGTAACGGCGGCGGCACTCGCGGCGCTCGTGACAATGGTATTCATGGGCGGCCTGCATTGGCTACGCCTGATCAGGAATTGAAGCCCATGAAGGCTGCGATCATTGTATTCCCCGGCACCAATCGCGAACGGGATATGCGCCTTGCGCTGAAGCGTGCTTCTGGCCGAGAGCCCATCATGCTGTTTCACCGTGAAGCGGCGCTGCCCAAGGGGCTTGATCTGGTGGTGCTGCCCGGTGGGTTTTCCTATGGTGATTATCTGCGCTGCGGGGCCATGGCGGCGCAATCGCCTATCATGCGTGCGGTGAAGGATTTCGCCGCGGCGGGTGGGCATGTGCTTGGTGTCTGTAACGGCTTTCAGATCATGATCGAAGCCGGGCTTTTGCCGGGTGGATTGCTGCGTAATGCCACGCTTCGCTTCCTTTCCATGGATTGCCGGTTACGGGTGGAACGCCCGGGAACCGCCTTCACGGCACATTGGCGGCAGGGTGATTGCTTCCGCGCGCCCATGGCGCATGGGGATGGCAATTACTTCGCCGATGAAGCGACGCTCGATAAGCTGGAAGGCGAAGGGCTGGTGGCTTTCCGCTATGTGGATGAAGCCGCACAGGTGACCGAAGCTGCCAATCGCAATGGCAGCGCGCGCAATATCGCGGGCATCCTTTCCCCCAATCTGCGGGTTTGCGGCTTGATGCCGCACCCGGAAGATCTCGTGGACCCGCTGATGGGCGGCGAGGATGGCTTACCCATGTTCCAAAGCCTGACGGAACGCTTGGTGGCAGTGTAGTTTTTTACGCTTCCACCTGCTTGGAAGCCCGGCGCAATACGGCGCACAGGCGCGAAAAGCTCAGCCAAAAGGCGCCATGTTCGGGTGCTCGTTCCGGATGATTGCCGAAAGCCGGCTCACCACGGCGGAGCAAAGGCAGGCGGGCTTCAAAGCGCCCGCGCATGTTTTCTAGAAAGGCCGAGCTTGAGGCCATGTACAGTTCCAGCATTTCGGCGGCCAATTCCAGCTCGACCCGCGCATTGCCTTCGGTGGTGAAGCGCTTCAGCGACCGGCTATCCTCGGCCAATGCCAGATGGATGCGGTGAAGATCTTGCAGATGCGCGGCAACGCGCTGGCGGCAATCCCGGGCGCTGTCGTCGGTTGTGGTGCTTGTGGGTTCCATTGGTGGCCTCCGAACACAAGCATGGGTTGAGAAGTTTAAATTTCCGTCAAATTACCGCAAGAAATGAAGATGTCACACTCGACCCTTTCCGCGGAGCAGAAAACGCGGCCAAGGCCCGGCGCCCCAAGGACGGGGCAGGTTATTGGCGAAAAAGGCTACCAGGAACAGCGTGGCAAGTCCGGGCAATAGCGGGCTCAAGATGAAGCCAAAGCCTGCATCTTCTGCGAAAACTACCACGGGATTGGCGCCAGCGGGCGAATGTATACTGCGCGTCAGCGCCATGGCGGCAAGGGCAAGCCCAACAGCCAGGGCGATCCAGAAGGCAATCGGGCCGCCCAGGGCGCTATGGGCCATGCGGCAGAGCAGGCCGATACTGGTCGCTAGCAGATGCCCTCCGAAGAAAGATCGTGGCTGAGACATGATCCCGCGCGGCATACCAAGCAGGATCACGCAGGACCCCCCCAAGGAGGGCAATAGCCAGGGGTGCTCCGTGAAGGAGAGAGCAGCATGGGTTGCCAGCAGCGCAGCCATGGCCCCTGCAACCTGGACAAGCAAGCGGCTGGGTGGCGGCGCTTTCATGTTTTGGTTTCTAGGGCATTTTTAAGCCAAAAGGCATCAATTGGATGCTCGGAAAATGTGATCAACTTAGAAAGCCTAGGTCGGGGAATTGACTGAAATGGGCGAAAGTCGGTCGCCCGCCCCTGCAAGGAATGTCGCGCTATTCCCCTTGTTTGCCGGCTGTCGTGTTAACCCTATATGCACTTCATGCCGCGCCGGACCCGTGCCCTGCTGGTTTTGTTGCTCGCGCCCCTTCTGGGCGCGCCGGCGGAGCGTTTGCCAACGCCGGACCCCTTGCGCGCCGCTGGTTGGCAAAAGGGCGGTTGGCCCGGCATCAAGCCTGCTCAATTCGAGGCTCTGCCTGATGGCGGCTTGCGCCTGACCGGGGTGGGGCAGGGAAGTTTCGTCTGGCGCAGCGTCCCGCAGGCTGATGCCTGCCTTTATTGGCGCTGGCGTGTGGATGAGGGGCCGCCCCCAACGCCCCTGGATCGTAAGGGCGGCGATGATCGCGCTATTGCTATCACGGTGGGCTTTGATGGCTGGCCGCCAGAGGCCGGCTTTATCCAAAAGGCGCAGCATGCGGTGGCCCAGGCCCTGGCCGGGGATCATCGCCTGCCGCGCAGCATGATCGCCTATGTCTGGGGCGGCACCGGGCAGGAACCGCGCCCCTTCGCCAATCCTTATGTGCATGGCCTTGGCAAGGTTTATGTGCTGCGCGCGGCCAATGCCCCACGTCAGCAATGGTTCGACGAAAAGGTGAACCTCAGCCGGGATTGGCGCAGTGCCTTCAAAGGTACGGCGTTACCGCCGATCCTTGAAATCATGATCGGCACTGATGTGGATGATACCAATGCGCGCCTGGATGCGCGGATAGACCGCATCCGCTTTGCCCCCTGTTAAAGTGGCGGCGCCGGCATGACACGCCGCAAGGCAGCCCGCGTCAGCAATCCCTAGACGCCGCGCATAGCATGGAGATTCGCATGACAAGGCCAGCATCCGACCCTCTGCCCAGCATCTGGAACCCGGATCAGCGTATCGGCGATATGCTGAAGGGCAAGCGCGGCTTGGTGGTGGGCATCGCCAATGCCGATTCCATTGCCTTTGGTGCCGCTGTAAAGCTCCGCGCCTTTGGCGCTGGGCTTGCTGTGACCTGGCTGAACGAAAAGGCGGAACCCCATGTGCGCCCGCTCGCGGAACAGCTGGGCGCCGACATTGCAATGAAGCTGGATGTGGAAGCGCCGGGCGAGATGGAAGCGGTGTTTGACCGCTTAGGCCGCGAATGGGGCGCGCTTGATTTTGTGATCCATTCCATCGCTTTCGCCCCGCGCGCGGATTTGCATGGACGCGTGATTGATTGCTCGGCGGAAGGCTTCGCCCAGGCCATGCGGGTTTCCTGCTGGTCCTTTCTGCGGATGGCGAAGCTTGCGGAACCGATCATGGCGCCAGGCGGTGTGCTGGTGACCATGAGCTATTACGGCGCCGATAAGGTGGTCGCGAATTACAATGTCATGGGGCCGGTCAAGGCTGCGCTTGAAGCATCGGTCCGTTATGCCGCCGCCGAATTGGGGTCGTGCGGTATCAGGGTTTTCGCGGTTTCGCCTGGGCCGCTCCGCACCCGCGCGGCCAGCGGCATTGCGCAATTCGATGAATTGATCGCTGATGCCAAGGCGCGTGCACCGGCGCAGCGGCTGGTGGATATCGCCGAAGTGGGCCGCGTGGTGGCCTTTCTGGTCAGTGGTGCATCATCAGGCATGACTGGCGATACGATCTATGTGGATGCGGGGCTGCACAATGTCGCCTGAAGGCAAATCCACCGTACTTCTGGTGCTGAATGCCGGTTCATCCTCGCTCAAATTCGCGGTCTTTGCGGTGACGGGCGCGGGGCTGATGCAGCGTTATGGCGGCCAGATCGAAGGTATTGGCGCGGCGCCGCATTTTACCTTGCGTGATGCCGCGGGGGCGATGATCTCCGAACGCCATTTCACGGCAGCCGAGGCCCCGAGGGGTCATGAAGGGGCTTTGGGTATCATTCTGGGCGCGCTTTCCCCGCTGCTGGATGGTGCGGCCATTCGCGCCATTGGCCATCGCGTGGTGCATGGTGGGCGGGATTTAAGCGCGCCGGTGGTGATCACGGATGCCATCATGGCAAAGCTCCGCGCCCTGGTGCCACTGGCGCCCTTGCATCAGCCGCATAATCTGGCGGGCATTGAAGCCGCCGCGCGGCATTTCCCAGGTGTTCCGCAAATCGCCTGTTTCGATACGGCATTTCACCGTACGCAAAGCCATGCGGCCGCCACCTTCGCGCTGCCGCCACGCTTCTTTGACCAAGGCATTCTGCGCTACGGCTTTCATGGCCTGTCTTACGAATATATCGCGCGCCGCCTGGCCGCCGAGGATGCGGCGCTTGGCCAGGCGCGTTTGATCGTGGCCCATCTTGGCAATGGCGCATCACTTTGTGCGATCGCGGGCGGGCAGAGCCGCGCCACCACCATGGGCTTCACCGCGCTTGATGGCGTGCCGATGGGCACGCGTAGCGGCCAATTGGACCCCGGCGTGGTGCTGCATATGCTGGATAGCTTGCATATGTCTTCAGCCGAGATCGCGCATCTACTGTATCATGGCAGCGGATTGAAGGGCATGTCCGGCATATCGCAGGATGTCCGCGCCATTGAAGCCGCTGGCACCGAAGCCGCCGAAGCCGCGCTTGATCACTTCGCCTTTCGCGTGCGGCGCGAAATTGGCGCGCTGGCGGCCTCCATCGGCGGCGTGGATGCTTTGGTGTTCACCGCCGGCATTGGGGAGAACGCGCATAAGCTCCGCGCGCGCATCTGCACGGGGCTTGGCTTTCTTGGCATCAGCCTTGACCCTGAAGCCAATGCTGCCAATCGCTCGGAAATTGGCAGGGCCGGTGATCCCGTGCGCGTACTGATCCGCCATACGGATGAGGAAGCGATGATCGCGGAGCATGCCTTGGCGTTGGTCCGCGCCGGCTAAGGCTTTACGATATTGCCTTGAAAGGCAAGCATGGCGGGAAACCAAACAGAGGAGGCCCCCATGCTCGACAACCCCCCGCTGCTCACCATCCATCGCGGCCATCGCCGCCCTGACCGCGCGCTGATTGAAGCCTTTCGCGGTGCGCAGACATCGCATCTGGCGGATGCCATGGAAGGGCGCGGCGCGCTTGATTACCGCATCAAACCGATGGACCCCGATAATGCCGTCTTTGTCGGCCCGGCGCTCACCGCGCTCGCCTATCCTGCTGATGTGGTTGGCGTCTATGGCGCGCTTTTGGAAGCCGAAGCGGACGATGTGATTGTGGTTGCGAATGATGCCTATACCGCGACCGCCGTGATCGGTGATCTGGTTGCGGGCATGATGAAAAACAAAGGGGTGGCGGCCTTTGTCACCGATGGCCTGGCGCGGGACCGCGCGGGGATTGTCGCCTCCCGCTTGCCGCTTTTCGCGGCTGGCATCATGCCGGCCTCACCTGCGGCGAATGGCCCGGCGGTGGTCGGCGCACCCGTGACACTTGGCGGGCAGCATGTGCGCCCTGGCGATATCATTGTCGGCGATGCCGATGGCGTGGTGGTCGTGCCGCAGGATCAGGCAGAGGCAGTACTGGAAAAGCTGGCCGCCGTGCGCGCTGCAGAGGCCCGCGCCATTGCCGCGGTGGAAGGCGGCGCCACCGCGAATGACCGGATGCGCGCCATTGTCGGCAATGCGCGCATCATCACGAAATAAAAAAAGCACCGCTGGGGGTAACCCCGGCGGCGCTTTCATTACGGCGCCTTGTGCGCCTGCTTTACTCAATCCTTCTGCTTGGCAAGATAGGCCAGAAGGTCCTTCAACTGCTGTTCATTGCGGATGCCAGCGAAGGACATGGACCCCTGCGGCACTACCGCTTTCGGGTTGGTCAGGTAAGCGGTCAGGTTCTCGATTGTCCAAGTATGTCCGCCTTCAGCCAGCGTGCGCATATTGGACGAATAGCGGAAGCCTTCGATGGAAGCCGCCTTGCGGTCCACAATGCCCCAAAGATTAGGACCAACGCCATTGCGCCCGCCCTTATCAACGGTGTGGCAGGCGCGGCATTGGTTGAACACGCGTTGGCCTGCATCCGCATCCTGCGCGAAGGCCGGGGCGGTCAGGGTGAAGCCGGCCAGAATGGCGGCGGACAGGACAAGGTGACGCATCAATCTCAACTCCCACTCAATTTCGATAATGCCCGGAGGACAGAAGCCTCACGGGCCATTGAATTCCGGCATGCCGCAAATGGTCGTCCTTGGCAAACCCGCAAGCCCCGCATCGCGTCAGGCAGCCCGCATTTCTGTGCTTTCACCTTCTTGCAATAAGGCCGCCACAGCCGGTCGGGCGATTGCGGGGTTGGTAAAGGCTAGGTGCAGCCGCCCTTCGGCCCGCGTCACCAGCCTGACACCAAGCGAAGGCCCAGCCGAGGCGATGCGCAATTCGCCTTCGCTGAAATCCGCGGCATTACCCAGGAACAGCGCGCCACTCGGGGAAAGGTCCAACAACACGCCCTCGGCTTCATTCAGCCGGGCGGGCACACCCACAGCTAGCCTGGCATCCCCCCGGCGATCAGCCGCCGCCAAACGCCCGCGCAGGGCCTCAGACAGATTATGGCGGAAGGCCGCGATG
This sequence comes from Roseomonas sp., assembly GCA_051007055.1. Taxonomy (GTDB): domain Bacteria; phylum Pseudomonadota; class Alphaproteobacteria; order Acetobacterales; family Acetobacteraceae; genus Neoroseomonas. Next base: position 30,375 of record JBPCSO010000058.1, read on the forward strand.
GAATCGGCCAATTCATCCGCCCCGGATTGCAGGGTCCAGGCAGCTTCACCCGTATTGCCCGAATCCTGAGACAACGCCTCCATCCGGTTCGCGACATCGGCGGCATTTTCCGCCGCGCCGGTAATGGCGCGGGAGATTTCGGCGGTGGTGGCCGATTGTTCCTCAACCGCCGCCGCTACGGATGTTGCCACGGCGTCAAGCTGGGTCACAGCTTCCCCAATGCCATCCATGGAGGCCAGGGCGCGGCCAGCAGCGGCATGCATGGCGGCGATACGCCCGGCGATTTCCTCAGTACTTTGGGCGGTGCGCTTGGCCAAGTTCTTCACCTCCCCGGCCACCACGGTAAAGCCCTTGCCCGCAGCCCCAGCGCGCGCCGCTTCAATAGTGGCATTGAGCGCGAGCAGATTCGTCTGGCCGGCGATTTCCCCTATAAGGCGCGATACTTGACCAATTTCCTGTACACTCGTGGTCAGTTCATTGAAGATGTGGCGCGCTTCATCAGTCCGCTGCATGACGCAGCGTGTCGCTTCACCTGCGCGCGCCATTTGCTGTGCAATCTCTCCCGCCGCACCGGCTAATTCATCAGCCCCACGCGACGCTTGCTGGGCACTGACGCGGCCGGAAGCTGCGGCGCTGGCCGAGGCTTCCGCCGCCCGCGCGCCCCCTTCCGCGGCTTCCGTCATGGCAGCGCAATTGCGCCGCAGCATTGCAATGCGCCGTTCTAGATCCTCAAGGGCCGCGGTGGTCTCTGCTTCAATCTCCGTGACCAGCGCGCCAAGTCCGATCTCCGCAGCCGGGGGCGGTTCATGGAGGGACAGTACCGAGGGTGGCACGGCGGCATTCAGCCTTATCGCTTCGGCTGCGGTGAGGATTTTGTACCAAGGGCCATCGGCGGCGGTCGCCACGAAGGGGGGGATGGGCTCAGCCGCTGCAAGCCGGGCAAGCTTGGTAGCGAAATCCGCAAGCATGGCGCGCTGGCGCCAAAGCGCCCAAGCGGCCAGCGCGAGACAAAGCAGGAAGCCAAAAGCCAGCCCCAGCAGGAAACTTGGCGCATTGCCGGTAGTATCAGCCGGGCCAGCCGCCGCCATGCCGGGGGCTGCGGGCAGGATGAACATCGGCAAGGCTGAAAAGCGAAAGGCGAATTTCATGGCGCATCCTGGAATCCGGAGCGCATTTTGCCTGCATTTCGTGACGAGGCGGTTAAGGCCAGTGGCGGGAACCCCATTTGACGGTAAATGAGCGTCAGGTTTTGAGGATTGATCCATGGCCCATCGCATTGCCATTATTGGCGCGCCTTCCCTGATTGGGCGCGAAACCCTGCGCTGCCTTTCGGAAACCAGCCTGGCGGGGGCCGAGGTGGTGGCCCTTGCCCAAGGGCGTAGCGCGGGCGCCGATATTTCCTGGGGCGAAAAGGCGGTGCTGAAGACGCGCGATGTGGCCCGGTTTGACTTTGCTGGCACGCACCTCGCCATTTTTGCCTGTGATGCCAAGCTTGCCGCGGTGGAAGTGCCGCGCGCGGTGGCGGCGGGTGCGATGGCGATTGACCTTTCCGGACATTTCCACATGGAACCGGATGTGCCGCTGGTCGTGGCCGGGGTGAATGACCAGGCGCTGGCGCGCGCCAGCAAAAGGCGGATCATCGCCTGCCCGCTGCCGGCCAGCCTGATCCTGGCGCTGGTCTTGAAGCCTTTGCATGAAGCCGCCGGCGTGAAGCGCGTGGTGGCCGCGACCTATCAGCCGGCTTCCGGCGCGGGGAAGGAGGCGATTGACGAACTCTGGTCCCAGACGCGCGGCATTTTCGTGAATGACAATCCTGAGGCGCAGTATTTCACCAAGCAGATTGCCTTCAATGTCATTCCCCATATTGATCGCTTCATGCCTGATGGTGCGACGCGGGAGGAATGGGCGATGGGCGTTGAAATCCGCAAGCTGCTGAACCCCGATATTCAGGTGAGTGCAAGCTGTGTACGCGTGCCGGTCATGCTCGGCCTTGGCATGGCGCTGAACATCGCCTTTGACCGCCCCATCAATGAACGCGATGCACGAGAGGCGTTGCGCAAGGCGCCGGGCTTGAATGTGCTGGATCGGCGAGATGATGGTGGTTATGCGAGCCCGGCGGAGATTGTGGGAGAAGATATGGTCTATGTTTCCCGCATCCGCCGCGATGCGACGCTGCCGAATGTGCTTTCGCTTTGGGCGGTGGGCGATGATGTGCGCCTTGGGGCTGCGTTGAATGCGGTGCGGATTGCGGAGGCGGTGTTGCGGGGGTAGTGCGCGGCCTGGTTTGCGAAAAAATTCCTTGACAAAATAGGAATAATGTAACATAAAGGCGGGCCCAGCCGAGGTCTCGCCCATGCCCCCATCTGCCCCCGCCACCCCCGCAGAGATTACGGTAAGCCCCGCAGACGGGCGCAGCATTGC
>JBPCSO010000059.1:0-22948 GCA_051007055.1 Roseomonas sp.
AGGCAAGTTTGATCCATTTCCATAGCCGGCAAGCATGGGAAGCATTGGAGGAATTAGAGGAAGAAAGAGAAGAAAGACAAGATATATTCTTCCATCTCGTTAGGCCATATCTAGAAATTTGTGCAGCTCTTGTATATGTTGTTCACGAGGCTATGACTAAAAATTTGCTGATCCGTGACGCAAAATATGAAACAATTTTAAAGCAGGGCGACATAAAAATTCTTGAAGTATTTCGTCATAACGTGTTTCACTATAACCCTAAGATAAGGTCAAAGCAACATAGTGAATTGATCGAAAAAAATCTTGTTAGCTGGGTTCAGAAACTCCACGACCGACATGGAGTATTGGTCCGTAGGGCAATAAAATTTGTAAGAAGTCACCCGAAAATTGACAGTTTCGGTGCCATGTAAATTGCACTGCTTTGATGATCTCGTTTATCGAATTGATTATTCCTGAAGATTGGTGCAATAGCGAGTTTCGGGAATTTAGTACCATCTGACTAAAAAACCACGTGCACAATTACGATACGCCCTCGACAGGAACCGCATTTGGAACAGGCCCAGAGTTACCAACGATATGGCAGCTTTCGTCCAGCTAATCACCTACATTTGATTTGGTTTGTGTCTATGCCCCAGGCGAAGGCCCATACGAGCTGCGGCCACTCCACGCGGCATGCCTGTTCAAGCGCGCCGCTTGGAGTGTTACGGGCTTCGACTTCCTTGTTACGGCCCTGACCGCCTAACCCACCAGCGCCACCACCAAAAACCCAAGCCCTGCAAAACTCGCCGCCGCGCCCATGGCGGGGCGGAGCCACTGCGCGCTGGTGGCCCGCGCCAGCGCCATGGCGCCCAGCATCAAACCGCCCTGGATCGCGGCAAGCCCGGCCAGATAGGCGATGATCGGCGTTGCCTCGGCGCCGATCACGGCCTCCGCAAAGGCATGGCCATGGAACAGCCCGGCCAGGGCGAAACCCGTCAGCAGCGCCGGGGCGGAAACGCGCTTGGCGACCAGCAGCGCCGCCCCGGCCATCAGCACTGAAGCGGCGATCACCGCCTCGGTCATGCCAAGGCCAATGCCGGCCATATGGAGCGCAAGCCCCACCATGCCGGCCGCCAGGAACGCGGCAATCGCGCGCAACGCCTCACCCCGCGGCAAGGCCGTCGCCAACACGCCGGCCGCCAGCAGAAAGGCCAGATGATCGAGCCCAATCACCGGATGGCCGATGCCCGAAGCAAAGCCCTGCCAGAGCGTTTCCGGCATGGCGCGGTCCATCGGGTGATGCGCCGCCGCCGGCAAGGGCAGCAGGGCCATCAGGCTCAGGGCGAAGATTTGGCGGCGCATCGAGACCTCAAGAGGTTAAACCGGAACATGCTCGCCGCTTCGGGGCCGTGATGCAAGCGGGGCGCGGTTGGACCGGCGGGGGGAAGCCTCTATATCCTGTGCGTGATCAAATTCCCTCAGATTCCCCTCCTGCTTGGTGCGCTGCTCCTGGCCGCCCCCGCCCTCGGTGCATGCGCCGATTCCCCGGCCCCGGGTGTGGTCTGGCGGCGCTGCCTGCTGGATGGCGTTGACCTGACTGGGCGCGACCTGACGGGGGCCACATTGCGCGATACCTCCTTCGCGCGTGGGCGTTTCGTGGAGGCCAAGCTGGCGGGGGTTGACGCTTCTGATGCGCGCCTCAGCTTCGCCGATCTCACCAGGGCGGATCTGACCGGCGCCACCTTGCGCAGCACCGATTTGACCCGCACCGTGCTGGCCGGCGCCACGCTGAAGGGTACGGATTTGCGCCGCGCCACGCTGTTCCGCGCCGATTTGCGCGGCGCGGATTTGACCGGGGCGGAGCTTACCGGCGCCAATCTTTCCGGCGCTGATTTCAGCGGTGCGCGCTGGCTGGATGGCGAGAAGATTTGCGGTGCGGGTTCCATCGGGTCCTGCCAGTGACTGAGGCGGATTACCTCGCGCGGCTCAATGCCGAACAGCGCGCGGCGGTAGAAGCGCTGGATGGGCCGCTTTTGGTGCTGGCCGGCGCGGGCACTGGCAAGACCCGCGTGCTGACCACGCGATTCGCGCATCTGCTGCGCAGCCGCAAGGCCTTCCCTTCCCAGGTGCTGGCGGTGACCTTCACGAACAAGGCCGCGCGCGAAATGCGTGAGCGTGTAGGTGCGATGATGGGTGAGGCTGTGGAAGGGCTTTGGCTTGGCACTTTCCATGCGCTGACCGCGCGCATGCTCCGCCGCCATGCGGAACTTGTGGGGCTCAATGCCAATTTCACCATCCTGGATACGGATGATCAGCTGCGCCTGCTGAAGCAGGTGATGGAAGCCGAAAATCTTGACCTCAAGCGTTGGCCGGCAAATGGGTTGATGGCGATTATCCAACGTTGGAAGGATCGTGGCCTGACGCCTGATTCGGTGACACCCGCTGAGGATACAGATTACGCCGCAGGGCGCGCGCGGGCGATTTATGAGGCTTATCAGGCGCGGCTGAAGGCGCTGAATGCCGCTGATTTCGGTGACTTGCTGCTGCATGTGGTGACGATTTTGCGTGGGCACCCGGAAGTGCTGGCCGATTATCAGCGACGCTTTCGCTACATCCTGGTGGATGAATATCAGGACACCAATCTGGTGCAGTATTACTGGCTGCGGCTGCTGGCACAGGCGCATCGCAATATCTGTTGCGTTGGTGATGATGACCAATCCATCTATTCCTGGCGCGGGGCGGAGATTGAAAATATCCTCCGTTTTGAAAAAGATTTCCCCGGCGCGCAGGTGGTGCGGTTGGAATCGAATTATCGTTCAACGCGACCCATCCTTGCCGCCGCTTCCGGGCTGATTGCGCATAATACAGGCCGGCTTGGCAAAACACTGCGCGCCGGGCGCAGTGATGCGGATGGGGAGAAGGTGCGCGTTGTCTCAGTCTGGGACAGCGAAGAAGAAGCGCGCATGGTGGGGGAGCGGATTGAAGCGGCGCGGCGTTCGGGCGAATCCCTTGGCGAGGTCGCCATTCTGAACCGTGCCGGTTTCCAGACGCGCGCCTTTGAAGAAAGGCTGATCACGCTTGGCCTGCCCTATCGCGTGGTGGGCGGTGCGCGGTTTTATGAGCGTCAGGAGATCCGTGATGCCATGGCCTATTTCCGCGTGGTGGCGCAGCCCGCGGATGATCTAGCCTTTGAACGCATTGTCAATCTGCCCAAGCGCGGGCTTGGCGATACCGCTATGCGGGAAATGCATGCGCTGGCGCGCGCCGAGGCCGTGCCGCTTGCGATTGCCGCCGGGCTTGCCTTGGAAAAGGGTGTCATCAAACAGGCCAAGGCGCGCGCCGCTTTGGGCGAATTGCTGGAAGGTTTTGCCCGCTGGCGCGCCATGCTGCCCAATGAAGGCCATGTGGTGATGGCGGCGACGCTACTCGAAGAAAGCGGCTATACCGATATGTGGCAGCAGGATCGCAGCCCGGAAGCGCCGGGGCGGCTTGATAACCTCAAGGAATTGCTGCGCGCCATGTCGGATTACGAGACGCTCGCGGGGTTTCTGGAACATGTCTCGCTGGTCATGGAAAATGACGAAGCGGCGGAAGGCCAGCGCGTTTCCATCATGACGCTGCATGGCGCGAAGGGTTTGGAATTTGATCGCGTGTTTTTGCCCGGTTGGGAGGAAGGCGTCTTTCCATCGCAGCGCAGCCTTGAAGAAGGCGGCGAAAAGGCGCTGGAGGAAGAACGGCGCCTGGCTTACGTTGGCATCACGCGGGCGCGGCGTTTTGCGGTGATCAGCCATGCTGCCAATCGGCGCATTTACGGCAATTGGCAGGCTTCCATCCCATCGCGCTTCCTTGATGAATTGCCGGCATCTGAAATCAAGCTGGAAGGCAATGCCGCGCGGGAGATGCGAAGTGCAAGTGTTTTCCCAAGCGCTGGCGGGCTTTACGGCCAGCGCCCGCGCGTGATTGAAGCAGCTGCCTGGGAAGTGAAGGAACGGCCAGCGAGTGCAGCGCGTTATGCCAAGGGTGATCGCGTCTTTCATCAGAAGTTTGGCTATGGCGAGGTAACGGGCGTGGAAGATGATCGGCTGGATGTGCGCTTCGACAAGGCCGGCGAAAAGCGCCTGATTGATCGTTTTGTGGAGAAAGCCTGATGCGCCCTGCCGGCCCTGATGGCGCGGGCGCGCTTTCCCGCCGCCGCGCTGAACCGCTTGAAGCGCTCAGCATTGATGGGTTGAGTGAGGAAGCGCTTCCCTTCTTTGAAGTAGCACTTCAGCAGGTTTGCGGCACGGTTGCCTATTTCCGCGATGAACCAAGCGATACCTGGCGCGTGGAAGGTGTGCGCGAAGCAGGGGCAGGGCAGGAAGCGCTGGAAAGTGCGCTGGCCTTGGCCGCGCTGGTCGCCGGCATCGCCCCGCCCGCAGTGCAGATCGCGCCGGTGGAAGCGGATGGTTGGCTTGCGCGCACCGTGCAGGCTTTTCCGGAACAGCGCATTGGCAGGCGCTTTCTGATCCGCCCGACCCATGTTGCGGATCGGCCCAGTTTTGATCGGCTGGTGTTGAAGCTTGATGCAGGCTTGGCTTTTGGGTCTGGTGAGCATGCTTCTACGCAAGGTTGCTTGATGGCGTTTGAAGCCATGGCACATCGCCGCCCCCGGCGCATCATGGATCTGGGCAGTGGTTCCGGCATTCTTGCCATGGCGGCGGCGAAGTTGTTGCGCGCTTCGGTGACGGCGACCGATATCGAACCCTGGTCGGTGCGCATTTGTGCGGAGAATGCGCGGTTGAATGGCCTGTCTGCCCAGATGCGCGCCTTATTGGCGGATGGCTGGCGTGATCGTCGGTTGCAGGGCAAGCGCTATGATCTGATTTTCGCCAATATTCTGGCGCGCCCGCTTTGCGCCATGGCGCGAGAATTGGCGGCGCATCTTGCACCGCAGGGAACGGCCATTTTGGCCGGGCTTCTCGGCACGCAGGCGCGCATGGTGCTGGCGGCGCATCGCCGTCAGGGCCTGGTACTTGAACGCAGAATAGATGTTGGGCCTTGGACTAGTTTGGTGCTGAGAAAGCCTTGATCAGAACCCTCGGCTGAAGGGCCAATCCTCAGTCGCTGAGATGAAACGCAGGGCCTTGGCATTCGCTTCATAAGCGCGTTTTGCGATCATGATGTTAACAATTGATGCCTCAAGCGCTTCCTGCCCTTGAATGGCGGCGATGCCAGACCCGATACCTTCACGAGGGATGGGCGGGACGAACACAGGCCTTTCTGGCGCTGTGGCAGTATTGGCAAGGCGTATTGCCGCCATTTCCAGACACTCCACGGCACGCTGCATGCCGCTCAGCGTCGCATTCATTGCGGCATTGATGCCGCCGGGGATGGTTTTTGTCATGAAGCTAATTTAGCCGAGATTCGTAAATAAACTTCTGAAGAATAGACACCTCTGGTGGAAATCTGCGACCACCCCTCACTTTTTTTGGTTCACTCCGCCGCCGCGCGCCGATCAAGGTGCTGGCGCAGCCTGGGCATCACTTCCTGCGCCAGCCGCGCCATGCTTTCCGCTTCCCAAGCCGCATTGGGGCCGGACCAATCAAGCCCCGCCATCAGCACATGGCTATAGGGGCCGGCTTCCTCACGCAGCGCAATCAGCTTGTCCAGTACCGTGCGCGGGCTGCCGACAATGACGCAGGCATCAATCATGTCTTCCGGTGTTGCGGCGTTGTGGTCCATGTCATCGCGCGGCGTCATGGTAGAAGCGAGGCCAGCGCGCTTCGCGAGGCTTCCCAGATAGTCAAAATAATAACGCGTGGCCCCTTCCGGCGCGGTGGCGCGGGCCTGAGCTTCTGCATCGGTTGCCGCAATCACGAAATTCCGCGCCATACGCCAGCGATGGCCATCGGGCGCTTGGCCCGCTTCGCGCATGCCGGCGGCAAGGCTTTGCCAATGCCCGGCCAGGATGCGGTGCGCCACGAAATTGGCGCTGATCACGCCCCAACCACGCTTGGCCGCCAGCGCCACGCCCTGTGAATCCTTGGACCGGGCAGATACGTGAATGGAAGGCCCGCCAGGTTGGAAGGGCTTTGGCATGAAGCCCACACCATATTGCGGCATCACATTACGGGAAATCTTCACCGGCCAGGTTTCCCCGCCCACATCATAAGGCGGCTCGGCAGCCCAGATGCGCTGGATGGTTTCAATCGATTCCACCATGCGCTTGCCGCGTTCCTTGGGTTCGATATCGCCAAACAGTTCAAAATCCGAAGAAAGCCCCCCGGCGCCAATCCCCATCATGAAGCGCCCCTGCGCCATATGGTCGAATTGCGCGACCTCGGCAGCCACAATCGCCGGGTGATGGTTCGGCAGGTTGATCACGCCCGTGCCGAAATTCAGGCTCGTGCGATGCACCAGCCCCGCCATGAACATCAAGGGGGATGCGATGGGTTCGGATGTGGCGGAAAAATGCTCCCCCACCCAAACCTCCTGAAAGCCCAGGCGGTCCGCAAGCAGGGATTTTTCCGTATCCTCTGCCAGGGTTTCATGCATGGGGCGCCCCGGCGGATGGAGCGGCATCATGAAAAGGCCAAGATGCATGTAGCGCTTCCTCAATTCATTTTGGGCGATGTGCCTCGCCATTTGAACCCAAAGCCTAAAGCAAGCTTGCACCAAAGGTGAAGGGGGTGGCCCTTGCCAGGGGGCGCTTCTACCCCGATGCTCCCCCCCGTGACCCCTTCCGCCAGACTTGCCGCCGCAATCGAGCTTCTCACGATGCTCGAATCTCAATGCTTCGCCCCAGATGCGCGTCGCCGCCCCGCAGATGCCGTGGCCAGTGATTTTTTCCGCGCCCGACGGTTCATTGGTGGGGGGGATCGGCGGAGCGTCAGCGAATGGGTCTGGGGCGTGGTGCGGCAAAGGCTGCGGCTGGATTGGAATCTGGCGCGCCTCCCGGCTGAGCCAACCCCGCGCCTATTGCTCGTGGCCTATCTGGTGCTGGTGGCCCGCTGGACCGAAGCGGATATTGGGCGCGGCTTTTCCGGCGAACGCTATGGCGCGGCCCCGCCCAATGCGGCCGAAGCCCGCGCGGTGCGCTTCATGGCCGGGCGAGAGCTTTTGCACCCGGATATGCCTGTTCCGGTGCGCTTCAACCTGCCGGAATGGCTGCTGCCGGATTTCCAGGCACGTTTTGGCGCGGATTTGGGCGCTGAATCCGCCGCCATGGAACAGCCCGCAGCGCTTGATCTGCGCGCCAATCTGCTGCGTGGCACAAGGGCGGAAGCCGCTGCCGCCCTGGCTGCTGAGGGCATTGCCACCGAAGCCACCCCCTTTTCCCCCTGGGGGCTGCGCGTGCCATCCCGTCGCCCGGTCACGGGCACGGCAGCCTTCAAGGCTGGCCTGATTGAAGTGCAGGATGAAGGCAGCCAGTTAATTGCGCTTTTGGCCGATGCCCGCCCCGGCATGCGGGTGGCCGATTACTGCGCCGGCGCCGGGGGCAAGACTCTGGCCATGGCGGCCACTATGGAAAATCGCGGCAAGATCACCGCCTGCGATACCTCTGCCCCCCGGCTGGAAGGCGCGGCGTTGAGGCTCCGCCGCGCCGGGGTGGACAATGCCGAACGCCATTTGCTGGCCGCTGGGGACCGCTGGGCCAAGCGCCGCGCCGGCAGCTTTGACCGCGTTTTGGTAGATGCGCCCTGCACCGGCACCGGCACCTGGCGGCGCAACCCGGATGCCCGGTTGCGCACCCGCCCACAGGATTTGGCCGAGCTTATTGCAGTGCAAAACGACATTCTCGACAGGGCAAGAGAATTAGTGCGCCCGGGCGGCAGAATGGTCTACGCTACCTGCTCCGTATTGCCCGCGGAGAATGAGGAGCGGATGGAAAGCTTCCTGGCAAGTAACCCGGATTTTGCGCCAATGGCGCTCGACGCGCTCTGGCCCACGCTGCGGCCAGGGGTCGGCCAGCCCTGCGCGGGGCCATGGTTGCGGCTTTCTCCGGGGGCGCATGGTACGGATGGATTCTTCTGCGCTGTACTGGAAAGAAAGTCATGATCGCGATCCGCCGCGCCCGTGCCAGTGATGCCGCCGCGATTGGTGCGCTGCATGTCGCGGTATGGCGCAGCGCCTATGCCGGCATTCTGCCCGATGCCTATCTGGCCGGGCTTTCCGCAACGCGCCTTGCTGCGGGCTATCAGCGCGACATGTTCGACCGGCGCGGCGGCTATGCCGTGTTTGTCGCCGTGGCATCCGGCGATGACGCGCCGGAAGGCTGCGCCCCGGATGAGGCGACGATCATCGGCTTTGCCTCTGGCGGGCGGTCCCGGCGCGGTGGCCTCGCGGATGGGGAGATCAATACGCTCTATCTGAATGAGGATTACCGGGACCGTGGCACTGGCCGGCGGCTGATGCGCGCGGCGGCGGCGCATTTGCGCGTGGTGGGCTGCCGTTCGGCCATGGTTTGGGTGCTGAGGGATAACCCCACCCAGTGGTTCTACCGCCATCTGGGCGGGCGGGTGGTTGCGCGCGGGCAGACCCGCGTGGGCGGCCAGCCGGTGGAGCAGGTAGCGATGTTGTGGGAGCCGATTGACACGCTACTTGCGGCCACGGCCACGGCGCCGGAGGCGTGAAGCATTTTCAAGCCAAGTGGACCCACTTGGCGGCTCGGAAAATGCGACCAAACAAACCCTAACTTGCCCGGAGGCGCGCCTTGTGGTGCAAACCCGCATGGCCCCTGAACCGCACGACTCCTCCCCCCGGCACGATCATGTGCTGATCCTTGATTTCGGTAGCCAGGTGACGCAGCTGATCGCCCGCCGCGTGCGGGAATCTGGCGTCTATTGCGAGGTTTGGCCCTTCAATCACGCGCCCGAAGAACGCATCCGCACCTTTGCGCCGCGCGGTATTATTCTATCAGGCGGGCCGGCCAGCGTGACCGAAGGCGAAAGCCCGCGCGCGCCGGAAGCGGTGTTCAAGCTCGGCGTGCCGGTTCTGGGTATTTGTTACGGCCAACAAACCATGGCGGCGCAGTTGGGTGGCTTGGTGGAGCCTTCAGACCACCGCGAATTCGGCCGCGCCTTTGTGGACGTAACCGGCGAATGCGCCATCACCCGCGGCGTCTGGGCCAAGGGCGCGCGTGAACAAGTGTGGATGAGCCATGGTGACCGCGTCACCAAACTGCCGCCCGGCTTTCGCCCCGTGGCAGTAAGTGAAGGCGCGCCCTTCGCTGCCATTGCCGATGATGCGCGGCACTTCTACGGCGTGCAGTTCCACCCGGAAGTGGTGCATACGCCGCATGGTGCGGCGCTGCTGAAGAACTTCACCCATGGCGTTTGCGGCTGCGCTGGCGATTGGACCATGGCGGGCTTCCGCCAGGAAGCGGTGGCGCGCATTCGTGCCCTGGTGGGGCAGGGGCGCGTGGTGTGTGGGCTTTCCGGCGGTGTTGATAGCTCGGTCGCCGCTGTGCTGATCCATGAAGCGATTGGCGATCAACTGACCTGCATTTACGTGGACCACGGGCTGATGCGCGCGAATGAAAGCGAACAAGTGGTCAGCACCTTCCGGGACCGCTTCAACATCAAGCTGATCCATCGCGATGCTTCCGATATGTTTTTGGGTCAGCTTTCCGGCGTGACGGACCCGGAAGTAAAGCGCAAGACGATCGGGCGCTTATTCATTGAAGTATTCGAAGAAGAACAGAATAAGCTGGGTGGCGCGGATTTCCTGGCGCAAGGCACGCTTTATCCGGATGTGATTGAAAGTGTCTCGGCCATTGGTGGGCCATCCGTCACCATCAAATCCCACCACAATGTCGGCGGCCTACCCGCCCATATGCGTATGAAGCTGGTGGAGCCCTTGCGCGACCTGTTCAAGGATGAAGTGCGCGCTTTGGGGCGAGAGCTTGGCATTCCGGAAGAAATCGTGGGCCGACATCCCTTCCCAGGGCCGGGCCTGGCCATTCGCATCCCCGGTGAGGTGACACGCGAAAAGGCGGATCTGCTGCGCCGTGTGGATACGGTGTTCCTGGAAGAAATCCGCAACGCCGGGTTGTATGACGCGATCTGGCAGGCCTTTGCCGTGCTGCTGCCCGTGCGCACGGTGGGTGTGATGGGTGATGGGCGGAGTTACGACCAGGCTTGTGCGCTACGTGCCGTGACCAGCACGGATGGCATGACGGCCGATGTATATCCCTTTGATATGGGCTTCCTCAATCGTGTCGCGGCGCGGATTGTGAATGAGGTACGCGGGATCAATCGCGTGACCTATGACATCACGAGCAAGCCGCCGGGGACGATTGAGTGGGAATAGGCATCGCCTTTTCCCCACAATAGGCTGGCTTTCCACATTTTGATTCAGCGCCTGATGAGGTGCGGCGGCGCTTCTTGGGCGTTAGCGGGACATTTTGTCCAAAACGCATCCATCACGAATATTTGATACAACCAAAAAGAGAATCAATACAAAATACATACGCGCATTTAGTGTGTGTTGCTAAAAACCAAAACTATTGGTAGATTTTATGTGTATTTAAATGTAACCCATGGATGTTTTATCTTCATGAATTCTATAGTTTTCTGAAGAATTTGATAATAAAGCTTGATTATTTCTTTGTGGAATGCCAAGAAACCGATTGAAGAAACACATAATCAGTGTCGAGTTAGGGGTTGATAAGGCAATTGGGGCGATACTGCCTTGCCGCCTGTGTCAGGTGCGCACTTCTGGCGCGAAACCGGGTGCGGTGCGGGTGGTGTTTCAGCCGACCTCCTGTGTCGCAATCAGCCCGGGTCACTGTGATGGAGCCAAGTAAATGAGCGGCGCTGGTGTAACCGTTTCCCTGACCAATGATGCCGGCGACAGCTTTCCGGGTGGGAACTTTACGGACAATCTTGGCAATGACAGCGTGCTTGGCGCCAATGGCAATGACTTTATTGACGGTGGCAATGGCAATGACACGCTGAATGGCGCCAATGGCAGCGATTGGTTGGATGGTGGCGCCGATAATGATACGCTTTTCGCTGGAGAAGGCGCCGATACGTTAACGGGCCGTGACGGCAATGATACATTAAATGCGGGCCTTGGCACCGGTGATGTTGTTTATGGTGGTTATGGCGATGACCTCGTCACTGATGGGGGCGGTGTTTCTCAGACAATCAGGGGCGAATGGGGCAATGATACGCTGATCGCCGCCGGCGGGTTGGCTAACCGTTTTTTCGGTGAGGAGGGCAACGACAGCATCCTGGGCGGCACCGCTGATTTTCAGGATTTGAGTGGGGAAGCCGATAACGACACGGTGGTTGGTGGCAGCGGCGCTTATCAGACCATGCGCGGCGGAGATGGTGATGATAGTTTGGTTGGCGGTTCTGGCAGCTTTCAACAACTGCGCGATGCGGCCACTGGCAATGATACGCTTGTCGCCGGCGGCGGTGCTGACCAATATCTTTATAACTCCGCTGGTAATGACAGCCTTTTGGGTTCCGGTAATGCGGAAACGCTGCATGGCGGCACAGGTAACGACACGCTTAATGCCGGCAATGGCAATGATTGGGCGAGCTACGTTGAGGCGTCCGGTGCGGTCACGGTCAATCTTGCGGCGGGCACCAGTAGCGGCGCTGATGGCAATGATAGCCTGACAGGGATTGAAGCCGTTCTGGGTGGCAATTTCGCGGATAGCCTGCTGGGGGGGGCTGGCGCTGAAACGCTGAATGGCGGCGCCGGCAATGATACGCTGGCCGGTGGGGCTGGTGCTGATTTGGCGAGCTATGCCAATGCTTCAGGCGGCGTTACCGTCAATCTTGCGGCTGGCACCAGCAGCGGGGCTGATGGCAATGACGGCCTAACGGAGATTGAAGCTGTCCGCGGCGGTGCTTTCAATGACAGCCTGCTTGGTACTTCGGGGAATGAGGTGCTGGCTGGCGACGCCGGCAATGATTCGCTTAATGGTGATGCTGGAATTGATATCATTTTGCCCGGCCTTGGCGATGATCTTATAGATGGTGGTGCCGGACAGTCTGATGAATATCATTCGGACAATGCTACCGGGGCCGTCACTGTTGACCTTGCGGCGGGGCGTAGCTTTGGCTTCGAAGGCAATGATACCATCTTAGGTATCGAGAGAGTCTTCTCCGGCGCGGGCAATGACTGCCTAGTGGGCGATAGCCTGTTCAATGTGCTTTCGGGCGGTGCTGGTGACGACACTCTTCTAGGAGGCTGCAGCGATGACTGGCTGTCTGGTGGTAATGGTAATGACTGCCTGATTGGTGGCTCCGGCGTTCAGTTGATTTGGGGCGGGCTTGGCGATGATCTTGTGGACGGCGGTGCCGGTCTGTCTGATGAATATCGATTAGACAATCCTAGCGGTTCCGTTACCGTTGATCTTGTTGCTGGGCGCGGGTTTGGCGCTGAAGGCAATGATACCATAACCGGTATCGAAAGAATCATTTCCGGCGCGGGCAATGACTGCTTGGTGGGAGATAGCCTTTCCAATGTTCTGTCCGGTGAGGCGGGGGACGATACCCTTCTTGGCGGTTGCGGCGATGACTGGTTGTTTGGGCGTTCTGGTAATGACAGCTTAATGGGCGGTGCCGGCGTGGATGTCATTTGGGCCGGCCCAGGCGATGATATTGTGGATGGTGGTGACGGGCAGTCTGATGTCTATAACTCAGATAACCCGACCGGCTCCGTCACTGTTGATCTTGTCATTGGGCGCGGTTTTGGCGCTGAAGGCAATGACACAATCACCGGCATCGAGAGGATTACCTCAGGCGCGGGCAATGACTGCCTCGTCGGCGATAGCCTTTCCAATGTTCTGTCCGGTGAGGCGGGGGACGATACCCTGCTTGGCGGTTGCGGCGATGACTGGTTGTTGGGTCGTGATGGTAATGACTGCCTAATAGGTGGCGCCGGTGACGAATGGTTTTGGGCTGGTGTAGGCGATGATGTCGTGGATGGTGGGGCGGGAAATTCCGATCAATATCGTTTCGAAAGCCAAGCCTCGTCGGTTACGGTGGATCTTGCTACAGGACGCAGTTTTGGCGCGGAAGGCAATGACACAATTACGGGCGTAGAAATCGTTACAGCTGGCTCGGGTAATGATTCGCTGATTGGTGATAGCCACGCCAACAACTTCTTCGCGGGTGGTGGCGCGGACACGTTGAGTGGCGCAACGGGCAATGACTCTCTATACGGAGAGGCTGGAGCTGATTTGGCGAGCTACGCCAATGCTTCCGGCGTCGTTACCGTCAATCTTGCGGCTGGCACCAGCAGCGGGGCTGATGGCAATGACAGCCTAGTGGGCATTGAAGCCGTTCTGGGCGGCAATTTCGCGGATAGCTTGCTGGGTGGCTCTGGCAATGACACCATTGATGGTGGCAATGGCAATGACACTCTTGCGGGCGTTGCCGGTGATGACAGCCTGATTGGTGGCATTGGGAACGACTTGGCCATCTACGCCACGGCGTCCGGTGCGGTCACGGTCAATCTTGCGGCGGGCACCAGTAGCGGCGCTGAGGGCAATGATAGCCTGACAGGGATTGAAGCCGTTCTGGGTGGCAATTTCGCGGATAGCCTGCTGGGCGAGGCCGGCAATGACACGCTGGATGGTGGTCTGGGCAATGACACGCTGAATGGCGCCAATGGCAGTGATTGGTTGGATGGTGGCGCTGGCCATGATTCTCTGATCGGTGGTGAAGGCGCGGATACTCTGACGGGCCGTGAAGGCAATGATACCTTGTCGGGCGGCGCGGGCAATGATTGGGCCAGCTACGCGACGGCAACCGGCGCTGTCACGGTCAATCTTGCTACCGGTACCACCAGCGGCGCCCAGGGTAATGACAGCCTGACGGGGATTGAAGGCGTTCTTGGTGGCAATGGCGCGGATAGCCTGCTTGGTAGCGCCGGCAATGACACGCTTTTGGGTGGCCTCGGCAATGATACCTTGAACGGCGGCGCTGGTACTGCGGATTGGGCCAGCTATGCCAACGCATCGGACGCGGTAACCGTCAATCTTGCGGCGGGCACCAGCAGCGGGGCGGATGGCAATGACAGCCTTGCGGGTATTGAGGCCGTTCTGGGCGGCAATGGCGCGGACAGCCTTCTGGGTGGTGCGGGTAATGATACGCTTGATGGCGGCGCGGGAAATGACACGGTTCAAGGCGCTGCGGGCAATGATTCGCTGCTGGGTGGTGAAGGTTCCGGCGATTGGCTCAGTTACTTCGATGCAAATGGCGTTATCAACACCATTGATCTTACCCTGGGCCGGGCAACATCTTCAGGCGTTCATGGCCTTGATACGTTTTCCGGCTTCGAGAATGTGTTGGGCAGCAACATCAACTCCGACAGCATCTTGGGGGATAGCCGGGCGAATATCCTGGATGGCGCCGGGCTGAATAACACCCTGTCTGGTGGCGCAGGCAATGATACGCTGATCGCGTCAAGCGGGATTGATTCATTTGCTGGCGGTATTGGTGATGACTCTATCTTTGGCGGCACGGGTACGGATTGGGTTACCTATGCCGATGCCACAGGCGCGGTAACGCTGGACCTTTCCACGGGTACGTCTTCTGGCGCGGATGGGGCGGATACGCTTTCGGGGATTGAAAGCATTGTCGCCAGTGGTTTCGCAGATAGCCTGCTGGGCGATAGTGGCGCGAATAGCCTTGATGGCGGTTTGGGTAATGACACGCTTGATGGCGCCGATGGTAATGACACGCTGATTGGCAGCAATGGCGATGACTTCCTATCCGGCAGCAATGGTTCAGATTCTCTCCTCGCCGGGAGCGGGAATGATACACTGCTGGGTGGCGATGCCGATGACACGCTGCGCGGTGATTTGGGTAATGATTCTATCCTTGGCGGTGATGGCGCCAATGATTGGGCAAGCTACGCGGGTACGACCGGTGCAGTCGTCATCAATCTCGCCGCGGGTACTTCTTCCGGCACCGATGGTAACGATACCATTGCTGGGATTGAGCATCTGGTGGTTAGCAGCGGGTCGGATACTCTGATTGGCGATTCTCAGGCCAATATCTTGGATGCATCCAGTGGTCACAACAGTCTGTCTGGTGGCGCTGGTAATGATACGCTGATCGGCAATGTTCATAATGATACGGTCGTAGGTGGTAGTGGTGATGATTCGCTGATTGTTGGCGGCGGTCTGATTGATTTGGCTTCCTACCTTGCCGCTTCGGGCGCCGTTACGGTTGACCTTGCTGCAGGACGCGCAACGGGCGCTGATGGCAATGACACACTGTCTGGCGTTGAATATGTTCAGGGCAGTAGTTTTGATGACAGCCTGCTTGGTGATAGCGCGGCGAATAGCCTTGATG
This sequence comes from Roseomonas sp., assembly GCA_051007055.1. Classification (GTDB taxonomy): domain Bacteria; phylum Pseudomonadota; class Alphaproteobacteria; order Acetobacterales; family Acetobacteraceae; genus Neoroseomonas. Next base: position 15,282 of record JBPCSO010000059.1, read on the forward strand.
GCGGTTTGGGTAATGACACGCTTGATGGCGCCGATGGCAATGACACGCTGACCGGCGGCGATGGCGATGACAACCTGCTTGGCGGCAATGGTTCAGATTCGCTGGCGGGCGGTAACGGCCGGGATACGCTGGATGGTGGTTTAGCCAATGACACGCTACTTGGCGGCTTTGGCAATGATTCTATTTTTGGTGGTGATGGTGCCGGCGATTGGGCGAGCTATGTTTCCACGGGCAATGTCACGGTGGATCTTGCGGCGGGCACGTCTTCCGGATCAGAAGGCTTTGACACGCTTTCCGGCATTGAAAATATTCTCGGCAGTTCCCAGGGCAATGGAGACAGCCTGCTGGGTGATAGCCGGGCCAATATCCTGGATGGTGGTCTGGGAACGGCTACCTTTTCAGGCGCCGCAGGCAACGACACGCTGATTGGCAATACAAACACTGATTGGTTTTTTGGCGGTATTGGCGATGACTCGATCTTTGGTAGCACCGGTACGGATTGGGTTGCCTACACTGCTGCGTCCGAAGCCATCACAGTAAATCTGGCATCTGGGCGCGCGACGGGTGCTGATGGCAACGACACGCTTTCGGGTATTGAAAACGCGCAGGGCAGCAATTTTGCCGATAGCCTTCTGGGCGACAGCCAGGCCAATAGCCTTGAAGGCGGCGCGGGCGATGACACGCTGGATGGTGGTACCGCCAATGACACGCTGATTGGCGGGCTTGGCAATGACAGCCTTATTGGCGGTGCTGAGAGCGCGGACTGGCTGAGCTACGCGCAGGCCACCGGCGGGGTGACACTTGATCTGACGGCAGGCACAGCATCTGGCGCCGATGGTGATGACACGCTTTCCGGCATTGAAGCCGTGCTGGGCAGCAATTCTGCGGATAGCCTGCTGGGCGATAGCGCGGCCAACGCGCTTTCTGGTGCTGCTGGGAATGACACGCTTTCTGGCGGCGCGGGCGATGACACGCTGCGCGGTGATTTGGGTAATGATTCCATCCTTGGCGGTACCGGTGGTAATGATTGGGCGAGCTACGCGGGTGCGACTGGCGTCGTCTTTGTCAATCTTACGGCGGGTACTTCTTCGGGCGCGGATGGTATTGATGCGCTATCTGGATTCGAAAACCTGCTTGGAAGTGCTTCTTCCGATAGCTTACATGGCGATTCGCAGGCCAACATTATTGACGGTGGCCTGGGGAACAACACCCTCTCTGGTGCGGCGGGCAATGACACGCTGATTGGCAGTACTGGCTCCGACTGGTTGAATGGCGGAATGGGCGATGATTCGCTCTTTGGCGGCACCGGCGCAGATTTGGTCTTCTATACCGCCGCGTCTGGTGCGGTAACAGTTGACCTAGTGGCAGGGCGCGCTACCGGCGCTGACGGCAACGACACGCTTTCGGGTATTGAAAATGTTCAGGGTGGCAATTTCGCTGACAGCTTGCTGGGCGATAGTGCAGCCAATTGGCTAGATGGCGGCCTTGGCAACGATACAATTGTTGCCGGTGATGGCGCTGATTCGCTAAATGCCGGCACCAGCATGCTGGGTGATAATTCGCTGTTTGGCGGTCAGGGCAATGATTCCTTCCTGGGCGGCATTGGCCACGACACGCTTGATGGCGGGGATGGCAATGACACGCTCCGCGATGATGGTGGGGCGGATGTAATCCTTGGTGGTAACGGTGTTGATTGGGTTTTCTACAACGGTACTGGAGTAGCGCTGACTGTTGACCTTGCGGCCGGCACCACATCTGGCGGCGCAGGGTTTGACACGCTTTCAGGGATTGAAAATGTCTTAGGGGGCACACTCCACGATAGCCTTCTGGGCGATAGCCAAGCCAATTTCCTGTGGGGAAATAACTCAAACGACACGGAATTTGGTGCTGCCGGCAATGATACGGTTTTCGGTGACCGTAATGATGATTCGCTTGCCGGCGGCTTGGGCGATGATTCAATTGATGGCGGCCTGGAAACCGATTGGGCTACCTATAACTTAGCCTCTGGCGCTGTCACGGTTGATCTTGTGGCGGGGCGCGCCACGGGGGCGGATGGCAATGATACGCTCGCGGGTATTGAGCATCTGCAAGGTAGCAATTTCGCTGATAGCCTGCTGGGCAATAGCCTGGCCAATAGCCTTGATGGCGGCTTGGGCGATGACACGCTGGATGGTGGTAGCGCCAATGACACGCTGATTGGCGGGCTTGGCAATGACGTGCTGGTAGGCGGCGCCGAGACTGCGGATTGGGTCAGCCACGTGCAGGCCACAGGCGCGGTTACTATTGATCTTTCCGCTGGAACAACGGCAGGCGCACAAGGCAGTGATACGCTTTCCGGCATTGAAGCCGTGCTGGGTAGCAATTTTGACGATAGCCTGCTGGGCGATGGTGCGGCGAATGTGCTTACTGGTGCTGCGGGGAATGACACGCTTGATGGCGGCGCTGCGAATGACACGCTGCGCGGTGACCTGGGCAATGATTACATCCTTGGCGGTGATGGCACCAATGATTGGGCAAGCTACGCGGGTGCGAGCCAGTCGGTTGTAGTCAATCTCGCGGCGGGTACTTCTTCCGGCGCGGATGGTAACGATACTATTGCCGGGATTGAGCATCTTTTGGGTGGCAGCCAGTGGGACACGCTGATCGGTGATTCCCAGGCCAATATGTTCGATGCATCCATAGGTAACAACAGCCTTTCTGGTGCCGCGGGCAATGATACGCTGATCGGCAATATCCATAATGATACCGTCATAGGCGGCGATGGTGATGATTCGCTGGTTGGTGGCGGCGGTCTTGTTGATTTTACCGCCTACCTTGCCGCTTCGGGCGCCGTTACGGTTGATCTTGTTGCAGGACGCGCAACGGGCGCTGATGGCAATGATACGCTGTCTGGCGTTGAATATGTGCAAGGCGGCAATTTCGCCGATAGCCTGCTTGGTGACAGCGCGGCCAATAGCCTTGAAGGTGGCGCCGGCGACGATACGCTGGATGGCGGCTTGGGGAATGACACGCTGATTGGCGGCCTTGGCAATGACAGCCTTATTGGCGGGGCAGATACTGCGGATTGGCTGATTTACGACCGTGCAAGCGGCGCGATCACGGTTGACCTTTCAGCGGGCCTGGCTTCTGGCGCCGAAGGGGAAGATACCCTCACAGGCTTTGAAAATCTTATTAGCGGCAATTTTGATGACCAGCTGGTGGGTGATGGCGCAGCCAATAGCCTTGATGGCGGCCTGGGCAATGACACGCTTGATGGTGGCGACGCAAATGATTCATTACGTGGTTCTACCGGAAATGATTTGCTTTTGGGCGGCGCGGGCACTGCCGATTGGGCTATATTCACCGGCGCTACCGGTGCCCTCACGATAGATCTTGCCGCCGGCACCGTATCTGGTGCGGCGGGCTTCGATACGCTTTCTGGTATCGAAAACATTCTTGATGCCGCGTCTTCGGATAGCATTCTGGGTGATTCCCGCGACAACCTCCTTGCAAGCTCAGGCGCGAATAACACCTTGGCGGGGGCTGGGGGTAATGACACGCTTTCAGGTGGTGGGGGTGATGGTGACTCGCTCGCCGGCGGGCTTGGTGACGACTCTCTCTTTGGGAACTCCGGCGCAGATTGGGTTTCCTATGGCGCGGCCTCGGGCGCGGTAACGGTTGATCTTGTGGCTGGGCGCGCCACGGGCGCTGAAGGCAATGACACGCTTTCGACTGTTGAGAATGTGCGCGGCAGTGACTTCGCCGATAGCATCCTGGGCGATAGCCAGGCCAATAGCCTTGAGGGTGGTGCAGGTGATGACACGCTGGTGGGCGGCGCGGCCAATGACACGCTGATTGGCGGGCTTGGCAATGACAGCCTTTTTGGCGGCGCTGAGAGCGCCGATTGGCTGAGCTACGCGCAGGCCACCGGCGGGGTGACACTTGATTTTGCGGCTGGAACAGCATCTGGCGCCGAAGGCAGCGACACATTCTCTGGCTTCGAGACTATAGTAGCAGGTAATTTTGCTGACAGCCTGCTGGGCGATAGCGTAGCCAATGCGCTTTCTGGTGCTGCTGGGAATGACACGCTTTCTGGCGGCGCGGGCGATGACACGCTGCGCGGTGATTTGGGTAATGATTCTATCTTTGATGGTGATGGTAGCAATGATTGGGTGAGTTACGCCGGCGCGACCCAGGCCGTTTTGGTCAATCTTATGGCGGGTACCTCTTCCGGCGCTGATGGCAATGATACGATTTCAGGCTTCGAGAATCTGTTGGGGGGTGGCCTTTACGACACGCTTCTCGGCAATTCTCAGGCCAATATCATTGATGGTGGCGCTGGCTATAACTCCCTATTGGGCGGGGCCGGCAATGATACGCTGATCGGCAACACTGGCTTTGATTCCTTAGCTGGCGGCGCCGGGGAAGACTCGCTCTTCGGCGGCGCCTCAGCGGATTATGCGTCCTATGTCGCCGCTTCCGGTGCCGTTACGGTTAACCTGGTGACAGGGCGCGCGACCGGCGCTGATGGTAACGACACGCTTTCGGGCATTGAAAACGCTCAAGGCGGGAATTTCGCTGATAGCCTGTTTGGCGATAGTGCGGCCAATCTGTTGGATGGCGGCCTCGGCAACGATACCATTGTTGCCGGTGATGGCGCTGATTCTCTCAATGCTGGAACCAGCGCGCTAGGCGATAATTCGCTGTTTGGTGGCCAGGGTAATGATTCCTTCCTGGGCGGTATTGGCCATGACACGCTTGACGGCGGGGATGGCACTGACACACTTCGCGATGATGGTGGCTCAGATTCCATCCTGGGCGGCGCCGGCGTTGATTGGGTGTTTTACAATGGTACTGCCGTAGCGCTTACTGTTGACCTTGCCGCCGGCACCACTTCTGGCGGCGCAGGGTTTGACACGCTCTCAGGTATCGAAAATGTCTTGGGTGGGACGATTCACGATAGTATTTTGGGCGATAGCCAAGCCAATTTCCTAAGCGGGCACGTGAATTTCGATACCCTGTCAAGTGGTTTGGGTAATGACACACTTGATGGCGGTACGCAGAATGATTCGCTCGCCGGCGGATTGGGCGATGACTCTATAGATGGTAGCACGGACACTGATTGGGCTGCCTATAATTTAGCCTCGGGTGCCGTTACGGTTGATCTCGTGGCGGGGCGCGCTACGGGCGCGGATGGCAATGATACGCTGATACGGATTGAAAACCTTCAGGGCAGTGATTTCGCCGATAGCCTTTTGGGCGATAGCCAGGCCAATAGCCTTGATGGCGGCTCGGGCGATGACACGCTGGATGGTGGTACCGCCAATGACACGCTGACTGGCGGGCTTGGTAATGACCTGCTGGTAGGCGGCGCCGAGACTGCGGATTGGGTCAGCCACGCGCAGGCTACAGGCGCGGTTACGGTTGATCTTTCCGCTGGAACAACGGCGGGCGCCCAGGGTAGTGATACGCTTTCAGGCATTGAAGCGGTGCTGGGTAGCAATTTTGACGATAGTCTGTTGGGTGACAGCGCAGCGAATATGCTGAGCGGCGGCATTGGCCATGACACGCTTTCTGGCGGCGCCGAGAATGACACGCTGCTGGGCGGTGGGGGCGATGATTCGCTGCTGGGTGGTGAGGGTTCCGGCGATTGGGCTAGCTATGTCGGCGCGGTGACGGTTGATCTTATCGCGGGCACGACAATCGGCGCGGATGGCTTTGATACGCTTTCCGGTATCGAAAATTTATTGGCGGGAACTGGCGCCGATAGCCTGCTTGGGGATTCGCAGGCGAATATCCTTGATGGTTCCACGGGCAACAACACCCTGTCCGGTGCGGCCGGTAACGACACGCTGATCGGCAATACGGGCAATGATTCATTTGCCGGTGGCAGTGGCGATGATTCGCTCTTTGGCGGTGCGAGTGTTGATTGGGCCAGTTACGTTGCAGCCTCTGGCGCGGTGACGGTTGATCTGGACGCTGGGCGCGCCACTGGTGCTGATGGCAATGATACGCTGTCCAGCATAGAAAATGTGCGGGGCGGCAATTTTGCTGACAGCATTCTGGGCGACATTGCGGCCAATAGCCTTGATGGCGGCGCGGGCAATGACACGCTGGCGGGCGGCCTTGCGAATGACACGCTGATTGGCGGCGCAGGCGATAACTTGTTGATTGGCGGCGCTGATTCAGCGGATTGGGTGAGCCATTCCGAAGTTTCTGGTAGCGTCACGGTTGATCTGGGCGCCCTGCGGGCGATCGGCGCTCATGGTAAGGATACGCTTTCAGGCATTGAAAATGCGCTCGGCAGTAACTTTGACGACAGCCTTTTGGGCGACAGCTTTGCCAATGCGCTGACAGGCAATGCCGGACACGACACGCTTTCTGGCGCGGCCGGTGATGACACGCTGCTTGGTGGAAGTGGTGACGATTCGGTATTTGGCGGCGATGGCACCAATGATTGGGCGAGCTATGCGCCCAGCGGCCAGCCAGTAACGATTGACCTTGCTGCTGGAACCACAAGCGGTGAAGCAGGTTTCGATACGCTTTCGGGTATCGAGAATATCTTTGGCGGTGCTTCGTCCGATATCATCTTCGGTGATAGCCAAGCCAATATCCTGGATGGCTCAACCGGCAACAACACGCTTTCTGGCGCAGCCGGCAACGACACGCTGATCGGCAACGCCGGTATTGATTCACTTACTGGCGGAGGCGGTGATGATTCGCTGTTCGGTAGTACGGGCGTGGATTGGGCTTCCTATGCTGCGGCGTCTGAGGCTGTATCGGTTGACCTGGTTGCAAACCGCGCCTCTGGCGCTGATGGCAATGACACGCTTTCGGGCATTGAGAATGTCCGGGGCGGCAATTTCGCTGACAGCATTCTGGGTGACAGTGCCGCCAATAGTCTTGATGGCGGCGCGGGCAATGATACCCTGGATGGCGGTTTCGGTAATGACACGCTGATTGGCGGCGTTGGCAATAACTCGCTCATTGGCGGTGCGGATACGGCGGATTGGGTGAGCCATTCCGATGTTGCTGGCAGCGTCACGGTTGATCTGGGCGCCCTGCGGGCGACAGGCGCGCATGGCGCTGATTCACTTTCCGGGATTGAAAACGCGCTCGGCAGTAATTTTGATGACAGCTTGCTGGGCGATAGCGCGGCCAATGCACTGACAGGCAATGCCGGGCACGATACGCTTGCTGGCGCAGCTGGGGATGACACGCTGCTCGGTGGCATCGGCGATGACCTGCTACTTGGCGGCGCGGGCAGCGCCGATTGGGCAAGCTATACCGGTACAGTAACGGTTGACCTTGCCGCTGGTACGGCCATCGGTGGCGATGGGTTTGATACGCTTTCCGGCATTGAGAATGTTTTGGGCGGCGCTGGTGCTGACAGTATTTTGGGCGATGCGCAGGCCAATATTCTGAATGGCGCTGCCGGCAACAACACGCTGTCTGGCGCGGCTGGCAATGATACGCTGATTGGCAGCACGGGTGCTGACTGCCTTGCTGGCGGTATTGGCGATGATTCGCTGTTTGGCAGCACGGGTGTTGATTGGGCTTCGTACATCGGTGCTTCGGGCGCGGTGACGGTTGACCTGCGCGCATCGGTGCCGACTGCGATTGGTGCTGATGGCAATGACACATTGTCCGGCATTGAAAACATCCAAGGCAGCAACTTTGCGGACAGC
>JBPCSO010000060.1:0-53972 GCA_051007055.1 Roseomonas sp.
ACCTTCGTCATAGCCGCCTATTTCACGCAAGGTATTGCGCCCGATCCGGTAACGGGCCAGGCGCAATGGGGCTGGATGCAGACCTTGGCGGCCATTGCCATCGCATTGCTCTCGCCAATTCTGGGTGCCATCGCCGATCAGGGCCGGCGCCGGCGCGCTATGCTGGCCGCATGCACGCTGCTTACGGCCATGTTCACTGCGCTGATCTGGTTCGCGCGGCCTGATCCTGCCGATGCGCTGTACGCGCTGATCTGCATTGGCCTTGCCACCATCGCCTTTGAATTGGGCACGGTGTTCTACAACGCCATGCTGCCCGGGCTGGTGCCCGAGGAACGGATGGGCCGGCTTTCCGGCTTGGCCTGGGGGCTTGGCTATGCGGGCGGGCTCGCTTGCTTGTTGCTGGCGCTGGTACTGTTCATTCAGCCCGATCCGTCACCTTTTGGGCTTGATCGAGGTGCTGCAGAGCATGTGCGTGCCACGGCGCTATTGGTGGCCGTCTGGATTGTCGTGTTCGGTTGGCCGGTACTGCTGGCCCTGCCCGATCCTGCCGGGCCACGCCCAAGCCTGGTTCAGGCCATGCGCGCCGGGCTGGTCGAAGCGGTCCATATTCTTCACGGGCTGCCGCGCCGCCCCGCCATGGCGCGGTTTCTGGTCGCGCGGCTTTTCTACACCGATGGGCTCAATACACTGTTTGCGTTTGGCGCGATTTACGCCGCCGGCGTGCATGGCATGGGGTTTGAGGAAATCCTGTTGTTTGGCATTGCCATGAATGTCACGGCGGGGCTAGGAGCCGCAGGTTTTGGGCTGATCGAGGATCGGATCGGCGCCAAACCCACGGTGATGATCGCCCTCGGCGCCATGATTGTGCTGGGCAGTTTTCTGCTGCTGACCAATGACAAGACCCTGTTCTGGGCCCTGGCCCTGGCGCTTGGGCTATTCATGGGCCCCGCCCAGGCGGCATCGCGCACGCTGATGGCCCATATGGCCCCGCCCGCGGAAGTGACGGCGCATTTCGGGCTTTTCGCGCTCTCAGGGCGGGTCACGGGCTTCCTTGGCCCCGCGGCGGTGGCTTTGGTGACGCAGCTTACGGATAGCCAGACCTGGGGCTTGGCCACGGTGATCGGCTTCCTGGGGCTTGGCGCCGCCATCATGGCACCCATGCGCGTGGTTCGCCATGGCTAAAGCACCGGTCCCTCTGCCATAGTCCCGCCGCGGAGGCGTGAAAATATCCGTTTATGACACAGGAATCCAGCGAAGCCGCCTGGTCGGCGCTGATGGCTTTGGCCGCAAGGCCGGGGGCTGCCGCCATTCGCCCGCTTTTCACCGCTGATCCTGATCGCTTCGCGCGGTTTTCGCGGATGGCAGGCGATGTGCTGCTCGATTTCTCCAAAACTGCAGTTTCTGATGACGTCTTCGCCGCGCTGCTGGCACTGGCCGAGGCGCGCGATGTCGCCGGCTTCCGCGCGCGGCTTTTCGCGGGTGCGGCGGTGAATGCCACGGAAGGCCGTGCCGCGCTGCATATGGCGCTCCGCGCTGAACCGGGTGATGATTTCCGCGCGGGCACTGCGGACATCATGCCCGAAATCCTTTCGGTGCGTGCGCGCATGGAAGAATTCACCCGCGCCGTGCATGAAGGGCGCATCCTGACCGCCAAGGGTGAACGCTTCACCGATGTGCTGAATATCGGCATTGGCGGGTCGGATCTGGGCCCGGCCATGATGGCGCGCGCCTTATGGACAGATAAGGCACCGCTCAGCGGGCATTATCTGGCGAATGTGGATGGTCATGCCTGGGCAGAGATGCAGGCGAGGCTTGATCCGGCGCGCACCCTGGTACTGATCGCGTCCAAAACCTTCACCACACAGGAAACCATGGCGAATGCCGCGTTGGCGCGTGATTGGTTGGGCGAAGCTGTGGGTGAAGCCGGCGCGGCGCAACATATGGCCGCCCTTTCCACCAATCTTGCCGCGACCAGCGCTTTTGGCATCATGCCTGATCGGGTCTTCGGCTTTCGTGATTGGGTGGGCGGGCGGTTTTCGCTTTGGAGTGCGATTGGGTTGTCACTTGCGCTGACGCTTGGCTGGGATGCCTTCGCGCGGTTGCTCGCTGGTGCGCGCGTGATGGATCAGCATTTCCGTGACGCACCACTCGCGCAAAACCTGCCGGTGCTGCTGGCGTTGGTGGAAGCCTGGCATGTGAATGCCCTTGGATATCCAAGCCGCGCCGTGCTGCCTTATGATGAACGCCTCGCGCGTTTCCCGGCGCATTTGCAGCAATTGGAAATGGAAAGCCTTGGCAAGCGTGTGGCTACCTCCGGCGCGCCACTGCAGCGCGCTTCCGGCCCCGTTGTGTTTGGCGAACCCGGCACCAATGCGCAGCATTCCTTCATGCAATTGCTACATCAGGGTACCACGCCCGTGCCGGTGGATTTCATTCTGGTGGCGCGGCCTGATCACGCGCATGCCGACAGCCACCGCAAACTTCTCGCCAATGGCCTCGCCCAGGCCGAAGCGCTGCTGATGGGCAAGGATGAAGCCGCTGTTACCGCTGAGATGCGCGCTGCTGGCGTGGTAGAGGCTGAGATCGCGCGCCTATTGCCACATCGGGTTTTTCCGGGTGACCGGCCAAGTGTAACCATGCTGCTGCCGCGGCTTGATGCCTTTACGCTCGGCCAATTGGTGGCGCTTTATGAACACAAGGTCGCGGTGCTTGGCGCGTTATGGGGGATCAATCCCTTTGATCAATGGGGGGTCGAGCTTGGCAAGCAATTGGCCAGCGCCATCCTGCCGGAACTTGGCGCCGGCGCGCCGCAAAAGCCGCATGATGGGTCAACCGCTGGGCTGATCGGCCAGATCGCAAGACTTTGGCCGGAAGGGCATGGCCGCGCGTGACAGCAGCTTACATCCAAGCCCTTGCCCGCGATGGTGCGCATCGCTTCAGCAAGCAGCAGGTTGAAAGCTTGAAGCTTCTCACCGGGCTTGGCGTTGAAGGCGATGCGCATGCTGGCGTCACGGTGAAGCATCGCTCCCGCGTGGCGCGTGATCCTTCGCAGCCCAATCTGCGCCAGCTTCATTTGTTGCATGCCGAAATCTTCGAAGAACTCGCCCCTCAGGGTTTTGCGCTCAAGCCCGGCGATATCGGGGAGAATGTGACCACGCGCGGCATTGACCTGCTCGGGCTTGGCACCGGCACGCGGCTTTGCTTGGGGACTGAGGCGATTGTGGAAATCACGGGGCTCCGCAATCCCTGCGCCCAGCTTGATCATTTCCAGCCAGGTCTGATGGCCGCGATGCTCGGGCGCGATGAAGCGGGCGGGCTTATCCGCAAATCAGGCGTCATGGCCATTGTGCTGCAAGGCGGCGTGCTGCACGCGGGTGATCCCATCATCATCCTGCCCCCTGCCGGGCCGCATAGCCCTTTGCAGCCGGTCTAGAGCATTTTCAAGCCAAGTGACTTCACTTGGCGACTCGGAAAATGCGATCAGAAGTCGACCATTTTCAAGCCAAGTGACTTCACTTGGCGACTCGGAAAATGCGACCGAACTTAGACTTAGTGCAGTTCCCGTGAACAACAGTGAACGGAAGCCACGCTGACACGCGACTCGAAGCTTCTGCTATAAGGGCGCATGTCCGCCGTCCCCATCACCGCCCTGCGCCCGGCCATCCGCCTGCTGTCGGAGACCACCGCGAACCGCATCGCGGCCGGTGAGGTGGTGGAACGCCCCGCCGCCGCGCTCAAGGAAATTGTCGAAAACGCCTTGGATGCCGGGGCGCGTCGCATCGCCGTCACGCTGGAAGGCGGCGGGATGGACCGCATTTTGGTGGAAGATGACGGCATCGGCATGGGGCCGGAAGACCTGATGCTCGCCGTGGAACGCCACGCGACCTCCAAATTGCCGGAAGAAGCGACGCTGTTTCGCATCGCGACCTTAGGCTTCCGGGGAGAGGCCTTGCCTTCCATCGGCGCCGTGGCGCGGCTTTCCATCACGTCTTGCCCAGGCGATGGCGAAGCGCATCGGATCAATGTTGAGGGCGGGCTGAAGAGCGATGTCGCGCCTGCTTCCGGCGCGCCTGGCACGCGGGTTGAGGTGCGGGATTTGTTCTTCGCCACCCCTGCACGCCGCAAATTCCTGAAGCATCCCCGCACGGAAGCCGAACATGCGGTGGAAGCGGTGCGCCGCCTGGCGCTGGCCTGGCCGGAAGTGGCCTTTCGCGTGGAAAGCGATGGGCGCGAAGTGCTTGCCCTGCCCGCCGCCGATCAGGAAGGGCGCATAAGGCAAGTGCTGGGCGCCGAGTTTGCCGCTGCCGCCGTACCGGTGGAATCCGTCTCAGCAAGCCTGGACATTACTGGGTTGGCCGCGCTGCCTTCGCATCACCGACCAACCACGCTTGGCCAGCATTTGGTGGTGAACCGCCGCCCGGTGCGTGACCCGCTGCTGCGCGTGGCCTTGCGCGTGGCCTACCGCGATGTGATCCCGCAAGGGCGCCACCCGGCGGCGGCGCTGTTCCTGCAAGTGCCGCCAGAAAGCGTGGATGTGAATGTGCATCCGATGAAGACCGAACTTCGCTTCCGCGATGGGGAGGCTGTGCGCGGTGCCTTGATCTCCGCGCTCCGCAAATCGCTCGCGATTGGCGCCGGGACGGTGGTGGCGATGCCTTCCCTGGCTGGCGCCGCGCCGGTTGCGGGCTTCAGCGAAGCCTTGCCGGTTTTGCCGCAATCCATGCCGCGCCCGGCTGGGCTGCCGCAGCCGCACCTGCCGCTTGGCTACCGCCCACCCAGCCTGCCACCGCCGCCTGCCGCCGCGCCGATGGATGCCGCGCATCCTTTGGGCCGTGCCGTCGCGCAGATTTTGGACACTTACATCATCGCTGAAGCCGCCGATGGCGCGCTTGTGCTGGTGGATCAGCACGCCGCGCATGAACGCCTGACGCATGAGGCGCTGAGCGCTCAGCTCCGCGATGGCGGCGTGCGCACCCAGCCGCTTTTGGTGCCAGCGGTCGTGGATATGCCGCCCGCTGATGCGGCGCGCTTGCTGGGTGCTGCGGAAGCACTCGCCCGGCTAGGGCTTGAGATTGAGAGCTTCGGCGCCGGCGCGGTGCTGGTGCGGAGCCTGCCGGCCTTGCTCGGTGCTGCCGACCCCGCACCGCTGCTGCGCGACATGGCAGAGGAATTGGCCGCGGATGCAGAAAGCACCGCTTTGGAACGCAAGCTGGATGCGGCGATTGCGCGCCTTGCCTGCCATGGCAGCATTCGCGCCGGGCGACGGATGAATGTCGCCGAGATGGATGCGCTGCTACGCCAGATGGAAGCCACACCCCGCGCCGCAACGTGTAGCCACGGCCGGCCCACGGTGCTGAAGCTTGATGCGGCGGCGTTGGAGCGGATGTTCGGGCGGCGCTAGCGCCAAAAACCAGCGCCCCTTAGAACCCCGCGAATTTCAAGACCAACCCCGCAATCGCGGTGAAGCCAAGGCTGCGCGTGAGCCCCTGTTTCATCGCAAACAGCAGCACCGCCGCAAAGCCCGCAAGTGCCAGCGCCGCCGGATCAAGGCTGGTCAGCACTGGCAGATCAAGCCTGATCGGCCCAAAGCTGCTGACCTGCACATCACGGAAAATCACGCGGAGCCCAAACCAGAGCGCGAGATTGGCAATCACACCCACCACCGCCGCCGTCACCGCCCCCAAGGCACCCTTCAGGCGCGGCGCGGCATGCAGTTTTTCAACGAAGGGCGCGCCAAGAAAAATCCAGGCAAAGCAAGGCGCGAATGTGACCCAGAGCGTCAGCACACTGCCCGCCACACCGCCCAGCACGCCATCCGCGCGATAGCCTGCCAGGAAGCCTACAAATTGCAGCACCAGGATCAGCGGCCCAGGCGTGGTTTCCGCCAACCCAAGCCCCGCCAGCATCTCAGGCGCTGAGAGCCATTGATAATGCTCCACCGCTTCCTGCGCGGCATAGGCAAGCACCGCATAGGCGCCGCCAAAAGTCACCACTGCAAGCTTGGAGAAAAACCAGGCGATATCACCATAAACGCCTGATCCCAGCAGCAACACAACAGGCCAAAGCCAGAGCGCCAGCGCAATCAACCCAGCGCGCCGCGCGGCACCCGCCATGCGCGTGGCGCGTTCCGGATCGGCCGCGAAAGCGGCATCCAATAGCGCGGGCGGGCCATCCTTCACGGCACCATGGCCTGCGCCGCTGAAGGCATCCGGCATGGCAAAGCCAATCGCAAGCGCGCCCAGCACCACCAACGGAAAGGGCACATTGAACAGCGCGAGTGCGGCAAAGGCTGCGATGGCAAGCGCGACCGGCACCGGCCCCTTCAGCGCGCGCTTCGCAACGCGGATTAGCGCTTCCACCACCAGCACCAGCACCGCGCATTTCAGGCCAAAGAATAGCGCCGCCACCAGGGGCACATCGCCCAAGGTGGCGTAGATGATGGAAAGTGCGAGCATCACCGCCGCACCGGGCAGGATAAACAGCAAGCCAGCCGCCAAGCCACCGCGCACACCATGCATCAGCCAGCCGAGATAGGTCGCCAATTGCTGCGCCTCTGGCCCCGGCAGCAACATGCAGAAATTCAGCGCATGCAGAAAACGCGCATCGGATACCCAATGGCGCTGGTCCACCACTTCGCGATGCATCACCGCAATCTGCGCTGCCGGCCCGCCAAAGGACAGCAAACCGATGCGGAGCCACACGCGCAAAGCCTCGGCAAAGCTTGGGAAGGGTTGGGTCATGGCGTCACTCAGCCGCCGCTTGCAGCAGGCTTTCGCCCGGCTTCAAGCGCGCAAAGGCAACCTTCTGCCATTCCAAAACCACGCGGCCATCGTCCAGCCGCACGGATGTCGCGGCAAGCCCCGCGCGTTCATCGCGGGTTTCCGGAAAATCCTCCCGCCAATGCGCGCCGCGTGATTCCTCCCGCGCCTGGGACGCCACCACAATAGCGCGGCTCACCAGCAATAGTGATTTCAGATTGAGCCAATCATGCCAAGTCAGGTTGAAGGCGCGATTGGCGCCATCAACACCGGAAGTATCCAACTCAGCCTCCAAAGCGTCCAGCGTACTGGTGGCATCGGCCAGCCCCGTCGCATCGCGCAGAATGCCGGCCTTGTCCCACATCATTTCCTGCAAGGTATCGCGCAGTGGCGAAAGATTGCGCGCTGGCCGCGCGAAAGGTGCTTCCAGCGCGGCGATGGCGGCATCAAGCGCGGTCGCATCCGGTGGCACCAGCGCGCCCTCGCGCGGCACCCAGGCGGCCATGGTATCGCCGGCAATGCCGCCAAAGACAGTGGAATTGGCCACACCATTCCCGCCCAGCCGATTGGCGCCATGCACGCCGCCGGTATCCTCACCAGCAGCGAAAAGCCCGGGCAATGCCGTGCTGCCATCAGGGCGGAAGACCAGCCCGCCCATCATGTAATGCGCGGTCGGCACCACCGGCACGCGGCCACCGGCCAAGTCAAACCCCATATCGGCGCAGCGTTCCACCATGCCTTTGAATTCGCGCCGCACGCGGTCCGGCCCAAGATGCCCCATTTCAATCCAAAGCCCGCCTGCCTCATTCACATTGCCGGCCAGGATTTCGCGTTGCATGGAACGGCTAACAATGTCGCGCGTCGCACGCTCGGCGCGCTTGTCATACTTCGCCATGAAGCGCTTGCCATCACCACCCAGCAGATAGCCGCCCGCGCCGCGCAAGCCTTCTTCAATGATCGTGCCCGTCATGCGCGTGCCCGGGCCCGCCAGCACGCCGGTCGGGTGGAATTGCACCATTTCCATATCGCGCAAAGGTAAGCCCGCGCGCAGCGCCATTGCCATGCCATCGCAGGATTTATCGCCTGATGGCGTGTGGTATTTATACATGGTGGGCCCGCCACCAGTGCCGAGCATCACCGCCTTGGCCTGCACAAACACCAACCCGCCCGAGCGCATATCAGTCAGCAACACGCCCGAAAGCTGCGCACCATCTGCGCTTGAGATCAGCGCCACGGCGCGATGTTCTTCCAGGCGCTGAATGCGGCGCGCCCAAACCTGTTCCGCCAGGCGATTGACAATCTCAATCCCGGTCAAATCGCCCTTATGCACGGTGCGATCAAAAGTCTGCCCCGCAAAGGCCTTTTGATGGATGGTGCCATCGGCGTTGCGGTCGAAAAAACAGCCCCAGCGATTTTCCAATTCACGAATGCGCTGCTGCGCGCCCACCACCAGGGTCCAGGCCAAATCCTGATCATTCAGCCATTTGCCGCCATCAAGCGTGTCCATGAAGTGACGCTCGGCGGAATCACCCTCGGCAATCGCGACATTATAGCCGCCTTGGACCATGCGCGTGCAACCGCATTTGCCAAGCAGGCCCTTCACCGCAATGGTCACATCAAGCGCGGGATTGCCGGCCTTGGCATGCAGGGCTGCAAGCAACCCCGCCCCGCCCGCGCCCAGCACCAAAATATCCGTGCTGCGTCGCGTGATCTGGGCGGCCATCACGCCGCCCCCAGCTTTTCAAGCACCGCTTGGCGTCGGCGCGCCGCTTCATCATTCACCTTGGCGAAAAGACTGCCACCATGGCTATCCATCGCCACCAGCAGCGGGCCGAAACCCTTGATACGAAACTTGTAGAGGCTTTCGGGATTGAGATCATCCATATCCACATCCTCCACCGCTTCGATCCAGGTGGTCTCCAATGCCGCCGCACCGCCGACCACGGCCAGATAGGCGCCACCCAGATCACGAAAGGCTTCAAGCGACCCATCACGCAAACCGCCCTTGCCGATGATAATCCGCACCCCTTCGCGTTCCATCAGCGGGCGGGTGAAGCGTTCCATACGGTCTGATGTGGTGGTGCCCACACACACGGCCTCATAGCCTGAATGATTATTGCCGACACGTTCCACCTTGCGCAGATTGGGCGCGGTATGGATCACCGCATGACCTTGCAGATTGAATTTGGTGCGCCGACCGTGATCAAACATATGGATCTGCGTCGCGTCACGAATGCCATAAAGCGTTTCTTCAAGTGTCACCGTATCACCCACCCGAAGCGCGCGGACCTGTTCTTCGGTGATCGGCATGGGCAGGATGTGGTGGGCCATGTTCATTCTCCGCAATAGGCAGCGCCATCCGGCGCCATAGCTCAAAAGCCGATGCTGATACCCGCGGGCGTGAAGGTCGCACTCGCGCGCCGCGCGCTGTGGCATTGGATATTCACGGCCACGGGGTTCATGGTGATGTGTGTCGCTGCCGTTTCCACATGCACGGCGAAGGACGTGCTATCACCCCCCAAGCCTTGCGGGCCAATACCAAGCGCATTCACCGCTTCCGAAAGCGCGGCTTCCAGCTTGGCCCCTTCCGCATCCGTGCAGCGCGACCCCAAGGGGCGCGTGGCCGCGATCTTCGCCAAATGCATGCAAAGATCTGACGTACCGCCCACACCCACGCCCACAATCGTTGGCGGGCAGACCTTGCCGCCGGCCTGGATCACGCGGTCCACCACAAAGCGCTTCACCGCGGCAAGCCCATCAGCCGGGATCAGCATTTGCAGGAAGGACCCGTTTTCTGAGCCTGATCCCTTCGGGATCATCTCAAGCCGCAATTCGCGATCCGCATCGGTGAAATCAATATTGATCACCGGCACACGTTCCCCGCAGGAGGTATGCTCATTCTTTCGCGTGATGGGATGCACGACAGAAGACCGCAGCGGGTGTTCACGCGTGGCGCGCGCCGTGCCGCGAGCAATGGCTTCCTTCAGCGCAAAACCATCCACCGCAACATTACGCCCGATCAGCAGGTTGAAGATGGGAATGCCGGTATCCTGACACAGCAGATTATCCATACGTTCCGCGACCCCGATATTCTCGATCATGGTGGCCAGGATGGTCTTGGCGGTGGCATCAGTTTCCGTCGCATCCAGCCGCGTGAAACCGGCCTTGATGTCATCGGGCAGGATTTTGCAGGCGCGGATATAAAGCAGCTTGGCCGCTTCCTCGATCGCTTCCGGCGTTACCACCAATGGTGCGATTTCGGTCTTTGACATCAGGCTCATGCACACATCCCCCTGTAAGCTGAGTTTCCCACAAGCGCCGGCAGGATGAAAGCGTTTCAAACCACCAGCGAAAGGCCCGATAGAAACAGCAGCCCCAAAAGCACCAAGCGGAACCCCTCCGCCGGGATGACGCGATAGGCGCGCATACCAAGCCAGGTACCAAGTGCCAGCGCCGGCAGCGCCATCAGCAGCGTTTTGGCGGTGTGCATCGTGAAAAACCCAGCGTAAGCCAACCCTGCCGCAGCGATGATCTGCATCACCACAATGAAGGGTTGGAAAATCGCGCGGGCTTCATCCTTGCGCAGCCCTTTTAGGTCCGTCCACATCGACGGCAGCGCGCCGGAAAACCCACCAATGCCGCCAAGCGCGCCCGCGAAAAACCCCACCACCGCATCGGCGCGCGTGCCAGCCGAGAGTTTTGGCGGCGCCAGGCGGAGCGCAATCCGCGCCAGCATAAAGCCGGCATAGCCCACCAATAAAATCCCAATGCCCGCCACAATCACGCGCGCTTCCACCACACTCAGCGCCCAGACACCGAATGGTGTGCCCAAGGCGCCTGCAAAAACATAGGGCTTCAGCACCGGCCAACGAATGGCGGGCCACACCACGCGAAGCGTCACGCTTTGGATCAATAAAGACCCTAGCACCAAGACCGGCGCGATCTCCTGCGGGGTGACCCAGTGATACAGGATCCCCGCCGCCACCAGATTGAAGGCAAAGCCCGCGAGCCCCGAGCAAAAGGCCGCAATAAAGCAGCCGCCGAGTAGCGCCAGAAGATCAAAAGACATTGAACAGGAAAACCAATCCCACCAACAAGGAAAGCCCGAAGGAGGCCGCCACCAGATCCTTCTGCGCCCGCCCCCAGCCCAGGAACTCCAGCGCCATCACGCGCAAACCGCCGGCGAGATGCGCCGCCAGCAGGACCACCAGCGCGGTTTCGGCTGCCTTCACCAAGGGGTTGTCTGCCCAGCGCAAAAATCCATCCAACCGCGCCTCCCCCTGAATGGCGCTGCCGAGTGCCCAGAAATGCAGCGGCAGGAAAAGTGCCAGCAACAGGCCAGAAACCCGATGCACCGCAAAACCAATCCAACTTGGGTGGGAACGCGCGCGGAAATCCATCAGCTATAAAGCCCAAAGGCGGCGCGGATGCCGAAGGCTGCTGTCAGCAGCCCAAGCCCAAGCCAGCAAAAATCAAGGCCACGCCCGCGCCAGCCAAGCGTTTCGCCCGCGATATTGCGCAGCCCAATCGCGCCATGCAGCCCTGCCGCCAGCGCAAACAGCACATAAAAGATGAGCCAAACCTCTGAACCCTGGGTGCGCGCCAGAATCTCGCGCGCGGAAAGCCCGCCCCGCACGGCGATGATGATGGTGACCAGATGCACCAGCACGGCAAGCGCCAGGATCATGGCGGTAATGCGCTGAACCACCCAAAGATGCGCCTGCCCGCGCGCGGCCCTGTCAGCCATGGCGCTTGCCGCCGAAAAGGCTCTCCCAGAACAAAGTCCGCTTCAGCCCGGCAATGGCGCCTGATGGGTCAATCTGCTTCGGGCAGCGTTCCGTGCAGGAACGGGTGGAATGGCAGGAATGGCACCCGGCATCGCCCGCCACCGCATCCAGCCTTTCGCCCAGCGCGCCATCGCGCGCATCATTCACCAAGGTCCAGGCGCGGTTGAGCGCCGCGGGGCCAAGGTAATCGCCATTCCAGGCGACAACATCGCAGGAAGCGTAGCAGACAGCGCAGCCGATGCATTCAATGCCTGCATCAGCTTCCTTGCGGGCCTTGCTGCCGGGGGCGACCACGGCGAATTCATCCGGCACGGCGCCATCCGGCGCGTCCTTCGGTTGGAAGAAGCCTTGTGCGCGCTGCCACTTGTCGAAGAAAGGCGCCAGATCTGCGGCCAGGTCACGGATCACCGGCAGATTGGCCAAAGGGCGCAGTTCCAAAGCGCCATCAGTGCCCACCACTTTCCGCACATGTGTCCGGCAGGTCCAGCGCGCGCGGCCATTAACGGTCATGGCGCAAGACCCACACATGCCAACGCGGCAGGCAAAGCGATAGGCAAGGCTTGGGTCCAATTCGCGTTGGATATGTGTCACCACATCCAGCACGCTCTGATTGTCGCGCGCCGGCACATCATAGCGCGCAAAGCCGCCCGCTTCTTCCCCCCGCCAGACACTGACCTTGAGTTGATTCATGCAAGCAAGACTAAGGCGACTGGACAGCCTGTCCAGCCCATGGCCTGCTGCCCGCAACAGGAGGAAGCAGGCATGGAACAACGCGGGGCGGATATTCTGGTGGCGGCGCTGAAGCAGGCCGGCGTCAGCCGCATTTTTACGCTTTCGGGCAATCACATCATGACGATTTTCGATGCTCTGATCGGCAGCGGGATCGAGATTGTGCACACCCGCCAGGAAGCCGCCGCGGTGCATATGGCCGATGCCTGGGCGCGGCTGACCGGCGAAGTGGGTGTGGCGATGGTGACCGGCGGCCAGGGCCACACCAATGCCATCGCTGCCCTGCCGACTGCCATGGCGGGTGAGGTGCCGTTGCTGTTGCTTTCCGGCCATGCGCCCTTGCGTGAATTGGGCATGGGCAGTTTCCAGGAAATGCGCCAGGCCGATATGGCCGAACCGCTCACCAAGCTTTCCTTTACCGCCGCCAGCACGGCGGGGATTGGCGCCGATGTGGCGCGCGCTTTTCGCGTGGCGCGGTCTGGCCGCCCCGGCCCGGTGCATCTCAGCCTGCCCACCGATTTGATGGATGCGCGCATCGCGGCCCCTGCCCTGCCGGAAGCGAGCACCTTCACCGCGGCGCCCATGCCACTCGGCGTCGAGGCATCCCAGGCGATTGCGGGGATGATCGCGGCAGCAGCGCGGCCCATCATTCTGGCGCCGCCAGCTTTGTGCAGCCCGCACGGCAAACCGATGCTGGCCGCACTCAGCGCCGCCGCCGGCCTGCCGGTGATCCCCATGGAAAGCCCGCGCGGGTTGAATGATCCCTCGCTTGGCGCCTATGCCGGGGTTCTGGCGGAAGCGGATTTGATCGTGCTACTGGGCAAGGCGCTTGATTTTTCGCTCCGCTTTGGCCGCGCACCGGGCATTTCAGCTGAAGCCCGCTTTATCCAGATTGACCCCGATGCCGGCGTGATCGCGCGCGGCGCCCGCGCCTTGCCGGGGCGGATTGCCATGGCGGCTGTGGCGGGTGCTGCTGAGGCGACGGAAGCACTGACCCGCGCCATCAAGCCCCATGCGCATCAGGCTTGGGCAGCGTGGGTAAGCACAGCCTTAGCCTTCCGCCCACCGGCCTGGGCGGCTTTGGCGGGTGCGACGGGCGGACCGATCCATCCCGCCACCCTGTTCCAGCTAGCCAAGCCCTTTCTCGATGCGATGCCTGATTCGGTGTTGATCAGCGATGGCGGAGAAATCGGCCAATGGGCGCAGGCGATCCTTTCCGCGCCGACGCGCATCATCAATGGCCTGGCCGGCGCCATCGGGCCATCCATCCCCTTCGCCATGGCAGCGCGCGCCGCCAAGCCGGATGCGCGGATCATGGCCGTTCTAGGCGATGGCACTTTCGGCTTTCACATGGCGGAGTTTGACACGGCCTGCCGCCATAAGCTGCCCTTCGTTGCTGTTGTTGGCAATGATTCACGCTGGAATGCGGAATATGAAATCCAGAAGCGCGATTACGGCGCCAACCGCACCCATGGCTGCGAATTGGCGCCCGGTACGCGCTATGATTTGGTGGCCGTGGCGCTGGGTGGGCATGGCGAATATGTGACGCGCGCTGAGGATATCGCCCCCGCGCTGGAACGCGCCTTCGCATCCGGCAAGCCCGCTTGCGTGAATGTGGTGATTGAAGGTCAAGCAGCGCCAAATATCAGAATGGGCTGATATAGAAATCGCCAAGCGCCAAACCTACAGCGCTCGGTTTTTCATAGAAATATTGAAAAACTAAATAGAAAAGACCTAGAAAAAACAAAAACTCTTCGAAAAAAATCATAAATTTATTTGGCAATACTATGCCCCATTCTCGCCTCATTTTCTCTTCCCCTAGCTCTTTCTGGCTAATTAGTTTTTTTGTTTGCATCCCACGCCCGACTCCTCTATCCAAGCGCTCATGACGACCGTGAAGGTTTCGTCGGCACCCCCGGGCCGGCGAGATGGTGCGGCGCTCCAGCGTGCTTTGCTGCGGAGTGCCCACCCCCAAGGGTTTCGTTCTTCCGGGCATTTGGCCAGTGCGGCCTTTAGGCTTTTCTTCAGCAAAGCGCGCCGCGCTTCAGCTACGCTGCTTTTGCTTATCTTTGGTTTTCTCGGCGCCGCCTGCGCCGAAATGCCCACCCCGGTAACCCAGGGGCCAGACCCGCTCGCCCGCGATGTGAATTCTCCACGCGCGGCCTGCCTCGCTGCTGCCCGCGTGGCGGAGGTCAATCACGGCCTTCCGGAAGGATTGCTCACCGCCATCGCGCTGAATGAAAGCGGGCTGCATGCCTATGCGCTCAATCTACGGGGCCGCGCCTATTTCCCCAATAGCCGAGAGGAAGCGCAACGGCTTCTAGCAGCGGCCCGCGGACGCGGTATGGCCGGGTGTTTTCAAATCAATGCCGGCGTGCATGCCGCGCGGGGTGAGGATTGGCCGCTGGACCCCAGCCAGGCGGCGGATTGGGCAGCGCGCTATTTGGTGCAGCATTATGAAACCTATGGCGATTGGGGCCGCGCCGTGCTGCGCTGGCATGGCGCTTCGCCCCGCCGGGCGGGTACGCAAATCATTTGCCGCTTGCATAGCAAGTTGGAGGTAACGGCGCCGGGTAGCGACCTATTCGCCGACCGCTGCCGCCCTGGCGCGCCTCAATGGGCGCGCGTACGGCGGAATGGCGCTACCCTTTTGGAAGTGGCCGAAGCCTCCGAATAACCCTTCGAAGCGATCAGGGCGCTGGCCGCACCCCCATCGCCAGCGTTCTTTCATCCATGCGCGGCTCGTGGCGCAGACCTTTGCGCAGGCCCCAGGTGTTCAGATATTGCACCAATTGGATCAGCGGTTCTTCATCGGCGTAGCGGGCAATGGCTTCGTGCCAAATCTTCTCCCGCGCCGCATCATCAAGGGTGGCGGAACCGCGCGCGGCGAACTCATCGAAAACCGGGCTTGAAAAACGGGCATTATTGTTGGCGCCGGTCAGGCGCTGCCGGTCATGCGTTGCAACCGTATTGACCAGGAAGTTCGAAGCCTCGCCGGTGGAGCTGCCCCAGGCGCCGATTTGCATGGCGTATTCAATGCGCGCGCGGCGCGGCACAAAGGCGGTCCAGGGCGCGGCATCCACGGCGGTACGAACGCCAATCCGCGTCCACATCTGCGCCACGGCCTGGGCAAGCCGCGCATCATTCGGCCAGCGGTCATTGGGGGTGTGCAGCGTGATACGGAAGCCATCCGGATAGCCGGCTTCCGCCAAAAGCCGCTTTGCGCCATCGGGGTCAAAGCGCCGGGGCTTTACGGCAGGGTTATAGCCAAAGGTGCCTTCCGGCAGCCATTGCGCGGTGGCGGTGGCGGCCCCTTCCATCACGCGGTCCACCAGCGCATCACGGTTGATCGCCATGGAAAGCGCCCGCCTGACGCGCACATCCTTCCAGGGGTTCACCGGCAGGGGCGTGCCGTTATTATCCGTAATCAGCGGGGTGCCGCCATCGCGCGAATAATCCGGCGCCATATAAACAGTGCGGAGGCTTGGGATTTCCGTGACCGTCACACGTGGATCACGCCTAAGTCTGGTCAGATCGCTGGTTGGGATTTGTTCAATGATGTCCACATCGCCGGCCAGCAAAGCCGCAGTGCGCGACGCATCATTCAGTAAAAAGCGCTGATTGGACCGCGCCCAGGGCTCCTTCTCACCCCAATAGCCATCATAGCGCGCGAGTTCCACCCGATCCCCGGAACGATAGGACAGCAGCCGATAAGGCCCGGTGCCGATGGCGGCCTTGCCGGAATTGAAATCCTCGCTGCTCGCACCTTCCGCCGCGTGGCGGGCTATGATGCAGACAGAAGCAAGGTCAAGCGGCATCAGCGGGTGCGGCGCGCTGGTATGCAGGATCAGCGTATGCGGATCGGGCGTTTCCACCTTGGTGATGGCGCGGAGAAACCCGCCAAAGCCGCCCGGGCTATTCGGGATGCCGGCCTGCACGCGGGCAAAGGTGAAGACCACATCATCGGCCGTGAAGGGCTTGCCATCATGCCAGGTGACACCCTTGCGCAGCTTGAGTTCCCAAGATGTTTCCGTCAGCACGCGCCAGGATTCCGCAAGCTGCGGCGATGGGCGCGATTGCCCATCCCGGTCCACCAGCCGGTCAAAAATATGATTGGTAAGCGCATTATTCGGCCCGACATTGTGGAAATGCGGGTCAATGGTGGTGACCGGTGCGCCTAGGCCGACCGTCAGCGTCTGCGCGCTTGGCGTGCCGATGGCGAAGGGCAGCGCAATCAGCGCGGCCAGCAGGGTTTTGGTGGGGTGGTTCATTATAGCCTCCCGGAAGTTCTTGGGCGGAAGGCTAACGCGGGTTTGCGGGTCCACGCCAGGGGCTGCCCACAAAAAAGCAACTCACCCTGAAGAGTGCCGAAAGCTTACCTCGCCTTGGCAAACAGGCACAAATACTCCCAGGCCATGGTGGCGGCGGCGAGTGCCGTGATTTCCGAGACATCATAGGCCGGCGCCACTTCCACAACATCGGCGCCGCGAAAATCCACCCCCGCCATGCCACGCAGAATTGCCTGAGCCTGCCAGCTTGCCAGGCCGCCAATCTCGGGCGTGCCGGTGCCGGGCGCGAAGGCGGGATCAAGCCCGTCAATATCGAAGGAGAGGTAACACGGCCCTGTCCCCAGTACGTCCCGTATCTGCTGAATGACCGCGGTGATGGGTGTCTGATGCACATCCTGCGCGGAGAGGATGGTCGCACCCTGCGCGCGGGTCCAGGCGTAGTTTTCCGGCCAGGCGGGGGCGCGTATGCCGACCTGCACCATGCGCCGTGGTTCCACCAGCCCTTCCTTGATGGCGTGCCAAAACACCGTGCCATGGGCGAAGCGCTGGCCGAAATTATCCTCACCCGTGTCCATATGCGCATCAATATGGAGCAAGCCGAGCGGCACCCCGACGCGTTTTTTCAGTGCCCGCAACAGTGCCAGCGTGATGCTATGTTCACCCCCGAAGGCCACCAAATGGGCGAGCCCCGTCGCCTGTTCTTCAATCAGCGCCAGGCTTTTTTCCATATCGCCAAGCGCGATTTCAAACTCACCCAGATCGGAAAGATCGAGTGCGGCAGGCGGGGCGCCGGTGGTCGGGTGCCGCCCATCGGTCAACATGCGCGCCGCGGCGCGCATGGCGCGAGGGCCATCGCGCGCGCCAGCGCGGTTGGTGGTGCCGATATCAAGCGGCACACCCGCCACGCAAAAGGCAGCGCCTCGGTCATGCGGGCGGGCGCCGAGGAAGGCATGCGGGGCAGCAAAGGTGATGGGGGAGGACATGGTAATTGTCTGCAATCCGACCGCCGCACCTGTCCAGGGGGCAGCGTAGGGCGTGATACAAATCGGCCCTTTTACGGGACGCTCGGCAAAGTGGTGCCCGAGCGTCCCTCAGACGGTTCAGCCCTGCCGTTCCACCATCAGCTTCTTGATCTCACCAATCGCCTGCGCGGGGTTCAGCCCCTTGGGGCAGGTGCGCGTGCAATTCATGATGTTGTGGCAGCGATAAAGCCGGAAGGGGTCTTCCAGATTATCCAAGCGCTCACCGGTCGCCTCATCGCGTGAATCCGCAATCCAGCGATAGGCCTGGAGTAGCACCGCCGGCCCCAAATACCGATCGCCATTCCACCAATAGGACGGGCAGGATGTTGAGCAGCAGAAGCACAGAATGCATTCCCAAAGCCCATCCAGCTTCGCGCGCTCTTCCTTGGATTGTAGGCGTTCCGCATCGGGCGGCGGGGGCGTGTCTGATTTCAGCCAAGGCTCCACGCTGCGCAACTGCGCGTAAATCTGCGACAGATCCGGCACAAGATCCTTCACCACCGGCATATGCGGCAGCGGGTTGATGCGGACATCGCCCTTCACTTCCTCAATTGGCTTGAGGCAGGCGAGCGTATTCAACCCATCAATATTCATGGAGCAGGAGCCGCAAATCCCCTCTCGGCAGGAACGCCGGAAGGTCAGCGTGCTATCCACCTCATTCTTGATCTTGATCAGCGCGTCCAGCACCATCGGACCGCATTGCTCAAGGTCTATTTCATAAGTGTCGTTGCGCGGATTTTCGCCGGAATCCGGGTCCCAGCGATAGATTTTAAAATTCTTGACCTTCTTTGCGCCGGCGGGCGCCTTATGCGTCTTGCCGGTGCCGATGGTCGAATTCTTGGGCAGGGTGAAAGTGGCCATGTTGTTGTGTCCTAATACACGCGCGCCTTGGGCGGGAAGACCTGCACTTCATTCGTCAGCGTGCGCATCTTCACATCGCGATAATCAAGCTTCACCTCGCGCTTTTCATTCACCCAAGCCAGCGTGTGCTTCATCCAGTTATCATCGTCACGCTCGGGGAAATCCTCATGCGCATGGGCGCCGCGGCTTTCCTTACGCGCTTCGCCGCCGACAACCGTGGTCAGCGCATTGCCGATCAGGTTATCAAGCTCCAGCGCTTCCACCAGATCGCTGTTCCAGATCAGGCTGCGGTCAGCGATTTTGATATCGCCATAGCTGCCCGCGACCTGGGCCATTTTCGTGACCCCTTCCTTGAGCAGTTCTGAGGTACGGAACACCGCCGCATGGGTCTGCATGGTGCGCTGCATGGCAAGGCGAAGCTCGGCCACATTGGTGCCGCCCTTGGCGTGACGCACGCGATCAAAGCGATCCAGGCTGGACTCACCCGCCTTGGGCGGCAGCGGCGGCTGGGAAGCACCGGGCTTGATCGTTTCCGCCGCGCGATGCGCAGCCGCACGACCAAACACCACCAGATCGAGCAGCGAATTCGTCCCCAAACGATTGGCGCCATGCACCGAAACGCAAGCCGCTTCACCCACCGCCATCAGGCCAGGCACCACGCGGTCCTGATCCTTTGCCGTTGGGTTCAGCACTTCGGTGTGAATGTTGGTTGGAATGCCGCCCATATTGTAATGCACGGTGGGCAGGATGGGGATGGGTTCCTTCGTCACATCCACGCCGGAGAAGATCTTCGCGGTTTCCGAAATCCCCGGCAGGCGTTCATGTAGAATGGCCGCACCCAGATGTTCCAGATGCAGGTGGATATGATCGCGCTGCGGGCCAACACCGCGCCCTTCGCGGATTTCCATGGACATGGCGCGGGAGACAACATCGCGGCTCGCCAAATCCTTCGCGGTCGGCGCATAGCGTTCCATGAAACGCTCGCCTTCCGAATTGGTCAGATAGCCACCTTCACCGCGCGCCCCTTCCGTGATCAGGCAGCCCGCACCATAAATCCCGGTCGGGTGGAATTGCACGAATTCCTGATCCTGCAAGGGCAGGCCGGCGCGCAGCACCATGCCGCCACCATCACCCGTGCAGGTATGGGCAGAGGTGCAGGAGAAATAGGCGCGGCCATAGCCACCCGTTGCCAACACCACGCTTTGCGCGCGGAAGCGATGGATGGACCCATCTTCCAGGCACCACGCGGTGACACCGCGGCAGACACCCTCATCATCCATGATCAGGTCAAGCGCGATATATTCAACGAAGAATTCGCAGCCATGCTTCAAGGATTGCTGATAGAGCGTGTGCAGAATGGCATGGCCCGTGCGGTCCGCGGCGGCGCAGGCGCGCATCGCGGGGGTCTTGCCGTAATCCTGCATATGGCCGCCAAAGGGGCGCTGATAGATGCGGCCATCTTCAGTGCGGCTGAAGGGCACGCCGTAATGTTCAAGCTCAATCACCGCAGGGATGGCTTCGCGGCACATATACTCAATAGCGTCTTGGTCACCCAGCCAGTCAGACCCCTTCACAGTGTCATACATGTGCCAGCGCCAATCATCCTCGCCCATATTGCCGAGCGCGGCGCCAATGCCGCCTTGTGCGGCGACCGTGTGGCTGCGCGTTGGGAACACCTTGGTGATGCAGGCGGTTTTCAGCCCCGCCGCCCCCATGCCGAAAGTGGCGCGCAACCCAGCGCCACCAGCACCCACCACCACCACATCATAGGTATGGTCCACAATTCGATAGGCGCCATTGGAAGGCTTGCTGATCGCATTCATTGCTTCATCTCATCCTGCCAAGCGGCGGGGAATAAGCCCCCGGACCCGCATAATTCCCGAACCAAAACTCAAAGCGCGATGCGCAAAATGCTCAGGCTTGCAGCAAGCCAAAGCAGCACAGCAAGCCCATTCACCCCGCAAATCGCGGCAAAGCGCTGCAATTCACCGCGCACATAATCTTCAATCACCACCTGCAAACCTGCCGCCGCGTGATGAAACGCCGCAGTCAGGAAAGCGAGCAGCAACACCGCGTTGAAGGTGTTACCGATCCATTCCAGCACCACCGCATATTCGGCGCCCACCAGCCGCGCGAGCGAAAAAATCAACCAGATCGAAAGCGGCAGCAGCGCGATGGACGTCACGCGCTGCAACCACCAATGCCGCGTGCCGCCCTTGGCGGAGCCCATGCCACGCACGCGCCCAAGCGGGCTGCGGAGCGAACGGATTGAGGCGCTGTCTTCAGCCATTTCTATGCCCCCTCAGACCAGAATCAGCAGCCAGGTGAGAATGCTCAACACCGCGGTGCCAATCACCACCATACGCCCGGAACGATACGCGGCATCCATGGCAAAGCCGTGGCCCGCATCCCAAAACAAATGCCGGATGCCGGCCAGCGTGTGATACCAGGCCGCAAGGGTCAGCCCGAATAGCGCCACCCAGCCCAGGAAGGACCCGAAGAACCATTGCGCGGTTGCGAAAGCGCTCTGCCCCGTACCGGCCGCGACCAGCCACCAGACCAGCAGCACCAGCCCAGCGGACCAGGCCACACCAGAAATACGGTGCAGAATGGACAGCAGGCTTGTCATCTGCATCATGTCATAGACTTGCAAATGCGGCGACAAAGGCCGGCGCGTCAGCGTGCCATCGGAACGGCGGCCAACCATGGCCGCTTCCCGAGCATCTTTTATCCTTGCCATCAACCCAACTCCAACGATTCGACTCCGCGCGGAGACCGCGCTGGCGAACTTCTTCACTGCCTTTCTAAGTGTCGCGTGCCATAGCGTCAAATCAGGCAGACACTCGCCATATTGGCCGCGAAAGATTGACGATTTCACCACTCAGGCGCAGTTTCGCACTGTAATCTGACAGGGGCCCCAGGGCTCATGAGCGCTGCAACTTCCGAAGCCCCAGGGGCCAGCCAGGACACCCGAATCATCGCCCTGATCGGCACCGGGCATTTCCTGTCCCATTTCTATATGCTTTGCCTGCCGCCGCTTTTTCTGGTCTGGCGAGACGAGTTTGGCGTTTCCTATGCCGAATTGGGCCTGACGGTCGCGCTGATGAGCGGCACTACCGCCCTGCTGCAAACTCCGGTCGGCTTCGCGGTGGACCGCTATGGCGCCCGGTCCTTTCTGGTCGGCGGCACGCTGATCATGGCGCTTTCGATCTCCGCCATGGCCTTCGCGCCCGGGGTTTGGGCGCTTTGGCTGCTTGCGATCCTGTCGGGTGTGGGCAATAGCGTGATCCATCCGGCGGATTACGCGATACTCGCCGGCAGCATCCGCCAGGAACGCATGGGCCGCGCCTTTGCCATGCATACCTTCACCGGCAATCTGGGCTTTGCCCTGGCCCCGCCCATTGTTGCCTTGCTGCTGCTGGTGATGGGCTGGCGGGAAGCGCTTTTGCTGCTTGGCCTGCTTGGCGTGCCGGTGGTGGGGGCAATCCTGCTGCAAAGCCGCATCCTGAAGGACCAGGCCAAGCCCAAAACGGCAGAGGAAGCCGGGCAGTCCGGGCGCGAATTGCTGCTTTCCCGCCCCATGCTGCTATTCTTCGCCTTCTTCCTGCTCTCCGCCTCGGCGGGGTCGGGCATTCAGGCCTTTGTTATCACTGTGCTCGGCAAGCTTTGGGCAACACCCATCGCCACCGCGTCTATGGTGCTGACGGGCTATATGGCGGGTGCGACGGGCGGCACGCTGATTGGCGGCTGGTTCGTGGACCGTGCCAAGGGCGGCGGGTTGATGGGCTTTGTGACCATCCTGACGCTTTTCGCCATGGCGATGTTCCTGGTGCTGGGGCTGGTGGCGCTGCCTGAGGTCGCACTTCCTGGTATCGGGCTGCTCGCTGGTCTCGCCATGGGGGCATCTCGGACCCCGCGCGATGTCATGCTGAAGGATGCCTGCCCGCCTGGGCAAATCGGCAAGGTGTTTGGCTTTGTCTCCTCTGGTCTGCCGCTTGGCGGCGCCATTACCCCCGTACCGCTCGGGTTTCTGATTGATATGGGCTACCCGATCCTGGTGCTGCCGGTAGTGGCTGGGCTGCTTGGGCTTTCGCTGCTGTGCGCAGGCGGGGCACGCTCGAGCAGCAACGCCGCAAAATCACGCGCCATTGCCGCTGAATGAGCAACAATGAGCGCCTTTGATGAAGGAGTGGCCTTATCAGCCTGGATAGCTGTCGCCGTTGTCGCGGCTTCGGGGGCGCTGAGTGCATCGCGTAAGCAGCTTGACCCCGTGGGCTTCATTCTTATCGCCTGCGTCACGGCCTTTGGCGGCGGCACGGTGCGAGACCTGATCCTGGGCGCGCCCGTGTTTTGGCTGAAAGCACCAGGTATGGTCCTGCTAGCCTCAGGCGTCGCATTGCTGGTCTTTTTCACCGCGCATCTTGTTGAACGCCGCTTCGTAGCCTTGCTTTGGGCGGATGCGGTCGGGCTTGGCCTGTTTGCAGTGCTCGGCACGGAAGCAGCACTCCACTGGGGCGCGCCGCCTTGGGTTGCGATACTCATGGGCACCATCACGGCAACCTTTGGCGGCATATTGCGCGATATCATCTGCGCCGAACTGCCGCTGATCTTGCGGCGCGAAATCTACGCCACCGCGGCGGCTTTCGGTGCTGCCATCTTCGTCGCGCTGATGCATGCCAATGTGCCGCGCGACATAGCACTGCCAATCGGCGCCTTTGCCGGATTTGCGCTGCGCGGCGCCGCCATCCTGCGCGGCTGGTCCATGCCAACCTACAAGGCCCGCCCTGGCCGCGATTATCCAGACGAACGATAAGCGATGTCGCCTTACGCCATCGCGGTTCTATTCACCCTGGCGAGTACAGCCCTTTACGCCCTTGGTTATGCGCTGGCGAAAGTTTTGGCGGAAAGCCTGCATCCGTTTGAGATTACCTTCCTGCGTTCAGCCTTGGTGCTTGCTTCCGTCATGGCGCTGACCATGGTGAAGCCCGCACCGCTTGCCACTATCACGCGCATCGCTTCGCCTGCGCGGCCCTGGGCGCAGCGCATGACGGGTGCCATGCTGATCTTCTCGACCACGCTTGGCGTGATCGGTTATTGGTTGGTGCCGATTACGGAAGCCGCCGCACTTGGTTTCACCGCGCCCGTCATCCTCGCCGCCCTTGGCGCGTTATGGCTGAAGGAAAAAGTCACCATGCGCCGCTGGATTGCCGTGCTGCTGGGCTTCGCCGGCATGCTGTTGGTGGTGCGCCCGGGCGGTGAGCTTTTCACCTGGTATGCCGCGATCCCCGTCGCCTCAGCCTTGTCTTACGCCACCTATCAGGTGATGGCGCGGCGCATTCGTGATGTGGCGAGTGCGGAAGACATCACCACACAAGGCGCGCTGATGGGTGTTGTGTTGTTGGCGCCTGCCATGCTGGTACTGTGGCAGAACCCCGATCTGCTCACCTGGGTTCTGGTCGCCATCTATACTTTATTGCAGACAGCGGCTTTGCTTTTTCTGGCGGGCGCAGTGCGCCGGGCAGAGGTCTCGGCCCTTGCGCCCTGGCATTATGCACGCATTGCTTTCGCCCTTGCCTTGGATGCGGCGATGTTTGACCGCTGGCCCGGGGTTTGGGCGCTGGCGGGGTGTTTGTTGATCGCCGCTGGCGGGCTGGTGCTTGCTTGGCCGGCGAAGAATCCTCGTTCCTGAAACAGGCGCTTTTGTTGTCGGCGCGAGCCGGTGTTGCAGACGGAAGCCAGCGCTTGGCCTGCAAAGTTCGAATCCAAAACGGCGGCCAAAGAACACGCATCATTGGCGCAACAAGGCCAGTATCCGACAAGTTTTTTTATTGGTTTTTCCGGGATTTAGGCAAGAAAAAAGGGCGCCTCGCGCCCTTGGGTGACATGCCTTGGAAGGCTATCTGGCTCCCCGAGTTGGACTCGAACCAACGACCTAGGGATTAACAGTCCCGCGCTCTACCAGCTGAGCTATCGGGGAACAGGAGCCGGCGCGCCTAATAGCAGCGCAGCGCCTTATGTCAAAGCCCTGCGGCTTCACAAAAAAGCGCCCTGGAGGTCCGGAGCGGAATCGAACCGCTGTAGAGGGTTTTGCAGACCCTTGCCTGACCACTCGGCCACCGGACCATCCAACGCCTCTATCGGGCCGGGCCGGCTTTGGGTCAAGCGCCCGCTTGGCGGGGTGGGGGTCTGCCACCTATAAGTGAGGCGACAAGGTTGAAGGATCGGCATGATGGATTTCGCACGCGCTCGGCGGTTCATGGTGGATGGCCAATTGCGGCCCAACCAGGTGCAGGATCCGCGCCTTCTGGCGGCCTTTGGCGATTTGCCGCGGGAGGCATTTTTGCCGGCCCCGCTTGCGCCCCGCGCCTATGCGGATGCGGATGTGCCCCTGCCGGGCGGGCGTTGCCTGATGCAACCCATGGTGATGGCGCGGCTGTTTCAATTGGCGGAGATGCGCCGCGGGGATCGCACCCTGGTTTTGGGGGCGGGTTGCGGCTTCGGCGCTGCCGTTCTGGCCGCGATGGGGGGTAGTGTTACCGCGCTCGAGGATGATCGGGACCTGCATGGCTTGGCGCAGGGCAATCTCGCCCGCTACCTGCCAGATGTCTCGGTCCGGCTTTTGTGTGAAGATCCCTCTCAGCCGCCCCCAGGGCTTGGGCCATTTGACGTGATCGTGATTGAAGGGGGCATTCCGGCCATTCCGCGCCCGATCGAAACCCTGCTGGCTGAAGGCGGGCGGCTGGTGGCGCTGGTCACGGCGGGTGGGCCGCCGGCGCGCGCCACGCTGGTGCGCCATATCGGCGGCAGCTTCACACCGCGCACCGCCTTTGAGGCCCATGCCGCGCCCCTTCCGGCCTTTCAGCGGAATGCCAGTTTCGCTTTTTGAGGATGCTTTGGTTGTAATCGGCTCTGGGCTGGCGCAACCGCCCTTGCATGCTGTAGCCTTAAGCGGATTTGGTTCCACGTATTTTGTTGCGGAACTTACCCTGGTCGTTTTACCAGGGGGTGGGGGTTGCACTTGATGAAAAGCTTTCGTGCTTCGCTTTTTCTGTCGGCGGCGCTTACCTTGGTGCCGCTTGCTGGGGCAATGGCGCAATCCCTTCAGGAAGCCCTGGCCGCTGCCTACGCCAATAATCCAACGCTGCTTGCCGCGCGAGCGCAGCTGCGTGCCGTTGATGAAAACTTACCCCAGGCCCTGGCGGGGTGGCGGCCGAGTGTCACTTTCTCTGGCGCCGGTGGCTACACGGACGCAACGGCCCGGTCGCGGGTGGATGGCGCCAACGGCCCCTACTCCCGCTTCACGGATATTGATCGTAATACGGGCAATCTGACCGGGGCCGTCACGCAGCCGATTTATCGTGGTGGCCGCACCGTGGCCGGCACCCGGCGGGCGGAAAACCAAATCTACGCCCAACGTTCGCGCCTGATCGCGACAGAGCAGCAGGTGCTACTGGACTCAGTGGCGTCTTACGTTGCCGTGATTCGCGATACCGAGGTGGTGCGCCTCAATACCAACAATGTTCAGGTCCTTGCACGGCAATTGCAAGCTACCAATGAACGCTTCCGCGTAGGTGAGATCACCCGCACCGATGTCGCCCAGGCTGAATCGCGCCTTGCCGGCGCCAGGGCTGCTTTGGAACAGGCGGATGGCAATCGGGAATCCTCCCGCGCAGTTTTCCAGCGCCTGATCGGCATGGCGCCCAACCGGGTTTCGCCGCCGCAGCCTTTGATTCCGCCGGTTCGTTCCGCCCAGGAAGCGGTGCAAAAGGCTAGTACCAATAACCCCACCGTCATCGCCGCCATGTTTGATGAGGCTGCGGCGATTGAGAATGTTGATCTGCAATTTGGCGCGCTTTTGCCCTCCGTCAGTGTTCAGGGCCAGACTTTTCGTCTGGATAACAATACGGCGCGCGGCACAAGGCAGACCGGTTCGCAAGTCACCGCCAATCTTTCCGTGCCGCTTTATCAGGGCGGGGCTGAACACGCCGCAGTGCGGCAGGCGCGCCAGCAGGCGCAGCAACAGCGGCAATTGGTGGAAGATGCGCGGCGCCTGGCAGGCCAGCAGGCGGCACAGGCCTGGGAAACGCTCCGTACCGCCCGCGCGCAGGTGGAAAGCGTGCGCGCCCAGATCCGCGCCCAGGAAATCGCGCTGGATGGCGTGCAGCGGGAAGCGGTTGTGGGCAGCCGCACCACGCTGGATGTGCTGAATGCCGAACAGGAATTGCTCAATGCCCGTGTCAGTCTGGTGCAGGCGCTGGCGACCCTGGTCAACGCTTCCTATTCGCTGACCGCCACGATTGGGCGCCTAACGGCGCAGGACCTGGGCCTGTCTGTCCAGCTTTATGATCCAAAGGCTTACCACCAGGCCGTTCGTAACCTTTGGGTGGGAACTGGCGATTATAGTGATGTGGCGGCCCGCCCATCAGCCGCCACTGCCCAGACCGCGCCTCAGGCGCCAGCAAGAGGAACACCATGAGCGGTACCGCCCCGTCCCCCGCCGGGGGGCAGGATCAATCCATGGATGATATCCTGGCGTCCATCCGCCGTATTCTGAACGAAGATGAGGCGGTGGCACCGCAGGCGGCTGACGAACCAGAGCCCGCGGCGCCTGAAGCGAAGGCGCCAACGCCGCCGCCTACCCCAACGGCTCAGGATCGCGCGCCAGCCCCACCAGTCGCAACGCCCGTCGCCGCACCGGTAATGGAACGCCCGCCAGCGCCGGCGAAGCCCGCGCCGGAACCAATTGAACTAACCCCAGAGATGATGGCAGCACCGCCGATCCCGGCCGCTTTGCACGCCAGCAAGCCCGAGATGCCAGAACCTGCCCCGGCACCGGTGATGAACATGGGAAGCCCTTCTGACCTTATCGCCCCGGCGGCGGCGGCGGCGGCGGCGGCATCGGTTGGATCACTGCTGCGTGCCGTAAGCAATGAGCGCAGCGCCCAGGTGCATCGTGGTGGCCCGACCATTGAGGATTTGGTGCGCGAGGAATTGCGCCCTGTCTTGAAGGAATGGCTGGATAATCATCTGCCGCCCCTGGTGGAACGACTGGTGCGTGCGGAGATCGAAAGGGTTGTGAATCGCGGCTTGCCGTGATTGGCCAGTCTATTCTGACCGGATATTGTTTTCCTGCACCACGCGTCCCCAAAGTGCCATCTGTGCCTTCAGGAAAGTGCTGAAATGCTCGGGCGTGGAGCCAACCACATCAATACCCAAAGGCCCGGTGAGCCGCGCGCGTAATTCGGGTTCCGCCAGCGCCTTCACCAGGCCAGCGTGAAAGCGCCGCTGGATCGCCTCTGGCACACGCGCCGGCGCCAGCAGGCCCCACCAGGCGAGCGCATCAATCCCGGGCAGCCCCTGTTCGGCCACCGTCGGCAGATCAGGAAATAGCGCTGACCGCTTGGCGCCGGTTTGCGCCAATGGGCGGAGCGTTCGGCCCACCTGACCGCCAAGCCCCGCATTGGTTGCCATGGGCATATCCAATTCGCCGGCAGCGGCTGCAGCACTCATCGGCCCGCCGCCGCGATAGGGCACATGCACCACCCGGAAATCGCCGGCCTTTTGCATCAGCGTCATGGTCAAGTGCGAAAGGCTGCCATTGCCGATGGACCCATAGGTGAGCGTATCGGGCTTTTCCCGGGCTGCAGCGATCACTTCCCGCAAATTCTGCCAGGGGCGCGAGTTATGCGTGGTGATGATCATGGGCGCGGTGCCAATCAGCATGATCGGCGCGAAATCCCGTTCCGTATCGAAGCCCAGATTGGGGATCAGAAAGGGGTTCACCGCATGGGTATCGAATACCGTGACCCAGCTATTGCCATCGGCCGGCGCGCGGGCCGCTGCCTGGGTGCCAAGCGCCCCTGAAGCGCCGGGGCGGTTTTCCACCACCACCGGCACGCCAAGTTCTGCCGCTAACCGTGGCTGGAGCAAGCGCGTGATCGTATCCACGCTGCCGCCCGGCGGAAAAGGGGCAATGATGCGGAGAGGCCCGCTGGGCCAGGCAGGGGCCTGGGCAATGGCCGGTGCGGCAAGGCAAAGCCCGGATAGGCTGGCGATGACGGCGCGGCGATGGAACATGGCGGCTTCCCGAAGCTTTGATGTTTTGCAGCGCGCTATGACCTAGAACACGCGCCCGCCCTTGACGTAACGCCCCGGGGCGGGGAAGGGAAGCAGCATGCTCGACAAGGTTTTTGACCCCGCCGCGATTGAACCCCGCCTCTATGAAGGCTGGGAAGCTGCAGGCGCTTTTTCCGCCCGTCCGGAAAGCCCAGCACGCCCCTTCACCATCATGATCCCGCCGCCGAATGTGACCGGCAGCCTGCATATCGGCCATGCGCTGGATAACACCTTGCAGGATGTGCTGATCCGTTGGCGGCGCATGCAGGGGCGTGATGCCCTGTGGCAGCCCGGCACCGACCATGCCGGCATCGCGACGCAAATGGTGGTGGAACGCCTGCTTGCTGAACAGAAGCAGCCGGACCGCCGCAGCATGGGGCGCGAAGCCTTTCTGAAGCGCGTTTGGGAATGGAAGGCAGAATCGGGCGGCACCATTACGCGGCAATTGCGCCGGCTTGGTGCATCACTCGATTGGCCACGCGAACGCTTCACGATGGATGAGGGCCTGTCCGTCGCAGTGCGCGAAGTATTCGTGACACTGCACCGCCAGGGCCTGATTTATCGCGACCGGCGGCTCGTGAATTGGGACCCGAAATTCCTGACCGCGATTTCCGATCTGGAAGTCGAAAGCAAGGAAGTGAAGGGCAACCTTTGGCATTTGCGCTACCCGGTGGAAGGCGCGCCGGGGCGGTTTTTGGTTGTGGCGACAACGCGGCCAGAGACCATGCTGGGCGATGCCGCCGTTGCCGTGCATCCAGATGATACGCGCTTCAAGGATTTGATCGGCAAGCGCGTGATTTTGCCGCTATTGGGCCGCGCCATTCCGGTGGTGGCGGATGAATATTCCGATCCCGAAAAGGGCTCGGGCGCGGTGAAGATCACGCCTGCGCACGACTTCAATGATTTTGAGGTCGGGCGGCGCCATGATCTGCCCATGCCATCCGTTTTGGATGCCGAAGGGCGCGTGATGCTGGAAGAAATCAGCACGCATCTTGCCGCCGCTGATGGCGTTGCGGATCATGATTTCGTGCGCGGACTGGCGGGGCAGGATCGTTTCGCCGCGCGCAAGGCAATTGTGGCGCGGCTTGAGGAATTGGAACTGGTCGAGAAGATCGAACCCCATACTCATATGGTGCCGCATGGCGATCGGTCTGGCGTGCCGATTGAACCGCGACTGACGATGCAATGGTATGTGGATGCCAAGACCTTGGCGGCACCTGCCATTCGCGCAGTGGAAACTGGACAGACGGTGTTCACGCCGAAGCAATGGGAAAACACCTTCTTCGCCTGGATGCGTGACATCCAGCCCTGGTGCATTTCTCGCCAGCTTTGGTGGGGACATCAGATCCCTGCCTGGTATGCGCCGGATGGCGAGGTTTTCGTCGCCCATACCGAAGAAGAAGCCCATGCAGCGGCGCGCGCGAAATTCGGGCATGCGGTGGCGCTGACGCGCGATGATGATGTGTTGGATACCTGGTTTTCCAGCGCGCTTTGGCCATTTTCCACCATTGGCTGGCCGGAAAAGACACCCGAGCTTGCGAAATACTATCCCGGCGATGTGCTGGTGACGGGGTTTGACATCATCTTTTTCTGGGTCGCCCGGATGATGATGATGGGCATTCATTTCATGGGTGAAGTGCCCTTCAAGACTGTTTGCATCCATGGCTTGGTGCGCGATGAAAAAGGGCAGAAAATGTCCAAATCGCGCGGCAATGTGATGGACCCGCTGGAATTGGTGGATGCCTATGGCGCGGATGCGATGCGCTTTACGCTCTGCGCCCTCGCGGGACCGGGGCGCGATATCAAGCTCGGGCGGCAGCGTGTGGAGAGCTATCGTTCCTTTGGCACGAAAATCTGGAATGCGGCGCGGTTTTGCGAAATGAATGGTATTGCGCCGGTGGCGGGTTTTGATCCGGCTTCCGCGAAACTGCCACTCTCACGCTGGATTTTGGATACGACCAATACGGCGCTGGCGGAGGCAAATGCCGCGCTGGAAGGCTTCCGCTTCGATGATTACGCCAAGGCCTGTTATCGCTTCGCCTGGAATGATTTCTGCGACTGGTTCCTGGAATTCGCCAAGCCAGTGCTGAATGGCCCGGATGGTGATGACAAGAATGAGGTGAAGGCGACAGCTGCGCATGTGCTTGGCGTGATCCTGCGCATGCTGCACCCCGTCATGCCTTTTATCACTGAGGAACTGTGGCACCGCATGGGCTATGGCGCTGAGGGCAGCCTGATCCGTACCGTGTGGCCCGAAGCCATGCAGGTTGCCGATGCCGCAGAAGCACGGGTGGAGTTGGATTGGGTAGTGCGGCTGATTTCTGAAATGCGCACCGTGCGGTCCGAGATGAACGTCGCCCCATCCATCACCGTGCCGCTGCTGATGGCGGGTGCGCAGCCAGAAAGCCTGGCGCGCGCCGAACGCTGGGCCGATGCCATCCATCGTATGGGCCGCGCGAGCGAGATTCGTGCGCTGAGTGGTGACCCACCCAAGGGCGTGGTGCAGGCCGTGCTGGATGAAGCCACGCTAATGCTGCCCTTGGCCGATGTGATTGACTTCGCCGCCGAGCGCGCCCGCCTTGCCAAGGAACGCACGCGTATCGAAGGCGAAGTGCAAAAGGTTGAAGCCAAGCTTGGCAGTGAGGCTTTCGTCTCTCGCGCGCCCGTTGAGATTGTCGAGGAAAACCGCGAAAGGCTGGCGGCGTGGCAGGCGGAAATCGCGCGGCTTGATGCGGCGCTGCTGCGGATTGCAGAATAGCGTATGTTCGAAGGCGGTACGCTCAACCTATTCGCGGCCTTCACACTATTTGTGGGCGTATCGGTGGTGCTGACGAATGGCTTGGCGCGGTTGAATGTGGGTGGTGCCCCGCTTAGCCGCGCGGTGGCGCAATTCATCGCGGCCTTGATCGGGCTCGCGATCAGTGTGGGTTTTCTGTACGCCATCGGATGATGGCGTAGGTCAATTTTGCAGGAGGAAACTGACGATGACGAAATGGGACAAATCGAAACTGCCAAGCCGGCATACCACCATGGGGCCCGAGCGCGCACCGCATCGTTCCTACTACTACGCGATGGGCCTGACGCAGGAAGAAATCACGCAGCCGCTGGTTGGCGTCGCTTCCTGCTGGAATGAAGCCGCACCTTGCAATATCGCGCTGTCGCGTCAGGCGCAGGCGGCAAAGATTGGTGTGAAGGAAGCCGGCGCTACGCCGCGCGAATTCACCACCATCACGGTGACCGATGGTATCGCCATGGGCCATCAATCCATGAAATCCTCGCTCGCCTCGCGCGATACCATTGCGGATTCCATTGAGCTCACGATGCGCGGGCATTGCTATGATGCGCTGGTCGGCATTGCGGGCTGCGACAAATCCCTCCCCGGTGTCATGATGTCCATGATCCGGTTGAATGTGCCATCTGTCTTCATGTATGGCGGTTCCATCATGCCGGGCAGGCATCATGGCCGCGACGTCACGGTGCTGGATGTGTTTGAAGCAGTGGGCCAGCATGCCGCTGGCGGCATGTCTGACGAGGAATTGGATGAGCTGGAACGCCATGCCTGCCCAGGTGCGGGCGCTTGCGGCGGCCAATTCACCGCCAATACCATGGCCTGCGTTTCGGAAATGATTGGGCTTGCGTTGCCCTTTTCCGCTGGTGCGCCGGCGCCGGATGAAGATCGTGATCGTTGGGCGATTGAATCAGGCCGCGCCGTGGTGGAACTGATTCGCCGCAATATCCGCCCGCGCGATATCGTGACGCTTGATTCCCTGCACAACGCCGCGGCGATTGTGGGTGCCACCGGCGGTTCGACCAATGCCGCGCTCCATCTGCCCGCCATGGCGCATGAAGCCGGCATCCGCTTCACGTTGCAGGATGTGGCCGAGATTATGCGCAAGACCCCGCATATCGCCGATTTGAAGCCCGGCGGGCGCTATGTTGCGGCGGATGTGCATCGCATTGGCGGCGTGCCCATCATCATCAAGGCGCTGATTGATGGCGGCTATGTGAAGGGCGATTGCATGACCGTCACCGGCAAGACCATTGCGGAAAATCACCGCGAAGTAATCGTGCCGAAGGATCAGGATGTGGTGCGCCCATGTTCTGATCCAATCAGCCCGATTGGTGGCGTTGTATCCCTGCACGGCAATCTGGCGCCGGAAGGTGCGATTGTGAAAATCGCCGGCATGGAAAAGTTGCGCTTTGAAGGTACGGCGCTTTGCTTTGACTGCGAAGAAGATGCCTTCAAGGCGGTTGAAATGCGCGCCTATAAGCCGGGCGATGTCATCATTGTGCGCTATGAAGGCCCGAAGGGTGGGCCTGGCATGCGGGAAATGCTCTCCACCACCTCGGCCATCTATGGCCAGGGCATGGGGGATAAGGTGGCGCTGATCACCGATGGGCGTTTTTCCGGCGCCACGCGCGGCTTCTGCATTGGCCATGTTGGGCCGGAAGCAGCTGTGGGCGGGCCAATTGCGCTGCTGCGTGATGGCGACAAGATCATCATTGATGCCGGCAAGGGCACGATTGATGTGGCGCTTTCGGATGAGGAATTGGCCAAGCGCCGCGCCGAATGGAAGCCGCGCAAGACCGATTACAATTCCGGCGTGCTCTGGAAATACGCGCAGCTTGTGGGCCCGGCCTATCTTGGTGCCGTGACCCATCCGGGTGGTGGGGCTGAAACCCATTGCTACGCGGATCAATGATCCGCGCTGCCTGCCTTGCCGTGATGCTTTGCGCTGCCAGCCCGCTGGCGGCACAAGGCTTCAATGGCGTTTGGCAGGGAAGGCTGACCTGCGATGCTGTGGAAGGCATCACGCAAGCGCCGCTGGCCGCGCCATTCACGATACGCGTGGATGGCGCGATGGCGAAGTATGAACGCCCGGTGCTCTCAGCCTCTGGTGCGCGCACCGGCGCTTGGGAACGTGGCGAAGGCCGCGTTGGCGCCGATGGCGCACTCGTGCTGCAAGGCGGGGCTTCCGGGCGCGGCTTTCATTATCGCGCGCGCTATGAAGGGCGGCTTGGCCCGGATAGTGAGGCTCGCTTGACCGGCACACAGGATTGGATGCTGGATGATCGCGATTTCAAACGACTTTGCTCTGTTGAATTGCGGCGCTAACGCTACAAAAGAGCGTGTCCACTTCACATTCATGCACCGGACACCGACACATCCCTTGTTTAATCCTATTTTCCGAGCCGCCAAGCGATTCCGCTTGGCTTGAAAATATCTGCTTCTCAGGTCGCATTCTCCGAGCCGCCAAGCGATTCCGCTTGGCTTGAAAATGCTCCAATCCACATAAAAATACCCCGATCCTGCCAGGCAGCGGACATGGAGAGATGTTTGCATCCCTTTGATCCCAAGGGGTCAAAGGGGGTATCGGATGCGCCTGCTGACCTTGCCGACGTCACTCGTACTTTTGCTCGCTCTGGGCGGCTGCTTTGCCATTGGTGAGTATGAAGGCGCGGCTTATGGTCATGAATATAGCGGCGGCTATGGGTATCCTCACAGAAACATCAATCGGCCTTTTTGGTACGGCCATCGCCCCTGGCCGCGACACCATCATGAAGACAGTCGGAATCATTCCCGCTGCCCCTCACATACGAATCTTGGGCCCCATCCCCGCCCGCTTTTTCCTTTCTCTCCACCTTCATTTCCACGCACTCATCCGCCCTCTTTTTCCCACCCCCCTTTTCGATCCAATCCGAGCACGCATCCCCCTTCCCGTCCCCCCTCCCCTTCCAGGCCGGCACCGCCGCCGCGGCAGAACCCGGGGAAATAGCACTGTTGCTTTGTGGGTGGACTGGCGTGCTTTAAGAACGCTGAGGCTGGGACGCCCATGATGCGTGTCATTGCACCACGGCCTCAGTGGTTGAATTGCGGCACTGAGCATGCACGCGCCATAAAAGTACCCTGATCCTGCCCTGCGGCGAACATGGCGGCGTCGTTGCATCCCCTTGATCCAAAAGGATCAACGGGGGTTTCAGATGCGCCTCATCACCTTGCCCTTGGCCATGCTGCTCATGTCAATGACGCTCGGTGGCTGTCTTGCCGGCGGCGGTCATTACAGCCCGTCTTATTCCCAGGGTTACGGAAGCTACGGCCCATCACCTTATGGCGGCCCTGCGTATCGGCCCTATCACCACGGCTACCGCGCCTTTGAACCGCACCGTCACCATGGAAATCACTACCATTCTCATCCCCGGCCGGTCTTTCCGCACCGACCTATTTGGAAGAAATGGTAGGCTGAACACCCTTGCGCGTGACTCATGGCGCGGTTTCTGGCGCCAGGGATCACGCGCTGGCCGACATATCTGGCTGGCCGCTTCAGATGCCCCCTAAAAGGCGGTGCAAAGGGGCGCCGAGTGATCCTATTTGCCCTGAAAACACTCTAACCGCTTGACGCCCCCCGGGGGCGGCGGGGTATCTAAGTTATATCGGCATCAAGACCGCGTGCTCAGCGCTTGCGCTGACGCGACCCGAGGTTGGCTTGGCTTTGTCTTGGTGCGATCCGGTTTCACGGATCACACCACGACTTTGTTCAAGCGACTGATCAACCGCTTCGGTGATGCCACCCACGCGGATCAGGCGCAAACGCGTTTCAGCGTAGAGCCCAAATTCAGGCTTTGCGCACCAAGGGTGCTTGCCATGTCGCTTACCGAAGCCGCCAATGACCGCAAAGCTGTGCCGGATTTCCTCCGGCTTGTTGGGGCTGATCTATGGGCAGCGCGGCTCGCTGATTTGGGCCGTCGCGCGCAGGCAGGCGCTTTTCTTGGCCGCGCTACGCAACATCGCCATGCTTTGGAATTTGCGTTGGCACGCGCGGCGCGCGGCACGGCGCAAGGTAGCGCGGAACGCCGAGCGCTCGGCTTCGCGGCAGAGGCAGTGCGGCTGGCGAAGGGCTTGCCCGAAGCGCGCCGCGAAAGGCTGCGTGCCGCCATCACCAACGGGCTTTCCGGCGAAGCCACGCTGATCCCGCTGTTCCATCTGCTTCGCTCGGCGGCGCTTTATCGCGCCCAGGGTTTTGAGGTGCGCTTCACGGGTTTGGCGGAAGACAGCGCGCATGATCTGACCATCAGCCGTGGTGGTGCTGTTGCGGAAGTGGTGTGCGAGACGATTTCAGCCGAGGAAGGGCGCCCAGTACAGCGCGGGCATTGGTATGCGC
Source organism: Roseomonas sp. (assembly GCA_051007055.1). Lineage (GTDB taxonomy): Bacteria > Pseudomonadota > Alphaproteobacteria > Acetobacterales > Acetobacteraceae > Neoroseomonas. The sequence continues at coordinate 35,723 of JBPCSO010000060.1, forward strand.
TGATGGATAGCGTCAATCCCGAATTGCAAACCTGGTTGGCCGCGCATCCCGGCCGCTATGTGCTGCGCATGACGCTGCCGGATGGGCTTTCCGGCCCGGACAAGGCAGCGGAATTGCAAAGGCGCATCATGGCAATGTTGGCCGCGGAAAAGCGCCAGGATAGCAGCGCCGATGCGGTGCTGAAGCTTGACCCGTTGGTGCTGGCCGGCGCGCAGGCGGATCCCTTGCCAGGGCGGCTCCGTCAGCAATTCGGGCCAGAGGCGCATTTAGCCGTGACCGGCGATCCCACCGGCGGATCAGTCTTTGTGCTAGCGGCGCGCGCGGGGCAAGAAAACAGTATCTCGGACGCGGTGGCAACGCGCATGGCGGGTGCCGCGGCAGCGCGGCTCTCGGGCGCCAAGCCCGGCATTGTTTCAGTCTTCATCGAAGATATGGACCGCGCGGAATGGCGAAGCCTGCGTGATGAATTGGCGCTGGAAGGTGCCGTGCGGCGCTTTCTGGCCGGCCACGGGGCGCGGCGCGTAGTGGCAGCTGCCTGTTCTTCACGCGCCGAGCTTTTCGGCCTGGCGCCACCTGACGCCGTGGCGGGTGGGGAGCTACGCTTTCGCAACCCGTCCCACCCTTCAGCAAAATCAGCCGCGCTTGCGCCGGCGATTACCTCAACCGGCTGATTAGTCCAGTTTGATGTTCGCGCCGCGCACCAGGGCGGCGTAACGCTCGGCATCGTTCTTCAGCATCGCTGCTGCATCAGCCTGGCTGCCACCGCCGATCAGAAAGCCTGCATCTCGCACGCGCTGGCGGATGGTGGGATCGGCGAACGCCTTGTTCACCGCCGCCACCCAGCGTTCAGCAATCGGCGCCGGCAGGCCGGGCGGGCCCATCAGCATATACCAAACATTGGCGTCAAAACCGGGAAAGCCAAGCTCTGCCACGGTGGGCACATCAGGCAGCCATTCTACGCGCTGCGGCAGCGTTACCGCCAGCGCGCGCACACGGCCCGCGCGGATATGCGGCAGGTAGGTGGGCAGCGTATCAATCGCGAGGTCTATGCGCCCGGCCAGGATTTCATTCACTGCCTGTCCTGTGCCACGGAAGGGCACATGCGTCATGCGCACGCCAGCGGCTGAGGAAAGCAATTCCGCCGCCAAATGTTGTTGTGTGGCAACGCCCGATGATGAGTAATTCAACACGCCCGGTTCACGTCGCGCGCGTTCAATCAAATCCCGCATGGTAGCCGATGGCCCATTGGCGGGCACCACCGCAACAAGCGGTACGGTCGCGGCATGCACCACCGCCACCTGGTCGCGGTAGATATCGAAAGGCGGCGGGTTCATCAGCGGCGGCACCACGGCGGAAGCGCTGATGGTGGTCATCAGCATCGTGTAGCCATCAGGCCGCGCGCGCGACAAGGCGGTGACCGCAAGCGTGCCCGAAGCGCCGGGGCGATTTTCCACCGCAATCGTCTGGCGAAATTCATCCTGTAAAAAAGGTTGCAGGAAGCGAGAAATGATATCGGTGCCGCCGCCAGGCGCGAAGCCCACCAGCAGCGTTATGGCGCGTGAAGGATAATCCTGCTGCGCATTGACCGTCGCGGGCAATACGCCCGCAAGCGAAAGCGCGCCGAGGCTTCGGCGCGTGATACTGTTTTTCATTGCTTCCTCCCGGCTTGTTGCAACTACCGCCCGGTGAATTGTGGGGCGCGCTTGTTCAGGAAGGCGCTGACCCCTTCCTGGAAATCGGCGCTGGTGAAGCACATGGTCACCAGATCATCACCCTCAACTTCGCTGGTTGCCTTGCGCAGGCGGCGGATCGCTTCCTTGGTGGCGCGGAGCGTCAGTGGTGCGAGGCCCGAGATATTGGTCGCCAATTCCATGGCACGCGCCGCCACATCATCAGGTGTTTCCAGCATTTCGGAAATCAGGCCGATATGCTTAGCCTCATCGGCGGAAAACAGCCGCGCGGTCATGATCATTTCGGTCACGGCGGCGGGGCCGACCAGCGCATAGAAGCGCGCGAAGTTATGCATGTTGAGGATATTGCCGAGTGTCTTCGCAATCGGCAGGCCGAAGCGTGCGGCCTTGTCAGCAATGCGGATATCGCAGCAGCCGGCAATGCCAAGCCCGCCGCCCGTGCAGGCACCGGTAATGGCCGCGATCACGGGCTTGGTGCAGCTCTCAAGCGCGCCCAGCACCTTATCAATGCGCGCTTCATAATTCAGCGCATCCTCGGCGGTGCGGAATTCGCGGAATTGGGAGATATCGGTGCCGGAAGCGAAAGCCTTGCCGCCAGCGCCCATAATCACCCATACGCGGATAGCGGGATCGGCGCTGATTTCATCGGCCAATTCGGCAAGGCGCGCGTACATGGCGAAGGTCATGGCATTGCGCGCTTGCGGGCGGTTGAAGGTGGTCCAGGCAATGCCGCCTTCGCGGGTTTCGTGCAGCAGGTCTTCGCTCATGGTCAGGTTCCTCGACTTTTGGATGCGCATGGGTAGCGCGCGGCGCTGGCGCGTCAACCCGCTCCCTTGCCGAGGGCCAGACAGAATGCCAACAAGGCACCGAATTCCGACGGAGACACCGCCATGATGCCGCTTTCCCGCTTCACCGTGCTTGACCTGACGCGCGTCCGTTCCGGCCCCACCTGCGTGCGTCAGCTCGCTGATTGGGGGGCGAATGTGATCAAGGTCGAAGCAACCGATGAGGTGGATACCGGCAAGGGCATGGGCGGAGAGCGCCATGGGCCGGATTTCCAGAATACCCACCGCAACAAGCGCGGCATGACGCTGAATTTGAAGGCGCCTGAGGGGTTGGCAGCCTTCCATCGCTTGGTCGCCAAGGCCGATGTTGTCGTGGAAAATTACCGTCCGGATGTGAAGGAACGCTTGGGGATTGATTTCGCCGCGCTTTCAGCGGTGAACCCGCGCATTGTGCTGGGCTCGATTTCCGGTTTCGGCCAGGATGGCCCCTATGCCAAGCGCCCCGGCTTTGACCAGATCGCCCAGGGCATGGGTGGCATCATGAGTGTGACTGGCCTGCCCGGCCAAGGCCCGGTGCGGGCGGGTATTCCTGTCGCGGACCTGACGGCAGGGCTTTACACTGCGATCGGCATTCTGGTGGCGCTGCTGGAACGCGAAACCACCGGTAAGGGCCGCTGGGTGCATACCAGCCTGCTGGAAGCCATGATTGCCATGATGGATTTCCAGGCGACGCGCTGGACCATGAAGGGCGAGATCCCGGGCCAGGCCGGCAATGACCACCCGACCACGACGCCGACCGGCCTGTTCCGCACCAAGGATGGGCTGATGAACCTGGCCGGCGGCGGGCAGCAAATGTGGGATCGGATTGTGGCCACACTCGGCATCACCGAAGAAGCCAAGGACCCTGCCTTCGCGACGGACAAGACGCGCCACGCCAATCGCGACAAGACCAATGCGCTGCTGCAATCGCGCCTGATCGAAAAAACTACCGCCGAATGGGTGGAAGGGCTGAACAAGGCTGGCGTGCCGAGCGGCCCAGTCTACACCATGGATCAGGTTTTCGCCGATACGCAGGTGAAGCATCTGGGTATGGCGATGCCCGTGGCCCATCCCGCCCTTGGCGAAATCGCCCTGGTCCGGGCCCCGATGCAGATTGCGGGTGTGACCTGTGCGCGGAACCCAACCCCGGAACGGGGCGAGCATACTGATCAGGTTCTGGGCGAGTTTGGCTTCACTGCCGAGGAAATCGCCGCGCTGCGGGCCGCGCGTGCGATTTGAGGCGACGCTGCTGACTTGACCCCCAAGCCCCCGGCGCCCATTCCGGGGGCTTGAAGAACGATCTTTCCATCCTGCCGCTTTTGGCCCTGGCCGCTTTCGCGACCGGGGGCGGCATTCGCATGCTTGATCCGCTGCTGCCCTTATTGGCTTCGGATTTCGGCGTGACCGTGGCCGGTGCTGCGCCGGTGCTGGCTGGATTTTCGATTGCCTATGGCGCGGGGCAGGTCGTGATCGGGCCGCTTGGGGATCGCTATGGCAAGCTCCGTGTCGCCTGGTTTGCCTTGCTGCTCTATGGCTTTGGTCTCGCGGCCTGCGCGCTGGCCTGGGACCTTTCGGCCATGGTGGCGCTGCGCACCCTCACGGGCTTGCTGGCGGGCGCGGTGATCCCCCTCGCACTCGCCTGGATTGGTGATGCGGTGCCCTATGCTGAGCGGCAGGCGACCATCGGGCGCTTTCTGACCGGCATGGTGATGGCGCAATTGCTGGTGGGGCCGCTTTCCGGTGTGCTGGCAGACTTGGCCGGCTGGCGCGCTTCATTCCTGGTGCTGGCCTTGCTGGCGCTGGTGGTCTCGGTCCTGCTGGGGCGGCGGTTGGGGGCAGAGCTTTGGCGCACCGAATCCTCCGAAGCCGGGCGCGGTTTTCGCGGCAGTTTCCGGCCCTATATGACGCTATTCTCGCGCCCCGCCGGGCAGCGCCTGATGGTAGCCGCCTTTATTGATGGCGCGGCGCTGTTTGGTGGCGCTTTTCCGCTGACCGGTTCGCTATTGATCGAGCGTTTCGGGTATTCGCCGGCCATGGCGGGGCTGGTGGTTGCGGGCTTTGGGCTTGGCGCCTTCACCTATACGCGGCTTGCGAAACGCCTGGTGGCGCGCTTTGGCGAAAAGCGCTTGCTGACTTTGGGCGGAGTGTTGTTGGCCTCTGGCTTGGTGGGAACGGCCTTTGCACCGAATGGGCTGGTGGTCGCGGCAATGCAATTCTGGCTCGGCCTTGCCTTCTACATGCTGCATGGCGTCTTGCAGGCGCGCGCCACGGAAGCGCTGCCTGAAGCGCGCGGCACGGCGGTGGCGGCCTTCGCCATGGCGCTGTTTTTTGGCCAGAGCATCGGCGCGCTGATTTTCGGCACCATTCTGCACATGTCGGGCTATGCGGCGGTGTTTGTTGTGGCGGCGATTGCAACGCTTGGCCTGATGGTCTGGAGCCGACGGCTGCTCAGCGCGTGATGCTCAGCCGAAAAATAGCCGCCACAGCAAGGGCAATAAAAGCGCGGTGGCGAGTGCGTTCAGCCCCATCGCCAAACCGCTGAAGGCGCCCGCCACTTCATTCACCGAAATCGCCCGCGCCGTACCAATACCATGCGCTGCCGTGCCAATCGCAAGCCCGCGCGCGCGCCAATCCGTCACACTGAGCAGCGTGAGCAAGGCCGGCCCAAGCGCCGCACCGACAATGCCGCTGCAAATGACAATCGCGGCAGTGAGTGATGGCAAGCCGCCAATCCGTTCCGCGACACCCATGGCGACCGGCGTGGTGACAGAACGCGGCGCGAGTGAGGCCGTGACCTCCGGCGCCGCCGAAAACGCAAGCGCAAGCGCAACACCAGCGGCGGCGGCGAAAACACCGCCCACAATCACCGAAGCAATCGCGGCGGGGGCAGAACGCTTCACCTGCCGCCATTGCCGCGCGAGTGGCACCGCAAGCGCGACCGTCGCCGGCCCAAGCAGGAAATGGACGAATTGCGCCCCCTCAAAATAGGCGCGGTAATCAACGCGGGTTAGCAACAAGCCCCCCGCCAACAGCGCCACCGCGAAAAGCACTGGATTGGCCATGGGATGAAACCGCGCCGCCCGCGCCAGCCTTTGCGCGGCAAGCCAGGCAAGCAAGGTGGCGGTCAGCGCAGCGAGTGGTTCGTGCGCCAGATAGACCCAGATCTCGGCCAAATTGGTCATGGGTCAAGCCGCCTCAGTAACGCCTGCGCCAGCAGCCCGGTAACACCAATCGCAGCCAAAGTACCGACCAGGATCGCGAGCGATAGCGGCGCCCAATCCTGCGCCAGCACCGGCAGATAGAGCACCACGCCAACGCCGGCCGGCACAAACAACAAGCCAAGATTGGCCAAAAGCCCATCGGCACTTTGTGCGAGGTCCCGCGGTGCCTCCCCGCCGCGCAGCAGCAGTGCGACAAACAGCAAGGCCATGCCGATCACCGGGCCGGGGACAGGCAGGGAAAGCCAGCGCGCCAATGCTTCCCCGATCAATTGGCAGCAAAGCAGCGTGGCGAGGCCAGCGATCATGGGTGGCGACCTTCAACAGAAAAGGGGCGGTTTGGGCCGCCCCTTTCCTTTAGCACAAGCGCATTCGGCTTGTGGATTTCAGCGAAAATCCACCGTCGTGAGATCCTGGAACCAGGATTGGGCCGAGGTGAAGCCCGTCACGCGCCGGCTCATGGCGCGGGGGTTCAAATCATGCACAATCCAAAGCCAGGGGGGATTATCCACCAGCCGCGCATGGGCAGTTGCCAGCAATTGGGCAATCTTCGCCGGATCGCGTTCGCGTTCCAATTCAGCGAAGGCAGCATCAAATTGGTCATCCTTCCAATGGCCATTATTCGAACCGCGCGGCGCGAAATTGGAAGACAGGAACCAACGCGCGAAGGCCGAGGCATCAGACGAATAAAGGCTGATATTTACCGCATCCGCGCCAAGCCAAGCGGGCTGATCCGGCGGGAAGCGAAGTGCGGCCAGTAGCGTATTCCATTCCACCACATCGAAATTCACCCGCACGCCGCAATTCTGTTGCAGCGATTGCTGGAGGAATTCATTCATCGGCAGCGGCAGCATCTGGCCCGAGCCGGAATTGGAAATCCCGACCTTGAGCGTCAGCGGGCGCTGCGCGTTATACCCCGCTTCCGCCAGCAAGGCGCGGCCCCGCGCGGGGTCCAGCCGATAGCGATTGGTCGGATTGCCGAAGGTTGGGTCATTCGCCTTCACGAAGCCCGCAGAAGGCTCAGCCGTGCCATTCAGCAATTGCACCATGCCATCGCGGTCGATGCAGTAATTTAACGCCTGACGCACGCGCACATCCGCCACAGGGCTGCTGGCACGGCCTGTGGCAAACACCCAGGGCCAAACATGCGGGTAGGAGTTCGTCACGATATTGAAGCCCGCCTGACGGAGCGACCCGATTGCATCCGGTGGCGGCACCTCAATCCAATCCACCTGGCCGGAACGCAGCGCGGCAAGGCGCGTATTGGCTTCCGGCATCGGCAGCAGGATGATGCGATCAAGCTTCGCGCGGCGCGCCGTATCCCAGTAATTGTCGTTACGCGAAAGTTCCGCCGACTGGCGCGGCACAAAGCGGGTAAGCCGGAAGGGGCCAGTGCCCGCCGGCGGCAGCGCCGCAACCCGTGCCCAATCCCGCCCCGCCTGTTCAAAGGAATTGGGGGAGGTGATCAGGACATAGACTGCCAGGAAGGGCCAATAGGAAACCGGGCGGGTGGTTGTGGTCTCGAACGTGAAGTCATCCACCTTGCGGTAGGATTCCAGCACCGGGATGCGCCCGCGCGTGATCGCGCTGCCGGTCGCGTCAAATTGCGGGCTGTCATTCTTGAAAAAGCGGTCGAAATTCCACAGCACCGCATCCGCGTTGAAGGGCGTGCCATCATGGAAGGTAACGCCGCGGCGCAGATGGAAGCGCCAGATGCGCGGGTCATTGGAATCCTGTTCCCAGCGTTCCGCCAGGCCCGCCTTAATGCCCGCTGGCTGATCCGCGCGCGACAAATCCCAGAGCACCAGGGATTCGAACACCGGATAGCCAAGGAAGCGCATGCCCTCAAACCCGTTATTCGGCATGCCGGTGGTGGTGGGCACATCCGTCGCGGTCATGGCGATGCGCAAGGTTTTTGGCTGTTGCTGCGCTTCAGCGCCCGCAATGCCCATGGCCATCAGGGCAGCGGTCAGTGCCGCGCCCCAAAGGCGGTTCTTCCAGTTCATGTTATGTCTCCCGTCCGTGGCAGCGCGGGGGCGCTGCCCTGGGTGGAAGCCTAGCAAGCTTTAGGCCGGGGCCAAGCCCTGCTTATTCAGGTTTGATGTTCTGGCTGCGGATAAGATCGCCCCACATGACCAATTCTTCGGCAAGGGTGCGCGCCAAAACCTCAGGACCACCTGTTTCCAGCACCACGCCCTGTTCGGCCATGCGCGCGATCAGGTCACGGTCCCGTGTTGCCACGGCCAAAGCCTGCGCGGCGCGTGCCACGATGGGCGCCGGCAAACCAGCAGGCCCGAATAGCCCCTGCCAAAACACACCATTGAAGCCAGGCAGCGCATCGGCCACTGGCGGTAGATCGGGCAGCAGCGCAACACGATCCTTGGAGGAGATGGCAAGGGCACGTGTCGCCCCTTCCCGCACGGCAGGCAGCGCTTCCTGCACCGCGCTGAACATGGCCTGTACGCGATTCTGCCGGAGGTCAATCAAGGCCGCCGCACCGCCGCGATAGGGCACATGCACCACATCAATCCCTGCCCGCGCACGGAATAGTTCAAGGCATAGATGGTTCACCGCGCCGGTGCCCGATGAACTGAAATTGACTTTGCCCGGATTGGCCTTGGCATAGGCAATGAGTTCTGCCGTGGTTCTGACGGGCAATGATGGATGCACATGCAGGATGAAGGCCGTGCGAAACACCGTGCCAATTGGCGTAAGTGCCGCCAGCGGATCGCGCGGTTGCAGATTGGGCTGCAGCGCAGGATTGATGGCAAGGGTGGAGGTGCCCATCAGCAGCGTATAGCCATCAGGGCGCGCCTGCGCGGCGGCATTATTGGCAACCGCGGTCGCGGCGCCTGGGCGATTATCCACAACCAAGGTCTGACCCAATTCGCGGCTCATGCGGTCCACAATGCCGCGCGCGCCGAAATCTGTGACCCCGCCCGGTGGATAGCCAAGCAGCACGGAAACGCTGCGGGAGGGCCAAGTTTCCTGGGCGCTGAGTGCAGCCGGCAGGGCTGGCGCAGCAAGGGTTGCAGCAAGCAGGGTGCGTCTTTTCATTGGGTTCCTCCCGATCAAGGCGCAGCCTGCTTCAGCCGATATGCTGGATCAAGTCCCAGCGAAAATTGGAACACTTGGCCCGGAAATGCCTCAGGTTTCCAACCCAGCGGCACGGCGTTCACGCGCGGCAATAAGTTCAAAGCCGATCGAACGAAAGGGTTCCGGTGCCACCCAATTGGCGAGCCCCCAGATGGAGCGCACATGATCCTGCGTGCATTTGCCAAGTGCCAATTCGGCAAGACGTTTGCCAAGAATACTGCCCTTCACAATGCCGGAGCCATTGCAGCCGGCTGAGGTATAAAGCCCTTCTTCCACCTGGCCCCACCATGGCGCGCCATTCATGGTAAGTGCCGTGGTGCCGCCCCAGACCTGATCCAAACCGATATGGGCAAGCGCTGGGTAGCGCCGATGAAAGCAGGAAAGCAGGGTTTCCCGAACGCGGGGCGCGGGGACAGGCCGTTCATGCGCATACATTGAACGCACCAAAAGCCGGTCCGGCCCAACGCGCCGCACTGTTGTTCCCAAACGATGCGAGGGCAGCAAGCCCCAAACAGGCATGCTGCCAAGATGCAGCGCATCCCCTGCGTTCAAGGGCTCAGATAGCGCCGCATAGGTGTAGATGGTCACCAGCCGGTCTCGCAGGCGGCCAAAATGCCGGATGGCGGCATTGGTCGCCATGATGACGGATGGCGCTGTAATGCGCGCGGATGGTGTTTCCAGATACCAATTGCCCTGACGCTGCATCGAAAGCAGCGGGGTATTTTCATGCAACGCGATATTGGGTGGCAAGGTATCGGCAAGGCCGCGAATAAGCGCCGCAGGGTCCAGCACATAACCTTCTTCAGTGTATAACGCGCATTGGTAATAGCTTGTGCCGATGCGTTCTTGCAGCGCGCTGCGATCCCACACCTGATGTGGCACGCCCGCCGCCTTGACCGCCGCTTCCAAAGCCTGGACCTGCTTCGCCCCAAGATCGGTGGCGGCCGCCTTGATGCGGCCCGAACGTTGCAGGCCACAATCAATCTTATGTCTTTCGATGGGCTCCAGCAGCCAGGCCCAGCCTTCTTCGGTAAAGCGGTTCAGCGCCTCGGCACGCTCAAGATCTGCGGCGCTGGGGCCTGAAGGAAGGTCACGCGGGCTGGCGAAACCCGAATTGCGCCCAGAAGAGCCTTCGCCGACCTCGGTCGCTTCAATCACGATGATCCGCGCCTGAGGCTGGAGTTCCGCCAGGCGGCGCGCGGCGGCAAGCCCGGTAAAGCCGGCACCGACAATAACGTGATCAGCGGCGATATCGCCCTCTGCCGGGGCGCGGGCTGTGCGCGGCGGCAGCAGGGCATTGAACCCGCAACGGTCGGTATAGAGCGGGAAACTGGGGCGCTTCATGGCGATATGTCTATGGAACCTGTCATCAAGGCGCAATCATGTCGCTGTCTTGTAAGCGCTACCTTAGTTTTGGGATGGAGGAGGCAGGTCAGCCCGCCCTAACGCGCCAAGGACTCCGATCCTTCATGCGGCTGTCATCCACCTGTCACACAGCATTGCTAGGCCGCGATCATGAAACCCGGGGTCACAATGCTTCAAATCGAACGACTGACGCGGCGCTTTGGCAGCAAAACGGCGGTGGATGGCGTCAGCCTGTCTATCCCAGCCGGGCAAATGGTGGGCGTGATCGGGCGTTCTGGCGCGGGGAAATCCACGCTGCTCCGCATGATCAACCGCCTGACGGAACCAAGCGAAGGGCGCATCATCTTCGATGGCCAGGATGTGACGCAGCTGAAGGGCCGAGCGTTGCGCGATTGGCGCATGCGTTCTGCCATGATCTTCCAGCAATTCAACCTGGTGCAACGGCTTGATGTGCTGACCAATGTGCTGGTCGGGCGGCTCAATCAGCGCCCCATGCTCACTTCCATGTTCAAGATGTTCACGGCGGAAGAACGCGCCATGGCGTTGACCGCGCTTGATCGGTTTGATCTCGCCGAAGCCGCGCTGCAAAGGGCTGATACGCTTTCCGGCGGGCAGCAGCAGCGGGTCGCGATTGCGCGGGCATTGATGCAGAACCCGCGCCTGATCCTGGCCGATGAGCCGATTGCGTCACTCGATCCGCGCAATTCCAAAATCGTGATGGATGCGCTGCGCGATGTGAACCGCGATGGGCTGACGGTGCTGGTGAACCTGCATGACCTGACCACGGCGCGCAATTATTGCGACCGCATTGTCGCGCTGAATGCTGGGCGCGTGGTGTTTGATGGCCCGCCCGCGGAACTCACCGCCGCCCGCATCCGCGAAGTTTATGGCGTGACTGAGGAAGAATTCGCCGAAGAAGCCGCGCAGGCTGTCGGCGCCACACCGCATCAGCTTGCGGTGGCTTGATCCCATCCCCCCAATAGGAGATTGCGAGATGATCACCCGTCGTTCGCTGGCCACGCTTGCCGCTGGCGCTGCCCTGCTGCCAAGCATAGCCCAGGCGCAAGCTTGGACCCCGCGCCGCACGGAAACCTTCACCGAAGGCTTCCCCGCGCCGGGCCGCCGCCCTTGGGCGGAACAGGTGCCGCAACTTCGCGTTGGCCTATTGGGCGGTGAGAATGAAGCTGATCGCATGGGCCGGTTCGGCGCCTATCGCGAATTGCTGGAACGCACCTTTGGTGTGCCGACAAGGCTTTTCCCTGCGTCGGACTATGCCGGCGTGCTGCAAGCCTTCAGCGCGAAGCAGATTGAAGTCGCCTCCCTTGGTCCTTCCGGCTATGCTGGCGCTTGGCTCGATACCAATGGTGGGGTTGAGCCGCTGCTGACCGCCGAGGAATCGGATGGCTCCATTTCCTACATCGCGGTGATGGTGGTGCGTGCCGATAGCGGCATTATCAATCTTGAACAGATGCGCGGCAAATCCTTGGCCTGGGCGGATGCCAATTCCACTTCCGGCTATCTGATCCCGCGCTTCGCGCTGCGTCGTGGCGGTATTGCTGTAGATGGCAATGCCTATTTCTCCCGTACCGGTTTTGCAGGCGGGCATGAACAGGGCGTTGTTGCGGTGCTGCAACGCCAATATGATGCCGCCGTGACCTGGGCTTCCGGCCAGGGCGATCAGGCGCAAGGCTTCAGCCGTGGCAATCTGCGCGCCATGGTGGATAAGGGCATGTTGAACATGAATGATCTGCGGATCATTTGGCGGTCCGAACCCATTGTGAATGGCCCCATCTCAGTGCGGACTGATCTTCCAGATGGATTCAAGGAAGATTTCAAGCGTTTCCATCTTGCACTGCCCAAGGCGCATCCGGACATCTACCGCCAAATCGAACGCGGCGCTGGCACGGGTTATCGCGAAGTGCGGCATCAGGATTACGACTTGATAGTTGAAATCCGCCGCGAGGAAGCCGCCGCGCGTCGTCGCCGTTCCTGATTCCATGCAGGAAGCCTATGCCACCAGCCTTCCCGCGGTAATCCGCGGGGAGGAAGCCTTTCAGGCGGCGCGCCGCCAGAAGCGCAATGCGGCGCTTTTGGGCGCTACGGTGGTATTCGCATGCCTGGTGCTTTCCGCCTGGATCAGTGAAGCGCATCCAGCGACATTCTGGGCCGGGCTGCCGCGCATTTTCGAATACTTTATTCGCATCCTGCCGGATTTGCGCTGGGATGCGCTGTTTGCGAATGCAGAAACTGAGGGTTCTATCGCCTTCTGGTTCTATCGCTTGCCGGAATGGGCACTGTTGATTGTGGAGACCGCCAATATGGCGGCGCTCGCCACATTGCTGGGTTCGGCGGTTTCCCTGTTGCTGGCCTTTCCGGCGGCGCGCAATATCGCGCCTTCAGGTCTTGTCTATAACGTCACGCGCCGCTTTCTGGAGGCGCTGCGTACAATTCCCGAAATCGTCTATGCGTTGATCTTCGTCTGGGCCTTTGGCGTTGGTGCGGTCGCGGGTATTTTGGCGATTGCGCTGCATAGCGCCGGCGCCAATGGCAAACTATTCGCCGAGGCGATCGAGAATGCCGATATGAAACCCTGGGATGGTGTGACCTCGGCCGGTGGCAGTTGGTTTGCCGCCTGCCGCTTCGCCATTCTGCCGCAGGTGCTGCCCAACTTCCTGTCCTATCTGCTGCTGCGGTTTGAAATCAACATACGCTCCGCCAGCGTGATCGGCTTCGTTGGCGCCGGCGGCATTGGAGAGGAGCTCTATAAGGTGATCTCCTTCAATTACTATGAGGAAATCAGCGCCATCATCCTGCTGATCATCCTGACCGTCGCCAGTGTTGACCTTCTATCCGAAAGGCTGCGCCATGCTGCGATTGGCCGTCTGGAGGCTGCGCGATGAGTGACAGCACCATCGCAGCTTGGCGCGCACGCATGCCGGCCGCCTTCGGGCCAGGGCCTATGCAACGCGCCCTGCGCTTTCTTGGCCTGGCGCTGTTCCTGGCTTGGTTCATCGGCACGCTTTGGTATTTTGATTTCTCGCCGACACGGCTTTGGAATGGGTTGACCGGGCTTGGCAAGATTATTGCGCTGATGGTCCCGCCCTCCCCAGGAGAGCTCTGGGTCGAAATCCTGAAGGGCATGGCGGAGAGTGTCGCCATGGCCTTCCTCGGCACTTTCCTGGCCGCGATTGTCGCCATTCCGCTGGGCTTTATGGGCGCACGCAATGTGGTGACGGTGACATTGCTGCGCTTTTCCTTCCGGCGCGTGCTGGATGGCATGCGCGGCGTGGATCAATTGATCTGGGCGCTCGCTTTCGTGCGCGCGGTGGGGCTTGGGCCTTTGGCGGGGGTGCTCGCGATTTTCATCTCGGATATCGGGATCTTGTCGAAAGTTTATGCCGAGGCCATTGAAAACGCCGAAAAGCGCCAGGCAGAGGGTGTGACCGCCACAGGGGGTGGGCGCCTGCTTGGCATTCGCTTCGGACTTTTGCCGCAGGTGGCACCCGTCATGCTGGCCCAGGCGCTCTATTTCTTTGAGAGCAATACGCGTTCCGCTTCCATCCTGGGTGTGGTGGGCGCAGGCGGGATCGGGCTGCAAATCGCCGAGCGCATTCGCGTGCGCCATTGGGATGAGGTAGCCTTCATCATCATCCTGATGATCATCACCGTCGCCGCAATTGACTGGATTTCCGGGCGCATCCGCCGCCGCCTGATCAACGCCTGAACTGACCAGCCCAATTCCCGGGTGACGGCGGCGCCCAATCCAGCCTAGGCTTCCCATATGGGGAAACCGGGGCGGGCATGAGCGATACCACCGCGCAGGGCGGGATTTTCAGCATCAGCGGCCGGCAATGGCTGATTCTGCTGATGGTGCAATTGGCCAATCTGCTATTCGGCATGACCATCACGCTGGCCAACCTTGTACTGCCGGATATGCGGGGCGCGCTTTCGGCCACGCAGGATGAAATCTCCTGGGTCATCACGCTCAATCTTGTGGCGACAGCCGTAGCCACACCGGTGACGGGATGGCTTGCGAGCAGGCTTGGCTGGCGCAATCTGATGTTCGGCACGGTGCTTGGCTTCACCATCTGTTCGCTGCTGTGCGGCTTGGCGACCAGCCTTGATACGCTGATCCTGGCGCGGATTGGTCAGGGTGCTTTTGGCGCGCCAATCATGCCCATGGGGCAGGCGATATTGCTGGCATCTTTCCCCCGCCATTTGCAGCCAACCGCGATTGTGATCTGGGGTGTGGGCGCGGTGTTTGGCCCCGTGCTTGGCCCCATTCTGGGCGCCATGGCGACCGAGGCCTGGAATTGGCGTGCGGCGTTCTTCATGATTGTGCCGCCAGGGATCGCCACCTTGGTCTGCATCTGGTTCGCTTTGTCCGACAGGACCGAACGCAAGCCCGTTTCCTTTGATTGGACTGGCTTTCTGGCGCTTTCCATTGCCATCATCTGCATCCAATTGATCCTGGATCGTGGGCAAAGGCTGGATTGGTTCGAAGCGCCGGAGATGATCGCCTGCGCCGTGATTGGCGCCATCAGCTTCTATATCTTCGCCGCCCATTGCCTGACCGCGCAGGCGCCATTCCTCAATCCGCGGCTGTTGCTGGACCGCAATTTCGCCATCGGCACCGCCATCGCCTTTGTCATGGGGATGCTCGCCTTCACCAGCCTGACGCTATTCCCGACCATGCTGCATGATCTGCGCGGCTATCCGGATGACGCGGTGAGTATCCTGATCGCGGCGCGCGGCATGGGGAATTGGGTAGCGTTTCTGGTGGTGGTGCAGCTTACCCGCTGGGCACCGCGCTTCACCATTGGGCTTGGGCTATTCTTTCAGGCGGCATCCGGCTTCTGGATGGCGCAATTCGATATCAATGTGACAGAGAGTCAAATATTTTGGGCGCATCTGCTGCAAGGTTTTGGTCAATCCATTGCCTTCACGCCCATGACGGTGATGGCGTTCTCAACCCTGCCCGCGCATCAGGTGACCGAAGGTTCAGCCATCTTCACCCTGATGCGCAATTTCGGATCAAGTCTGTTCATTTCCATCGCCGTGATGATGCTGATCAGATCAAGCAGTGAGAATTACGCGCGGCTTGGCGAATTCGTGACCCCCTACAACAAGCTGCTTTTCCTGCCGAGCTTTCCAGCAAGCTGGGATTTGGAAAGCGCATCCGGCCTGTTTCGCCTGGCGGGAGAAATCCAACGCCAGGCGGCGATGATCGGCTATGTGAATGCCTTTTACCTGATGGCGACCACGGCGGCACTCAGCGTGCCGCTGGCCTTCTTCATGCGCCGCGCCAAGCGGGCAAATTAGCTTTTCCCCGCATAGGATTTCGCCATGCCATCGGCGGGATCGGCCTGCGGGCCATAGGGCATGATGGGGTAACGCAGCCCCGCTTTGGAAAGGCCAAGCAAGCCTTCCACGGCGCGCGCCAAATCTTCCGGCGGGCAGGCCATCAGCATCTCATCATCAGCGACACCACCATAGCGGCGTTCCGCATAGCAGGGGATGGAAAGGCAGACGGTGCGGTCCCGTAGCGCGCGGCCCCAGGAATCGGCGCAGGCGCTTTCGCCAGTTATGGAAAAATCATAGCGCTTGTAATTCTTCCATTGGAGGCCGTTGATGAACAGGATCATCTGCGCCGGGTTCGCGTAGAACAGGCAGATATCGGGCGGATCAAGCCGCGCGGAACGGAGCGGCGCGACCACCAGCCCCTTATAGCGCGCCGGCACGCGCGGCATTTGCGCCTGATGCAGCCGCCCCGCTTCGCGGTTTTCAAACCAAACGCCTTCAAATTTACGGCCTGAGAGATAAAGCTCAGATGGTTCATTCAACCCGATCACGCCGCCGCAATTGCTGAAGCCCGGCACGTTTTCTTCCGTGATGCCAAGCGTGAAGCCCGCAATGCGCGCATGGGTTACCAATTGGCAGGTGGAGAATTTCTTGCCTTCCGTCGGGCGGCGCAGCCCTGGGATTTTCGCCATTTCCTCGGCGTCATCAAAGAGCTTCATGCCGATGGGAAAGGTGCGGAGCTTGAGCAATTCGCCAAGCTGGCGGGCCAATTCGGCAATGGCCTTGGCATCAAGCGCGGGCTTTTCGGCAGTTGGTAGGGCGTCGGGCATGGTTGGTTCCTCCAGCCCACATCATGGCCCCTGTTGCGGCGCCGCGCCATGCCCTCGACCAGCCAGGGGAAAGGAGTAAAGCCGCTCCTCCCCGAGCAAAAAAGCGCGCCCGCCTTGCGGGAAAAGCCTGGCAATGGCGGGATCGGTCACGCAAAGCCCGCCGGTGAAGGCACCAAAGGCCGGCATCACCACGCGGCGCGGATTGGCGACAAAACAGGGGCGGGAAATGCCGCCCGCACGCGTGGGCGCGGTGGCCTTGGGGTGAAAATGTCCTGCGATTTCCGGCGGTGCCTGGCGCGAAAACGGGCTTGGGATATGGCGGAAGGTGATTGGCCCCTGGCGCCATTCGGCAAAAGCCTCACCCGGCAGATCGCATGGCGGCGCGGGGTCGTGATTGCCGAGCACCCAGATGGGCTCCAGCCCTTCCAGCAGCTTAAGCAACGCGGCACGATCAGCAGGCGAAAGGCGTGCCGCACCATCGGCGTCATGGAAACTATCGCCCAGAAACACCAGCCGCTTCGGGCCATAGCGCCGGATCAGCAACGCGAGCCGTGCGAGGGTTTCGCGCGTATCATAAGGCGGCAGGAAATAGCCGGCGCGCGCGAATGCGCTAGCTTTCTCCAGATGCAGATCTGCCACACATAGCAGCTTCTGCGCGGGCCAATGCAACACACCGGCGGGGTCGAGCATGACACGCTCCGCCCCCAGATGCAGTGGCGCGGCGTTCATGAGGCCCGCCTTGGTGCGGAACGGATAAGGCGCGACCGCTGTGCCTCACGCGGTTTGGGTCGTGCCGAGGCACCGCGCGTGATGATACCATCCGTCACATCGGCGAGCGTCTCGCCAAATTCTTCCGCGCCATCTGTGGCTTCCGCCACCAGGGCGGCGGCCTCCGCCAGCAGCGCATCCTCAGCACCACCCGCTACCCATTCGCGTCCTTCCTCGATCAAGGCAGGCACGGCAAGCGGTGAAACACGCGACAGCGCCCGATGCGTGATGCGTCCCTGAATGCGCGCGAGAAGTGCGGCGATGCGCGCCACATCCGTGAGGCCCCGCGCGGCTTCTTCCCGCGTGGCGCGCAAAAGTATGTGGTTCGGTTCATGCCGGCGCAGCACATCATAAATCAAATCCGCATTCATGGTCATTTGCCGGCCAGATTTCGCGAGCCCCGGATGGTGCTTTTCAAGCAAGCCCGCAATGGTTGCAATGTTGCGGAAGCTCCGCCGCAGCATGGAAGATTCCGCGAGCCATTCCTCCATCTCATCGCCCAATATGTCTTCGGCAAATAGCCTTTCCACGCCGGTCGGTTCAAAGGCGGACCAGATCGCCAGCACATAATCCGTACCCACATAGCCAAGCGGCCCCATGCCAAGCCGTTCCATGCGCTTCGTCACCAAAAGTCCAAGCGTTTGATGCGCAAGCCGCCCTTCAAATGTATAGGCCACCAGAAACCAGCGCCCCCCCCGCGGGAAGGTTTCAATCAGCAAGCCATCGGATGGCGGCAATTCGCTCCGCAGGGATTGCAGGCGGAGCCATTCCTGGACCGGCGCCGGCAAATGCGCCCAGCGCGCGGGATCATGCAAAATGTCGCGCACCCGCGCGGCAAGCCAGGTGGTGAGCGGCATGCGGCTGCCGGCATAAACCGGCACGCGTGGTTCATCGCCGCCGCCAGGGCTCACGATCACCGCTGTGGGGTCAAGCCTTTCATAACGTACCACCTGGCCCGCAAACAGAAAGCAATCACCGGCCGTAAGGGTAGAGACGAACCATTCCTCCACCTCCCCCAAAGTGCCGCCGCCACGAAACCGCACCTTGATCATGGGGGTTTCCACAATCGTGCCAAGGTTCAGGCGAAATTGCCGTGCTGCGCGCGCATCACGGATATGCAGCCGCCCTTCGGAGTCACGAAACAGCCGACGGAAACG
>JBPCSO010000061.1:0-9999 GCA_051007055.1 Roseomonas sp.
GCTTCTTGGACCGCCAGCTATGCGGATAGCTATGCGTGAGCTTACCCGTCGCCGCCAGCGTCCCCGCTGCCTCCATCGCCGCATAAACCGCGGTATGCGCCTTGAAGACATGCAAGCCTTCAAACCCCGGCGCGTGATGGGTGAAGGTGCCGTCATCATTCACGGTTTCCGGGATCGGCAGGTTATGCGCGCGGCCCAGATTGAAGTCATCCTCACCATGGCCTGGGGCGATATGCACGAAGCCCGTGCCGGCTTCGGTGGTGACGAAATCGCCCGGCAGCAGCGGCACATCAAACTCATAGCCATGCCCACGCAGCGGATGCGCGGCGATTGCACCAGCAAGTTCTTCGCCCTTGATCACGCGCTTGATGCTATGCGCGCCGACCCCGGCATCTTTTTCAAACTGCGGCAGCAAGGGCAGCGCGACCAGCAGCCGATCACCGATCTTCAGATAGGATTTTTCGGCCAAGCCTTCGACATGCACCAGCGCGTAATCAATTTCAGCGCCGTAGGCCACCGCGCGATTGCCCGGCATGGTCCAGGGCGTGGTGGTCCAGATCACCACATCCGCGCCCACCAGATCAGCCGCCCCCGCTTTCAGGATGCGGAATTTGGCATGCAGCGTCGGGCTGATGTGGTCGTGATATTCGATCTCTGCTTCCGCTAGCGCGGTTTTCTCAACCGGGCTCCACATCACAGGACGCAGCCCGCGATAGAGTGAGCCATTCATCAGAAACTTGCCGATCTCACCCGCAATCGCGGCTTCCGAGGCGAAATCCATCGTCGCGTAACGATCCACCCAATCGCCGGCGACACCAAGGCGGATGAATTCCTCCCGCTGTACTTCAAGCCAATGTTCGGCATAGGCGCGGCATTCGGCGCGGAAATCCAACACCGGCACCGCATCCTTGTCGCGGCCCTTGTTGCGGTATTCTTCTTCAACCTTCCATTCAATCGGCAGGCCGTGGCAATCCCAGCCGGGGACGTAATTCGCATCAAACCCCGCCATTTGCGCGGCGCGATTGATCACATCCTTCAAAATTTTATTGAGCGCATGGCCGATATGCAGATTGCCATTGGCATAGGGCGGGCCGTCATGCAGTACGAAGCTCTCACGTCCTTTGGATTGCGCGCGCAGCCTCTCCCACAGTTTCAGGCGGTCCCAGCGCGCCAGCATATCTGGCTCACGCTTCGGCAAATCGCCGCGCATGGGAAAGCCGGTCTGCGGCAGGAAGACGGTGCCGCGATAATCGCGGGCCTCTTTGGGGCTATCGGTCATGTTTTCGAGCCTTGCGGGCTAATCTTAGGCCACCGGGCGGGCGGCTGGGGTGACGAAGAAGAACGTTTAGTCCCGGCCTTCAGCAGACGGCCGGGCGGGTAATTCGCCGCGCAGAAAGCCGGTTCATACTGAGCCTTTTGGGGAACGCCCTGGGTATGGGTCAAGCTGCGGCGCTTCGGGTGAGTGCACCCAGTGGCGAGACACCGGAGATGGAGGGTGACCGGTATGGGCCAAAAGCGGGTAGCTGGCTGGCTGGTAATGCGTTTCAGCGGTGAAGGGGGCGCGAAAGCGCCCGTCGGTTTCATCTGCCGTCACGAAGAAGGCATTGGCGCCGGTCATGTCGCACCCGACGAGATGCATCCCCTTTGCGGCACCGATCAGTTCCATTGCCTTTAGACCCGCGCCAAACCAATTGCTGCCATCCCAACCCTTCGTCGGATCGAAAGGCACTTCAAGCGCCATGCTGGGCGGAATAGACGCATTTTGTTCAATGCACACCACCCGTGCCTGCCGCTTCATCGCACGCCAAACGCTATGGGTGTGCTGATCAATATCAAGCGACAAGTAATCGAAGCGCGCCGGGACCTCCATTTGATCCAGGGCTGCTTCGATATTCTCCGGTCCGATAATGCCGAACAAAATCTTGAGCGCGCCGCTTTCGATAAAGGGACGGAAATACTGGGACGCCTCCTGGGCCATCCTCTCGCTCCCTTCAAGCCAAACGCCACGCCAGCCTGCTTCAAGCAGCAGGCGGGTATTGCATTGCAGCCCGTTCTCAATACCGATTTCAACGAAGAAGCGATCACGAGTACCAATGCGCCCAAAGATTTCGGCTGTCATCCCATCCTCGCCATTCTGGCTATAAACCTGGGCATAGGCTCGCGTCAGGGACAAGGGGTCGGCATGGCGCCCATCGGCAGCGGCGAGGCCTGAAAGCATGGAGGCGCGCTGAACCTCGGTTTGCAAGAAGACCAGACTTACAAGGCGCTTTAAGCCCTGTTCTTGCGCATGAAGCTTGACTGCGTGTTCTTGCTGAGCCGCCCTTAGGGCGCGGAGTTCCTCCAACATCGCTTGCTGCTGCGACAGATGCTTTTCCCAGAAATCGGAAGGGGCTTGTTCATTCATCATCCAAATCTAGCCCAGAAGGCGGCGGGCTTCCAGCGCATCTGCTTCGATCGCTGCTTTCAGCGTTTCCAACCCATCAAACTTCGCGTCGGGCCTAAGGAACTGCACCAGCCGTACCCCGATTTCCTGGCCGTAAATATCGCCTGCGAAATCGAAGATATAGACCTCAAGCCGTGTCACCTTATCGCCGCCGAGCGTCGGCCGCCGCCCGATATTGGCGACCCCCTTGGCCGTCCCGCCCCCCGGCAGCGCCACCGTGACCGCGTAGACGCCCCGCGCCGGTTCCAAATGCCGGTCCAGCCAGATATTCGCCGTCGGCCAGCCAAGCACCCGCCCAAGCTTATCCCCATGCACCACCGTGCCGCGGATTTCCCATGGCCGGCCAAGCTTTTCCGCCGCCCTATCCGGGTAGCCATCCTGCAATAGCCGGCGGATGCGGGTGGAGGAAATCGCCTCCCCCCCCTGTTCCACTGGCGGCACAATGGAAAGCCCCATGCCGCGCGCGGCAGCCTCCCGCGCCAGAAACCGCACATCGCCACCACGCCGATTGCCGAAGGCGAAATCAGGCCCGCTTGCCAAATGCTTCGCGCCCAGCCCCTTATGCAGCACCTGTTCCACAAAGGCTTCGGCCGAAAGTGCGGCAAAATCATCATCAAAACGCAGCGTATAGACAAAGCGCGCGCCGGCGTCAGCAAGACACGCTGCCTTGGCCGGCAGCAGCGTCAGCCGAAAGGGCGGATCATCGGGGCGGAAATGCTCACGCGGATGGGGCTCGAAGGTCAGCACCGCCAGCGGCAAATCAGGCCGCGCCGCTTGCGCTGCCTTCAGCACCGCGACATGGCCGAGATGCACGCCATCAAAATTGCCAAGTGCGACGGTGGCGCCACGCGCTTCCTTGGGGATAGCCCGCCAATCGGAGAAGACTTGCACCGCCATCAGGCTTCCCCGGGCTTCAGCCAGCGCGGCACATCGGGCGGTGTGAAGTGCTTCAGCGCATCAATCGCGGCGGCACCATCCGGCGCCAGCATGGCCGCGGCGCGCATTTCCCCCCGCACAAAACCTTCTGCCACCATGTGATCCAAGGCGCCCATCAGCTTCTGCCAATAGCCGAGCGTATCCACAAACACGATGCCCTTGCGCTGAATGCCAAGCTGCAACCAGGTGAGCGTCTCCACGGCTTCTTCCAGGCTGCCATAGCCGCCGGGCAGCACGATGAAGCCATCCGAAAGCTCGGCCATCAGCGCCTTGCGTTCATGCATGGACCCAACCACGCGCATATCCTTGAGCTGCTTTGCGCCGGCTTCGCGCGCCACCAGCCCATGGGGGATGATGCCAATCACCTTAGCCCCTGCGGCCTGTGCGGCAGCGGAAACCGCGCCCATCAGCCCAACGCCGCCCCCGCCATAAACGAGGCCCAGCCCGCGCGCGGCTATCTCTCGGCCCAGCGCGGCGGCGGCGGCGGCATATTCAGGACGGGCGCCGGCGGCGGAACCGGCAAAAACACAAACGCGGCGCATGGGCTTACTCCGCTGCTTTGGTGATGGCGGCGCGGGAGGGGACGGAGACAAACGCCTCCCCCTCCAGCACTGGTTCACCCTTGACCAGGCAGACGGTCTTCAGCGTCGCGCGGTGCTTTTCGGGATGCAAAGCCGCGACTTCGACAATGGCGGTCACGGTCTCCCCGATTTTCACCGGGGCGCGGAATTTCAGCGTTTGCGACATATAGATCGTGCCCGGCCCGGGGAGTTGCGTGCCCAGCACCTTGGTAATCAGGCCCGCCGCCAGCATGCCATGGGCAATGCGTTCCTTGAAGATCGAGGTCGCGGCATATTCCGCATCTAGATGCATGGGGTTGGTATCGCCGGTGACGGCGGCGAAAAGCACGATATCGGCTTCCGTGATGGTTTTGGAAAATTTGGCGGTCAGCCCCACCGTCAGGTCTTCAAAGAAATAGATTTCCGCCATGGTTTGAGCCCCTGCTTTGCCGTCGCTGAGGGTGGATAAAGCATTTCGCGGGGGCGTGAAATCGCCGGCGCTGCGGTTTTGCGCAAAAGAGACAGGGTGCGCGCCTGAGGACGGTTTTGGCCCGTAGAGGAGAAAAACCTTCCCAGCACCACGCATCGGGGAAGCCTTTCGCAAGGGTTTGCTTGAGAAAATAAAATCTTTTTTCTTGATGTTTTTCGCGATTTGAGAGAAAAACTTTTCAAACGAACTTGGATTTCACCACCATGACCCTCCGCCGTGACCTGCTGCTCCGCTCCGCCCTTTTCGCCGCCGCTGGCATGCTCGCCACCCCGGCCCAGGCCGATACCGCCTGGAACCCGGACCGCGCGCTGCGGATCGTGGTGCCTGTCGCTCCCGGCGGCAGCCTGGATATTCTGGGCCGCCTGCTGGCGCGGCATTTGACCGAGGCTTTGGGCCAGAATGTCGTCACGGAAAACAAGCCCGGCGCCGGCAGCAATATTGCCTTCGAATTGGTGGCCCGCGCCGCGCCGGATGGGTTGACCCTGCTGGTGGGCTCAGACCCGCTCACGATCAATCCAGCCCTTTACCCGCGTGTCGGCTTTGATCCCGTCAAGGATTTCAGCCCGGTGATTGAAGCCGTGCGTGCGCCGCAGGTGCTGGTGGTGCACCCCTCGGCCCCCGCGCGGGATGTGGCGGGCTTCATTGCCTGGGCGCGGCAGGCGGATGGCAAGCTGACGTTGGCGTCCCAGGGCAATGGATCCATCGGGCATCTGGCCGGGGCGCTGTTTGCGCAGGATGCCGGGCTTAGCTTCACCCATGTGCCCTATCGCGGCGGCGGGCCGGCCGTGATTGACTTGGTCGCAGGGCATATCCAGGCCCTGTTTGTCACCCTGCCGGCCGCCATTGAACATATCCGCACCGGGCGGCTGCGCGCCCTTGCCGTCACCAGCGCCAAGCGCGTCCCTGCCCTGCCGGAGGTACCCACCATCGCCGAATCAGGTTTTGCGGAATTTGAGGTGATTACCTGGCAGGGCATTCTGGCGCCGGCTGGCACATCCCCGGCGGCAATCCGGCGCCTGGCTGGCGCCCTGGAGCGTATTTTGGCGAAGCCCGAGGTCGCAGAACATCTCACCGCCCAGGGTTTTGAAGTGACCAGCCAAGGCCCTGCGCAATTCGCGAGCCTGATCCAGGCCGAAGCGCGGCGCTGGCCCGCCTTGGTGCGCCGCACCGGCGCGCAACCCGATTGACCCTGAAGGAGAACCCCCATGCCCGATAGCCTGACCCCGATTGATTGGCGCACCCGCGGCATCAAGCATGTGCGTGCCAGCGCCAAAAGCGGCGATACGCCGGAGACCCTTGGCATGAACCGCGAAGTTGCCATCAGCGGCGCGCGGACCGGCTCGGTCGCGCTTTGGGCCGGCACCAATCGGATCGAGCCCAATTCGCGCACCGGCGCGCATCATCACGGCGCGTTGGAAAGCGTGATTTATATCATCAGCGGCACCGCCCATATGCGTTGGGGCGATCGGCTGGAATTCATCACCGAAGCGCGCGCGGGCGATTTCTTCCTGGTGCCACCCTATGTGCCGCATCAGGAAATCAATGCCTCCGCGACCGAGGTGCTGCATTGCGCCCTGGTGCGTTCTGGCACTGAGGAAGTGGTGGTGAACCTGCCTGACCTGGTGGCGGTTGATGAACCTGAATGGGTGCATACGCGCTGAAGTGCGGCACCCCAAAGTGTTTCTTCCCATTAGACCGCAACGCCTATCGCCAGGGCCAAACTTCGCGGTAATAACCTTGTCATAAAGGGGGCAGGGCCAGCTAAGCGCGGCTTGGCTGCCCTTTGGCAGGGTTGGAGAGGTTTCAGGGTTTGATGGGCGCGCCGCGGTTTCAGATTGTCTATCGCATTACCCCGGATGATTCCCGGCCGATTGAAGCGCATGCCAAGGATATCTGCCTTGAAGAAACGGTCGAAATCCCGGGCGATTGTGTGCCAGGCCCAATCTGGGATGCGGGCATTGTGGGGCAGGTTGAGGCCATCACGCCCTGCGCGCCGCCATCGCATGCTTTCGATGTGGAAATCAGCTACCGCGCCGATATCGTCAATGATTCGATCCCCAATCTGCTGAATGTCATTTTCGGCAATATCTCCATCAGGCGGGGCATCAAGATTGTTGATATCCGCCTGACCGGTGATCAACTCCGCGCCTTTGGCGGACCGCGCTTTGGTGTTTCGGGGCTGCGCGAGAAGCTTGGCGTCTATGGCCGGCCTTTGGCGGCGACGGCAATCAAGCCGCTTGGGCTTTCCGTACCTGAATTGGCCCGCCTTGCCGCCGGCTATGCGCTGGGCGGGCTTGATGTGGTCAAGGATGATCACGGGCTGATGGACCAGTCCTTTCACCCCTTCAAGGAAAGGGTTTCCCGGCTTCAGGAAGCGATCCGCAACGCCAATGCCAAGACCGGGCGCAAAACTCTCTATTTTCCGATGATCGCTGGCCGATTTGACCAGATCGAAGCGCAAATGGAATTTGCCCGCGCCGAGGGCTGTGCCGGCGCGCTGATTGCGCCGCTGCTTATTGGCCCTGACACGGGTTTTTACCTCGCGCGCAAATACGGGCTGGCGGTGATGACGCATCCAAGCTTCACCGGCACGCATTTCCATGACCCCGAGCATGGCATGACGCCGGCCATGCTACTCGGCCGCCTGTTTCGTATCTTCGGCGCTGATATCTCGGTTTTTCCCAATGCCGGCGGGCGCTTTACCTTCACCCCGAAGGAATGTCGGGATTTGGCCATTGCCATGCAGGAACCCTTGGGCGATGTGAAACCCGGTTTCCCTTCCCCGGCAGGTGGCATGACGATTGAACGCATTGACAGCATGGTGGCGGCCTTTGGCCATGATGCCGTTTTCCTGATTGGCGGCGCGCTGATGCGCCATTCGCCCGAACCTGAGGCCGGCGCACACGCCTTTATGGCCGCAATTGAGAAGGCTGTTGCAACGGGAAGGGCCGCGGAATGACCGTGCGTCGGTTCAATTCTTTTGCTTGGGAAAACGTGCCCGTCCTGGCTTACAAGGAAGGCGGCCCTTACAAGGATGTGACGCGCCAGATCCTGTTTGAAGGGGCGGAAAGCCTGCCCGTCCAATGGCGCTATTTCGAAGTGCAGCCCGGCGGGCATTCCACGCTGGAACGCCATGCGCATATCCATTGGGTGCTGATCCTGCGCGGGCGTGGTGCTTGCCTGGTGGGTGAGGAGATCACGGATATTGCCGAGCATGATCTGGTGGAAATCCAGCCCATGGAATGGCATCAATTCCGCGCGGCGGAAGATGCGCCGCTGGGCTTTCTGTGTCTGGTGGCGGCTGAGCGTGACAGGCCGCAATTGCCGGGCGCGGATGATCTGGCAGCGCTACGGCAGAACGCAAAGATCGCTGAATTTATCAGAATTTAGTGCCTGGCCTAACGCCGGCGCAGCACTGCTTCCCGCGCCAGCGCCATCACCGCCGCGCGCGCAATTGCCTGATCCGGCATCCCTGTGGTTTTGGTGTGGCGTTCGGCTTCCAACAGCGCCTCACCAGCTGCCGAGAGCGCGGGGGCGGGCCAAAGCCTGAGCGCCCTTTCAAAAGCCGGGCGGCTTTTGAAGAATACCGGCGGGCGCAAGGAAGAAAGCGCATCGCCAGGGCTTGAACCCTTCGCCACCGCAAGTGCTGCCAGATGCAGCCGCTGCACATGCCTGAGTGCCGCACGCACCACCTGCACCGCCGCCGCCCCCTCGGCAAAGGCCTGATCCAGCGCGCGGTCTGCCAGCGCGGCATCGCCTGCCGTTGCCGCAAGCAGGGCTTGGTCCAGATCAAGCGTTGAACCTTCAGCGATGCAGGCGATGGCGTCTTCTTCTGTCACACGCTTGGCGGGGCCGACATACAGCGCCAATTTTTCCACTTCCTGGCGGATTTGCAGACGGTTCTCGCCAAGCCGTGCGGCCATGAAGGAAAGTGCAGCGCTATCCGCCGTAACACCGCGTTCCTTCAACATGCGCCCAAGGCTTGCTTCCAACTCCGCCCCGGTTTCGGGGTAGCAGGCAATCACCGCAGCTGCATCATTTGCGCGTTCCAGCGCGGGGCGCAGGCCCTTATTGCCAGCAAGCGCACCGCCTTCCAGCAGCACAATCCCAGGACCCGGCCCGCTCAGCGCGGCCTTGGCGGCATTCGCCAAGCCATCTGTCGCATCGCGCACCCGCACCAGGCGCCGCCCGCCCGTGAGAGCGGATTGCGCGGCTTCCCCCGCCAGCAGCCCAGCATCGCGGCTGGCAGCATCGCGCGGTACATCCACCAGGCCGAAAGGGTCATCGCCCACCACGGCGCGGATCAAGTGATCCGCCCTTTCGCGGACCAAGCCCAGATCATCGCCGTAAATCAGCACAACCCGCGCTGTAGCCGGCGGGTCGGCCAGGAAGGCAGGAATGCGCCGCGCGTCAAGCTTGGCCATGATCAGGCCGGCGCCACGCCCTGCGTTGCTGCGCGGAAATGGATCGCGAGCTTTTCCAGAATCTGCTGCGCCAATTGGTCAATCAATTGGCGTTCCATCGTCTCACGCGCCGCATCGGCGGCGAAGAATTGGTTTTCCGGAATGTCATAGGCATCGGTGGCGCGTTCTGTGCCTCGGGCAACCTCGCGCGGCGCGGCGCTAACATCATACAGGAACCAATTCGCGGTGGCGCTGAAGCGCACGCGGCTTGGGAAGCCATCGCGGCGAAAGCCCTGGATTTCGACGGCATAACCAATCCCGACGCGCAGATCATATTTCGCAGCCACCGCGCCGCGCCCATTTGGGGCAAGGCCTTGTTCCAGGCGCCGTCGCAGCAATTGGCCTTGTCGTTCGGTGATCAAACCCACCTTCACGGCGGCTAGCGCGGCGGCCACTTCGGTATCTTCGCGCGAACCGCTGCTGCCATGCATAGGCCGAAAGCCGCAGCCCGCCGCCAGCAGCGGAAGGGAAAGCGCGATTAGGGCGCGTCTAGATAACAAAATTCACCACCCTTCCGGGTACATGGATCAGCTTTTTGATCGGCTTGTCGCCCACCGCGCGCTTGACGTTTTCCTCAGCCTCGGCGGCGGCGAAAATCGCTTCCTCGCTGGCACCCACGAGCACTTCGATGGTGGCGCGTAGCTTACCCAGAACCTGCACGGCCAGTGTGATGCTTTCGGCCACCAGCAGCGCCGGATCGGCTTCCGGCCAGGGGAGTTCGGCCACCAGCGCCGTATCATCGGGTCGTAGCAGGGACCAAACTTCCTCCGCCAGATGCGGCATCATCGGCGCGGAAAGGCGTGCCAGCATTTCAAATGCTTCCCGCCGCGCAGCCCCCGGCGCATCCTTCGCCGCTTCAATGGCATTGGCAAATTCATAAAGCCGCGCGACCGCGACATTGAAGGCGAAGGTCTCCAAAGCCTCGGTCACCGTTGCAATGGCGCGATGGGTCGCGCGCCGCAGTGCCTTGCCGGCTTCTTCCGGCGCGCTGCCTGCGGGTGGCAGGCTGGGGAGTGCCGCTTCCACAATGCGGAACACGCGCTGCGTAAAGCGATAAGCGCCGGCGACACCCGATTCCGTCCATTCCATATCGCGCTCTGGCGGATT
>JBPCSO010000062.1:0-71749 GCA_051007055.1 Roseomonas sp.
CACGCTCGGCACCATTGTCGCGCAGCGCATTCAAATGACATCTCTGCCGCAGCTTGTCGCGGCCTTCCATTCGCTGGTGGGTCTGGCAGCGGTATTCGTGGCGGCGGCGGAGTTTTATGAGCCGGAGAGCTTCGGCATTGGCGTGCGTGGCAATATCAAGGGCGCGTCGCTGGTTGAAATGTCGCTGGGTCTTGCGATTGGTGCCATTACCTTTTCGGGTTCTGTGATTGCCTTCGCGAAGCTGGATGGCCGCATGTCTGGCGCGCCGATCATGTTCAAGGGTCAGCATATGCTGAACCTGGGGCTTGGCATTTTGCTGGCGCTACTGGTGGTGCTGTTCGTGATCACGGGCAGTGATGTGCTGTTCTGGATGATTGCGATCCTGTCCTTTGTGCTGGGCTTCCTGCTGATCATCCCGATTGGTGGCGCTGATATGCCTGTGGTTGTGTCCATGCTGAACAGCTATTCCGGCTGGGCGGCGGCGGGCATTGGCTTCACCATCGGCAATCTGTTGCTGATTGTGACCGGCGCGCTGGTCGGCGCTTCGGGTGCCATCCTGTCCTACATCATGTGTAAGGGCATGAACCGCAGCATCATCAATGTGCTGTTGGGTGGTTTCGGGTCTGAAGGTGGCGCGGCGGCAGCGGGTGGCGAGGCTGCTGATCGCCCACCAGTCAAGGCCGGCAGCCCGGAAGACGCGGCCTATATGATGAAGAATGCGCAGAAGATCATCGTGGTGCCTGGCTATGGCATGGCGGTGGCGCAGGCGCAGCAGGTGCTGCGTGAAATGGCTGATCTGCTCAAGAAGGAAGGCGCTGAAATCAAATACGCCATCCATCCTGTCGCGGGGCGCATGCCCGGCCATATGAACGTGCTGCTGGCCGAAGCCAATGTGCCTTATGATGAGGTTTTTGAGCTTGAGGAGATCAATGCGGAATTCGCCGATGCCGATGTGGCGTTTGTGATCGGGGCGAATGACGTCACCAATCCCGCGGCGAAAACCGATAAATCCTCGGCCATTTACGGCATGCCCATTCTGGATGTGGAACGCGCGAAGACCGTGTTCTTCATCAAGCGCGGCATGGCGAGCGGCTATGCCGGCGTGGATAATGAGCTGTTCTTCCGCCCGAATACCATGATGCTGTTCGGCGATGCGAAGAAGGTCACGCAGGAAATTGTGCAGGCCCTGCAGCGCTGAAAGGCGTTTGCTTCCCGAAAAACCGGTCAGCGCAAGCTGGCCGGTTTTTTTATTCCTCCTGCCAGGGCGCTTTCACATCATCACGCGGTGGGCGGCCGCGCTTCATGCGCCCGCGCGACAATTCCGTGACCACCCCATGCAGCGTGCGGAGTTCCTGTTCCGTTACCTCTCCGCGCTGGAACCAATGGCGCAGATTGCGTACCATGCCGGGGCGTTTTTCCTGATTGTCGAGGAAGCCGGACGCATCCAATTCCGCAATCAGCCGGCCCAAAAAAATATCTAATTCGCCCTTGGTGGCGACATGGGTTTCATTGGTCATCAGGTAGCGCGGCGGCGTTGCCTCGGCGGCCATCCACCATTCGTAAGCCAGAATCATCACGGCTTGCGCGAGGTTGAGGGAGTTATGTTCAGGGTTCAGCGGATAGCGCACCAGCGTATCGGCGCGGGCGAGATCCTCGGCTTCCAGCCCGGCGCGTTCCGGGCCGAATAACACCGCGACACGCTGGCCCTTGGCGTTGATGGCGCGCAAATCCTCGGCTGCGGCGCGCGCATCCCTGACTGGGATCACGACATGGCGTGGTCGCGGGCAGGTGGCCAATACGCGGTGACAATCCGCAAGTGCGGCATCGAGCGTATCAAACACCTGTGCCGCATGAATGATGGGATCAGCGCCGGAAGCCGCTGGCAGTGCATCGGGCTGCGGCCAGCCATCGCGTGGTGCAACGATACGCAGGTGAAATAGGCCACCATTGGCCATGGCGCGGGCGGTGCTGCCGATATTGCGCGCCATTTGCGGGCGCACCAGCACGATGATCGGGCTTTCACCCGGTGGCGGCGTGAGTGGCGCCCCCCCTTCCCCGCGCCCGCCCGTCATCGCGCCAGAAAAGCCCTTAGCTGGGTGATTTCCGCTTCCTGCGCGGCGATGATGCTCTCAGCCAAGCGGCGCATTTCCGGATCCTTGCCGTGGCGGAGCACCACGCGCGCCATATCTATCGCGCCCTGGTGATGTGGGATCATACCGGCGGCGAAATCACGATCCGCATCGCCGGTGAAGCGGATATTCATATCGCGATGCATCCGGTCATTCGCGGCGCGGAATTCGCGTGTGGAGGCAGGTTCATTCGCACTGGGGCGCGTGCCGTGCCCCTGATGGCCTTGCTGTGCCAGGGCAGGCAGGCCAAGGGTGGCGAGGGTGAGGCAAAGGGCGATGCGCTTCATGGTAAATCTCCCGGTCATCATCTCAGCCGGATCACCTTGCCGCTTGCCATCATGGGAAGGTCAAGCGCGTTTCCAGGTGGTGCCGCCGGCGCCATCTTCCAGAATAATGCCCCGTGCCTTCAAGTCATCGCGAATGCGGTCGGCTTCCGCCCAGTTCTTCGCTTTGCGGGCAGCGAGCCGCGCGGCGATGGCGGATTCAATCGCGGCGGCATCATCGCCACCACCTTGCAGCCATTGGGCGGGTTCGGATTGCACCAGGCCAAGCACGCGAGCGGCGTCCCGGAAGGCCGCGATCACCGAACTGATCTCCGGCGCATCCCGCAGCCCCATGCGTTCCAGCACCACATTGGGCGAACCGCCGACCGTTAGCGCATTGGCAAGGGTACGAAGGTCACGCAGCCGCGCGAGTGCGAGCGGCGTGTTCAAATCATCGCACAGCGGCTCCAGCACCCATTCCGCCATGCGCGCGGCATCCTCATCCGCAAGCGCCGCACCAGCGCGCGCCAGCATGGCGTAGTGATCATCCAATTCCGCCTTGGCTTCATCCAAACAGGCTTCGGTGAAATCCAGCGACTGGCGATAATGGGTGCGGAGCAGCAGCAGGCGAAACGCCTCCCCCGCCCAGGCGCCTTTCTTCAGAATATCCCGGACGGTGAGAAAATTGCCGAGGGATTTCGACATCTTCTCCCCATCCACCAGCAGCATGCCGTTATGCATCCAGTAGCGGGCGAAGGCCGCACCGGGGAAAGCGCAGACGGATTGCGCGACTTCATTTTCATGATGTGGGAAAATCAGATCATGCCCACCGCCATGGATATCGAAGCTTTCGCCCAGATGCTTCCAGGACATGGCAGAGCATTCAATATGCCAGCCAGGCCGGCCACGGCCCCAGGGGCTGTCCCAGCCCGGTGTTTCGGCGTCGCTCGGCTTCCAAAGCACGAAATCGCCAGCATCGCGCTTATAGGGCGCCACATCCACCCGCGCGCCGGCGAGCAATTCATCCGGTGATCGGCCAGACAGCTTGCCGTAATTGGCGAAGGACGGGACCGAGAACAGCACGTGCCCATCCGCCGCATAGGCATGGCCATTGGCGATCAGCCTTTCGATCAGCGCGATCATTTCGGCGATATGGCCAGTGGCGCGCGGTTCCACATCCGGCGGCAGCGCGCCAAGGGCGGCCATATCGGCGTGAAAATCGGCAGTCGTGCGCGCAGTGATGGCGGCAATGGGCTCACCGCTTTCACGCGCACGCGCATTGATCTTGTCATCCACATCCGTGATGTTGCGCGCATAAGTGACGCGCGGATAAAGCCTGCGCAACAGCCGCGCCAACACATCAAACACCACCACCGGGCGCGCATTACCCAGATGCGCCAAATCATAAACCGTGGGCCCGCAGACATAGAGCTTCACATACTGGGGATCGAGCGGTTCAAAGCGCCGCTTTGTACGCGCCGCGCTGTCATGCAGGAAAAGCTCGGCCATGGCTCAACTACCCGCCGCAATCTTCAAGCGCGTCGCGGCTTTATCTCGCCCAATGAGCGGCAGCATGGTGCCGATATCAGGCCCGTGTTCTTCACCCGTAAGCGCCAAACGCATGGGCAGGAATAGCGCCTTGCCCTTACGACCAGTGCTGATCTTGATCGCGCTGGTCCAGGCACTCCAGGTGGTGGTGTCCCAAGGTTCAACGGGCATGACATCCAGGGCAACGCGGAGGAAATCGCCCTCCCCTTCCAGCACGGGCGGCACAATGGTGCCGCGCACCACATCAAACCAGGGCTTCGCTTCGCGCAGCAGATCAAGATTGCCGCGCACGGCGAGCCAGAAATCCTCATCAGCGCCTTCGGGCAGCCGTTCCTTCACTGCGTCAAAGCTGATGCCATGCAAAAGCTTGCGATTGAGCGCCAACATATGCCGCGGATCGAAGCGCGCGGTGGATTGCGACACCTTCCCAAGATCATAGCCTGGCGCCAGATCAGCCGGCATCCCCGCGACCGGATCATTGGAAGTACCAAGTGCGGCGAGATACCCCACCAAAGCCGCCGGTTCGATCCCATCTTTCCGCAAATGCCTAAGCGAAATGGAGCCCAAGCGCTTGGAGAGCGCGCCCCCTTCCGCATCCGTCAGCAGCGGCAAATGCCCGAAGGCGAGCGCATTCTGCTTGCCGCCGAACGCTTCAAAGATATCAATCTGAATGCCGGTATTGGTGACGTGATCCTCACCGCGCACGATATGCGTGATGCCCATTTCAAGATCGTCAACGACCGAGGTGAAGGTATAAAGCGGCGAACCATCGGCGCGGATCAGCACGGGGTCTGAAATCGCCGAAAGCTTTACGCTGCGATCACCCAAAACCTGATCGCGCCAAGAAACCGACCGCGAGGAGAGCAAGAACCGCCAATAGGGCTGCTTACCGTTGGCTAGCGCCTTTTCATATTGCTCGCGCGTCATTTTCAGCGCTTCGCGATCATACAGTGGCGGCTTACCTTCACGCCGGCGGCGTTCGCGCTTGTAGGCGAGTTCTTCTTCCGTCTCGAAGCAGGGATAAAGCCGCCCGGCGGCCTTCAGCTTCTCAGCCGCTTCAGCATAGCGATCCAACCGATCGGATTGCCGCACCAGCCCATCCCAGGGCAGGCCGAGCCAGGTCAGGTCTTCTTCAATCGCCTCGGCATATTCCGCGCGGGAGCGTTCGGTATCGGTATCATCCAGCCGCAACAGGAATTCCCCGCCATGGCGGCGCGCCAGCAGCCAATTGGCCAGCGCCACGCGTGCATTGCCAACATGCAAAAGCCCGGTGGGCGAAGGGGCAAAACGGAGTTTCATGCCGCGTCCTCAGAATCCTCATCGCGGCGCGGGTCAAGAATGCGCCAATTGCGTTCTTCACTGTCTTTCACCGGGGTTTCAGCAAAACCCTTCAATTCACTGCCGCTGACCCAGGCATTCTCCGCGGCGCCAACCACTTCCGCATCCTCGCCAAAGGCGAACCAGGCATCCAGCACGGCTTTCGCGTCCAATCCAGGCGCGCGGCAGCGTTCCACGGAATCCCGCACATAGCGCCGCGCGAAGGCATTGGCGTGTTCAATGGAAAGAAAGCCGCGAATTTCCTCGACAGGCTCCGCACCATTGCCACCAGACAAATCCATAATGCGGACAATCAAATCGCCGCCACCGAAAAGCTGAGGATCGAGACCGCCGCTCATGAAATCAACGCCGTAAAGCCATTGGTGATGGGGTAGCGCCGATCCCGCCCAAAGGCGCGCGGCGTGATCTTCACGCCGGGCGGTGCCTGGCGGCGCTTATATTCGGCACGGTCCAGCAAGCGCCAAACGCGCAATACCAGCGCGCGATCAAAACCATCCGCCACCAGCGCATCCACGGATTTTTCGCCTTCCACCAGCCCTTCCAGAATGGCGTCCAGCACATCATAGGGCGGCAGGCTGTCCTGATCCTTCTGATCGGGCTTCAATTCGGCGCTCGGCGGCTTGGTAATCACGCGTTCGGGCATCACCATGCCAAGCGGGCCGAGCGCACCTTGGGGGCGATGTTCATTGCGCCAGCGCGAAAGTGCAAACACCGTGGTTTTATAGACATCCTTCAGCACGGAATAGCCGCCGCACATATCGCCATAGATGGTGGCATAGCCCGTGCTCATTTCACTCTTATTGCCGGTGGTCAGCAGCATATCGCCAAACTTGTTCGACAGCGCCATCAAGGTCACGCCACGAATACGCGATTGCAGGTTTTCTTCCGTGATATCGGGCGGGCGATTGCCGAAGGCCGGCGCCAACATTCCCGCGAAAGCCTCCATCGCCGGGCCAATGCCGATATTCTCATAACGGATGCCCAGAAGCTGCGCGCATTCGGCAGCATCTTCCAGGCTTTCAATGCTGGTATAGGGCGATGGCATCATCACCGCGCGCACACGATCCGGCCCGAGCGCATCCACAGCAACGGCTGCCGATATCGCGGAATCAATGCCGCCAGACAGGCCAAGCACCACACCCGGGAAGCGGTTCTTGTTCACATAATCGCGCAGGCCCAGCAACATGCCGCCATAGATTTGTTCAAGCTTCGGCAGATCGGGCGCAATCTCGCCGGGCGCGCACACCAGCACGCTGCCATCACGCCGCCATTCAGTGATGCGCAGCCCTTCGGTGAACATGGGCATCACATGCGCAAGCTTGCGATCCGCATTCATCACAAAGGATGCGCCCTCAAACACCAGCTCATCCTGCCCGCCAACCTGATTGACGAAGACAAAGCCAAGCCCGGTTTCGACGCAGCGTGAGACCGCCAGATCAAGCCGCGCCTGATGCTTTGCCGCCTCAAACGGGGAACCATTGATGGCGATCAGGATTTCCGCGCCGGTTTCACTGAGTGTTTCGGAAACGGCGGGGAACCACCAATCTTCGCAAATCATCAGCCCCAGGCGAAAGCCGCGAAACGGAATGGGGCCAGGCGCGGGGCCGGCATCGAAAACGCGCTTGTCGTCAAACACGCCGTAATTCGGCAATTCATGCTTGGCGCGGCGCGCGGCGATCTGCCCGGCCTCCAGCAGGAACAGCGCGTTGAAAACCTTCTCCCCATCCCGCCAGGGGCCACCCACCACCAGGCCGGGACCACCATCGGCGGTTTCGGCAGCCAGGGCAGCGATTTCGGCTTCGCAGGCGGCAAGGAAGGCGGGCTTGCGCACCAGATCTTCCGGCGGATAGCCAGCGATGGAAAATTCCGGCGTCACCACAAGATCAGCGCCAAGGCGCGCCGCCTCTGCCCGCGCTTTGCGGATCAGCGCCGCATTGGCGGTGAGCGCGCCTTCATGGGGGTTCAGTTGCGCAAGCGCGATTTTCAGGGTTTCAGCCATGCGCGCCTTCTAAAGCAGTTCGCCCCCGGGTGAAATCACCCAAAGTGAAGTCTCAGCCCTGCCCACCATTGCGCCGGCGCGTCTCGCCCCGCTTCAGCAGGAATTCGCGGCCAATCTTCACGCGCGGCACGCTGTCATAGGCAACGATATCCGCTGTGGCATAGGTTTCGGACCAGGTATTGGGGATGAAGCTGCCGGTCCCAACCACATCAATTGGCGCCCTGGCTTCCGCCATGACCCGGCATTTTGTGACCCCGAAGCCTGATGAAGCGACGATCCTGACCTTGGGGAAGCCGGCCTCGTCCAATGCTTCGCGCATGCGCCAGACGGCGGCGGCGGAAACCCCGGTGCCAGTCAGGTGGCGAAGCTCCGTCTCGCTCCGGTAGCGGCGGGTGGCCTGGGGGGCGTGGCGTTCCAGGACGGCGTAGCTTTCCGCGGGATCAAGCCCTTCCAGAAAGCGGCCGCCGTGGGTGTCAAGCCGCATGGCAAGGCGACCGGCCGCGGCCAATTCCGGAAAACGGCGCGCAACAGCCAAACCATCCGTAATTTCTCGCCCAAAATAATCCACCAATACCGTCAGGTTATCGTCCGGGAAGGTTTCGTGAAACATCTCAGCCGCGCGCACCGTGCTGCCGGCATAGCCGATCAACGCATGCGGCATGGTCCCATAACCACGCGGCGCGCCGAACCAATGCGCCGTCGCGTCATTGGCATTGCCAATGAAGCCCTTGGCCCCTTCTGCCTGCGCGGCGCGGCTGCCAACGGAAGCGGCATAGGCCATCATGTCCTGCATTTCCGCGCCGGCACAGTGGCGCGCTTCCATGGCAAGGAAGGCGATTTGCGGCAATTCCAAGCACATCTGATAAGCGTTATGCGCCGCAACACAGGCTGCGCCAAGCTTTTGCAACAGCATGGTTTCCAAATCCACCAGCTGCACGAAGGACCCGCTGACATAAAGCAAGGGATCGCCGGCGCCGACCCATTGGCCTTCTTCATGCATCACTTCAATCTGGAAGGCAGTGCCGCGCCGCGCAGCCACCGTGCGCAGCCAATCCAGCATCAGCCTGGGGGCGGAAATCACCGGGCGACGCAAAAAGACCGCATAGGTAACTTTGGTGTCGCCAAATCGCTGCACGACCGCCTTGGTGCGGTTGAAGTAGCTATCCGCGCGGGCGGAAATCACCTCATCCGCCACATCGGACGCTGCCGGAAGGGTCGCCCCCTCCCGGCTGCCATGCGTGTTCACTGCGCTGCCTGGGCCGGTACCGTCAGGCCGGCGACGCGCCGCGCCTTCAATTCCTCGGCGATCAGGAAGGCGAGTTCCAGCGATTGCTCGGCATTGAGCCTGGGGTCGCAGGTGGTCGCGTAATTGGCGGAAAGATCGGTCTCCGAAAGCTTATGGGCGCCGCCCAGGCATTCGGTCACGTCGCTGCCAGTCATTTCCACATGCACACCACCGGCGAAGCTGCCTTCCGCTTCATGCACGTCAAAAAAGCCGCGCACTTCAGAAATAATGGAATCAAAGGGTCGGGTCTTATAACCGGCAACCGTGGTGGTATTGCCGTGCATTGGATCACAGAGCCACACCACATTGCGCCCGGCGCGCGTGACGGCGCGCACGAGCGGTGCCAGTTTCGCTTCCACCTTATCCGCGCCCATGCGGGAAATCAGCGTGAGCCGCCCCTTTTCATTGGACGGGTTCAGGATTTCCGTGAGGCGCACCAATTCATCGGCGTCCATGCTGGGGCCCACCTTCATGCCGATGGGGTTCTTTACGCCGCGCAGGAATTCCACATGCGCCCCATCAGGCTGGCGCGTGCGGTCCCCGATCCAGAGGAAATGCGCCGAACAGGCGTACCAATCGCCGGAGGTTGAATCCACGCGCGTCAGTGCCTGTTCATAAGGCAGCAATAGGCTTTCATGGCTGGTATAGAATTCCGTCTCCCGCACTTGCGGCAGGTCTGACATGCCGCAGGCCTGCATGAAGGCCAGCGTCTGATCAATGCGCGTCGCCAAGTCAGCATAGCGATCCGCCAGCGGGCTTCTTTCAACAAAGCCCAAATTCCAGCGATGAACCTCGTGCAAATCCGCATAACCGCCGGTGGCGAAAGCGCGCAGCAAATTCACCGTACCGGCGGATTGCATATAGGCGAATTCCATGCGCGATGGATCGGGGATGCGCGACGCTGCATCGAAATCCGGGCCATTGATGATGTCACCACGATAGGAAGGCAGCGTCACGCCATCGCGCGTTTCGCTATCGGAAGACCTGGGCTTCGCGAATTGCCCGGCCATGCGGCCAAGCTTCACCACCGGCAGGGCGCCGCCAAAGGTCAGCACCACCGCCATTTGCAGCAGCACACGAAACGTGTCGCGGATTACATTGGCGGTGAAATCACCGAAGCTTTCCGCACAATCGCCGCCCTGCAGGACAAAAGCCTGGCCATCGCCAGCACGCGCCAAGGAAGCTTTTAGGCGCCGTGCCTCGCCAGCAAAAACCAGCGGGGGAAATCGCGCGATCTTGGCTTCCATTGCGGCCAAAGCCGCCTGGTCGGGATATTCCGGCACCTGCCTGATCGGCATGTTCCGCCATGATTCCGGGCTCCAGCCCCGCGCAGTCATTTCCGCCTATCTCCTTGTTTCAATGCAGGGCACAATAAACACGAGCCCGCGCCGAGGGGAAGAGCAGGCAGGCTTCGCGCCAGGGCAATGAAAGGGTTGGAAGGCATGGACAGGAAGCAAAATATCGCGATCCGGATGCAAAAAGCGTTGCAGGCGGGGCAAATCCCGGGCATGGTGCTTGCGCTCGGTGATCGGCATGGCAGCGGCTGGGATGCCGGTTTTGGCAGCCGCGCCTTGGGCGGCGCCGACCCCATGGCGCCGGATAGCGTGTTCTGGATTGCCTCCATGACCAAGGCCATTACCGGCGCGGCGGCGATGATGCTGGTGGAAGCGGGCAAGCTTTCCCTTGATGCGCCGGCGGCATCGCTGGTGCCGGGCATTGGCGCGCTTGGCGTGCTGGAAGGCTTTGATGAGGCCGGCCAGCCCAAGCTGCGCCCGGCCAAGCGCCCCATCACGCTGCGCCATTTGCTGACCCATACCTCGGGCTATGCCTATGACATGTGGAGTGCGGAGATCGCCCGCTTCCGCAAGGCCACCGGCACGCCCGCCGTCGGCACCTGCCGCAATGCAGCGCTTGCCCTGCCCTTGCTCTTCGATCCGGGCGAGGATTGGAGTTATGGCATCGGCATAGATTGGGCCGGCAAGATGATTGAAGCCGCCACCGGTGAGGGGCTTGGCACGCATCTGGCGCGGGTGATTTTTGAACCGCTCGGCATGGTTGATACCTCCTTCAAGCTGCGCCCGGACCAAAGGGCGCGGCTTGCTGGCATGCATGGGCGGGGTGCGGATGGCGCGCTTTCCGTCATTCCGTTTGAGGTGCCGCAGGAGCCGGAGTTTGAAACCGGCGGCGGCGGGCTATACGGCACGGCGCGGGATTATCTGGCTTTTGCGCGCATGATCCTGAATGGCGGGCGGCACGGGAAGTTCAGGCTGCTGAAAGCCGAAACCGTGGCCGAAATGGCGCGCGACCAGATCGCGCCGCTTGCCGTGCGCCCGATGATTTCAGCCGTGCCGACAGCCACGCGCGATGCGGATTTCTTCCCCGGCATGGCGAATGGCTGGGGGCTTACCTTTCTGGTCAATCGCCGGCCTTCACCGCAGGGCAGGTCTGCGGGCGGCCTTGCCTGGGCAGGGCTTGGCAATACCTTCTATTGGATAGACCCCGGCCGCGGCACGGCAGGAATTTTCCTGAGCCAAATCCTGCCGTTTTTCGACCCGGAGGCGATCAGCCTGTTCCGGGATTTTGAGAGCATGGTGAATGAGGTGTGAGCAGCTGCCGCTAAAATACCACCACCGATCGGATGGACTTGCCTTGATGCATCAGATCGAAGGCATCATTGATTTTCTCAAGCGGCATGGTGTGGGTGATCAAATCATCAATATTGATCTTCCCTTCCATGTACCAATCCACAATCTTCGGCACATCACTCCGCCCACGCGCGCCGCCAAAGGCGGAACCTTTCCAGACACGGCCTGTCACAAGCTGGAAGGGGCGCGTTGCGATCTCAGTCCCTGAAGGGGCGACACCGATGATGATGCTCTCCCCCCAGCCGCGATGGCAGCATTCCAGCGCCTGGCGCATCACCGCGACATTGCCGGTGCAATCGAAGGAAAAATCAGCGCCGCCGCCGGTCAGGTCCGTAATCGCCTGCACCACCTTATCGGTGCCGATCTCATTCGGGTTGATGAAATGCGTCATGCCGAATTTGCGCGCCATGGCTTGCTTGGCGGGGTTGATGTCTATGCCGATGATCTTGTCGGCACCCACCATGCGCGCACCTTGAATGACATTGAGCCCAATGCCACCCAAGCCAAACACCGCGACATTCGCTCCGGGCCACACCTTAGCGGTATAGATCACGGCGCCAATGCCGGTGGTAACGCCGCAGCCGATATAGCAAATCTTATCAAAGGGCGCGTCTTCTCGCACTTTCGCCACCGCAATTTCCGGAAGCACGGTAAAGTTCGAAAAAGTGCTGCAGCCCATGTAGTGAAACACCGGCTTGCCGGGCGCGGTGGTCTCACACGAAAAGCGGCTGGTGCCATCGGGCATCACACCCTTGCCCTGCGTCGCGCGGATGGAGGTGCAAAGATTGCTTCGCTGGCTGAGGCAGGTTTTGCAGGCGCGGCATTCGGGCGTGTAGAGCGGGATCACGTGATCGCCGGGCTTCACGCTGGTCACGCCAGCGCCGATGTCGCGCACAATGCCAGCGCCTTCATGGCCGAGAATGGCGGGGAACAACCCCTCGGAATCCAGCCCATCCAGCGTGTAGGAATCCGTATGGCAAACGCCGGTCGCCATGATTTCGACCAGCACTTCGCCGGCTTTGGGGCCATCCAAATCCACGGTTTCGATGGTGAGCGGCTGTTTCGCAGCCCAGGCCACGGCGGCGCGCGTTTTCATTGGGCGAGGTTCCTCATTGCTGACGTGAAAGCAGTTTGCACGGCTTGGCGATGTGGTGGAAGCCTTTGAGCAGATCACGTTCAGATGGAATCATCTGAACGTGTGAAGATGCTCGAAAAACAACGAGCTAGAGCGGGTTGCGTGAACCCATGTGAACGCAACACGCTCTAGGCGGGAACCGCCCTTGGGGCCGTGCGCGCGCCCGCATCATGCGGCAAAGCCATAGCAGCAATCAGCATGACAAGCCCAAGAACAGCCAGGG
The DNA here is from genome assembly GCA_051007055.1 of Roseomonas sp. Lineage (GTDB taxonomy): Bacteria > Pseudomonadota > Alphaproteobacteria > Acetobacterales > Acetobacteraceae > Neoroseomonas. The sequence goes on from JBPCSO010000062.1 coordinate 12,566, forward strand.
TCAAGAACAACGCCGACGCGCCGCCCGCCGCATCACCATAAGCCCAGGCAACAAGATTGACGCCAAGGGGTGCGGCGACAAACCCCATGGCGAATTTCAACCCGAAGGCCAAGCCACGCCGCCTGCCAGATGAATAGCGCGCCAGCAGCAGGTTTTCGACCGGTGCGGCGAAATCAAACATGAAGCCAATTACCACCGCGACCAGCAGCGCCCAGGCGCCACCAAACCAGGCAGCCAGGATCATCAAGGGCAGCTTGATCAGGAAGGTCGCCACATAAAGCGCCTTCATCGGCATCTGATCCGCAAGCCGCCCGCCAATCAATTGCCCGGCGCTGCCCATCAGCATAGTGGCACCCACAATCAGGCCAAGCTGCGCCGCCCTGGTGGAATCAAGCAGCAGCATGTCGCTCAGCCACTTCGGAAGCGCAGTGGAATAGGCGGTATAGGCAATAGAGCCCAGCATGAAGGTGATGGCGAGCACAATCAGCACGCCCCAGGGAATACGCGCAGCCTCAGCCGCCGTAGCCTGCGCTGCTTCCTGGCCTGGCTGGTGATTGCTCGCCGCAACGCGCCCAGTCAGCAGGCAAAACAGCAGCGCGAGCCCGGCGATGATGGTGATGATGCCGGGAATAATCATCGCCATGCGCCAACCGGCAATCTCCGCGAGGCCACCAGCAATCACGGCGGCGGAGGCGACGCCAATACTGCCCGCAATGCCCAAAATACCCATCAGCCGCCCACGCGCATCGGGCGGCGCGGTCATGGAAACCCAGGCGAGTGCCACCGGATGATAAATCGCGCCAAAGCCGCCCAGCAGTGCCAGTGCCAGGCCCATTTCCGCACTATCGGTCACTGTTCCGGCGATGATGGAAGCCAATCCAATACCCAGGAAGAATACCGTCATCATACGCGCATGGCCGAAGCGATCCGCAAGCCATCCCGCCAGCGGCGCGCCCACCCCGATCATGGCGGCGCCCAGCGTCCAAAGCGCGATGATTTCCGCATAGGGTCTTTGCCAAATGGCTTCCAAAATCACGGCCAGCGTGAGGAACAAGCCCGTCAGCACATGATGCAAAAAATGCCCCGCCGAGGCGAAGCCGATGATCAGGCGCTGCGCGGGCTGCATCACGCGCCCACCACGCGCGTGCGGGTACGCAGTGTGACGAATTCCTCGGCCGCCGTTGGATGAATGCCGATGGTGCGATCAAAATCCTGCTTGGTTGCGCCCATCACCACGGCGATGCCTATCCCTTGCATCATCTCACCGGCGTCTTCGCCGATCATATGCGCGCCCAAGATCTTTTGCGTGCGCTGGCAGACCACCAGCTTCATCAGCGTCTTGCGCCCTTCGCGCTTGCTGATGGTGTGGCGCATGGGCGTGAAGCGCGTGACGTAGATATCGGCGGGGCCTCGCTTGGCAGCTTCTTCTTCGGTGATGCCAACCGTGCCAATGGGCGGGTTCATGAAAACCGCCGTCGGCACATTCTCATAACTCACGCGGCGCGGGTTATTGCCAAAGAGCGTATCGGCCAAAGCGTTACCAATGGCCGTTGCCATGGGTGTCAGGTTCACGCGGTCCAGCACATCGCCAATCGCATAAATATGCGGCTGGCTGGTCGCGTGGTTCTCATCCACCGCGATCACGCCATTGTCGCCCAAACGCACGCCGGCCTTATCCAGCCCAAGACCGGCGGTGGCGGGTTTGCGCCCGGTGCAGAAAAACACTGCATCAACCACCTGCGCCGAGCCATCGGAAAGATGCAGCACGCGTTCTGCGCCGCGCGCTTCAATCCGCATTGGGGTCACGCCGGCATGGCAGGCAATGCCCTGCGCGATCAAAGCCTCGGCGGCGGCGCTGCGAATATCCTCATCAAAGCCACGCAACGGCAGGGGGGCGCGATGCACCAACGCGACCTCCGCACCCAGCCCCTTCAGGATGCAGGCAAATTCCACAGCGATATAACCGGCCCCCAGCACCGCGACGCGCTTGGGCAGAGCCTTCAGGGTAAAGAGATCATCGGATATCAGCCCAAGCTCAGCGCCTGGAATATCAAGCCGTGTGGCGACACCACCAACCGCGATGATGATCCGTTCCGCCGTCACGCGCTTGCCGCCGACATCAAGCGTATGTGCGTCCAGAAAGGTGGCGCGCGCATCGAAGGATGTCACACCCGCATTCCCCAGCAAGCGGCCATAAATGCCCGAAAGCCGCGCCACTTCGGCATCCCGTGCCGCCGCCAGCTTTGCCCAATCATGCCCGTGATTTTCGAGTGACCAGCCAAAGGCCGCCGCGTCTTCCGCCCAGGCGCCATATTCGGCGGCATTCACCATGATTTTTTTCGGCACGCAGCCGACATTCACGCAAGTGCCACCCCAGAAGCGTTCTTCCGCAACCCCAACCCGCGCGCCATGCCCGGCGGCGATCCGTGCCGAGCGCACCCCTGCGGAACCGCCACCAATCACGAAAAGATCAAAATCATAAGCCATCGAAATACCTCTATCGGTGCGGTCAGGCCGGACGTTTCGGGACAACAACGCGCACGGTGAAAATCTGCACCGGCTCATCATGTTGGTTAAAGGTTGTGTTACGCATCAATGCGCTACCGCGATCCGGGCGGGAACGCGAAGGGGCGACTTCCAGTACCTCGATTTCCACGCGCAGCGTATCGCCGGGGTAGACTGGCTTGGTCCACTGGATCTCGCCGCCGCCACCAACAATGCCGCCGGAAATGCCGCCAATGGCCTGCACTACCATACGCATGGTCATGCCCGCAGTGTGCCAACCACTTGCAGCCAGCCGCCCAAAAAGCGGATGCGCAGCACCCGCTTCCTCATCCATATGGAAGGGCTGCGGGTCATAAAGCGCGGCGAAGCGTTTTACTTCCTCGGCATCAACCGTCACCGAGCCTGCGCTGAAGCGCCGGCCCGGAAACAGATCTTCCAGATAGATCGGTGCACTCACGTGCCAATGCCACCAAGGGCGAGGTATTTCACTTCCAGATATTCCTCGATCCCCATATGGCTGCCTTCGCGGCCAAGGCCGGATTGCTTGAAGCCACCAAAGGGAACTTCAGCGGTGGAGATAATGCCTTCATTGATGCCGATGATGCCATATTCCAAAGCCTCGGCCACGCGGAAGATGCGCCCGACATCGCGGGCATAGAAATATGCGGCCAGGCCGAATTCCGTATCATTGGCCATCTTGATCGCTTCTTCTTCAGTCTTGAAGCGGAACAAAGGCGCCACCGGCCCGAAGGTCTCTTCCCCAAAAATCTTGGCGCCGCGCGGCACATTCGAAAGGATCGTCGGTTCAAAGAAATTACCGCCGCGCGCATGGCGCTTGCCGCCGGTGATCACACTGGCACCTTGCGCCAGCGCATCGGCGATATGCTCTTCCACCTTCGCCACCGCATCGGCATTGATCAGCGGGCCTTGCGTGACGCCGGGTTCCATCCCGGGGCCAACCTTGAGCCCCTCCACCGCTGTCTTGAGCTTGGCGGCGAAGGCTTCATAAACACCATCCTGCACCAGGATGCGATTGGCGCAAACGCAGGTCTGACCCGCATTGCGATATTTGGATGCCATCGCCCCCGCAACGGCCGCATCCAGATCCGCATCATCAAACACAATGAAGGGCGCGTTGCCGCCCAATTCCATCGAAGTTTTCTTGATGGTCGCCGCGCATTGCGCGAGCAGCACTCGGCCAACTTCAGTCGAGCCCGTGAAGGAAAGCTTGCGGATGATCGGGTTGCTGGTGAGCTCCTTGCCCGTTTCACCAGAAGGCCCGGTAATCACATTGCAAACGCCTGAAGGCATGCCCGCGCGTTCCGCCAATACCGCCAGGGCCAGTGCGGAAAACGGCGTTTGGGATGCAGGGCGGATCACGCCGGTGCAGCCTGCGGCCCAGCCCGGCCCAGCCTTGCGGGTGATCATGGCCGCAGGGAAATTCCAGGGCGTAATGGCGGCGAAAACGCCAATGGGTTCCTTGGTCACCAGAATGCGGCGGCCCTTGGCGTTTTGGGGAATCGTCTCACCCTGCACGCGGCGGCCTTCATCAGCAAACCATTCAATGAAGGATGCGGCATAGACCACCTCGCCCTTCGCTTCAGCGAGCGGCTTGCCCTGTTCCGCGGTCATGATCGCAGCCAGATCGTCGGAATTTTCGTGCATCAGCGCGGCGATTTTGTGCAGGATCACTGCGCGATCCTTGGCGAGCATCGCGCGCCAGGCCGGCCAGGCGGCATTGGCGGCTTCAATGGCGCGGCGCGTCTCGGCCTGGCTCATAGCGGGCACTTCGCCAATCACTTCGCCCGTTGCGGGGTTGCGCACGGCAATCGTCTTGCCGCTATCGGCCTGCACCCAGGCGCCGGCGATGTAATTCGCCTGACGGAACAGGGCAGGGTCCTTCAAGGGCAGCTTGGTGGTGGCGTCGAGCATCTGGGTCCTCCTGGGCTTTGTGCCAGAATAGGCCGAAACAGCGCCTTTTCCCAAGCCTTGCGCAAGTGGGCTTGCGCTCAAGCCCCGGCAGGCCATGATCGCCCCCGAAAAACCAGAGGATCGCCCAAATGGATGCCACCCATGACCCCGGCCTGAAAAGCTGGGTCGTTTCAGCCAATCAACCGGGACAGGATTTCCCGATCCAGAACCTGCCCTTCGGCATCTTCAGCCGCGCCGGGGAAGTGCCGCGCGGCGGGGTTGCGATTGGCGAGATGATTCTGGATGTGCGCGCCGCGATCAGCGCTGGCTTGCTTTCGGGCGCGGCAGCGGAAGCCGCCGCAGGGCCAAGCCTGAATGCGCTGATGGCGCTGGGCAGGGGCGCATCGGCCGGTTTGCGCGCGCAAATCTCCGCGCTGCTGGCGGCGGGATCACCCGCCGAAGCCCAGGCGGCGCGCATCCTGGTGCCAATGGCGCAAGCCCAGATGCACATGCCCGCCACGGTCGCGAATTTCTCCGATTTCATGGCAAGCTATGATCACTGCGCGCGCCTTGGCGTGCGGCGTGATCCGAAGAACCCTCTGCCGCAAGCCTTTCGGCATTTGCCCGTGGCCTATCATTCCCGTGCCAGTTCCGTGCGCGTAAGTGGCGAAGATGTGATTCGCCCACATGGCCAATGGGCGCGGAGCGATGGCGCGGTGCACTTCGGCCCATCACAGGCGATGGATTACGAATTGGAATTGGCGATTTGGATCGCCGGCGAAAACAAGCTCGGCACACCGATCACCATGGCCGCAGCACCAAGCCGCATCTTCGGCTTTGGGCTTTTGAATGACTGGTCCGCACGCGACATCCAGCGTTGGGAAATGCCGCCTCTGGGACCGTTTTTGGCGAAGAGTGTCTCGACCTCAGTCTCGCCCTGGGTGATCACGGCGGAAGCGCTGCAACCCTTCGCACAAGCGGCGCCGACGATTGAACCACCGCCCCTGCCCTATCTGGATAGCGCCTGGAACCGCGCTGCCGGCGCGCTTGGCATTCGCATGCAAGCTTTGCTGGTGACCACCAAGATGCGCGCGGAAGCTGCGGCACCCGCGCTTCTGACTGATACAGAGTTTGCCCGCATGTATTGGACCACAGCACAATTGGTGGCGCATCACGGCACCAATGGCTGCAACCTTCTGCCGGGCGATTTGCTTGGTAGCGGCACCGTTTCCGGGCCGGAAACTACCGCCGCTGCCTGCCTCGCTGAACTTGGCCTTGCCGGCCCCATCACGCTGCCGAATGGCGAAACGCGCCGTTGGCTTGAGGATGGTGATGAGGTGATTTTCCGCGCCCGCGCTGAAGCGCCCGGCGCCGTTTCCATTGGCTTTGGCGAATGCCGCGGCGCCATTGCGCCCGCCATCACCTGGCCCGCTTGAATTCACACAAAGGAGAAAACCCATGCCCCGTCGTATTGTTGATATTTCAGTCGCGCTCAAGGCCGGCATCATCAGTGACCCCCCGCATGCGCTGCCAAAGATTGAATATCTGGATCACCACATGACCGCGCCCGCCATGGCCAAGGATTTCGGCATCAGCGTGGATCAATTGCCCGAAGGCGAATATGCCGCGATTGAGCGCGTGCAGATCAGCACCCATAACGGTACGCATATTGACGCGCCCTATCATTATTTCAGCCGTATGAATGAAAGGCTGGTGCCGGGTGGGGAGCCTTCCTGGCGCATTGATGAGGTGCCGCTTGATTGGTGCATCCAGCCTGGCGTGAAGCTGGATTTCCGGCATTTCGACCATGGCTATGTCGCCACAGCCGCCGATGTGCAGGCCGAATTGAAGCGCATCGGCCATACGCTGAAACCGCTTGAGATTGTGGTGGTGAATACCGCCGCCGGCGCTCGTTATGGGGAAGATGATTATATCCATTCCGGCTGCGGCATGGGCAAGGAAGCGACACTTTGGCTGCTGGAACAGGGTGTACGTGTGACTGGTACTGATGGCTGGTCCTGGGACGCGCCATTTTCGCTGACCAAAAAGAAGGTTGCGGCCACTGGCGATGTTTCACTAATCTGGGAGGGCCATCGCGCAGGTCGAGAGATTGGTTATTGCCATATCGAAAAACTCTCCAACCTGGATAAGCTGCCGCCCAGCGGCTTCACCATTTCCTGCCTACCGGTAAAAGTGCATCGTGGCTCCGCCGGCTGGACACGCGCTGTTGCTATTTTTGAAGAATAAGGGGGGAAACCATGGGACGCCGCTTCATTGATATTTCGGTTGCGCTCAAGGGCGGGATCGCATCCGATCCGCCGCATATGCTTCCCGAGATTGAATATCACGACCATCACATGACCGCGCCGCGCTTGGCGCAGGAATTCGGCATTAGCGTGGATCAATTGCCCGAAGGCCAATTTGCCGCGCGGGAAGTGGTGCGCATCACGACGCATAGCGGCACTCATCTTGATTCGCCCTATCACTTCTTCAGCCGGATGAATGAAAGAACCGTCCCAGGCGGGGAGCCTTCCTGGCGCATTGATGAAGTGCCCTTGGAATGGTGCTTTCAGCCTGGCGTGAAGCTGGATTTCCGACATTTTCCGGATGGCTATGTCGCGACCCCTGGCGATGTGCAGGCGGAATTGAAGCGTATTGGCCATACGCTGAAACCGCTTGAAATTGTGGTAGTAAATACCCGCGCCGCCAGCCGTTACGGGCAAGATGATTTCATCCATAGCGGCTGCGGTGTTGGCAAGGCAGCGACACTTTGGCTACTGGAACAGGGCGTACGCGTGACAGGGATTGATGGATGGTCATGGGATGCGCCGTTTTCGCTGACAAAGAAAAAGGTACAGGAAACAGGAGATGCGTCCCTCATTTGGGAGGGTCATCGCGCGGGGCGAGAAATTGGCTATTGCCACATGGAAAAGCTCACGAATCTGGAAAGCCTGCCGCCGGATGGCTTCATGATCTCCTGCTTCCCTGTGAAGGTGCATCGCGGTTCCGCCGGCTGGACACGCGCTGTCGCGATTATTGAGGAGTGATGCCGATCCTGCCTTTGATGGCTTATTGGAGCCGCGCACCTGCTTCCGGCGCCAGCCAGGCAAGCTTACCCGCCGCAAAGACGGCAACCGGCGCGCGGCGGTCCGCATCGACTACCACCACATCACCGCGTAGCCCGGCTTGAAGCTGACCACGATCATCAAGGCCGCAAGCTTGCGCAGGATTCCTTGAGACCAACGCCCAGGCGCGCGGCAAATCCAGAACACCACGATCAGCCATGATAAAGGCGGCTTCCATCATGGCTGGCCAGAAATAGTCTGATGCCAAAACATTCACGAGACCACGTTCCGCCAGCGGCGCTGCCGAAGCCCAACCCAAATGGCTGCCGCCCCGCACCACATTAGGCGCCCCCATGACCACAGCCTCGCCAACGGCGCGGGCATTCGCAGCAACTTCTTCCGTGATAGGAAATTCACAAATGCGCGCACCATGCGCACGAAACAAGGCGCGGCGTTCAATACTGTCGTCATCATGGCTGAGCATTGGAATGCCCGCATCAGTTGCGGCATCAGCAAGCCGTGCCCGCGCTGCTGGTATCTCCGCGCGCCTTGCATAAACCGATTGGGCCAAGGCCATGAAGGCATCTGCCTTCATCCCAGCACGCCCGGCGTATTTCGCTACCTCATCAAGATTGTTCAGCTTCTTCACAATGCTCGGCGTATGGTCATTGAAGCCAAGCAGATGCACATCGCCGGAAGCGATATCGGCCAGCGCATCATCCAGCGCATCGAAGTTATCTGCCTCAAAGCGCAGATGAACACGCAGATCAGTGGCGGCGCCCCCCTTCATCTCCCGCAGCGCGTCCTTCATGCCGCGCCAGGCACCCAAGGACCGCAAGCCAGGCTCCCAAGAAAGGGTCACACCAAGATAGGCCGTGGTGATGCCGCATGAAATCAATTGCGCCGCAGAATCGCGCAAGGCGAGCGCGGGCGGGAAGCCAATGCCAGGGCGCGGCTGGAACTGCCGTTCATGCGCATCGCCATGAATATCCACAAGCCCAGGCATTACCAACAACCCAGAGGCATCAAGTCGCCGTGCGGCGCGCGCGGGCGTCTCAACAATGACATCATCCTTCAGGAATAAATCATCGGATAATATTTCATCACCGCGCAGCACCTGCCCACCTTGGATGATCCAAGCCATATTCAACTCTCCAACACAAATTGCACGCGCGCGGCGGCGTAACAGGAAAGGGTCCAATCCACCGGCGCACCATCCGGATCGGTATTCAGGGCTTCCGCCACAATCACTGGCCGGGAACGCGATTGCATCAGTTGCTTGGCTTCTTCCGGTGTTGGTAACCGCGCAGTGATGCGCGTGGAATGGCGCCGATAATCAGGTACGCCGCATTCAGCCAACGCCACCGTGATGGAAGACTGGCGCGAGAGAGATTCCGCAGCAGCCGCGAAGCGGGGTAGCGGGAAATGATGCAGCCCAAGCACCAGCGGCCTGCCATTCGCAAGACCAAGCCGCGCTACGCGCAGAACAGGGCGACCGCGGCGGATGCGCAAGCCCGCAGCAACCATGCTTTCCGCAGCAATTTCAGTAATGTGCAAAACGCGCCCAGCTGCTTCCCGATTCTGCCGGCGGATGGTTTCTGAAAACCTTGTGCGCGGCCCCAGCGGATAATCCAGCACATCTTCCGCCACAAAGGCGCCGCGCCCCTGTTCCACGCGAATAATGCCGCGCGCTTCCAATTCTTCCAGAGCACGCCGGACAGTATGGCGATTTACAGCGAAACGCTTTGTCAGGACCGCTTCTGTCGGCAGTCTTTCCCCCGGCTGGCGCTTGCCGCCCGAAATATCAGCTTCAAGCGCCGACGCGATCTGGCGCCACAGCGCAACCCCAGCACCGCGCGCTAATGCATCGTTTGTCATCAAAGTTTCAACCATGACCGGGCAATTCCATGACATATCCGTATTGCACGAAGCGCTGCCTCCTGTCTATAGGTCTAGACAAGTGAGATGACCCAGGCAGAAACCCCCTCCCCCCCAGCGGCGCGCCAGAGATGGATGTCTATCCTGGCGCGCGCCTCGGCCCAGGAATTGGCAGCAAAGCTTGCCGAACTTCCGCCACTGCCAGCATCCGAAACTCTTCGCGCGCCGGAAACCGGTCTGGTCATGGTGCGTGGCCGCGCAGGCGGAGACGGCGATGCTTTCAACCTTGGCGAAATGACCGTGACGCGCTGCGCGCTGCGTCTTGGGGCGCATGTCGGCCATGCCTATATTGCTGGGCGTGACTATACAAAGGCAAGGCTCGCCGCACTGCTGGACGCTGCCTTGCAGGATAGCGCGCTACATGCGGCCTGCATGCAAATGGTGGTCGAACCGCTCGCCGCCACGCAACAGGAAGCGCGCGGCGCGGAGGCACGCAAGGCCGCTGCTACGCGCGTTGATTTCTTTACAATGGCGACCATGAGATGACGCGATTGACCCCCGGCTTCGCCGACCCGGTTCTGGATGGGCAAGCAAGCTTCCGCATGATTCTGGAGGCGATGAGCCGCCCCGGACGCATCCAGCGCATTACAGCGCGCATCACCCCGCCTGCGCCCTTGTGCACGGCTGCCGCTGCTGCCCTTCTAACCTTGGCCGATGCCGATACACCGCTTTGCCTGGATGGGGGCGATACCATTGCCGATTGGCTGCGCTTTCACTGTGGTGCGCCCATCACGCCTGATATTGGCGCGGCACGATTCGTATTGGCCTGCGGTACCGCGCCATCGCTTGAAGCGCTCGATACTGGCACGGATGAGGATCCGCAGCTTGGCGCGACGCTGATCCTGCAAGTGGCGGGGCTGGTCGCCGGCGATGGCTGGCGTCTGACAGGTCCAGGCATTCAGCATGAACATCGGCTACGCGTGTTTGGTGCGCCGGCTGATTTCACGGCAACTTGGGCACGCAATACGGCGCTGTTTCCGCGCGGCGTTGATGTGCTGCTTTGCGCCGAGGACAGCATCGCTGCCCTACCGCGTAGCGTGATGATTGCGGAGGGCTGATCATGTATGTCGCAGTCAAGGGCGGCGAAAAGGCTATCAGCGCCGCCCATACTTGGTTGGATGAAACCCGCCGCGGCGATACGGCCCTGCCGGAACTCAGTGTCGCGCAGATTGAACAGCAAATGGCACTCGCCGTTGATCGGGTGATGGCGGAAGGTTCCTGCCATGATCGCTTTTTGGCTGCGCTCGCAATCAAGCAGGCGAAGGGTGATCTGATCGAAGCAGCGTTTCTGCTGCGCGCCTATCGTACGACCCTGCCGCGCTTTGGTGCCTCGACCCCGCTCGAGACCAGCCGCATGCGACTGCGTAGGCGCATCAGCGCAACCTATAAAGACTTGCCCGGCGGGCAGGTACTTGGGCCGACATTTGATTATACGCATCGCCTACTCGATTTTGCCCTTGCTGCCGAAGGACGCGAGGTACCGGCCACACCGGAAGCCCCCGCTGACCTGGCTGAAACCCCGCGGGTGACGGAGATCCTGGCGCGTGAGGGGCTGATGCAGCGCGAAGTGCTGGGCGCAGCAGAACCAGGCGACCTGACACGCGAACCGCTTTCCTTCCCCGCATCACGCCCGGTACGGCTACAAAATCTCGCACGTGGTGATGAGGGGTTTTTGTTGGCCCTCGGCTATTCCACGCAGCGCGGCTATGGCAATGCGCATCCCTTTGTGGGTGAAATCCGCGTTGGTCATATCGGCGTTGAGATCATCCCGCCAGAATTGGGTTTCGCGATTGATATCGGCGATATCGGCATCACCGAATGCCAGATGGTCAATCAATTCAAGGGCAGCCGGACAGAGCCCGCGCAATTCACCCGCGGCTATGGCCTGGTATTCGGCCATGGAGAGCGGCGCGCGATGTCTATGGCGCTGGTGGATCGCGGGTTACGCGCACGTGAATTAGGCGAGGAAGCGGATGCACCGGCCCAGCAGGAAGAATTCGTGCTGTATCATTCCGACAATATCGAAGCGACGGGCTTTGTGGAGCATCTGAAGTTACCGCATTACGTGGATTTCCAAAGTGAGTTGGAAAACCTCCGCACCATTCGTCGCGCTGCCGAGGCCGAGTTGCGGGGGGCCGCGGAATGACCGAATCTGGCTACAACTTCGCCTATCTGGATGAGGCAACAAAGCGCATGATCCGCCGCGCCATCCTGAAGGCCGTCGCGATCCCTGGACACCAAATTCCTTTTGGCGCGCGCGAGATGCCGCTGCCTTATGGTTGGGGCACGGGCGGTATTCAGATAACGGCCTCCATCCTTGGGCCGACCGACGTGCTAAAGGTGATTGATCAGGGTGCCGATGATACGACGAATGCGGTTTCCATCCGCCGCTTCTTCACCCGCGTTGCCGGCATTGCCACCACGGATGCAACTGGTGAGGCAAGCATCATCCAAACGCGCCATCGTATTCCGGAAAAACCGCTCACGGAAAACCAAATCCTGGTTTATCAAGTGCCGCAACCGGAACCATTATTCAGGCTGGAACCGCACCGGGCGGAAACGCGGCGGCTACATGCGCTAGCCGATTACGGGCTGATGCATGTGCGGCTTTATGAGGATATCGCGCGGCTTGGCCATATCGCGAAAGCCTATGATTACCCGGTGATGGTGAATGAACGCTATTTGATGTCGCCATCACCCATCCCAGCCTTTGACAATCCCAAGATGCATCACATGGCAGCCTTGCAGCTATTCGGCGCGGGGCGCGAGAAACGCATCTATGCCGTACCGCCCTATACACCGGTGCGGAGCCTTGATTTTGAAGATCATCCCTTCCGCCCCATTCGCGCACCACAGGCTTGCGCGATTTGCGGCAGCACAACCAGTTATTTGGATGAATTGGTGACTGATGATACCGGCGGGCGCGCCTTCATCTGTTCCGATACGGATTACTGCCAGGAACGGCAGCAAGCGCCAAAGGCCGCCGCGGAATGACCCTATTGCTTGAAGCCAAAGCACTACACCTGAAGTTTGGCGCCATCACCGCTTTGGATGATGTGGCAATTGATGTCACCGCCGGAGAGGTTGTGGCGATTGTTGGTGAAAGCGGTTCCGGCAAGACAACGCTGCTGCGAGTATTGGCCGGGCAAATGTCACCCGATGCCGGGGCGGTGCATTACCTTGGCCGCGATGTGCTCGGCATGACGGAAGCCGAACGGCGGCGATTGATGCGCATGGATTGGGGCTTCGTGCATCAAAACCCACGCGATGGGCTGCGCATGGGCGTATCCGCTGGTGGGAATGTTGGCGAAAGGCTGATGGCGCTTGGCGCACGGCATTACGGCAATATCCGAGATGCGGCCAAAGCCTGGCTGCAACGTGTGGAAATAGATGCCGGACGGATTGACGATCTGCCAAGGCATTTCTCAGGTGGCATGCAACAGCGCCTTCAAATCGCGCGCACGCTTGTCACCCACCCGAAGCTTGTGTTTATGGATGAACCAACAGGCGGGCTTGATGTTTCGGTCCAGGCGCGGCTGTTGGATTTGATCCGTGCGCTGGTGCGTGAATTGGGGCTTTCCGTACTGATCGTGACGCATGATATCGCCGCGGCGCGGCTGCTCGCGGACCGGATTTTGGTGATGCGGCGTGGTCAGGTGGTTGAACAGGGGCTCACGGATCGCGTGCTGGATGATCCGCAGCATCCCTATACGCAGCTTCTGGTTTCTTCGGTGTTGGCAGCATGAGCATTCTCCTGCGTACCGAAGGCTTGGGCAAAACCTTCACACTTCATCTGCAAGGCGGCACCAGCATTCCCGTGCTGGGGCGCGTTGATCTTGCGGTCAGCGCTGGCGAATGCGTAGCCCTTTCCGGGCCATCGGGGGCAGGAAAATCCACGCTGATGCGCTGCCTTTACGGCAATTATGGCGCCGGCGAAGGGAGCATTCTTCTCGCGCATCACGGCACAGAACTTGACCTTGCCAGCGCCGCACCACGCGCGGTGATCGAAGCGCGGCGCCAGACCATTGGCTATGTCTCCCAATTTCTGCGCGTCATTCCCCGCATCAGCACGCGCGATATTGTGGCGGAACCCATGGTGGCGCGCGGCATGGCGCGCGATGCAGCGCTTTCCCGCGCCTCGGCCCTACTTAATCGCCTGAACCTGCCGGAACGCCTGCACACCCTGCCGCCTGCGACTTTTTCGGGTGGGGAGCAGCAGCGTGTCAACCTCGCCCGCGGCTTCGGCCCTCGCTATCCCGTGCTGCTGCTGGATGAACCAACTGCGAGCCTGGATGCTGCCAACCGCGCCATCGTGATTGGCCTGATCCATGAAGCGAAGCTGGCCGGCACCGCCATTGTCGGCATTTTCCATGATGCCGAGGTGCGTGAGGCCGTGGCGGATCGCATTTTCACCGTTGAACCCATGCAGGATGCCGCATGACCGTTGAGACCATTCTAACCAATGCAAAGCTTGTCCTGCCAGATGCGGTGTTGCACGGCACGCTGGTGCTACGCGATGGGTTGATTGGGGATATTCAACCTGGCCGCAGCCAAGCCGCCGGCGCACTGGACCTTGATGGCGACCATCTGGTCCCCGGTATTGTCGATGTGCACACGGATAATCTGGAACGCCAGGTGCTGCCGCGCGCCAATGCGCGCTGGCCATCGCGTTCCGCCCTGATCGCACATGATGCCCAATGTGTCGCGGCAGGCATCACCACCATTCTTGATGCGCTTTGTCTGGGTGACCTGGGTTTTGATACGGAACGCGGCCAGACCTTTCTGGATGGTGTGCGAGATCTGGATGAGCTTGCCGATATGGGTGCCCTGAAGGGTGAGCATTTCCTGCATTTGCGCTGTGAATTGCCCGCGCGTGACATGCCGCCCGCGCTGGACCCAGTGGCGGATCATCCGCGTGTGGTGATGGTGAGCCTGATGGATCACTCGCCGGGGGTCGGGCAATATCGCGACATTCCGCGCTACACCGCCATGCGCAAGCGCCAGACACAATGGAATGACGCGCAGGTAAAGGCACGCATTGACGGCCTGCTGGCGCAACGCGCGGAGCTGCGTGAGAAGCAGCGCAGCTGGCTGCTGGAGCGCATTCGCTATCGCAATCTGCCGCTTGCGTCGCATGATGATGATACGCCATCAGAAATAGCGCGCAATTTGGCTGATGGTATCACGATTTCAGAATTTCCTGTCACCATGGAAGCGGCGCGTGCCGCGCGGGATCTGAAGGTTGAGGTGATTGCCGGTGCACCTAATATCGTGCGCGGTGGCAGCCATTCCGGCAATGTCGCCGCGGCTGATCTGGTGCGTGAAGGTCTGGCGCAGGCTTTCGCGTCCGATTACGTGCCCGCTTCCATGCTGGAAGCCGCCTGGCGTGCGGTGGAGGCGGGCGGGATCACCCTGCCGCAAGCGATTGCGATGGTGACGGATGCGCCGGCGCGCATGGCAAGGCTTGCTGATCGCGGGCGACTCGCGCCCAATCTCAAGGCTGATCTGGTGCGCGTGCGCAGCATTGGCGATTTGCCACTCGTGCGCGGTGTTTGGCGTGCGGGGGAACGGATTGCGTGACGCCCTATCGCATTGCGCTTTATTATGCGCCTGAGGCGCATGATCCCTTGCATCAGCGCGCTTCGGTATGGCTTGGCCGGGATGCCGTGACCAGCGCGAACTTGACCCAAGCGGCCATTGCCGGCGTGGACATCACTGAGGTCACCGCCGATGCGCGCGGCTATGGCTTTCACGCAACGCTGAAACCACCCTTTCGCCTGCAAGGTGATCTGCCCGCTGCGCTGAAAGCCGCGCAGGATTTCGCCACACGCACCGCGCCCTTCACCTTGCCGCCGCTTCAGATCACGGATTTGGATGGCTTCCTTGCGTTGCGGGAAGCCGCGCCCTGCCCTGCCCTGCAAGGGCTTGCTGATGGCGCTGTAACCGCGCTGGATGCCCATCGCGCCCCCCAGACCGAAGCTGAAATTGCGCGGCGCAAGCCGGAAAGGCTCAGCCCACGCCAGCGCGAATACCTCCACGCCTGGGGCTATCCTTACGTCTTCGCCGAATGGCGCTTCCACATGACGCTGACGCGGCGCCTGACGCTCGAAGAAAAAGCCCTGATCCTGCCTGCTGTCACAGAAGCGCTTGGCGATGCACCGGGCTTGACCCGCACCGTTTCAGATATCTGTGTTTTCGTCCAAGCCACGCCGGGCGCGCCTTTCACGATCCTTGAGCGTCTGAAGCTGCGCGGTTAAGCGCAGCCAGCACCCGCGCGACACCAACCGCTACATCGGCATCATTCATCACGCGTTCAATATCTAGCCGATCGGGTAGTGCGACCTCTCGCGCCAGCCGCGCGGCGATATCGGCAGCGCTTTCACGGCCACGCGCGGCAAGGCGCGCGGCCAAAATGTCCATCGGTGCTGAGATATTCAGCACGCGCAGGCGATACCGCGTACGCGCTTCCAGCAGTACCGCACGGGATAGATTGGCAATCACCACGCGCCGCCCCGCCATATCCGCTTCAATGTCGCGCGGGATGCCGTAATGCAGCCCATGCGCGTGCCAGTGCAGCGCGAAGCCGCCGATATCACGCCGCGCGATGAAATCAGCCTCCGTCAGCGCTTCATGATCTTCACCACCCGCATCTGCGGGGCGCGTGATGGCGCGGCGCACAAAGCGAAAGCGGGCATCCTGCGCCAGCGCCGCACGCGCGCCGGCCATCAGCGTATCCTTACCCGCGCCAGAAGGCCCTACCACCGCAATCAGCATCCGCGTGTCCCGCCCATAGCCAGCACTGATGCGCGTGATACTATCCCAAGCATAGGCGAAAGGCATTACCGTCATGGAAGAATCACAATCTGCGCTTCATCCCCTCAAGGCTAAGATGCAGGCGGGCGAGGCAGTGCTTGGGCTATCGCTTCGCATGATCCGCAGCCCTGATGCGGCGCGTCTGGCGCGCAGCACGGGCCATGATTTCCTATTCATTGATATGCAGCACGCCATCTTCAATCTGGAAAGCATTTTCGCCATAGCGCAAACCGCGCTTGCGATTGGCATAGCGCCCCTGGTCCGCGTGCGCAGCATTGATGACCCGGATGTGCCTGTGCTGCTTGATAATGTCATCACCGGCATTGTGTTTCCCGATGTGAATACGCCGGATCAGGCCAAACGCGCCGTGGATCGCTGCCGTTTTCCGCCAATCGGGCGGCGGTCGGTTGCGGGTGGCTATGTGCATTTTGATTATCGCGCCATGCCAGTCGCGAAGGCAACTGCCGCGCTTGAGGCGCATACGCTTGTGGTCTGCATGGTGGAAACGGCTGAAGGGCTTGCCAATCTGGAAGCGATTGCCGCCGTACCAGGCGTTGATGTTGTGCATATCGGCGCGAATGATTTGCTGGTTTCGCTTGGCAAGGCTGGGCAATTTGATGACCCGATTGTGGTGCAAGCGATGGACCGCGCCATTGCCGCCACCGCGCCGCATGGCGGCTTTGCAGGCTGTGGCGGCAATCGCGATGTACCGCGCCAGGCGGCTTCCATCAAACGCGGCGTGCGGTTTCTGACGACGCAGACGGATATCGGTTTCCTAAATGCCGCTGCTTCGCAATGGACAGCAGGGTTGCAGGCAGCGCTGAAAACTTGATGCTTATTGCGTTCAATAACGCCGCAGCGGCACACGCCACGCCAAGACAGAAGCAGCCCCCACCAGCAGCGCCGCCATGATGAAAAGCCCGCGAAAGGGCTCGGCCAAGGCCGCGCGCAAGGGAGCAACGGCATCGCCGCCCAAAGCCCCGGCATCAGCGACCAGCGCAGCAAACCCTTCAGTCAGCGCGGGCGTGAATAGGGCCATGGCGCCAAAAATCGCCGCCGCTGCCAAGGCTGCGCCAAGTGCTGCGCCGAAATTGCGCGAAAACGCCACGCCAGCCGCCGCAATGCCAAGCCGCCCCTGCCCCGCCGCTGCCTGCACTGTGGTCTGCACCACCGGATAGGATGTGCCCGACCCGAATGTCGCCACCCCCAGCAGCGCCAACATCAACCAAAGCGGCATCTCGGCTGCGAAGACGGCAAGCAGGCTCCAGATCAGCGTCGCCACCGGCAGGCCAATGCTCGGCCACAGCATCGCATTCCCGGTACGCGCCACCATCTTGCCAGAGAAGAACGCGCCAAGTGATGAGCCAATCGAAATCGCCAAAAGCACCAGCCCGGCATTGGCCGGTTCCAGCCCGCGCACTACTTGCAGCCATAATGGCAGGAAGGAAATCAAGCCGACCTGCGCCGCCACTACCAATATGGAAAGCATCAGCAGCCGCCAGATACTGGCCTCGGCAAACAAAGGCAGCGGCAGAAGCGGTTCAGGCTGGCGGCGTTCAACGCGCAGCAGCGTGACGCCGGCGAAAAGCGCTAGCGCCACCAAGCCAAGGATCAAAGGCATATAGGCCGCATCAAAACGCCGCGCGCGATCAAGCGCGACAAGGGCCGCCCCCATGGTCAGCACAAACAGCGCCAGGCCCAGCCAATCAAAACGCCAGCGCCGCCCAGCATGGTCCTGCACAATATCGGGCAGGCGGCGCGCGATGTAAGCGCAGACCAAAGGCAAGGGCAGCAGGAACCAAAAAATCCAGCGCCAGCCGAAGCCCTGGGTGATGAAGCCCCCCGCCACCGGCCCAAAGGCCGAGGCAAAGCCATAAGCCCCCGCAATCCATGCCTGGAATTTGCCGCGTTCGCGCGGCGGCACAGTCTCTCCGATTAAAGCCTGGGTCAGCGTCAGCAGCGCACCACCGCCAAAGCCCTGAATGACACGTGCAATAATCAGGCTGGGCAGATTGGGCGCCAAGGCGCAGCCGATGCAGCCCGTGAAGAAAATCGCCAAAGCCACAAACAGCAAACGCCGCCGGCCAAAGAAATCGCCAAGCTGGCCGAAAACTGGCGCGGCGCAGGTGGCCGCCACCAGATAGGCAATCAAAATCCAGGAAACGCGCTCAATCCCGCCCATATCGGCGGCGATATCTGCAAGCGCGGTCGCAACGATAGTCTGATCAACAGCGGATAGAAAAATCACCAAGGCAATCGCCGGAAAGCCACGCATGAACCGTGCGCGGAGTTCCGCCGATGGGTCAACCACCGTCATAAGGTGCCGCCTGAACGGATCAGGCGCTCCGCCCCATTTCCAGGAATTTGTCGCGCCGGCGGGCGCGCAACGTAGTGGTATCCAAAGTCAGCAGCGGCGCCAGCAGCGCCTCAATCTTATCGCCCAGCGCCGCAATCACCGCCGCCGCATCGCGATGCGCGCCACCCAGCGGTTCCGGCACCACAACATCCACCAGGCCAAGCTTGCGCAAATCATCCGCGGTCAGCTTCAGCGCTTCGGCAGCGGTTGCTGCCTGCGCCGCGTCTCGCCACAGGATGGAAGCGCAGCCTTCCGGGCTGATCACGGAATAAATCGCATGTTCCAGCATGACGATGCGATCCGCCGCCGCCAGCGCAATGGCGCCACCCGATCCACCTTCACCGATGATCGTCGCAATGAAGGGCACGGGCGCATCAAGCCCGGCTTCGATGGACCGCGCAATCGCTTCCGCCTGGCCGCGTGCTTCGGCATCAATGCCTGGAAAGGCGCCGGAAGTATCCACGAAGGACAGGATGGGCATGCCAAAACGCCCGGCCAATTCCATCAGGCGGCGCGCTTTCCGGTAGCCCTCGGGCCGCGCCATGCCGAAATTATGTTTCACGCGGCTATCGGTATCATGCCCGCGTTCGGTGCCCAGCACCATGACAGCGCGGCCCCGGAAGCGCCCCATGCCGCCCACCACCGCCGCATCATCTGCAAAGGCGCGATCACCCGCGAGGGGCGTGAAATCCTGGATCAGCGCCGCGATGTAATCTGTCGCATGCGGCCGGTCCGGGTGGCGGGCCACCTGCGCCTTCTGCCAGGGGGACAGCTTGGCATAGGTGGTTTTCAACAGCGCTTGGGCTTTGTCGGCTAGGCGACCGATCTCCTCGGCTACATCAATGCCGCCGGCATCGGTGGTCCGACGCAGCTCCTCGATCTTGCCTTCAAGCTCGGCGATGGGTTTTTCGAAGTCCAGGAAGTGACGCATGGCGCGGGGTTAGCCCAAATCGGCCCGGGGCGCGACCCCCTGTCGGAGCATTTTCAAGCCAAGTGGTCTCACTTGGCGACTCGGAAAATGCGACCAAACAAACTTTCAGAGCATGGCCGGGACGCGTCAGCGAACCGGGCGTGCTCTGGACAGGGGGTGGTGCTCAGTCACCAGGGCACGCAGCCGCTCCTCCAGCACCTTGGTGTAGATTTGGGTGGTGCCGATATCCGCGTGTCCCAGCAGCATTTGCAGGCTGCGCAAATCCGCCCCCCGTTGCAGCAAATGGGAGGCAAAGGAATGCCGCAGCACATGCGGGCTGACCCGGGCGGGGTCGAGCCCCGCGGCCAGCGCCACCTCCTTCAAAATCAAACCGAGCCCCTGGCGCGTGACATGGCCCGCCGCCCCACGGGATGGGAATAGAAAGCGGCTGGGCTTGCCCTTTTCCTCAGGCCGCGCGGCCAGGGCCAAGGACCGGGCGCGTTCGGAAACCGGCACCAGCCTTTCCCGCCCGCCCTTGCCGCGCACCGCAACCAAAGGGGCGCCCGGGCGAAGGGCTGCCGCTGGCAGGCTGACCAATTCGGTGACGCGGAGCCCACTGCAATAGAGCATTTCCACCACCGCTGCTGCCAAGGGTCCGCGCTTGCCGGGGAGCGCTGCGGCGGCGGCAATCAGCGCCTCCACCTCCTCCTCCCGCAGTGCTTTGGGGAGGCTTTGCGGCAGTCGGGGGGCTTCCAGCAATTCGGAAGGGTCATCGGCGCGAACGCCCTCCCGCAGGAGGAATTGATGGAATTGACGAATGGCAGAAAGCCGCCGTGCCTGGGTGCGCGCGGCCAGGCCCTGCGCCGCGAGTCCCGCCAGCCAGGCGCGCAAAAGGGCGCTATCCGCCCCATGCAGCGCGACCTCCTTGGCGGCGGCGAAACCCGCGAAATCCTGCAAATCCGCCTGATAGGCCGCCAGAGTATTGCGCGCCGCGCCACGTTCGGCAGCCAACATTTCCAAAAACGCCTCAACATGGCGGGAGAGCCCCGCCTGGGCTGATTGTTTAGAGCGGTTTCCGTTCACGTTTGTTCACCAGAACCGCTCTAACCTTTTGTTTGGTCGCATTGTCCGAGCCGCCAAGTGATGCCACTTGGCTTGAAAATGCTCTACCGCCCGCGGAAGCGATCATTGGGGATGGTGCGCTCCACGGCCTGGGGCGTCACGCTGGGTGGAAAAGCGCCGATCAGGATCAGGCCCACGGCGAACAGGCCAAGCACCACGGCAGCAACCAGTAGAATCGGGTTACGGAACATGGTGGTGGCTGGGCTCCCTCTCGCTTTGATGAAATCGTGCTAACCCTGCTCCCCAAGATGCGCAACTCTCTCTTTGATGATGCCCTGCCCAGCCTGCCGGAACCCGCCGCAACGCGTGATCCGGCGCGGCCAAGCATTATTCTGGTTGGGCTGCCTGGGGCGGGTAAATCCGCGCTCGGGCGGCGGCTGGCCGGGCTTCTGGGCCTGCCTTTTCGAGACGCCGACACGGAAATCGAAAACGCCGCCGGGATGCCGATTACGGAAATCTTCGCCCGTTATGGAGAGTCCCATTTCCGGGATGGTGAACGCCGCGTGATTTCCCGCCTGCTGGCCGGCCCGCCCTTGGTGCTGGCAACCGGCGGTGGCGCCTTTGCCGATGCCGCAACACGCGCCGCGATTCGCGGCAGTGGCGCCATTTCAATCTGGCTGAAATGCCCGCTTTCGGTCCTGATCCGCCGCGTAGCTGGGCGGGAACATCGCCCCATGTTCCTGAATGCCGACCCTGCCGAGGTGCTGCAGCGCCTGATGAATACCCGCCACCCGCTTTATGCCGAGGCTGACATCATGCTCGCCTGCAATGATGAAAGCCTGGACAATACCACCCGCCGCTTGGAGCAGAGCTTGAAAGCCTATCACCCGCCCGAACGCGTGCCTGTCGGGCTTAGCGAACGCGCCTATGAAGTGCTGGTTGGGCACGGCTTGCTGGCGCGCGCCGGCGGCTTGCTGGCCCCCGTGCTGCCCGCCAAGCGCGTGGCCATCATCTCGGACGCCACGGTAGCACCCATCCATTTGCCGGGTTTGCGCGCTGGCCTGCAGGAAGCGGGCTTTGCCATTGCGGCGGAACTGACCGTGCCGCCCGGCGAAGCCAGCAAGGATTTTGGCCGGCTGCATGGGTTATTGGATGATCTGCTCTCAGCCGGCGTGGATCGGCGCACTTCGGTGATTGCGCTTGGCGGCGGCGTGGTGGGGGATTTGGCCGGCTTTGCTGCGGCGATTGCGATGCGCGGCCTGCCTTTCGTGCAAATCCCGACAACGCTTTTGGCACAGGTCGATAGCAGCGTCGGCGGCAAAACGGGCGTCAATCTGAAGGCGGGTAAGAATCTGGCCGGCGCCTTCCACCAGCCACTTATCGTACTGGCGGATACCGATACGCTGCGAACGCTTCCGCCGCGCGAATTGCGCGCGGGTTATGCGGAAGTGGCCAAGCATGGCTTGTTGCAGGGCGAATTCTGGCATTGGTGCGAAGCCAATGGCAGCGCCGTTGTCGCAGGCGATGCCTCAGCACTTGCCATTGCCGTGGTGGAATCCTGCAAGCTAAAGGCAGCCGTGGTGGCCGCTGATGAGCGCGAGGAAAGTGCGGAGGGCGGGCGCGCCTTGCTCAATCTTGGCCATACCTTCGGCCATGCTTTGGAAGCGGAAGCGCGCTTTGATGGTTCCGTGCTGCATGGTGAAGCGGTCGCGGTCGGGCTTGGCCTGGCGGCTTCGCTTTCCGCGCGGCTTGGCCATTGCAGCCAGGAATGGCCTTCGCGCGTGATTGCGCATCTGACCGCCTGCGGCCTGCCCGCGCGCATCACCGATCTGCCGCGCCGCTTTACGGTGGATGCGCTGCTTGGACGCATGGCGAAGGATAAGAAAAACCGCGATGGCAAGATGCGCTTCGTGCTGCTGCGCGGCCCTGGTGATTGCTTCACCAGCGCCGATGTGCCGGCGGAGATGGTGGCGAAGCTGTTGCGTGATGAGGGGGCAGCTTAAGCCCTGCTTTCGCGCACCACCGCATCTTCCCGCTTCGCCACTTCCGGCAATAGCGCGGTACCAAGCCCCGGCCCTTCCATGGGCAGGACCCAACCCTGCTCAAGCTGCGGCAAAACAGTGACCAGGTCTCGATACCAGGTGGCCAATGTCGCGCGCACCACCTCTTGAAAAATCGCTGTCGGCGCATGCAGCGCCAGATGCAGCGATGCCACCAGCGTCACCGGCCCGGTGCAATCATGCGGCGCCACGGGGCGCGCCCAGGCTTCGGCCAAGGCCGCGATCTTGCGCGCTTCGGTCAGGCCACCGCACCAGGTCAGATCAAGCATCACCACATCGGTTGCACTGGCGACCAACAGGTCGCGAAAGGCAACTTTGCCGCCCAGCGTTTCACTCGCGCAAATCGGCACACGCGTCGCGCGGCGCAGCTCGGCAAGGGACGCGACGTCATCCATTTTGCCAATCGGGTCTTCCGCCCAGGTAATCGCCAAAGGCTCCAGCGCCTGACAGATGCGCAGCGCCGCCGGATAGGACCAAAGGCTGTGTAATTCGGCCATGATCTCCATTCTATCGCCAACGGCGCGGCGGATTTTCTCAAATGGCTCAAGCCCGCGCTTAAGGTCAGCAAGGGTAATGGATTGCCCCTGGGTTGCCGGCGCGTAAATGTCGAAGGGCCAGATTTTCATGGCGGTGAAGCCTTCCGCGAGCAGGCTTTCCGCCAGCGCACCCGCATCACGCATGAAGGCCACCTGGTCATCATAAGGCCCGCGCGCCTGATCCGCCGCGCCGATATCGCGGCGCTGCGCGCTTTTGGTATTGTAATCATAGCCTGCGCAGGTGTTGTAGCTGCGTACCTTATCGCGTGAAAGCCCGCCCAGCGCTTCATACACCGGCACCCCAAGCCGCTTTCCGGCCAAATCCCACAGCGCAATATCCACCGCCGAAGCCGCGCGGATTTCCGCGCCCGATGAACCGAAGCCAACATAGGGTGTAAGCAAATGGCGCGAGATGCCCTCAATCTGGCGCGCATCACGCCCGAGCAGAAAAGGTGCCACGCTTTCATGGACCACCGCTTCCACAGCGGCGGCGCCGCGAAACGCCTCCCCCAGGCCGATCAGCCCATCATTGGTTTCGATTTCAAGCCAAAGCAGGTTGGGGCGTTCGGCGATGCGGATAGTCCGCAGCGCGCGGATCTTGCTCATGGTGATGTCACTCCGCGCGGATGCCTTGGCGGCGCACCACTTCAGACCAGCGCGCCACTTCGCTTTGGATATGAGCACCCATCCGTTCAGGCGTGCCGCCAATTGGCATCACTGCCAATTCCTGCATGCGCTGGCGCACTGTGGGCGTTTCCATGGCCTTATTGAAGGCGGCATTCAGCGCCGCAATGGCGGCGGGCGGCGTTCTGGCCGGTGTCATGAAGCCGAACCAGCTATCAATCACCATGCCCTGCACGCCCTGTTCAGCAAAGGTCGGCAGATCCGGCAATTCCGGAATGCGCTCAGCGCTCAAGGCAGCTAGGGCGCGCACATTGCCCGCGCGGATATGCGGCAGGATGGAAGGGAGATTGTCGAAAAACACATCCACGCGCCCCGCGATCAAATCCGTCGCCGCCGGCCCGCTACCGCGATAGGGCACATGGGTCATTTCAATGCCCGTAATGCTGCGCAGCAATTCAGGGCCAAGATGATTGGAAGCCCCAACGCCTGAGGATGCGAAGCTCAATGGCGTGGTCTTCGCAAGCGCAATGAATTCCTGGACATTGCGCGCTGGCAAATCCTTGCGCACCGTCATGACATTGCGCACGGCGCCGGTCAGGATCACGGGCGCGAAATCGCTCAAACTATAGCCCGGATTGGCATAAAGTGCAGGGTTCGCACCACAGGGGCCGAAGGCGCATTGAATAAGGGTGGACCCATCCGCCGCACCGCGCGCGGCTTCCGCCATGCCGATATTGCCGCCCGCACCGCCTCGGTTTTCGATGACTGATCCGCGTGGCAGGAAGGGCGCCGCCGCTTCGGCCAGAACGCGCGCCAGGATGTCGCTGGTGCCAGCCGGGGTGAAGGGCACGATGATGCGAATGGGCCGGTCCGGCAGATCGGCGGCCTGCACGCTTCCGGCGAAAAGCACAGCACAAAACGCCAAGGCATAGCGCCACATTGGACCCCTCCTTTTCTTATAGGAATCAAGCTAGACCGCAGATCAGCCAGCCGCAAATGCCGCTTTGGGAGGGAAACACGGCTGTGAAATTCGGGGCGCCGGCCATGCTGGCCCTGGCTGCGCTACGAGTTGGCAGCGCACCGGCCTTGGTACAGGTGCAAATGATCATTCCCTGGCCGGCGGGTGGTGGCAAGGACATTACCGGCCACCTGAATCAGCCAGCATGAACTAAGGCGACGGGCACGCAGGCGGTCATTCGCAATGTCGGCAGCGCCACAGGCTATAGTAGTACAGCGGAAGTGGTGCACGCCAAGCCGGATGAGCGGGCACTACCCATCACATCCATCAGGCGAATTGATCAAGGGTAGCCAACTGGCGACAATTATAGCTTGAATTTTGTTGGTGCCCGTGCCGTGCCGTGCCGTGCCGTGCCGTGAAACAATGTTACACGCACGTGCACCAAACAACAGCCTATGCGCCAACGAATGCCTTGGCGAAACTTCTCTCAACTCAGCCGGCGGCTGAACCGTTGCGTGGGGCACGGTTGCGATTGGCCTTGTTGCTGCTGCGATTCTGCCGATTGGCCTTCTGGCCCTGGGACGCGCTGCGATTGCGAGAGGATTGGCTATTCTGGGGGCTGCTGGCAGCAGTTTCAGAACCATCAGCGGCGCGGTTGCGAGGGGCGGCGTCAGCGGGCGTCAAGCCGGTGGCGCAAACCAAGCCAGCAATGGCAGACAGAAGCAAAAACTTTCTCATTTCGCAAAACCTTTCCTGAACAAATGCAACCCGTAACGCGATTCGGGCCGGGGCCATGCCTTAAGCTTCGGCATAGCGCCTGCGCAGCCTTAGTCACCTGAACAATCGATGAAAATTACGTCACATTTCGACTGTGACGCCATCACTCACCAGTCGCCCGGGCCTTCGCCTCTTCCGCGCTGCCAATACCGCCGTGCGCCTTGGACCAATGCACCGGATCCTCCAGGAATTTCCGCACTTCTTTGAGCGCGGCTTCGCTGAAATAGGGGCGTTCGCGGCAGACCTCCAGCACATCCCACCAAGTGCACAGGTGATGAAGGTTCAGGCCCATGCTCTTCATGGTTTCAAAGGAACCGGGAAAGACGCCGTAATAGAAAACAACGAAAGTATGGTCACAAATGGCGCCGGCGTCGCGCAAGGCATTCGCGAAACGGATTTTTGAAGCACCATCGGTGGTCAAATCCTCCACCAGCAGCGTCCGCTGACCGACAGGCACCTCACCTTCAATCAACGCATTGCGCCCAAAGCCCTTCGGCTTCTTCCGCACATAAGCCATGGGGGCCAACATGCGGTCAGCGATCCAGGCGCCGAAGGGAATCCCGGCGGTCTCACCACCCACCACCACGTCAATCGACTCATAGCCGACATGACGGCCGATCTTTTCCACGCCTAAATCGCAAATCCGGTTGCGCGCGCGCGGGAAGGAGATGATTTTGCGGCAGTCAATATAAACTGGGCTCTTCCAACCGCTGGTAAAGGTGTAGGGCTCTTCCGGGCGGAAATTCACCGCCTTGATTTCAAGCAGGATGCGCGCGGTGGTGAGCGCCGCGTCGCGGTCCCAGTCGGAGGCATGAAGGGCGGGCATGGATAGGGCTCCTCTCTTTCCGGGCTTTGGTAATGCCCTGCGGCGGCGGCGTCCATGACCCCGCCCGAGTCGCCCCGGATTTGGGTGCTGGCGGACCCGCGCGCCGGCACGGCAGCCCAGGCTTTGGGCATTGCCGAGCGGCTGGGTGAACCCTTCCGCCGGGTAGATTTGGCCTGGGGCAGGCTGGCGCGGCTGCCTTTGCCCTTCCCCTCCCTGGCTGGCCTGACGCCGGAGGCCCGCGCCGCTTTCGCGCCCCCTTGGCCGGCTTTGGTGATTTCCGCCGGGCGGCGCAGCGCGCCAGTGGCGCTTTGGTTGAAGCAACACGGCTCGCGGTTGGTGCATTGCATGCGCCCAGGCTTTGGCGCGGCGCGCTTCGATCTGCTGGTGATCGGCCGGCATGATACGCCCAAGCCCGCCGCCAATATTCTGCCCATTCTGGGCGCGGCGCATCGGATTTCGCCCGAAAGGCTGGCCGCCGCGCGGGCGGAATTTGCGGCGCTTGCCGCCCTGCCCTCGCCCCGCGTGGCACTGCTGATGGGTGGGCCGCCGCGCGCCGAGGGCATGGATGCAAGCGTTGCCGGCGCCATCACGGCCAAGGTCGCGGGGTTTGCGGGCAGCGTGCTGGCCACCGCGTCCCGCCGCACTGGCCGCGCGGCGGAAGATGCCATGGCGGCGGCGCTGGCTGGGCATCCGCATAACTTGTTCCGATGGGGCGATGCGCCGCCCAACCCCTATGCTGGCTTCCTTGCCTGGGCGGATCAGGTGGTGGTGACGGGGGATTCGGTTTCCATGCTCTCGGAAGCGCTCGCCACGGCGGGGCCTGTCTTCATTGCCGATCCAGGCGGGCTTGGGCCACGCCATCGGCGCCTGGCGGAAAGCCTGATAGCGGCAGGACAGGCGCAGGATTTGGCCGCGGCACCCGTGCCCTTCCCACGCGCGCCGCTGGATGAAAGTGGGCGCATCGCTGCCGAGATCAGGCGGCGCGGCTTGCTGGGCTGAACAAGGCAGGCTGACGCGCGCGTAATCCGGTCTATGCTCTCCAGCAGGAGAGGAAGCCCGACATGATCCAGAGCCTAAGCCTTGCCTTCATACCCCGCTTCATCTGCCTGACTTTAGCGTTGCTGGCCACGCTGCTGCTTGGCCTTGCGCTTATCATTGCACCTGGTTTCTGGACGGGTTTGGGCTTTGTGCTCGCCGCCGCACTCAGCGCGCTTGGGCTCCGCGATCTATTCCACCCGACCCACGCCATTCTGCGCAACTACCCCATTGCGGCGCATCTGCGCTTCATCATGGAAGAAATGCGCCCCGAAATGCGGCAGTATTTCTTTGAGGATGAAAAGCACGGCACGCCCTTCAGCCGCGACAAGCGCGCCATTGTCTATCAGCGCGCCAAGAAGCAATTGGATAAACGGCCTTTCGGCACGCAATATGATGTCTATGAAACCGGCTTTGAATGGTTGCAGCATTCGCTTGCCGCCCGCGCGCCTGCCCATGATCTTCCGCGCATCCTGATCGGCGGGCCGGATTGTACGCGGCCTTATTCGGCATCGCTCTTGAACATTTCCGCCATGAGCTTCGGATCATTATCCGCCAATGCCATTCGTGCGCTGAACCAAGGGGCAAAGCGCGGCGGCTTTGCGCATGATACGGGCGAAGGCGGGCTAAGCCCCTATCACCGGGAAGCGGGTGGCGATCTGATTTGGGAAATCGGCTCCGGCTATTTCAGCGCGCGCAATCCGGATGGCAGTTTTTCACCCGAACGCTTCGCCGAAGTCGCCGCGCTTGATCAGGTGAAAATGGTGGAGCTGAAGCTCAGCCAGGGTGCCAAGCCTGGCCATGGCGGCTTGCTGCCCGCTGCCAAGGTGAGTGCGGAAATTGCCGCCACGCGCGGTGTGCCGATGGGGCAGGATTGCGTTTCCCCGCCCGCGCATACGGCGTTTTCCAACCCGGTTGAGATGATGCGTTTCATTGCCGAAATGCGGCGCCTGTCTGGCGGCAAGCCGGCTGGCTTCAAACTTTGCATCGGCCATCCTTGGGAATTCCTCGCCATCTGCAAGGCCATGATCGAAACGGGCATTACACCTGATTTCATTGTGATTGATGGCGCGGAAGGCGGCACGGGCGCGGCACCCTTGGAATTCATGGATCATGTCGGCATGCCGCTGCGCGAGGGTTTGAGCTTCGCCCATAATGCGCTGATTGGCTTTGGGTTGCGTGACCAGATCAAGCTTGGCGCCAGCGGCAAGATAGCATCCGCCTTTGATGTAGCCCGCGCGATGGCACTCGGTGCGGATTGGTGCAATGCCGCGCGTGGTTTCATGTTCGCCATTGGCTGCATTCAATCGCTTTCCTGCCATACGGATCACTGCCCAACCGGGGTGGCGACGCAAGACCCCACGCGCCAGCGCGCCTTGCGCGTGCCGGACAAGGCGCCGCGCGTGCATCAATTCCACGCTGCCACTTTGGAGGCGCTGAATGAATTGGTCGCCGCCGCCGGGCTTTCGCATCCGTCTGAATTGCGCGCAGGCCATTTCAGTCGGCGCATTTCGCCGAGCGTGGTAAAAAGCTTTACCGAGCTTTATCCGCTGCTCACGC
This sequence comes from Roseomonas sp., assembly GCA_051007055.1. GTDB lineage: Bacteria > Pseudomonadota > Alphaproteobacteria > Acetobacterales > Acetobacteraceae > Neoroseomonas. The sequence goes on from JBPCSO010000062.1 coordinate 41,502, forward strand.
CCGGCGCGCTACTGACCGGCACGGATGATCCGCGCTTTGCCGAGGCGTGGGCAATGGCGGATGCGCATAGCTTCGCCCCGCGCCGCGCGTGAGGGCGCTTTGGCAGCGCCTGCGCTTCTGGGCGCGCTTGGTGCTGCGCGATGGCTTGGCGCTCTACATCGCGGCGCGTGACGCGCGCACGCCCTGGTTTGCCAAGCTGCTGGCGCTTCTGGTCGCAGCCTATGCGCTTTCGCCGATTGACCTGATCCCGGATGCCATCCCGGTGCTTGGCCTGCTGGATGAGGTTATCCTACTGCCCATCGCGATTGCGCTGATTGCGCGGCTGATCCCGGCGGCGGTCATGGCTGAAAGCCGCACGGCAGCAGAGACTTGGGTGGAAAGGCCACGCAGTAAGGCGGGTGCTGCCATCATCATCAGCATGTGGGTCCTGGGGGCTAGCGCCCTGCTTTGGTGGGTCTTCACGCGCTGAACCGAGCCAGCCTAGGCTTCTGTTCATCAAAACCGAGGGAGAGAAACCATGGCGAAATCTGCCTTATGGGAAAAGGCCGATGCGGTACCTACCCGCCTGATGGGTCAATCCGCCGTCAAGACCATGGCCAAGGGCGTCTTTGCCGAAATGCATGCCGAACCGGAAGGCGGGCTGGCCGGGGCCTGAGCTTTGTCTTTGTGTCCATTTCGCCTAGAAACAAATCGGGCTGGCGCGTTGTCCTGCCCGATAGAAAGACGGAACAAAAGCGCCCATGTCCCACACGAACCTTGCCTCCATCGGCTTTCCGGCGAAGGAAGGTGCGCGCGCCTTCACCACCCGGCCTGAAATCAGCGGTACCTTCGGGGCGGTGGCGTCCACCCATTGGATCGCTTCCCAGGTTGGCATGGCGGTGCTGGAACGCGGCGGTAATGCTTTTGATGCCGCCGCCGCCGCAGGTTTCACGCTGCAAATCGTGGAACCACATCTCAACGGCCCGGGCGGCGATTGCCCCATTCTGCTGCATAGCGCCCGCACCGGCCAGCAACAGGCCATTTGCGGCCAAGGCCCCGCCCCTGCCGGCTTGAATGTCGCGCTCATGAAGAGCCTGGGCCATGAGATCATGCCCGGCACCGGCATGCTGGCCGCCCCCATCCCTGGCGCCTTTGATGCCTGGATGCTGATGCTACGTGATCACGGCACCTGGAAGCCGCGCGACATCCTGGCCTATGCCATCGGCTATGCCCGGCATGGCGCGCCCATGGTGCCGCGCGTGCGCGCCACGATTGATTCCGTGCGCCCCTTGTTTGAGGCGGAATGGAAAACCTCAGCCGCGCTGTGGCTGCGGAATGGCGGGCCGGCTCCTGGCGGGCTTTATGCGAACCCAACACTCGCAGATACCTATGAACGCGTGGTGCGCGAAGCCGAAGCGGCCGGCGGTGATCGCGTGGCGCAAATTGAAGCCGCGCGCAGCACTTGGTATCGCGGTTTTGTCGCGGACGCCGTTGACCGCTTCTGCCGCACGACAGAAGCGATGGACACATCCGGGCGTCGCCATCGCGCCGTGCTGAATGGTCAGGATCTGGCGCATTGGTCCGCGACCATCGAAGCACCGCTCGGCTTGGATTACCACGGCCATCGCGTGCTGAAATGCGGCCCCTGGAGCCAAGGGCCGGCCATGCTGCAAACCCTTGCCCTGATTGCGGGTGATGACATTGCAGCGATGGACCCGATGGGCGCAGATTTCATCCATCTGGTGGCGGAAGCGATGAAGCTTGCCTTCGCCGATCGCGAAGCCTTTTACGGCGACCCCAATTTCGTTGATGTGCCTATGGCGACACTGCTTTCGCCCGCCTACAACGCCGCGCGGCGCGCGTTGATTGGCGATCACTCCAGCATGGAATTCCGCCCCGGTTCGCCCGATGGCCGCGCCCCGCGCACGGATTACGCCGCCGCCATCCGCCGCGCGCAGGAAATGGCCGCCGCTGCCGGCAGCGGTGAGCCCACAGTCTCCCGCCTTGGTGCCGCGGGGGGCGATACCTGCCATGTGGATGTGATTGATGCTGCCGGGAATATGGTGAGTGCGACACCTTCGGCGGGATGGCTGCAATCCTCCCCCGCCATTCCTGAACTTGGCTTCTGCCTTGGCACGCGCTGCCAGATGTTCTGGCTGGATGAAAGCCTGCCCAATGGCTTGCAGCCAGGCAAACGCCCGCGCACCACGCTTTCCCCCGCGCTGGTGCTCCGCGATGGCAAAGCCTGGATGAGTTTCGGCACGCCGGGTGGCGAACAGCAGGATCAATGGCAGTCCATCATGCTGCTGCGGATGCTGCATCACGGCATGAATATTCAGGAAGCGATTGATGCGCCTTCCTTCCATTCCGAACATTGGATCAGCAGCTTCTGGCCGCGTGGCGCCAAGCCCGGCAGGCTGGTCATTGAAGGGCGCTATGCGCCGGAAGTATTGTCAGTGTTGAAAGCGCGTGGCCATCAGGCGGAAGCGGGTGGCGATTGGTCCGAAGGGCGGTTGACGGGGGCGCGGCTTGAAGCCGATGGCACCATCCGCGCCGGCGCCAATCCGCGCGGCATGCAAGGTTATGCGGTAGGGCGGTAATGGATAACAAGAACGATACCAAGCGGGAATATCATGCGCGCAAGCGCATCCTGGTCACGGGGGGCGCCGGCTTTGTCGGCAGCCATCTATGCGATGCGCTATTGGCCGCAGGGCATGAGGTTCTCTGCGCCGATAACTTCTTTACCGGCAACAAGGCGAATATCGAAAGCCTGCTGAATCACTCCTATTTCGAATTGATCCGCCATGACGTGACCTTCCCGCTTTATGTCGAAGTAGATGAGATCTACAACCTTGCCTGCCCCGCATCGCCCATCCATTACCAGCATGACCCGGTGCAGACGCTGAAGACCAGCGTACATGGCGCAATCAATATGCTGGGGCTCGCGAAGCGCTTGAAGGCGCGCATCTTGCAGGCTTCCACCAGTGAAGTGTATGGCGACCCCAATGTGCATCCGCAGCCCGAGGAATATTGGGGCAATGTGAACCCAATTGGGCCGCGTTCCTGTTATGATGAAGGCAAGCGCTGCGCTGAGACGCTGTTCTTTGATTATCACCGTCAATTTCGTCTGCCCATCAAGGTCGCGCGCATCTTCAACACCTATGGCCCGCGCATGCACCCGAATGACGGGCGCGTGGTGTCCAACTTCATCGTGCAGGCTTTGCGCGGTGATCCCATCACCATCTATGGCGATGGCAAGCAGACGCGGTCCTTTTGCTTTGTTTCAGACCTTGTGGATGGCCTGCGCCGCCTGATGGATTCACCGGAAGACGTCACAGGGCCGATCAACCTTGGAAATCCTGGTGAATTCACCATGATCGAATTGGCCGAAGCCGTGATCCGGCTAACCGGTTCCGCTTCCCGCATGGTTTTCCGCGCTGCCCCGGTGGATGACCCACGCCAGCGTCAGCCCGATATCACCAAGGCGCGCGGCAAGCTTGGCTGGGAACCGACCATCGCGCTGGAACAAGGCCTGGTGCATACCATCGCCTATTTCGACAAGCTGCTAACCAAGGGAGCCGCCTGAGCATGCGCATCCTGCTCACCATTGCGCATTTTTTCCGCGCCGAGGAAGGATCGAACCATAGCTCCACAGATGTGCATCGGCGTGATCAGCGCGCGGCGGCCATCCGCAGTGTGATTGACGCCTGGCGCGGGCATTATGGCCCGGTTTCCAACATCAATGTCTGGCAGAAGCGTTTCGAACCCATGGTCGGGGTGGCGGATCAGCTTGACATCATCGTGCTGGTGAATGGTGAAAATCATTTGCTGGATGCCGATTACTGCCGCACGCGTGGCGTCAGGCTTTATGATGCGAAGCTAGATAACCCGCGGATGCTGGGTTTTTCGGCACAGAAGATTTTTGCCGATGCGCGCAGCATCTATGATGTCTTCGCTTTTTCTGAAGATGATCTGCGCCCAGGCAGCGGCGATATGATCCCGCGCATCGTCGCCTTTCACGATGATTTTGGCTGGCGGCGCGTGCTGTTTCCCAATCGCTTTGAATGGAACCCGCGCGGGCCGGCGCTGAAGACCTATATTGATGGGATGCTGCGCCCGGGGCTGCTCGCCCCCTTTGAAGCAGCCTTACCGGATGAGCGTTTTGTCAAAGGCCGCCAAGGGGCAAGGCCGCTGACCTTCCAGCGCGCGACCAATCCGCATTGCGGCTTTTTTGCCATCACCACCGAACAACTGACGCATTGGATGGCGCAGCCCCATTTCGGTGATCAGGATTGCAGCTTCATCTCACCGCTCGAAAGCGCGGCAACCCTCGGCATTCTGAAGACCTTCCCAATCTACAAGCCCTTTGGTCGCGACATGGGCTGGCTTGAGATTGAGCATCTGGATACCCGCTTTTCCGGCATGAATTTGCCGGGGCGCCGGCCCACCGCGCCCCAGCAAAGCTGAATTCAGCGCGGGCGCGGTCCGCTCCGCCGCGGGGCCGGGCCGCGCTTCGCCGTGGCCGGCAAGGCGGCTGCCGGCGCAACCTTGCCCGATTGTGCGCGCAAATCGGCAATGGTGGCGCGGTTGGTCACCTGTTCCGGATTCATCCGAATTTCCACCAGCGCCGGCTTGCCGGAAGCAAGTGCGCGCTGCACGGCAGGCACCAATTCATCGGTCTTTTCAACAATCTCGCCATGGCCGCCAAAGGCTTCAATGAAGCGCGCGAAATCCGGATTGGTGAGCGCCGTACCAGAGACGCGATGCGGATAGGTGCGTTCTTGGTACATGCGGATGGTGCCATACATCTGGTTGTTGAATACCAGAATGACCGGATTGACGGCATGGTGGAAAGCGGTCGCGATTTCCTGCCCCGTCATCAGAAAGCCGCCATCGCCGACAAAGCCAATCACGGGCCGTTCCGGATGCACAATTTTCGCACCAATCGCTGACGGCACCGCATAACCCATGGCGCCATTGGTGGGCCCGAGGAAATCCTGCCCGGCCCCCACATGCATGAAGCGCGTGGGCCAGGTCGCGAAATTGCCGGCATCCGTCGTGTAGATGGTATTGGCAGGCAACGCCTTTTCCAAATCCTGCAACGCCTTCGCAAGGTTGAGCGGCCCTTCGTAATTGGGCGCTTCCGCCTGCTTCATGCGTGTGGCGCGCAAATCCCGCGTCCAACCCGCCCAGGCGGGCTTCTTGACGGATGTCGCCGCCTTAGCCGCCGCGGCAAAGGCATTGAGGTCTGCGGTAATGCCAAGTGCGGGGCGATAGACGCGCCCAATTTCAGATTGTTCGGGATAGACATGCACAATCGGCGTCGCCCCGGCCATATCCAAAAGCGTATAGCCCTGGCTGAAAGTCTCACTGAGGCGCGATCCAATCGCGATGATCAAATCCGCATCCTTGGCGTGTGCCACCAGGCCCGGATCAGCCCCAACGCCAAGATCGCCCACGTAGTTTTCCGAAGTGCCGTCAAAAATCCCCTGACGGCGGAAGCCCACCGCGACAGGCAAATCATTCGCCAGCAGAAAATCGCGGATATCGGCCTTGCCCTGATCTGACCAGCGTGAGCCACCCAATACCGCCAGTGGGCGCTTGGCCTTGCCCAGCATCGCCATCATTTGCGAAACGGCGTCGGGGGCGGGATGGGGCGGCAACACATTGGCGGGGCCGATATCCGGCACGGTTGCCATGCGCTTTTGCATTTCCTCACTAATTGCGATCACCACCGGGCCCGGGCGGCCAGACACCGCCACATCAAAGGCATGCGCCATCAATTCGGGGATGCGCTTTTCATCATCAATCTGCGTTACCCATTTGGCGATGGGGCTGAACATGCGGCGATAATCAACTTCCTGGAAAGTTTCGCGGTCTGTCTCCTCCACCGGGATTTGGCCGACCAGCAAAACCAGCGGCGTTGAATCCTGCTGCGCCACATGCACGCCAATGGCCGCATGGCAGGCGCCCGGGCCGCGCGTGACAATGGCCACACCTGGCTTGCCGGTCAGCTTGCCATAGGCTTCGGCCATATGGATGGCGCCGGCTTCAAAGCGGCAGGTCACCAATTGCAGCCGATTGCGCACGGAATAAAGGCCATCGAGCAGATCAAGATAGCTCTCACCCGGCACGCAAAACGCGTGGGTGACGCCTTGGGCCACCAAGGCATCGGCCAAAAGCTTGCCGCCCGTCCGTCCCGCCTGCCCCGTCTTCGCTTCAGCCATAACCGCTTCCCCAATGATTCGAAATCATGGGGAAGCTAGCCGATAAATCCGGGGCGTGAAATCACCCCGGCAGAGGCAGCAGCGTTATTCCGCCGCCTGATGGCCGTGGCTGCCAGCGGGGCGCTTTTCCAAATCCGCAAGCTTGGCCGCGATGGCGCCAATCGGCTTGGTATAGGGTGCCAGCAACAGATACAGCGCCGGCACCGCATAAAGCGTCACGATGGTGGAAAGCGTAATACCCCCCACAATCACCACACCCAAGGCCTGCCTGCTTTCCGCCCCCGCCCCGGTTGCCATGGCGAGCGGCACAGCACCCAGCACGGTTGCGATGGAGGTCATGAGGATCGGGCGCAGCCGCACGACGGATGCTTCCAGCACCGCATCACGAATACTCATGCCGCGATCACGCAGCTGATTGGCGAATTCCACCACCAGAATGCCATTCTTCGCCATCAGGCCAATCAGCAAGACCATCCCGATCTGGCTGAAGACATTCAGCGTCTGCCCCGTCACCCAAAGCGCCAAAAGCCCGCCAGTGACGGCCAGAGGCGTGGACAGCAGAATGACGAAGGGATGCACAAAGCTTTCAAACTGTGCCGCCAGCACCAAGAACACCACCAGAAGCGCGAGCGCAAAGGTAATGTATAGCGCGCCGGAGCTTTCGCGGAATTCCAGGCTTTGACCCAGATAGGAAATGCGTGCTTCCTGCGGCAGTACCTCGCGCGCGGTCTGGTCCAAGAAATCCAAGGCCTCACCAAGCGAATAACCCGGCGCGAGAGAAGCCGTGATGGTAATGGCGCGCACGCGATCCTGCCGCGAGAGGGTCTGCGCGCGGGCGCGTTCGGAAAGTGTCACCACATTCGAAAGTGGCACCAACCCGCCGGTTCCCGTGCGCACAAAGACATTCTGCAAATCATAAGGCGAAAGCCGCGCGGAATCCGGCGCCTGCAACAGCACCTTGTATTCCTGCCCGGCCACGACATAGGTGGTGACTTCGCGTGATCCCATCAGGGTTTCAATGGTGCGCCCAACGGCGGCGATGGAAATGCCAAGATCGGCGGCCTTGCGCCGATCAATATCCACGCGCACTTCCGGCTTGGTTTCCTTGAAGTTGTGGTCAAGGTTGAGTAAGCGCGGATTGCTACGCGCCTTTTCAATGAAGGCATCACGCCAGGCGATCAGCGTATCATAATCCGGCCCACCAATGACGAATTGCACCGGAGGCTGGAAGCCGCGCTGACCGAGCGATGGCGGGTTCAGCGCAAAGCCACGAATGCCCGGAATGCCCGCCACCATGGGGAAGATCTCGGCAGCAATGGTTTGCTGCTTACGATCCCGTTCGCTCCAGGGTGCCAGGCGCACGAAGATGTTCGCGACATTGCTGATAGCGGGACGCTGGAAACCACCAACCGTAGACATCACCGCATAGGCTTCGCCATTGTCGATATATTTCTGCAGCAGGCTTTCCAACCGCATCACATGTTCCATGGTATAGGGAAAGGAAGCCCCCTCAGGCCCCGTGGTCGGGATAATGACCACGCCGCGATCTTCCGTCGGCGCAAATTCCTTGGGCAAAGCGTTGAACAGCACTACGGCAAAAAGCGACATGGCCGCCGATGCGCCCATCACAAGCAACGGCGCGCGCAACGCGCGATCCAAGGTCCAGCGAAGCCCCTCATTCAGTGCGATGAAAAATGGCTCGGTGATGCGGACCAGCAGGCTTTCACCTTCATGCGCACGTAGCAGCTTGGAGCACATCATGGGCGTGAGCGTGAGTGCTATCAGCCCCGAGAATAAGACCGATGCGGCAAGGGCAATGCCGAATTCAGTGAATAGCCGCCCCGTATTACCCCCCATGAAGGAAAGCGGCACGAAGACGGAAATCAGCACCAGCGTCGTCGCAATAACAGCAAAGGCGATTTCGCGTGATCCGAGCAAGGAAGCAAGCAAGGGTTCCTCGCCAAGTTCAATCCGACGATGGATGTTTTCCAACACCACAATCGCATCATCCACCACAAGGCCAATGGCCAGCACCAACCCCAAAAGCGTCAGCACATTTACCGAAAATCCAAAAACCGCCATGGGCAGGAAGGACGCGACGATGGATACCGGAATGGCAACAGCCGGAATAATGGTGGCACGAACCGAGCGCAGAAACAGGAAGATCACGCCCACCACAAGGGCCAGCGCAATCATTAGCGCGTGTTCAACCTCATAAATGGATTGCGCGATGAACAGGCTTTCATCATAGGCGATGACCGCCTCAATCCCTGGTGGCAGGGTTGGCTTGATGCGTTCCATCTCCGCCTTCACGCCATCGGCCACCGCAAGCGTATTGGCGGTGGATTGGCGCAGCACGCCAAGCCCGATGGCCGCGCGGCCATTGATGCGATAACCGCCGCGCGCATCCTCGGCCCCCACTTCAATGCGCGCCACTTCACCCAGCAATACCTGCGCGCCGCCCGTACCACGCGCCACCACCACTTGGCGGAACTGGTCAGGCGTGCTCATTCTTGAATCGGTTCGCACCGTCAATTCGCGCGCGGTGCTCTCAATACGCCCGCCGGGCAATTCCACATTCTCACGCCGTATCGCGTCTTCCACATCCTGAACGGTGAGCCCACGCGCAGCTAAGGCTTGGCGATCCAGCCAGACGCGCATGGAAAAGCGCCTCTCGCCCTGAATCAGCACCTGTGCAACACCTTCCACAATCGCCAGTCGATCCACAATACGCCGCCGCGCAACATCAGTAAGGTCCAGCGGAGAAAGCGTCTCGGACCCCAACGCAATCCACAAAATGGGCCGGCTATCGCCATCCACCTTTTGCACAATTGGCGTATCAGCCTGTTCGGGCAGGCGTGCCAGCGCACGCGCCACACGGTCACGCACATCATTGGCGGCACTATCCACGTCACGCGTCAGGCGGAACTCCAGCGTGATCTGGCTGCGTTCATCGCGCGATTGGGATTGGATGGATTTGATCCCCTCAATCCCCGCCACGGCACCTTCCAGGATTTCCGTGATCTGATTATCCACAACGGGCGCCGAGGCACCACGATAGGTCGTCACAATCTGGATGATCGGCGGGTCAATCTTCGGGTATTCCCGGATTGGCATTTTATAGAGGGATGCCAAGCCAAGCACGATCAGCATCAGGCTGATCACGGTCGCGAAGACCGGCCTTTTGATCGAAATATCGGAAAGGACCATGGGTTCAGCCCTTCTCAGCTTGTCGGACGCGTGACGGTTTCAATGATGCGTACCGGCGCATCGGGGCGCAAGCGTTGGATGCCGCGCACGACAACAGGCTCACCCGCCGCGACCCCTTCGCGAACCTCCACCTCACCGGGCAGGCGCAGCCCAAGCTTCACTTCCTGGCGCTTGGCGCGACCATCACGGATCACATAAACAAAAGCTCGGTCACCCACCGGGTCTATCGCTTCTTCTGGGATCAGCAGGGCGGCTGGCCGTTCTTCCAGTACCATTTCCACATTCAGGAACAGGCCGGGCCGCAGCGCTTCATCGGCATTGTCGAATTCACTGATCACGCGCACGCTGCGGGTTGCGGGGTCTATGCGCGTATCAATGATCGCAACCTGCCCCCTGAAACGGCGGTCGCCATAAGCGATGCTGCGCGCTTCCACCTGCCTGCCCAACTGCACCCGCGCCAGATAGACTTCGGGCACGGAAAACTCTACGCGCACGCGCGACACATCATCCAAGGTGGTGATCGCTGTGCCAGGCTGGATAAGCGCGCCAAGGCTTACCTGCCGCAAGCCAACGCGCCCGCTGAAGGGGGCAGTCACACGCAATTCTTCAAGCTTCGCTTCCGCCTGACGCACGCGCCCTTCTGCCTGGCGGGCCAAGGCTTCAAGCGTATCAAGCCGCTGCGCCGCAATGGTCTGGCCAGCCTGTAGTCCGCGACCGCGCACCAATTGATTGCGCGCATCATCCAGAAGCGCCCGCGCCTGATCAAGCTCCGCCGAAACAGCGCCGGAATCAAGTTCCACCAGCGTTTCGCCCGCCTGCACCTTCTGCCCTTCAGTGAAGCGGATTTGGGTGACAATCCCGACAATCTTTCCGGTGATGGTCACAGCTTCACGCGCGCGCACCGTGCCGATGCTTTCCACCTTATCAATCACCATGCCGCTGCGCACCGGCTGCACGATCACGCCAGTCGGACCAGAAGGCCCGCCGCGCGCGGGCCCCTGAGTGGTGCTGGATTGCAGCCCCACCAATTCCAAAGGCGATGGTAGGCCCCAGTCTTCCGCCTTGAAATGCCAAGTCGCGCCGGCGCCGGCGATCATGGCCAAAAGGCCTAGCTGCGTAATGCTGCGCATATCATTCCAACCCAAGCCGCCCCGCGGGACCGGCACCATGGCAGAGCGCGACCGTGAAAACGGCCCCGAACCGCGGGAAAGAGCCAAGCGAGATCGCCGAGCTCAAAGGGGCTTCTGCCGCGCTCCGCGCGTCGCGGCAAGTTTCACTTTGTTTAAATATTGGGCTGCCCCTCACCCGGCGCTACCCGGATGCAGCGCGCTTGCCGCCCCGGCATGATCTGGCGGAGCAGCGGCACCCCATTATGGCAGCAATCAATCACCTCGGCGCAGCGTGGCGCGAAGGCGCAACCCGTAGGCACCTTATCCAGCATGGGCGGTGCGCCAGGGATGGTGGTGAGCCGCTTACCACGCATGCCGGCATGGACCGTCGCCCCCAACAGCCCCTTCGCATAGGGGTGCAAGGGGCCGGCCATGAGCGCGCCTACGGGGCCTTCTTCCACCACCTTGCCGGCATACATCACGGCCACCCGGTCAGCGATTTCGCCAGCAACGCCAAGGTCATGGGTGACGAATACCACCCCCATGCCAAGCTTTTCCTGCAAGGAACGCAGCAGCAGCAGCACCTGGATTTGCACCGTGGCATCCAAGGCCGTGGTCGGCTCATCCGCCAATAGCAGCTTGGGCCGGCAGGCCAAAGCCACTGCAATCATGGCGCGCTGCCGCAGCCCGCCCGATAATTCATGGGGGTAGGCCGAAAGCCGACGCTTGGCCGAGGGGATTTGCACCAATTCCAGTAATTCCAAAGCCCTGGCATCGGCGGCGGAGCGGCTTGCCCCTTCATGGCGCTGCACGGTTTCGGCAATCTGGCGCCCAATAGTAAAAACCGGGTCAAGCGCCGTCATGGGTTCCTGGAAGATCATGGCCACATCGCCGCCGCGGAAATCGGCAAGCTGGCCCTCATTCATGGCCTGCACATCGCGCCCGGCCACCTGGATCTCGCCCGTTACCTTCGCGGTTTTGGGCAAAAGCTTCATCAGCGCGCGGAGTGTCACTGATTTGCCGGACCCCGACTCACCCAGAATGCACAGCACCTCCCCCGCGGCGAGGTCCAGATCAACGCCATTGACAGCATGCACGGTGCGATCACGGGATTCGAACTTCACATGAAGGTCGCGCAGGCGGATCAGCGGCGCCTCAGGGGTTGGCTTCAGCGCCGCGCTCATGCCGCGATCCCCCCGGCCTGACTATGGCCACTTCCGGGCAGCGCCATGTGGCAAGCAGCCTGATGCCCGGGGCTCAAGGGGGCCGCCACTGGGGCGCGGTCAGCGCAAATTGCCTCAGCATGTGGGCAGCGGGTGCGAAAGCGGCAACCGGAAGGCGGGTTCACCGGATTGGGTGGGTCGCCCGTTAGTGGCGGTTCGGTCCGGCGCCGCGAAGGGTCCATGGAAGGCCGCGATGCCAAAAGTGCGCGCGTATAGGGGTGCGCCGGGCGGGCATAGATCTCATCCACCGGGCCTTCTTCAGCCACCTGCCCCAGATACATCACCAGCACGCGGTCACTGATGTATTGCACCACATTCAGATCATGGCTGATGAAAACATAGGTCAGGCCGAAGCTTTCCTTGAGGTCCACAAGCAGGTTCAAAACCTGCGCCTCCACGCTTTTATCAAGCGCGGAGACCGGCTCATCCAGAATGACCAAACGCGGGCGGAGTGCCAACGCGCGGGCGATATTCACCCGCTGGCGCTGACCGCCGGATAATTCATGCGGGTAGCGGCGGGCGAATTGCGCCGGCGCGAGACCAACCGCGGCGAGCAATTCCCTTGCCCTTTCGCGCGCTTCCGCCGCCGGCACGCCATGCACTTCGGGGGCGAAGGCGATGCTGTCTTCAATCGGCAGGCGGGGGTTCAGGGAGGCGTAGGAATCCTGAAACACCATCTGCACCTGGCGGCGGTATTCCTTGAGCGATATCCCGCCCCCCAAATCATCCCGGCCCACCGGTTCGCCATCAAAAATCATCTCGCCCGCGCCGGGGTCGAGCAGGCGCATCAGCAGGCGGGCAGTGGTGGATTTGCCGCAGCCGCTTTCGCCCACAATGCCCAAGGTTTCACCCTTACGGACAGACAGGGACACCCCATCCACCGCGCGAACCTCCCCCATCTGGCGGCCAAACAGGCCGCCCCGGATGGGAAAATGCTTCACGAGGCCTCGGGTTTCGAGCAGAGGCTGAGCGGCGCCGCCGCGATCTGGGGCAGGAGGGGGCAATACCATGATCCTTGATAAGCAAACCCTATGCCGCCAGAAACGGGCATCCGACCGGCTTTTGGGCGATTTATCGCCTAAAACTTAGTCATAATGGCAGTCGCTTTGCAAATTAACCTGCCTGACACGGTGCCAGATTTCCCGCCGGGCGGGTTCCGCGTTACCATGTTTACGGTTCAGGAGGGCGAATGCCATGCGCGCCGTATTCATCATGATCAAATGCGAAATGGGCCAAGCCTATCGCGTGGCGCGCGAGATGGCCGATGGCATTCCGGAGCTTTCGGAAATGCATTCCATTTCCGGCCAATATGATCTGCTCGGGAAATTCTATCTGGAAGCGGATCGCGATATCGGGCTTTTCGTGGTGGAGACTGTCCAGACCGTGCCCGGCGTGAAGGACACCTATACGGTGCAAACCTTCAACGCCTTTTCCGGGCGCGGGAGCTGAAGGACCACCACGCCCAAAGTCTCCTCAATTCTGCGGCATGCCTTCCGGCACAATGGTCCGCACCAGGCTAGCATCGAGCGATTCATAGGCGTGATAGCCAATCGTCTCATAAAGCTGGGCGCGGGTTTGCATCCGCCCGGCCATGTTATGCGTGCCGCCATCGGCTTTGATCGCGCTGTATAAATCTTCCATGGCGCGGGCCGCGATGCGCAAATGGCTCACGGGCCAGATCACCATGGCATAGCCCATTTGCTGGAATTCAGTGGCGGTGAAGAAGGGCGTGCGGCCGAATTCGGTCATATTGGCAAGCAGCTTCACGCCCGGCATGCGGGCTGCGAACTCGCGAAACATCTCAGCGGTCGTCAGCGCTTCGGGGAAGATCGCATCCGCGCCGGCTTCGAGGTAGCGCTTGGCACGATCAACGGCGGCATCCATGCCTTCACTCGCCACCGCATCCGTGCGCGCGATAATCACCAGATTGCGCCTTGCCTTCCGCGCTGCGGCGACCTTGGCCGACATTTCATCCACCGGGGCCAGTTTCTTATCGTTCAAATGGCCGCATTTCTTGGGCAGCAACTGGTCTTCCAGATGCACCGCACCGGCGCCCGCTTCTTCAAAGCAGCGCACCATGTGCATGACATTCAGCGCCTCACCATAGCCGGTATCGCCATCCACCAGCACTGGCAGGGCAGAAGCGCGCACAACCTGGCGCACATGCCAGGACACGTCATCCACCGTGATCATGCCAAGATCAGGCAGGCCCATGGTGGCGGACATGGCGGCGCCAGACATATAGAGCGCCTCAAAACCAGCCTTCTTCGCGAGCAAGGCGGCAATGCCCAGATGCGCGCCCGGCATTTGCAGGATTTGCGGGCGGTCCAACAGGCGGCGGAAGCGCACGCCCGCGGGTTCATTGGGCAGATCATCGGCGATCACATAAGGCATGGAAATTCCCTCAGAAGAAAATGAATGTCACCAGCACAAAAAGCGGGATCAAGACCACAAAGGCCCAGGCGCAATAGCCAAAGAAGGATGGCATGCGCACACCCTGTTCTTCCACAATCGCCTTCACCATGAAATTCGGCGCATTCCCGATATAGGAATTAGCCCCCATGAAGACCGCGCCGCAGGAAATTGCGGCCAACGTCAAGGCACCTTCGGCCATCAGATGCACGGGATCGCCGCCAGCTAGGTTGAAGAACACCAAATAGGTCGGCGCATTATCCAGGAAGGAAGACAGCGCCCCGGTCAGCCAGAAATAGACCCAGGGAATCGGCTCCACGCCCGCGCCGGAGGTCAGCGCCACCAAGGGCGCCGCAGCGCCCGCAGTACCCGCGCGCAGGATGGCGAGAACGGGGGCCATGGTGACGAAAATGGCCGCGAAAAGCTTCGCCACTTCCAAAATGGCGCCCCAGGCAAAGCCATTATCATCGCGCAATTGGCGCGGCGTGACCCAGATGGAAATGGCGGCAATGGCCACAAAGACCGCCACACCTACCAACCGTTCCAGCCCGATCTTTTCGCCAAAAAGCGCAACATCTCCGGGACGCCAATAGCCCTGCGCCAGCACCATCAGCACCACTGCGCCAATCAGCCAAAGATTGGCATAGCCTTCGATGGAAAGTTTCTCGCGCTTTTCAATGACCGGTGCCACCGGCTTTTCGCGCGCCCACGCCCAGCTATCCAGCACGTAATAGGCAGCCAGCAGCAGCACCGCGCAGACCAGGAATTCGCCAAACATATGCGTCGTGGTCCAGAAGAAGGACACGCCCTTCAGGAAGCCCAGATAAAGCGGTGGATCCCCCAGCGGCGTGAGTGATCCACCGATATTGCTGACCAGGAAGATGAAAAACACAAAGGTATGGATCTTGCGCTGGCGAAACGAATTGGCACGCAACACCGGGCGGATCAGCAGCATGGAAGCGCCGGTCGTGCCCATGACACTCGCAATCACGGTGCCGAAGGCGAGCAAAGCAGTATTCGTTGCCGGGGTGCCGATCAGCGTACCCTTCAGCAGCACGCCGCCACCGGTCACGTAAAGCGCCAGCAGCAGGGCAATGAAGGGGATGTATTCCTGCAACAGGATATGCCAGACCTCGGAAGCCGCGACTTCAGGCCCGAACACGGCGGCGAAGGGCAGCACCAGCAGCAAGGTCCAGCCGGCGGCGATCTTGCCGTAATGATGATGCCAGATGGCGCCCGCGACCAAGGGCATCAGCGCGATGGATAGCAAAAGCCCGGCAAAGGGCAGGCCCCACGCGAGGCTCATGCCCGCGCCAGATACCCCGGCGGCCTCCGCCGGCAGGCTCAGCGCCAGGAACACCATCAGGGCGAAGCTGGTCGTCTTCATGGGCCAGGGCCTCCCTCAATTCTTGCGGGCTTATACCCGTCAAAACTGTGATTGCCGGATGATCCGCCCCGCCACAAGGGGGCGCCCCCTTTCCCCCATGGCCTTGCGCCCCTAGTTTGGGGCGAAGCAGGAGATCACCCCATGGATATGAATGGCGAGCGCCGCATCCCCGCGCCACGCCAGCGCGTCTGGGACGCGCTGAACGACCCCGAAATGCTGAAGGCCGCGATTCCCGGCTGCGAAAGCGTGATCAAAACCGCCGATGACGCGTTCGAGGCCAAGGTATCGGTCAAGATCGGCCCCATGGCGGCAAAATTCGGCGGCAAGGTGAAGCTGGAAAACATCCAGGCACCGGCTTCCTACACGATTTCCGGGGAAGGCAATGGCGGCGCCATGGGCTTCGCCAAGGGTGGCGCTGATGTCGCACTCGAAGAGGTCGGCCCCAATGAGACTTTGCTGAAATTCGCAGTGAAGGCGCAGGTCGGCGGCAAGATGGCGCAGCTTGGCGCGCGGCTGATTGATGCAACCGCCAAGCAAATGTCCGATCAGTTCTTTGACCGCTTCGCCGCTGCCGTGGCCGCCGCCGAACCCGCTGCCGCCCCAGCACCCGGCGCGGCCCCCGCCCCCCTGCCCGCCCCGCCCGTGACCGGCGGCGGCATTTCCATCTTTGATCTGCTGCCGGAAGCGCCGCTTGGCATTCCGCTGCTCGCCTGGGCGGGGGGCGCGATCTGGCTTGTGATTGTCGCGTTGATGTTCAAGTGAGCCTGCCCGGAAGCGTTGCCGAAACCCAGGCGCTGCTTGCCTCGGGTGGCTATGTCGCGGACAAGGCGCTCGCCACCACCATCCATTTGGCACTCACCATGGGCAGGCCGCTGTTCCTGGAAGGTGAGCCAGGCACAGGCAAGACAGAAATCGCGAAAGTGCTGGCAGCAAAACTGCCGCGCCGGCTGGTCAGGCTGCAATGCTATGATGGCTTGGATATTTCGGCTGCCGCCTATGAATGGAATCATGCGCGGCAATTGATGGCGATCCGGCTTGCGGAAGCATCGGGCGCCGCTGATCGCGCCGCGCTGGAACGCGGCATTTATGACCGGAAATTCCTCCAGCCGCGCCCCTTGCTGGATGCCTTGGAAGGCAGCCCCGCCGTGCTGCTGATTGATGAACTTGACCGCGCGGATGAGCCTTTCGAAGCCTTCCTGCTGGAAATCCTCGCGGATTTTCAAATCACGATTCCTGAGCTTGGCACGGTAAAGGCGGCAACCCCGCCGGTTGTCATCATCACCTCAAACCGCACGCGCGAAGTGCATGATGCAGTGCGCCGGCGCTGTCTGTATCATTGGGTGGATTACCCGGATGCCGCGCGCGAACGTGCCATTCTGAAGCTGCGCGCCCCTGGCCTGCCGGAAGCGCTTTCCGCCCAAGTGGTCGCCTTTGTGCAGAAATTGCGTGAGGGTGATTACTTCAAGCTGCCCGGTGTCGCGGAGACGATTGATTGGGCGCAGGCTTTGGCGGCTTTGGATGCCAAGGCGCTGGAACAGGGCGCGGTGGATGAAACCCTCGGCGTTTTGCTGAAATACCAGGATGACATCACCAAGCTGAAAGGCGAGGAAGCGGCGCGGCTGATTGCGGAGGCTCGGGCCGGGTGACGCCGGATCGCGACCCTGCCCGCATCATCGCCGGCGGCCAGCCCTTGCTGGCGGCGGCGCCGGGCGCGGGTGGGCATATCGCGACCAATCTGCTGGCCTTCACACGCTTGTTGCGCCGGTCTGGCCTGCCGCTTGGGCCCGGTGAGGCACTCAGCGCCCTTGCTGCCCTGAACGCGATTGATATCGGGGATCGCCGCCAGGTGCATGCCGCACTTCGCGCCGTCATGGTGCATCGGCGTGAGCATTTTGAGTTGTTCGACCAAGCGTTCCAATTATTCTGGCGCGACCCTGAAGCCGCCGCCCATGCGGCTGCCATGGCCGCGCTGGATGGCCATAAGCCGCCATCCGAAAAACCCCCGCCAGCATCACGGCGCCTCGCGGAAGCCATGCAGGGTGAAAAACCTAAGCTCCGCCCGCCTGAGCCGGAACCGCCGCGCCAGGATATGAGCTTCACGGTCAGTGACCGCGAGAAGCTGCAAAAGCTGGATTTTGAAGCCATGTCGGCGGCTGAAATCGCCGCGGCCAAGCAGGAAATCCGTAAGCTGACCCTGCCGCTTGATGAAAAACCGACGCGGCGCTTTCGTACCCATCCCGCCGGGCGCGTTTTGGATTTGCGCGCCACACTTCGCCAAAGCCTGCGGCTGGGGGGCGATATCCTGAAGCTTGAACACAAGCAGCGCGTGGAAAAGCCACCGCCCCTGGTGGTGCTGTGCGATATCAGCGGCAGCATGGCGCGTTATGCGCAAATCCTGCTGCATTTCCTGCACGCCGTCACCAATGAACGGGACCGGGTGCATAGTTTCCTGTTCGGGACGCGGCTGACCAATGTCACGCGGCAATTGCGCCATCGCGATCCGGAATTTGCGTTCGAGATGGTGTCCCACATCGTCCCCGATTGGTCGGGCGGCACACGGATTGGCGAAAGCCTTGGCCTGTTCAACAAGCTATGGGCCAGACGTGTTCTGGGCCAAGGGGCCGTGGTGCTGCTGATCACCGATGGGCTGGACCGTGAAGGTGCCGCGGGGCTCGCGGAAGCGACGGATCGGCTCCGGCAATCCTGCACCCGTCTGATCTGGCTCAATCCGCTGTTGCGTTTTTCGGGCTTTCAACCGAAATCCCAGGGCATTCGCGCCATGCTGCCCCATGTGGATGATTTCCGGCCCGTGCATAATCTTGAAAGCCTGCGCGCACTGATCCAAACCTTATCCGATCCGCGCACCGGCCAAAGCAGAAGGATGATGGTCGCATGACCCAGAATGACAATGCCGAAGATATCCTGACCATCGCCGCCACTTGGAAGGCAGCCGGTGAGGATGTGGCCATAGCGACTGTGGTGGAAACCTGGGGGTCCTCGCCGCGCCCGGCGGGATCGCGGCTTGCCATCACCAAATCGGGCAAGCTGGCGGGGTCTGTCTCTGGCGGCTGCATTGAAGGGGCGGTCGCAGATGCCGCACGGCAATCCATGGCGTCAGGCGCGCCGCAATTGCTCGATTTCGGGATTTCTGATGAGCGTGCCTGGGAAGTCGGGCTTTCCTGCGGCGGCAAGGTGAAGGTGTTTGTGGAGCCGCTGTCATGAAGTCTGCCACACTCGCGAGGCTGCAAGCCGAACGCGCTGCCAAGCGCCCAGTGGTGCTGCTGACCCGGCTTTCCGATGGCGCGCAGCTGCTCTGGCCCGGTGATGATATGCCGGCGGCATTGGTGGAAGCGTCCAAGGCCGCACTCGGCAGCGAAGAAGCCGGCAATGTGACGCTGGGGGATGAGACTTGGTTCATCCATCCGCATAACCCACCGCTCCGCATCATTGTTGTTGGTGCCGTCCATATCGCCCAGGCCATGGCACCGATGGCCGCGCCACTTGGCTTTGCCATGGTGGTGGTGGACCCGCGCCGCGCCTTTGCCAGTGAAGAACGCCTGCCCGGTGTCACGCTTTCGACCGATTGGCCGGATGAGGCGATGGAAACCCTTGCCCCGGATGCGCGCACCGCAGTCGTGACCCTGACGCATGACCCGAAGCTGGATGATCCCGCCTTGGATGCTGCGCTGAAAAGCGAAGCCTTCTACATCGGCGCCCTCGGCAGCCGGCGCACCCATGCCAAGCGCGTGGCACGTTTGACTGAGCTTGGCCATAGCGCGGAAGCCATGGCGCGCATCCATGCGCCGGTTGGCTTGAACATTGAAGCCATCACGGCGCCGGAAATCGCACTTTCCATCATGGCGGAAATCGTAGCTGCCCGGCGCGGTGCAGCACTTGGCGCGGTCAGGCCCATTACCGGTGTCGCGGCATGATTTTCGGCCCGACGCGGCTTGAAGAAGCGAAAGGCGCGATCCTGGCGCATACCATGCGCCTGACCGGCCGCGTCCTGAAAAAGGGTACGGTGTTGGATGATGGCGCCATCGCCGCGCTGCGTGACGGTGGGCATCGCGAAATCATCGCCGCGCGGCTTGAAGTGGGTGATGTGCCGGAAGATGAAGCCGCCGAGCGGCTTGGCCAGGTATTGGCAGCACCCTTGCTGGCGCGGTCCCGCGCGGCCACGGGGCGCGTGAATATCCTGGCGGAGACGGCTGGGCTTTTGGTGCTGGATACCAAGCGCATCGCGCGCATGAATGCGGTGGATGAAAGCCTGACGCTTGCGACTTTGCCCAATTTCACGCCCGTTAATACCAAGGAAATGGTCGCGACCATCAAGGTCATTCCCTTTGCCGTGCCTGGGCAAATGCTGGGCGTGGTGGAAGCGGTCGCGAAAAGCGGCGCGGGGCCGGTGCTGGCAATTCATCCTTTCCGCGCCTTGAAAGTTGGCTTGGTGCTGTCTGAATTGCCCGGCATCAAGGAAAGCGTGATGGAAGGCGCGGTGGAGGCGACGGAAGAACGCATCGCCGGGCTTTGCGGCACGCTTTTGCCTGTGGAACGCGTGCGTCATGATACGGTCGCGATTTCAGATGCGCTGTCGCGGCTACGCCGTGCGGGTGCTGAGATGTTGCTGGTGGCCGGCGCTTCCGCCGTGGTGGACCGGCGCGATGTCGGGCCCGCCGCCATTATGCGCGCCGGCGGCGTGATTGATCATTTCGGCATGCCGGTTGATCCCGGCAATTTGCTCTGCCTTGGCCACATCGGTAAAATCTCGGCCATGGTGCTGCCTGGCTGCGCGCGCAGCCCTAAGCTGAATGGCTTTGATTGGGTGCTGCAAAGGCTTTTCGCAGGGCTTGAGGTAACGCCGGAAGATATCGGCGCCATGGGCGTTGGCGGCTTGCTCAAGGAAATTGAACTACGTCCCTTGCCGCGCGAACAGGCGCCACGCACGCCACCACCCGCCCTCGCCCCGCGCCGGGGCCGCCGCGTCGCAGCAATTGTGCTGGCCGCTGGCCGTTCCCGCCGCATGGCGCCGCTGAACAAGCTGTTGGTCACGGATAATGATGGCGTGCCCATGGTGGTGCGCGTCGTGGAACAGGTGTTGGCTTCCCATGCGCGGCCAATCATTGTTGTAACGGGCCATGAGCATGACCGGGTAGAAGAAGCCCTCGCCGGCCGCGCGGTGCAATTTGCGATTGCCGAGGATTACGCGCAGGGACTTTCCGCGTCACTCAAGGCCGGGCTGCGTGCTCTGCCCGAAGATATTGAAGGCTTCATGGTGTGCCTGGGCGATATGCCGCTGGTGAGTGCGGCGATGCTTGATAGGCTCATGGCAGCCTTTGATCCGGAAGAAGGCCGCGCGATTGTCATGCCGACCTTCCGTGGCAAGCAGGGCAATCCCATGCTCTGGTCACGCGAATTCCTGCCGGAGATGCTGGCGATTACCGGCGATGTCGGCGCGCGACACTTGGCCGGCAAATACGCCGATCGCTGCGTTGAGGTGGAGATGGCCGATGACGCTGTGCTGCGCGATTTTGATACGACCGAGGCGCTGAAAGGCGTGCCGGGGTATAGTATGGTGCGGTGATGGTTTCTTGAACCTCACGCAGCCACAAGATTGATCCTATTGCCCCAAGGGTCATTGATCGAAGCAGTCTCATCTTCGTGATCAAAGGCGATCCCGGCCCTGCTGGCGCGGGCCAAAATGGCTGCCATTTCTTCTAGTGATCGCACCAGAATATCGAAGGATGCCAAACCCGCGGCATCAGTCGAACGCATCCCTGCGCCGCGGCTATTCCAGCTATTACAGGCAAGATGGTGATGATAGCCATCACTGCCAAAGAAGGTGGCTTCGGGCCTCTGCTTCATAACACCGAAACCCAGAATGTCCCGGTAGAATGGCTCAGCACGATCAACATCGCCCACTTGCAGGTGCATGTGGCCAATCAAGCCATCATCCGGAAAGCCGGACCAGGTGGAATCCTGAGCTGACAGAAGCAGCTTCTCGGCATCCAGGGGCTTTGTGCCCATGAGCAAATTGCCCGAGGCATCATGCCATTGGGATAAGGGGCTATCGGCATAAACCTCGATCCCATTACCCTCAGGATCGGCCAGATAGATCGCCTCACTCACGATATGGTCCGAAGCCCCCTGCACAGGCAGGCGGTTCTTCATGACCTGGGCAAGCCAAGCCCCCAAGGCCGCACGGCTGGGCAGCAGAAATGCGATATGGAACAGCCCCGCATTGCGCGGATCGCGTGGCTTGGCCGATGGGGTGGCGATCAATTCCAACAAAGCGGTCTTGGCCGAACCCAAGGTGACACGATCCACTGAGGAAGATAGGCGGCGCAATCCCAAGGTTTTCTTATAGAATTCAGTGACCTTATCAAGATCACGCACCTTCAGGGCCACGCGCCCGATGCGGAGCGCTGATTGCCAAATATCAAAGGCATCATGCGTTGGGGTCATGGTATCGCTCCTTGTTCAGGCCGGTCAGCCATTATCCTTCTTGAGGGCAAAGGCGCCACCACCAAGCAAAGCCTGCACCAAAAGCGCCACTGCCCAGAAGGCAGGGAATTCCCAACCGCCGCCCGGATTGGAAAACAGAAAGCCCTTGGCGCCATGCGGCACATAAATCGCGCCCAGCAGGATGGGCAAAAGCGCCAATGACACCCAGCGCGTCCAAAGCCCAAGCAACAGGGCAATGCCGCCAAACAATTCGGCGAAAATCACCGCATAGGCCAGGGTGGCTGGCAGGCCGAGGCTCGCGAAATAGCCCGCCGTACCCGCCGGCGTGAAGATAAAAATCTTGAGCCCAGCATGGGCCAGAAACAGCACGCCCATGCTGACGCGCAGCAGCAAAGCCGCAAGATCAGCCTTGGCGATCCGAAGAGGGTTGGCGAGGGTTTGGGGGGAAAGGGCAGCGTCGCTCATGGTCTTTGGTCCTTGATCAGAATGCACGGTGCCGTTGAAGCGGCACTGCGCGCAACATGATCCGGACTTGCCGAGATGATAATGACCTCAAAAAGCAGGTCATTTCTTCCAATTCGGAATAAATACTACCAGCCCTCATCCCAGGCCGGCTTACCTTTGAAGCGTTCAACCAGGAAATCCACCAAGCGCCTCAGCTTGGCCGCCAAATGGCGGCTATGGGGGTAAAGCGCATAAAGCGCAGAGGGTTCAGCCTCAAACGCTGCCAATACGCGCTCAACCCGGCCCCCGCGCAACGCCTCGGCGGCAACGAAGCTTGGCACACAGGCGAAACCAAGCCCGGCCTCGGCGGCATTCAGACAAGCTTGCGCATTGGAAAAGCGCAGCCGGCCCTGCACCGGGGCGTTGAAGGCATTGCCCTCAGCATCGCGAAAGCGCCAATGACTGGGGTCGCGCAAATTCGTCGCAATAATGCATTCCATCTTGCCAAGCTCATAGGGTTCAGCAGGGGCGCCGCCGCGCGCCAAGAATTCTGGCGAAGCCACCACCAAAAGCCGCAAATCACAAAGCTTGCGCGCCACCATATTGGAATCATCGGGGCGCCCGCCCCGTATCGCCATATCAAACCCTTCATCCACCAGATTGACCATGCGATCGGAGAAATACACATCCAATTCAATCTGCGGATAGGCTAGCGCGAAATCACTCAGGGCTTGGGTCAATGCCAAGGCGCCAAAGGTGAGTGGCGCCGTCAGCCGGAGCCGCCCACGCGGTTCCTGCGCCGCATCCCTGATGGAAGCTTCAAGCCCATCAAATTCATCCAGCAGGGCGCGCATCCGCTCAAAATAGGCTTGACCGGCTTCGGTCGCCGCAATGGCGCGGGTGGTGCGATTGAGCAACCTTACGCCAAGCGCATTCTCCAAAGATGACACAAGCTTTGATGCATGGCCGGAACTGGTGCCAAGCCGCGCCGCAGCGGCGGTGAAACTGCCTGTTTCCATCACCGCCAGAAACATGCGGTTGGCGTCAAGCCTATCCATGCCGCAGCATCACAAGGCGCCGCGCAGCCATTCCCCAATCGCCAGCACCTTGGCATCTTCGCCGATACGGCCAGCGATTTGCACACCAAGCGGCAGACCCTTCGGCCCCACCCCCGCAGGCACCGTGACGCATGGCCCGTGCAGCAGCGTCCAGAGCGAATTGAAGGAAGGATCGCCCGTCCAGCCAATCCCGGCGGGCGCTTCCCCGGCGGCAGAAGCCGTAATCACCGCATCAAAGCCTTCAATCGCAGCGGGCAGCGCCGCGCGTGCCTTGGCCTGTACGGCCTTGCAGGCATCAAGCTGTGCGGTCGGGAAGCGCTTCGCCCAATCCAATTTTTCCTTGATCACATCGGAAAGCTGCGCCCGCGCTGCCGCCAATTCCCAGCCCAAGGACTGAACGCTTTCCATATTCGTTACATATTCATGCGCGTCGAAGGCTTCGGTCATCACGTCAGGCAGGGTGATTTCCACCACCTCAGCGCCCGCCTTTCTGCACGCCGCGATGGCGCGTTCCATCAGCGCCAGCGTCTCTGGCGCGGCTTTCTCGGCGGGCGGGCCAAGGGTGAAGGCCAGCCGTGGTGCGCGGGCCAGTTTGGCTTCGGGGTTCCCGTAATCGCGCCCCGTCATCGCCGCCATGGAAAGCGCGCAATCGGCCACACTCCGCGCCATGACGCCGATTGTGTCATGGCTTTCGCTCATCACCTTCATGCCACCGCGATGGATGGCACCAAAGCTCGGCTTGAAACCAACAATGCCGCAAAAGGCTGCCGGGCGGATGATGCTGCCGCCGGTTTGCGTTCCGAAAGACAGCGGAAAGAACCCCGCCGCCACACCCGCCGCCGAACCCGATGAAGACCCGCCCGGCGTGTGGTGCTTATTGGCCGGATTGGTCGTGGCGCCCGGATGGCGCGTGGCGAATTCTGTCGTGATGGTCTTGCCGATGATCAGCGCCCCCGCCGCCCGCGCCATGGCGACCGCTGCCGAATCACTCCGCGGCCGATGCCCCGCCCAAATCGGTGAGCCGTATTGGGAGGGCATATCCGCGGTATCCAGCACATCCTTCACGCCAAACGGAATGCCCTTAAGCGGCGCGGGCGGCCCGCCCTTATCCATGGCTGCCGCCCCGCGCCGCACCAGCGCCGGGTCCAGCCACGCAAAGGCGCGCACCTCAGGCTCGCGCTCCGTAATGCGGGCAAGGCAAGCCTCGGCCAGGGCAGAGGCAGTCAGGGAGCCTGCGGCGATACGCCGTGCGGCTTCGGAAGCGGTCAGGTCAGCGATTTCGGTCATAGGGGGCAGAGTGCCGCGCCCAGAGGCTGCGTCAAGCGGGTGCTGGCAATTCGTGACTGGCGCGGCGCGCTGAGCCGGTCCAGAAAGGGGGGGCATGAGTAGCCAGATCAGGATCATCCCAACCCCGGATGGGGCGCTGACCTACGCCATCCCCTTCCCGCCAGAGGAAACGCCGGCTGTCACCGCGCGCGATCTGCTGGGCGCCTGGGAAGCCGCGCGCGGGGCGGCTGGGGCCGAGATCTGGGGCAGCCCGCGCCGTCTGGTTTTTCGCCGCGCAGATGGTGAGGCGATGGAGTTGTTGCTGGCAGATGCCGACGCCGCCTGCTGGGCGGAAGCCGTGGATGCACGCCACGGCTTGGCCAACCCCCAGGGACTCGCGATTTGCCTCAGGCTTCTGGCACTGATTGAGGCCATGGGCCGGATTTCCTGCCTCAAGGGCTTTTTCGCACTGAGGCCGAGCGGGGCGGAATTGCACCCTGCCCTGCTGCGGGCCGCGGCCAGCCTGCCGCTTGATCCGGCGGGCAGGTTCGACGAAGCCGGCCTGACCGCGCTATTGTCCCGTTCGATTCCGGCGGGAGCCCATTCATGATTCGTCTTTTGCCCTTGGTTCTGATGCTAGCGGCCTGCGCGCAGCAGGAAGCCCCCCCCTCCCCGCGCGCCGCAGCTGCGGGTGCCACGCCGGAATTGCTGCGCATTTGTACGCAGGAAGCCGAACGTGTCGTCAATTTCCGGGAACGCGGCCAATTGATGCGGGCGGATTCAAATTTTGGTGACAGCGACATGACGAATGATGTGCCGGTTGCGCGGCTTCGTTCAGATAGCTTCCGGCAACAAACCTTGCGCGATGAATTGATCCGCGAATGCATCCGCAATGCAGGCACCGGTCAGCCGCCGGTTGATCCGGGAAACCAACGCCCTCAGACACTGCGCCCGCGACGCTGAAGGCTCAGCGCGCGCATGGCATCCCTTTCGGTCCTGACGCGCGCGCTTTCACATCGTAATGCGAAGGTTTTCTTCACCGCCTCCCTGATTTCCTGGACCGGGCTTTGGATGCACCGCATCGCCATTTCCTGGTTTGCCTGGGAATTGACCGGCAGCGCCTTCTGGGTCGGCATGGTGGCGTTTTGTGATCTGGCGCCAGCAGTGGTGATCAGCCCGATTGCGGGCGCGATTGCAGATCGCACGGATCGGCTGAAGTTGACCTTCTGGAGCCAGGCGATGATCGGCGCCATGGCCGCCGTGATCGCGCTGCTCGTCGCCTTAGGAAAACTTGATATCTACACCCTGCTGGCGCTTGAGGTGCTGAACGGCATCGCATCTTCCTTCGCGCAGCCGGCGCGGCAATCCCTGATGCCCGGGCTTGTGCCGCGCAGTGATCTGACAGCGGCGGTCGGCCTCAATTCGCTCTGCTTCAATGTGGCACGTTTTGTGGGGCCGGCGCTGGCAGGGCCGTTGATTGCCGTGGCCGGGGTTTGGCCGGCCATCGCGGCCAATGCGGTGGCCTATTTCATCGCGACTGCCACCACGCCCTTGCTCAAGGTCTCGGCCGAGGAACGCCAGGGCCACGCCAAAACAAAATCACTATGGGGCGATATGCGCGATGGGCTGCGCTATGTCGCGGGGCATCCGGGGCTTGGACCAATTCTGACCTATGCGGCGATTGTGGCGCTGCTGCTGCGCAGCCTGCCGGAAATCCTGCCGCCCTATGTGGAACGGCAATTCGGATTGGGCGCGGAAGCGCTGGCGATTCTGACAGCGGCTTTCGGCGTTGGTGCCTTGTTGTCAGGCATATTTGTCTCTGCACGCGGCAAGATGCGCGGCACGACCAGGCTTGCGGTTTTCGCCCCGGCAGCAATCTCGCTCGCCATGGTTGGCTTTATTGCGACAAGCTGGTTCCCCTTTGGCGTGCTTTGCGCTGCCATCATGGGCGCGGCCATGTCCGTGCACGGGATTTGCGCGCAAACGCTGGCGCAATCAGCCTCTGATCCCGCCATGCGCGGGCGGGTGCTCAGCCTTTGGGGGCTGATCGTCCGCGCCTTTCCTGCCCTTGGCGCGCTGCTGCTTGGCGCAGCGGGGGAGGTTTTCGGCATGACCCTGCCTACCCTGGCAGCAGTACTGCTTTCCATCATAGCGCTCGCCTGGGGTATCCGGCGCCTGCCCGCTATAGCGCAGGTGCTGGAAGGCGATGGGGCGAGCGATCCCGCAAAACGTTGAACCTGAATGAGGCATGAGCATGATTGAAGCGGCCATTGTTGGCATGGGGCGCTGGGGCCAGACCCTGGTTGATAGTGTACAGAACCGGAATGATGCCGGTATTCGCTTCATTGCCGGCAGCACGGGCCGGCCGGAACGCGCTGCCGAATGGGCCGCGCGGCAGGGGGTGAAGATCCTGTCCGATCTGGACGCCATTCTTGCGGAGCCTCGGGTGAAGGCCGTGGTGATCGCCTCCCCCCACCAGATGCATGCTGAACAAGTGATCGCGGCGGCGCGCGCGGGCAAGCATGTTTTCGTCGAAAAACCCTTCACCATGACGAAAGCCAGCGCAGAAGCCTCTGTTGCCGCCTGCCGGGACGCCGGGGTGGTGATGGCGCTTGGCCATAACCGCCGCTTTCTGCCGGCGGTGGCCGATATGAAGCAGCTGATCGCCGCCGGCGCGCTTGGTACCTTGCTACATGTTGAAGGCCAGTTCAGCGGGCCGGGCGCAATTTCCTATCAGCCAGGCATGTGGCGCGCGGACCGCCATGAAAGCCCGCTGGGTGGCATGGGCGGCATGGGCATTCACATGATTGATATGATGATCAACCTGGCCGGCCCGATTGCCGAGGTGACAGTGCGCTCCCTTGCGCGGGCTTTGACCAATGGCATGGATGACACGACGGCGGGGCTGTTTTCTTTCGCCTCCGGCGCCACGGGCTGCTTCGCGACCCTGGCCTATGCGCCAAGGGTCTGGCGCGTGGCGCTTTACGGCACGGATGCGGCGCTGGAATTGAACGGGCATGAAAAACTCAGTTTCACCCCGCGCGAGGGTGAAGCCTGGGTCAAGGATTTCCCGAAGACCGATATCGAACACGCGGAACTTGTGGCCTTTGCCGCCGCCGTCACGGGCGGGCCGGCCTATCCGCTGCCGGTTGAAGACGCGATTCATGGCGTTGCGGTGTTTGAAGCCATGATCGGCGCGGCGGCATCGGGCAGCACTTATCGGGTGGCCTGACCGGGTGATTTCGCACCCCGCGCTTTCTGTTCTAGAACCCAAACCAGCGCTCCGCGCTGACCACCCTTTCTGAAAGGCCGGATATGAGCAAGATCAATCGTCAGGGATCGAACCAGATCCTTTCATCCTCAGTCGAATATCATAACTTCGTCTTCCTAGCGGGGCTCACGGCTGATGACCTTGCCAAGGACATCAAGGGCCAGACCGCCGAAGTGCTGGCGAAGATTGATGCTGCCCTCGAAGCCAATGGCACGGACAAGACCCGTATGCTGTCGGCGCAGATTTGGCTGAAGGACATCCGCGATCGCGGGGCGATGAATGAGCTTTGGACCGCCTGGTTGCCGGCTGGCGGCGCCCCGGCGCGCGCTTGCGTAGAAGCCAATATGGCCGATCCGCGCCATTTGGTGGAAATCATGGTCACGGCCTGCCGCTGACCCTACGGGCCGCCAGAGCACCTGGACTAATCCCAGGCGCATCACTGCACTTCAAGAAAAGCGCCCGACGGATTGGCCGGGCGCTTTTTTATCAGGCGCGGGCTGCCAGTGCCAAAGCAGGGGTCTGGCGCGGGGCCATTTGGTAGCCCCTCGGCCCGTAACCTGGCTTTGCCACGCGCGGCAGCGCCGCAGTCGCGATGGTTTCAATCACGCGTGACTGAAGGGAAATGGCGCGTTCAAGCAGCTTACGATTTTCGCTGCCCAAATTCTCCAAGTCACGCGTCAGGCGTTGCGCTTCCTCCCGCACTGGGCCCTGGGGCATGGAGCCATACTTGGTCTGCGCGGCATAAGCCTGCGCGAAGGCATCTGCTGCGGCGATCTTGCTATCCGCAAGTTTTGCAGCGAGTGCGAGGTCGAGCCTCGCCAACGCCTCATTTTCAGCCCGCAGGGCATCGGCAAGGCTTTTGCCCGCCATCAACAGCGCATCCATCATGGTTGTACATCTCCCGTATTGGGGGTTTGTGATCCGCGGTTGCGGAGCAATTCGCGATAAACAGCATCGGCGATGCCAAAGCCGCCGGCCTTGACCGCAGAAGAGGCAAAGGCTTCGACCAACATGGGGCGCCATTGAGCCTCAGCGGCACCGCCACCGAAGGAGGATTTGGACATATCCACCGTGGCGAACATGGGCTGCAGCATGAAGCCAAAGACTTGGGCTTCGAAATCCTGCGCCGACTTGCGGAGTGTCGCGTCAGACCCTGCGCCTGCCATGGGCGGGCGAACAGCACGCGGCTGCGGCGCGGTAAGATTGGTTGCATCCAACATCAGCGAATCTCCAGATCAGCCTGCAAAGCACCTGCAGCCTTAATTGCCAAAAGGATGGACATCAGATCGCGCGGGCCAACACCCAGGCTATTCAGGCCACGCACCAACTCCTGCAGTGTCACCGCCTCCGGCAGAATACCAACGCGACGTTCGCTCTGTTCATCAACTTCGATATTCGTACGCGGTACAACCTGAGTCTGCCCCTGGCCGAAGGCATTGGGCTGGCTCACTTGCGGTGTTTCAGTCACGCGGATGGTCAAATTGCCTTGGGCGATGGCAACTGTGGAAACCCGGACCGCTTCACCCATCACAATGGTGCCGGTCGCTTCATCAATGATCACGCGCGCAATCTGATCGGGTTCAACACGTAGTCTTTCAATGTCAGACAGAAACGCGACTGGATCGCGCCCATTAAGCGCCACGGAAACCGTCCTGGGGTCAGTCGCCGTTGCGGTGTTTCCGCGCGTTGCGCCATTGATGGCGGCGGCGATACGGCGCGCAGTCGTCAGATCAGGGTTACGCAGGGAAAGGCGTACCCGGTCACGATTTGACAGCGTGAAGGGCACTTCGCGTTCAACGATCGCGCCGTTGGAAATGCGCCCAGCGGTTGGAACGCCACGGGCGATGGATGCCCCTGTCCCACGCGCTGAAATGGCGCCAGTCGCCATCGCACCCTGCGCCACGGCGTACACCTCACCATCCGCGCCCAGCAGCGGGGTCACCAGCAAGGTTCCACCAGTCAGGTTCGTGGCATCGCCAAGTGCGGAAACCCCAACATCAATCCGGCTACCAGGTCGCGCGAAAGCGGGCAGATTGGCCGTCACCATGACGGCGGCGACATTCTTGGTATCCAATTGGCGTTCGAAATCCCGCGTATTGACGCCAAGGCGCTCAAGCATGCCAACCAGAGATTGGCGGGTAAAGGCGGCGCTGCGCAGCTTATCGCCGGTGCCATTCAGGCCAATGACAAGGCCGTAACC
>JBPCSO010000063.1:0-18574 GCA_051007055.1 Roseomonas sp.
ATCCAATTGCATGGCGGCATTGCCATGACGATGGAATATCTGGGCGGGCATTACTTCAAGCGTCTGACCACGATTGACACCATGTTTGGTGATGCCGATCATCACCTGACGCAGCTGATGGCGATGGGTGGGCTAAATCAAGCTGCCTGAGACTCTGCCCGTCATGGTTGTGAAATTTCGATGACACAGCCATGGCGGTGCTTTTTATTCATGTCGCGTCTCTCTAGGAAGTCTTGGAACTGAACGGGACTCAATTTCCATGGCCGATAAGAATGATCCGCGCCTCCAAGAATTGGCTGATCTGATTGATGGCAAGGGCCATGGCCGTTACGGGTTGCATGACGTCACACAGCGCCAGCATGCTTTGCAAGCCGCCTGGCAGGCAGAGCGCGAGGGTTGTTCCTCAGCACTGATTGCCGCCGCGCTCCTGCATGATATCGGCCATTTGGTGCATGATCTGGGCGATAACCCCGCCGAGCATGGCGTGGATGACAAGCATGAAGAATTGGGCCAGGTCTGGCTGCAATCCTGGTTCGGCCCGGACGTGACGGAACCCGTGCGGCTGCATGTCGCCGCCAAGCGTTATCTCTGCGCGACGGAGGCGGATTACTTCGCCAAGCTATCACCTGATTCCGTGCTCAGCCTATCGCTGCAAGGCGGGCCGATGTCGGCCGATGAAGTCGCGGCATTTCGGGCGCTGCCGCATTCTGAAGATGCTGTGCGGCTCAGGCGTTTTGACGAAGGTGCCAAGGTGGCGGGACTCACTACCCCACCCGTGAAACACTTCCTGCCCCATGTGGCGGCCTGCCTGAAATAGCGTAGGATTCAGCCAAGCCGCACCATTTGGCTTCTCACCCTCGCAAGAAAAGCTTGTCGTGAAGCATCAGTGGCGCGGTTCATGTCGTAATGCGCAAGCCACGCGCGCCTTGCCCGCCCGCCCGTGAGAAGCCGGAAGTAATTCATGATCTGCCGCTTTGGCGGATTGCCCATCAGGAATGTTGCCACCCACCAAGGGCGCCCGTAGCTTGTGATCGCAATCACATGTTTGATATGCGTCAGCGCGGGACGCGCGATACCGTCTTCACCAAGTTTGAAGGTTACGCCGGGCAGAAAGACACGGTCGAAAAAACCCTTCAGAATAGCCGGCAAGCCAAAGCACCAAACGGGAAAGACAAAAACTAACGCCTCAGCCACCAGTAGCCGCGTCACATAGGCTTCCACCGGCGCACGATTGGCGGGGACCTCGTGATAATACAGGCGTTCAGCACGGCCCAAAACGGGATCAAAATTTTCCGCATATAGGTCTAAGTGATCAACAACATGCCCAGCGCCGGTCAGCGCTTCAATCGCCGCGTGACGCAGTGCTGCGTTATATGAATCTTCAACAGGATGGGCGGAGACGAGAAGTATCCTCATGGTCCAATAACTTGGCCCAAACTGCTGCCCGGCGGCAAGGCCGCTGGCGATACTTCAGAAGAAATCTCATGCGCGATAGCACCGCTGCCATATGCCCGGCCAGGACTGAGCCGGGTAAGGAAGCCTTCTAACCTTCCTGCGACTGCCGCCTAACTGCGGTTTAAAAGTCGAAGGGAGAGGGGATCAGTCATGCGCTTGATCAATGCGACCGAAGGATTGGATGCCACTGGGCGGTTCACGCCATTCAGCCTTACTATCGAAGATGATCGCATTACCAAAGTAAGCAAAACTGAAAACACGGCAGAAGACCTCATCATCTGAAAGTGAGATGACACACGACCGAATTGCTGAGGAAATTGTCAGGACGCCGGTACGTAGCCGATCTGCCCCTGCGCCTTGAACCTGTAATTGCCCCAAATGGACACTTAGGTCCGCAACATTGAGCGCTGAGGAATAAAAAGCGGCTCTGGTTCACCTTCCGGGCGGCTTGGGGTAAGGGAATACCCTTGCAAGAGGTGAGTTTCTACTCACTTCCCGCATCGCTTGGGAGAGGAAAGATGCTGCGGCATCTGATGGCGCGAATTTCGGGCAGTATTGCGAGTATGGTACAAGGCTTTGCGCGTGCTTCCCGCGGGCCGCGAACTGGCGTCAGCCCTCATCCCCAAGGGGCCTATCCCCTCAATGTTGAGCGACAGGATGGTGGGCGGCAGGCCCCCATGCGTCACGTGATTTTCGATATCTCCGATTTGGTGCAATTTCTTAGAGAAAGTCGTGTCCCCACTGGGATCCAGCGTGTGCAACTCAATGTCATTCACTATGCGATAAAAAATGTTACGGAAGGTTTGGAATGCAGTATCGTTTATTTTGAGAAAGGGCGAAATGACTGGCTGCATTTGACGATCGCAGAATTTCAGGCGCTTTATCGCGCCACAGAAGCCAATGAAAATCTGGATGAGGAAGCCTTTCTCGCGGTGCTTGAAGGGTTGGCGGTGCGGGAGTCGCTCCGCAAAAAATTGGCTACTTATCCTTCGCAGGATCACTTCATACTGGTCAATCTCGGAACATCATGGTGGATCGAGAATTACTTCCTCAAGGTGCGGGAGCTACGGAATCATTGCTCACTTTGCTATGTGCCGATGATCCATGATTGCATTCCCCTCATGGTGCCAGAACATTGTGGGGATGCGTTGGTCGAGGATTTTCGAAGCTGGTTCGCGGGTGTCTGTCTGGAAGCAGATGCAATATTGACCAATTCTCAGTGGTCCGGAAATGATATTTCCCGTGAATTGATGCGTCTTGATCCAGGCGCCGCGCTGCCCGTTCACCCAATTGCGCTGAATGGCGATATGTCGCGCCATCTTGCCAAGCGTTCCCAGGTTTCAGAAGACTTGCTGCTGCATATTCTTCCTAGCGATAGTGGTTTTGTCTTGTGTGTGGCAACCCTGGAAAGCCGCAAGAACCACATTCTTCTTTTCAAGGCATGGCAAAGGCTTATTGAAAGCCACAGTGCGGCTTCGGTGCCCTATTTGTTGTGCCTAGGCCGGGCTGGATGGTTGTTTGAGGAAGCCGCAGAGTTTTTGCGTGCAAACCCATCCCTCAATGAACGGATTCTGCTGGTTTCCAGCGTATCAGATACTGCGCTAGGCACACTTTATCAAAAGTGCCTCTTTTCGGTTTTCAACAGTTTTTATGAAGGTTGGGGTTTGCCCATTACAGAAAGCCTTTCCTTTGGCGCTTTACCCTTGGTTGCTGCCAATACCTCCCTTACCGAGGCGGGCGGGGATGCGGCGATCTATTTCCGTGGCGATGATCTGGCAGATCTGCATGAAAAGCTGGAAATGCTGATCTTCGACAAGCCTGCAAGGGAAAGATTGCGCGATCATGCCCGCGCGACAGCACAAATCCGAGAGTGGTCCGCCGTTGCGGATGAGATGTTGCAGCGTGTATCGGAAACCAAACCCCGTGCGCTTTTGCGACAGAAGCGGTTCTTGGATGTGCCGGCAGGAAGCATGATCTCCCTTGGAAAGACCGGGGCAGACACTCCCTTTCATCTGGTTGCGCTAGGTAGCTTGGTCCGCGATGGCCTCAATTGGCACAGGCCAGAAGATTGGGGATGTTGGACGATGCCTGGCATCGCCAGCCTGCGTCTTAGGCTGCCGGACCATTTGCTGGGTAAGGGCATGGCGTTCTTCATTCGCCTCCGTGGATCAGCATTCCCCACCAAAATGAGGATCAGCGTCTTTACTGAACATGATGTGCGGCTTTATGGCCCCATGGAATGCATGATCCGCAGCGGCAAGCGCCTTGTGCTGTGCTTCAACATGCGCGCGACCCATAAAGAATTTCGCCTGGATATTGATTGCGGTACTGGTACTTCGCTTGGGCCAGGTGATCGTGATGTTGGGGTTGGGGTAACCCATATCATGGTCTGCGATGCGAAGGATCCGCAGGCACGCAGCGCGTTCATGGCGGCCTTTCCGGAACTGAGCCAAGCTTCCTGGGTCAAGCGACGCCGTTCGTTTCAGAAGATTGAAGTTCCGAATATCTGACCGTGGTGCTAAGACACCAGCCTTGTTTTAGCCCTTCCGGAAGAAGGGCCTGCATGAAGGGTGGGTTGGCACATGCTGAGCGAACCGGGTCATTACGACTACATGCCATGGCGAAGGCGCCCGCGCATTACTTGGCCGCATGGCGCGCGGATTGCCTTTTGGGTCGCCCCAAATATTGAACATTATGAGCTTGATCCGCCGCCAAATGCGCGCCGCATGCCATGGACCAGGCCGCAACCGGATGTGCTTGGCTATTCCTGGCGGGATTACGGAAATCGCGTTGGCTTCTGGCGTATGGCCGATGTGATGGCGCGCCATGGGGTGCGCGGCAGTGTATCCCTCAATGTCGCGGTTTGTGATCATTATCCGGAAATCATCGAACGTTGCTGCGCGTTGGACTGGGAGTTGTTCAGCCACGGCACCTACAACACCCGCTATTTCTACGGCATGAATGAAGATCAGCAGCGCGCTGTCATTCGCGAGAACCGCGAAACCATCAAGCGTGCCAGTGGGCAGGAATTGGATGGATGGCTGACGCCCGCCATTTCAAATGACGAAACCACCCAGCATCTTCTGGCGGAAGAAGGCATCAAATACACGCTGGATATGCTGCATGATGACCAGCCGACGCCGATTAAGGTGCGCAGCGGGCATCTGATCAGCATCCCCTATTCACTTGAGATCAATGATGTGCCCCTTTTGGCCATGCGCAATACGGCACCGGAACGGTTCGCTGCGATTTGCAAGGCGCAGTTTGATCAGCTTTACGAAGAAGGCGCTGAAGGCGGCACAGTCATGTGTATGCCGCTGCATCCCTTTCTGATCGGTCAGCCGCATCGCATTGCGGCACTGGATGATGTGCTGCGCC
Source organism: Roseomonas sp. (assembly GCA_051007055.1). Lineage (GTDB taxonomy): Bacteria > Pseudomonadota > Alphaproteobacteria > Acetobacterales > Acetobacteraceae > Neoroseomonas. The sequence continues at coordinate 4,834 of JBPCSO010000063.1, forward strand.
ATGTGGTGCGCTATGACAAGGTCTGGCTTGCAACCGGGCGAGAAATTGCTGCCTGGTACACAAAGCATCATTTGGCGGAAGCGCAATCCTGGATTGCCGCGGGGACACCATGAAGGGCTTGCCTGAAGAATATCTGCATTATCCGTACCGCCGTCGCGGAATGGATCATGAAATCTACTCTTTCCGCGCCTTGCCCAAGGCAAAGCCGGTGCGCTGGCCGAATGGCGCGCGCACGGCACTTTGCATCGCGGTGCATATGGGCCATTTTCCCATGGATATGCCGCTCAAGCCCTTCATCGCGCCGGGCGGCATGGAAAGGCCTTATCCATCCTATTGGGATTATACGCTGCGCGATTACGGTAACCGCATTGGCGTTTATCGGCTGATGAAATCACTCTCCGCGCGCGGCCTGCCAGCCACAGCCCTAGTCAGCGCCGTGCTCGCGCAGCGCTATCCGGCGCTGATGGATGATCTTGAAGCCGCGCGCTGGGAAATTGCTTGTGCGGGTTTGGATATGGGGCAGCTGCATCACAGCGGCGTGCCGCTTGAACAGGAACGCGCCACGGTGCAGGAAGCCGCAGCACTGCTGCGCGCGCGCTTCGGAAACAATGTTCGCGGCTGGCATTCGCCGGCCCATTCCGAATCCGGCCATACGCTGCGCCTGGTGGCGGAATCGGGGTTCAGCTTCACCACCGGCTGGGCGAATGATGACATGCCCTATGTCATGCAAACCGAAGCGGGCCGCTTGATTTCCATGCCGCTGTCGCAGGATTTGTCGGATCAGCGCATGTTGCATCAGCAGCATTTACCGACCGAGGATTTCACCCGCGCCGTTCTGGCCGCGCATGAAATGCTGGATCGGGAAGCACAAGAAAGCGGCGGTGGACGCATTCTGGTGGTGCCCATCACGCCTTGGCTCATGGGGCTGCCGCATCGCATTCGCGCCTTTAACGCCATGCTGGATGCCCTTTTGGTGCACGGCAGCCTTTGGCCCGCGACCATGGGAGAGATCGCGGCGCATTGGGAAGCACAGGCGGCTGCATGATGCGCCCGCTACCAAGCTTCAACGCGCGGCACCATCCCGCGCGCGGATAGCCTGCACCGCAGCTGCAACCACTGCGTCAGGTGATGCCGTGACGGAAAGCGTGATGGCATCGGCTTCTTCTGCTGTGTCTTCAAGTGTCGCGAATTGGCTCGCCATCAGGGATGGTGGCATGAAGTGGCCTTGGCGTGCTGCTTGGCGCGCGGCAATCACGTCAGGCGCGCCGGCCAAATGTAGAAACAGCAAATCATGATGCCCCGCGCGCAAGCGGTCCCGATAGGCGCGGCGCAGCGCCGAACAGGCCACCACGACTGGCTGCCCTGCCACCCGCGCGGCGCCGATATGTGTCGCAATGGCATCCAGCCAGGGCCAACGGTCTTCATCTGTCAGCGCCTGACCTGAAGCCATTTTCGCGACATTCGCCGCCGGGTGAAAGCCATCCGCATCTGTGAAGGGCCAGCCGAGCGCCTCGGCGAGCAGCGCGCCAATAGTAGATTTGCCCGAACCCGAAACCCCCATCACGATAATCGCGGCGGGGCGCATGTTTACTTCGGCTCCAGATGTCCGCCAAAGCCATGGCGCATGGCGGATAACGCGCGATCCCCGAAATTCATCTGATCACGCGATCGGAAGCGGGCATAAAGCGCCGCCGTCAGCACCGGTGCGGCGACGGCGGTTTCCACCGCCTGCTGTACCGTCCAGCGCCCTTCACCTGAATCGCCCACCTTGCCTGAATACTCCGCAAGGTCAGGGTCCTCGGCCAGCGCACTCGCCGTCAGGTCCAATAGCCAGGAGGTAATGACGGAACCACGCCGCCAGGCTTCCGTCACATCCGCGATATCCACACTCAGGCGCTGATCTTCCGGCAATTCCGCACTATCGGCGTGGCGCAGCAGATCAAGCCCTTCAGCCAGCGCCTGCATCATGCCGTATTCAATGCCGTTATGGACCATCTTGACCAGATGCCCCGCGCCATGATCGCCGCAGTGAATCCAGCCTTCCTCAATATTGGCGGGCCTGCCATCGCGCCTTGGTGTTTGCGGAATATTGCCGCGGCCCGGCGCCAAAGCGCTGAAGATTGGCGCCAACCGCGCTACTGGTGCGCGCTTGCCGCCGATCATCAGGCAATAGCCGCGCTTCAGCCCCCATACCCCGCCCGAGGTGCCGATATCCAGATAATCAATCCCCTTCGCGCCCAGCATCTTGGCGCGGCGGATATCATCCTTCCAATGGGTATTGCCGCCATCAATTGCGGTGTCACCGGGCGAAAGCAGCGTGCTGAGTTTTTCCAGCGCATCCTCGGTCGGCGCGCCATGGGGCAGCATGACCCAAACCGCGCGCGGTGGCGCCAGGGCAGCGACCAACCCGGCCAGATCGACAACGCCCATGGCGCCTTCTGCATTAAGTGACGCTACCGCCGCGGCATCCTTGTCCCAGACCACGGCACGATGCCCCGCCTGCATTAGCCGCCGCGCGATATTGCCGCCCATGCGGCCCAAACCGACAATGCCGATTTCCATGACGCCTGCCCTGTCAGATCAGCGCCGCACGCACGCGGCCAATAAAGCCATCCATCGCCTTGGGATCAGTCCAGCGCAGGACCGCTACAATGCCGCTGCTCGGGTCCACCCAGGTCAGATTGCCCCCGGCGCCGGACGCAAAAAACGCATCCCGCGCGGCGGAGGGGAAGCGTTCCCCGCTCGTATTCAGCCACCAGAGGAACCCGTAGGAAGGATTGAGCGCACAGGCTTCAGTGGACCAATCAAACCATTGCTGTGGCAGGATTTCGCTACCCGCCCAGCGCCCGCGATTGAGCGCGAGCAAGCCGATCCGTGCCTGATCCTCTGCGTGTATCGCAACCCCGCCGCCCCAATGCGTGCCACCGGGGACGGATTGCACGCGCTGGCCATTCTCCAACGTGACCCAGGAAGTGCGATAGCCATCCCAGCGCCAATCCCGGCTTCCGCCAATCGGGCTCAGGATGCGTTCGGCGAAAACCTCCGGCAAAGCTCGGCCAAAGCGGCGCAGAAGAGCCAGCGAAAGGCGGTTCACACGAACATCATTATACTCCCAATGCGTGCCGGGCGGCTGCAATTGGCGCATGCCTTTCTTGCCCTGGCCTTCGGCGCCCAGGTCGCGGCCACGGTCAATCATGTCGGATTTGCCGAATAGTGAGCCTTCCCATTCCGACATATTCTGCAGCAAATGCCGCCAGGTGATCGGGCCATTCTGTGGGCCTTCAAAGCCGCCATCCTTGACGGTTTCGCCGACGCGCTGGTCTAGGTCCGGGATGAGCCCATCGGCCCAGGCAATGCCGGTCAGCAAAGACAAATAGGATTTCGCGACGCTGAAGGTTTGGCTGACTTCGCGCGTATCGCCCCAGCTTGTGACCAGCGCGCCATGGCGCGTGATGAGGCCACAAGGCGCGCCGCGCGGGCTGAGCGGGCCCAGCACTTCATTATCTGGCGGGGCTTCGAAAAAGCCGCGGCCTATATGCCCGGCCAAGTCATAGGGCCAGGGGGTTTCATGCGCGGCGGCGAAATCCACGGCGCTTTGCAATTTCTCGGCGTCGAAACCAGCTTGGGCGACGGCAGTGGAGGGCCAGGTAGCCGGGGCGGGGGCGGGGAAGATCATCTTGTCCATGCGTCAGACCATGCGGCTTTCCGCGCCTCTCTCCAAGAGGGGACGTGCTGGACCGCGCGCCAGTGAAGCGGCATGGTGGAAAGCCCCGCAAAAGGAACCCCTGCCATGGACAGCACCTCTGAAGCCAATGCCGGCACTTTGGATGTGATTTCGGACGCAATCTGTCCCTGGTGCTGGATTGGCAAGCGCAATCTGGATGCAGCTTTGGACATGCTGGCCGAAGAAGGTCTGCAATTCAGGGTCCGCTTCCGGCCTTTCCAATTGAATCCGGAAATGCCGGTGGAAGGCGTGGATCGGCGGGAATATCGCAGCGCCAAATTCGGGTCCTGGGAGAAATCCCAGGAATTGGACCATCGCGTGGCCGATGCCGGGCGTATCTCGGGCCTTGCGTTCCGCCATGATTTGATGGCGCGTACACCCAATACGCTGGAAGCGCATCGGCTGATCCGGTTGGCGGGCGCCGATGACGTGCAGCGTGAAGTGGCCGAGGCGATCTTCCAAGCCTATTTCCAACAGGGTGCGGATATTGGCGATACTACCACGCTGGCGGCGCTGGGCACGGCAGCGGGCATGTCAGCAGAAAGCCTGTCCGCCTTCAGCGCCGGCGATGCCGGCCGGCATGAGGTATTGGCCGAGGATGAGGGCTATCGCCGCGCTGGCATTTCCGGCGTGCCATCCTTTGTGTTGGACCGGCATTTGCTGTTTTCGGGCGCTATGCCGCCCGAGCATATCGCCGATGGGCTGCGCCGGGCGGTGGCGATCCTGCGCGCCCGCGCGACCGAGGCCGCTGAGGCTTAGGGCCTCAGCCCCCGCTCAGCCAAAGCGCCATTTCCGCCGCGCCCCACGCCAGGGCCAGCAATAGGGTGAAATCGCGCATCGCGCCGCGCGTGGTTTCCAGACCCGCGCGGCGGCTGCGGAAGCGCACGCGAACCGGGCGTTGCGGAATGATGAGAGAGGGATCTTCGTAAAGGGTGCTGCTCATGGCAGTGAATAGAACAAAACAAGAACAATTTGACAAGCAGAAAATCACATCACGGCATAAATTTTTTAACGCCTTGTTTTTAAGGGGTTTCAATTGGGGTGGCGGCGCTGCCAAGTCCAAGGGCGCGCTGCATCAGCACACTATCCACCCAACGCCCATGCTTCCAGCCTGCCGCCTGGATCAACCCAGCCTGCGTGAATCCTGCCCGCTGATGCAGCGCAATGGAAGCCGCATTGGCACTATCGCCAATCACCGCCACCATTTGCCGGAAGCCAGCGGCTGCGCAGCGCGCAATCACCGCCCCCAGCAGCGCCGAACCGATGCCGGTTTGGCGGGCGCCTGGTGCGACGTAGACCGAATTTTCGACAGTGAAGCGATAGGCCGGGCGGGTGCGATAGGCGCTGGCATAGGCGTATCCAAGCACCCCGTCAGGGCCGGTGGCAACCACATAGGGAAAGCCCGCGCCGGTAACCGCATCTCGGCGCCGCGCCATTTCCGCTACATCGGGCGCTTCAATTTCGAAGCTGGCCGGACCGTTGATGACCCAATGGGCATAAATGGCGGTAATGGCCGGAACATCTGCGGCGACGCTCTCGCGAATAAGGAGATTTTGCATCTTTCGCGAATATACCCAAGCAGCGGCTTGACCAAAATATCGTGTGCAAGCTGCGGTCTGCTCCATTACGTCGGCTAAGCTTCGGGATTGGAAATCAGTGCTTTTGGGCGCGGGTTTTCCTCGTCAAAGCAGGGACGCGTCATTAAATGGTACCAACACCCCCGATGCAGGGCGCCGCTGCAGATTCGGCTGGCGCGAGGAAGGAGAAAACCGTGTCGCTTCCGTCCGATTCGCCCTTGCGGCGCCGGCTTTTGGTGTTGCGCTTGGCAGGCGCCAGCCTTGCAGTTCCTGTCGGCACTTCGACCTTGGCCCAAGGGCGGAAATCCCCGGCCCCTGCCGAGCCGGATTTACCCAGCAAGAGCCAAGCGCGTCCTGAACAGCGCCGCAGCGGCGAAACCGATGCCGATCCAGGCGATGAGCCAGGCAATGGCCGTGGTGTGGCGCGCGGTGGCCGTTCTCTGGAAGCCACGGATGCCGACCCAAGCGATGAGCCGGGCCGGGGGCGCGGGAGGGGCCAGCAGGCTGGCCCCACGGATGCCGACCCTGGTGATCAGCCTGGCCGTGGCCGGGGTAATGCAGGGGTGTCTGACGCCGATCCAGGTGATGCACCGGGCCAGGGCCGCGGCGGCGGCCGGCAGGCCGGACCAAGTGATGCCGATCCGGGTGATCCGGTAGGTCAGGGTCGCGGCGCGAGCCCGCCGCAAATCAGGACGCAATTGCCCTCAAAGAAGGGGTGAACCGCCTCCGCCGACCAGGGGCTTGTTTGCGCGACTGATTCACGGCTTCGGCGAAACCGCCTCCACCGACCAGGCGCTAGATCTTCAGATCTTGCAAGGATTCTTCCACTTCCTGAAAGGTCGGCATCAGGTCTGATGGCACCATCTTGCGCCCAGTTTCCACGGCGACTTGTGGCGCATTGCCGTGGAGATGCGCCACCAAGACAGCGCGGATCACTTCAAAATACTTTGCCTCTTCTTCAATGACAGCCTTGAGGCGCGATGCAAATGGGCCAACCAAGCCATAGGCGAGCAGGACGCCCAAAAAGGTACCCACCAGGGCGCTGCCGATCATCTTGCCCAGGATGGCCGGCGGCTGATCAATGGAAGCCATTGTCTTGATAACGCCCATCACGGCAGCAACGATGCCAAGCGCGGGCAGCGCGTCAGCCACACTTTGCAGCGCATGCGCGCTGTGCAATTCCTCATCCTTCATTTTCTTCAATTCCCGCGCCATCACATCTTCAATCTGGTGCGGGTCATCGGCATTCATGCCGACCATCCGAAGGTAATCGCAGATAATCGCGACTGTGTGATGATCCTTCAGGATATTGGGGAATTTCTGGAAGGCCGTACTTTCCTCCGGCTTTTCGATATGCGGTTCAATCGCCATCGGCCCCTTGGTCTGCGCCAGCCGCACCAGCCAGAAAAGCAGACTCAGCAATTCCATATAATCCTGGCGCTTGTACTTGCCGCCCTTCAGGATTTTGCCGAAGCCACCAAAAATATGCTTCACCTCGGATATGCTATTGGCCATCAGCAAGGCGCCAAAGGCCGCGCCGCCGATGATGGCGAATTCGAAGGGCAGCGCCTTCAGGATGATTTCCATCTTGCCGCCCGCGGCGATGTAGCCACCAAAGACGCAAACAAGCAGAAAGACGAAGCCGGCGATCGAAATCATGGGCGTGGTGTCTCCGGCACCTGGCGAAGCAGTGTTATGGATACGCGGCGATTAGCGGCGGCGGTAGGTTGGTCTGGTATCAAAAGATCACGCTCCGCATTGCCTGACAGGCTTCTGATCCTGCCATCCGCCACGCCGGCGTCAATCAGCAAACGCCGGGTGACATTGGCGCGTTCGGTTGAAAGATCCCAATTGCTGCGTTCGCCACCGCCCCTGAATGGGGTGGAATCCGTATGGCCCGCGATGCTGATCGCGTTGGGCAAGCGCTGGATCACTTGGGCCACGCGCAGCAGAAGCGCGCGTGCACGATCATTCGGCGCGGCGCCACCCAGGGCGAACATCGGTTGGCGGTCCGCGTCCACCAATTGAATACGCATGCCTTCGGGCGTCTGTTCAATCAGCAATTGGCGGTTGAGCTCGGCAAGTGCGGGGTCAGAACGGATGGCTTCACGAATTTGTTCCGCCGCACTTTCGAAGGCCTCCCGCTCACGGCGTGCCGATTCCCGCCGCAGCTCCACTTCCCCAACATTCTCTGGCCGCTGTTCTGGTGAAGGCCGCGCCGCCGGGCCGCCGCGCGGTTGCTCAGGCCCGGCCAAGGCGCCGGGGGGCGTGCGCATCACCAGCCGCGCGTCGTCCACATCTTCCTCGCCCTTCGGGCCTTCGCGGCGCGGCATGGGTTGAGCCGGGGTCTGGCTGTCATCCTCTTCAATATCCATCACCGTCGGGCGCATACCGGGCCTTACCTCGATCGTGCCGCTGGTGGACATCATTTGCGTGCTGTCATTGGGCGTCTGGCCGCCAAAGGGGCGACCCGTCCCCGATTCGGAACGCGACAGTACATTGGTCGGGTTGAAGTAATCAGCGATGCCTCGGCGCTGTTCTTCCGTTGTGGCATTGATCAGCCACATCAATAGGAAGAAGGCCATCATCGCCGTTACGAAGTCAGCATAGGCCACCTTCCAGGCACCGCCATGATGCCCTTCCCCGCCGCCTTCTTCACGCCGCACGATGATCAGATCACCGCCGGTTTGTGAGCCTCTACCCTTCCGCGCCATGAGACGTCGTATAGCCCCTAATGCCTAAATTCCGCTAATAATAGCGACACCCTAGTGGCAAAGCGCTAGGGTTAACGAAAGGACGCGGTGTGGTTTCGAGACTTTTTTCATGAATTCCCCCATGCACGCCGACCAAGACCCGGCCCAGGTTGAACCGTACCTCATCAAACGGCCGGAACGACAGACCATCCCCTTGGTCTTCGCATCCCCTCATTCGGGTCAGCAATATCCGGACCAGTTACTTGTGGATGCCCGGATGGACCCGCTTTCGCTTCGCCGGAGCGAGGATTCCTTCGTGGATGAACTCTTCGCCGCAGCCCCTGGCTATGGCGCCCCCCTGATCGCCGCAAGCTTCCCCAGGGTTTGGTGCGATGTGAACCGGGAAGCCTGGGAATTGGACCCGGCGATGTTCACCGAACCCTTGCCGCCCTGGGTCAATAGCTCCAGCCCACGGGTCGGGGCTGGGCTTGGCACGCTGGCGCGGATCGTCACCGGGGGGGAGCAGATCTACCGCCGCAAACTCAGCTTTGCCGAGGCCGAGGCGCGCATCCGCGCCTGTTGGGAGCCCTATCACGCCGCTCTTGCCGGGCTAATCGCGGAAACGCGGGCAATTTTCGGTTATTGCCTGCTGATTGACTGCCATTCCATGCCGGCACACCCGGCGCATTTGGCCAATCCGCCGCATTTTGTGCTGGGCGATGCCCATGGCACTTCCTGCCCAGCGCGCGTGACCCGCCTGGTTGAGGAAGCCTTGATGGGGCTCGGTTATAAGGTGCGCCGCAACGATCCCTATGCGGGGGGCTTCGTGACACGCCACTACGGCCGCCCAAGGGAAGCAACCCATGCGCTGCAAATCGAAGTGGCGCGGAGCCTCTATATGGATGAGGCACGGATCGAACGCCTGCCTGGCTTTGGACCGCTTCGGCGGGACATGACCAGCCTGATCGAAAGCCTCATGCGGGTCGAATGGGGTTTCCTGCGGCCCGCTTCCTGAGCCCAGACAAAAAAAGGGCGGTGCCCGAAAGCACCGCCAAGTTTAGGGAGGAAACGTCCAAGAATGTGCGGCGGAGACCGCTGCACAGGCCGCATATAGGCAGCCAATCCCGGCATTGCAAGATATTTTTTGCAGTGCAGCAAAATGGCATTTTGTAACATCAATCAGCAGTTTCTTGCGTGTTTTCCGGTAGCTACTGGTTAATCTGGCACGCCATTTGCGCTGCGGCCTTTTATGTTTTTGGCTTCTCATTCCTCCTCGCGGCGCCTCCGCAAAACGGCCCTGGCGCTTTGCGCGTTGCTGGGCGTGGCAGTGTCGCATTGGTCCATGGCGGCGCAAGCCATGCCAGCTCGTGGCTTTAGCGAAGGCCATTTATGCCGCGCCGCGATCACTGAAGCTGAACGGGGCGCCAATCTGCCCCGCGGGCTTTTGCAGGCCATTGGCCGGGTTGAATCCGGCCGCCGCGACCCTGAAACCGGCCAATTCGCCCCCTGGCCCTGGACCATCAACGCGGAGGGGGAGGGCAAATATTTCCCAACGCGGGAGGCAGCCATTGCCCATGTCCGGCAATTGCAGGCCCGGGGCGTACGGATCATTGATGTCGGCTGCATGCAGGTCAATCTGCACCACCACCCCAATGCCTTCGCATCGCTGGAACAAGCTTTCGACCCGCTGACCAATGCCCGCTATGCCGCGCGCTTCCTGACCGAGCTCAATGGCGGGCGGGGGGATTGGCGCCAGGCGGCGGGGCATTACCATTCACAAACGCCTGAAAGGGCCGGGCCATACCGGGAAAAGGTGCTGGCCGCCTGGGAACAGGAAGCGCGCAATGCCGGCGATAGCTCCGCCGAAGCCCTGGCGATGGCGCGGCTGCGTGGCGGCTGGGCAAGCACATCCCTGGCCAGCGCGGGGGCAGGCGCGATCTCTCTCAGCAACCGGGCGGAACGGGCGCGGATCATTCCTTTGCCGGGCGCTGGAGGTGGCAGCATGGCTGGCGCTTCGGGTGAAGCTTCAGAAAGTCCCTCCCGCGGGCGGGGCCTTGATGCCTATCGTGCGGCACCCATCCCCATGGCGGGGCGGCCCTTGGTGGTCGCCCAGGCCGGTCCGGGGCGGCTTTTGCGTTGAAATTCAGCCCTTTAGGATAATTATAACGGGCGTGTGGTCGGAAGGCTGCGCCTCGGCGCGAGGGGCGGTATCAACCTCACAGGCTTCCAGCCGCTCGGCCAATTCGGGGCTTAGAAGGGCGTGGTCTATGCGAAGTCCGCGATTGGCCTCAAAGGCCGGGCCGTAATCCCAGTAGGTGTAGAGCGTCTCAGTGGGATGCAGCGCACGCAGCGCATCTGTCATGCCGAGGTGCAATAGCGCGCGGAACCGGGCGCGGCTTTCGGGATGGACCAGCGCATCGGTCGCCGGCAGGGCGCCGGGGGCGAGGTCAGCCTCAGTCGGGCAGACATTATAGTCGCCCAGAACCGCAAAGGGCAGGAAGGCATCAAGCCGCGCCTGGACCATGGCCCGCAGCCGGTCCATCCAGGCGAGCTTATAGGCGAAGCCGGCATCGCCGCCGGAATTGCCATTGGGCAGGTAGATGCCTGCCGCGCGTAGGCCCGCCGCCGCCACTTCAATATAGCGCGCCTGGGTATCTTCGGCATCGCCGGGCAGGGCTTCGGCCAGAACCTCAAAGGGAATGCGGGAGAGCACGGCCACGCCGTTCCGCCCGCCCGCCTGGCCCACCGCATGGGTCTTATAGCCAAGCGCCGAGAATTCCATCGCCGGCACCTGTTCCGCCGTGCAGCGGGTTTCCTGCAGAAATACCAGATCAGGCTGCTGCCGTTCCAGAAAGCGCGCGACATGGGCCGCGCGTGCGCGGATCGAATTGACGTTGAAGGTGCAAAGACGAAGCAGGGGAATCAGCCGATCGCGAAGGAAGAACCGCAGCCGCAGCCGGAACTGGCTTGCGGGTTGTTTATGGCGAAATGCGCGCCGATCAGCGCTTCGGCCCAATCAAGCTCTGCCCCGGCCAGCAAATCGAGTGAGACAGGGTCAATGAAAACCCTGCCCTTGCCTTCGCCGATCACGAAATCATCAGGCGCGGGCGCATCCTCCAGGCCAAATTTATACTGAAAGCCCGAACAGCCGCCCGCTTCCACTGCAAGCCTGAGCCCCGCATCCGGCCGCCCTTCACGCGCGGCGATATCGGCCACCTGAGCGGCAGCGCTGGCGGTGACGCGAAACGGGGCGGGGTTGGTACTGCCATCCGGCATGGTGTGGACTCCTTGAGCGATAACATAGGCATTTTGGGCGCCGCTTCCAATCACCAAAGATTGCGGCGGGCGCGCGGCGGGTGTTACAGCGCTTTGTCACGCATTTTTTCACGGAAAACCACGATTTCCATGCAAGCCCAGGCCAAAGCCGCAACACATGAGCCCAAAGGGCAGGGGGCAGCATGAACCTTGCCCCCTATGCGGTGCTGCCTGAGACGTCGCGCGGGCGCCTGTACCAGGAAGCCGGCGCCGATGCGCGTTCGCCCTTTCAGCGCGATCGGGACCGCATCATCCACGCCACCGCCTTTCGCCGGCTGCAATACAAGACGCAGGTCTTCATCTACCATGAGGGCGATCACTTCCGCACGCGCCTGACCCATTCCATTGAAGTCGCGCAAATCGCGCGGTCCATCGCGCGGCTGCTCGCGCTGGATGAAGACTTGGCGGAAGCCTTGGCGCTCGCGCATGATCTGGGCCATCCGCCCTTCGGCCATGCCGGGGAAGATGCGCTGAATGCGGCGATGAAGCCCTATGGCGGGTTTGACCATAACGCGCAGTCCTTGCGCGTCGTCACGCATTTGGAAACGCGTTATGCTGCTTTTGAAGGGCTGAACCTGACCTGGGAAACGCTGGAAGGGCTTGCCAAGCATAACGGCCCTTTGCGCCGGCCTTCGCCCTATATCGCCGAATATGATGCCCGCCATGCGCTTGAGCTGACGAGCTATGCCTCGGCCGAGGCGCAGATCGCCGCCATTGCCGATGATATCGCCTATAACAACCATGATCTGGATGACGGCTTGCGCGCAGGGCTTTTCACCTTGGATGAGGTGGGCGCGCTGCCGGTGATTGGTGAAGCGCTTTCCGCCGCGCGGGCGGTGGCCCCTGATGCGCCACTGGAACGCCTGGCGCCCGAGATGATCCGGCGCGTGATCAACCGCATGGTGGGCGATGTGGCGGCGGAGGCTTCGCGCCGCCTGGCTGCGCTGAAACCCGCAACAGTTGCCGATATTCGTGCGGCTGATCGGCCCATGGTGGTGTTTTCCGAGGAAATGGCGCGCGCGAACCTCGCCATTCGCGAATTCCTGTTCCAGCGCATGTATCGGCATTGGCGCGTCAATCGCACCATGGCGAAATCGAAACGCGTGGTGCAGGTGCTGTTCAGCCTGCTGCATGGCGGGCCGGCCATGCTGCCGCCGCTTTGGCGCGCCCGTGCGGGCGAAGCCGGTTCCGCCAAGGCCGCGCTGGTGGTTTGCGATTATATCGCCGGCATGACAGACCGCTTCGCGCTGGAAGAACACCGGCGCATGACCGACCCCGATATTTCAGGCTGAGAGTTGCATGACCGAAAATGTTTTCACCGCCATGGCGGAAAAGGTGCGCGTGGCGCTGGCTGAACTTTACCCTGATCTGCCGGCGGATATTCTGGCGCGCGTGCAGGTGGAACCACCGCGCGATACATCGCATGGCGATATGGCAACCAATGCTGCGCTGGTGATTGCCAAGCCCGCGCGGCTGCCACCTGCCAAGATTGCCGCGGCGCTGGTGGAGAAGCTTGGTACACTGCCCGTTGTGGAAAAGGCCGAAGCGGCGGGGCCGGGATTCGTCAATCTGCGGCTCAAGGAAAGCTATCTGGCGGGGCAGATCGGGCTAATGCTTGGCGTGGGCGAAGCCTATGGCGATAGCGCGATTGGCGCTGGGCGGCGCGTGAATGTGGAATATGTCTCGGCCAATCCGACCGGGCCGATGCATGTCGGGCATTGCCGTGGCGCGGTGGTGGGGGATGCGCTTGCCAATCTTCTCGGCAAGGCAGGGTTTGCCGTCACCAAGGAATATTATGTGAATGATGCGGGCGCGCAGGTCGCAGCGCTCGGCTGGGCGACCTATTGGCGCTATTTGCACGTGATCGAGCCCAATCTTGAGGAATGGACGGCAGAACAAGTGGAACGCCGCTTTGGCGTGACGCTGCAATATCGCGGCGATTACCTGGTCGCGGTGGGTGAGGCTTTGGCGGAGCATCACGGTGCGTCCATGGCACCCCAGCGCATTGAGGGCGCGCCAAGCGCGGCGCAAGCCGCCGCTGGTGTTCCAAGCGCGCTGGAGCATGGCTGGTTCGTGGATCGTGCCTGGCTTGATACGGCACGTGAACGCGCGGTTGCGATGATGATGATCGCGATCCGTGAGGATTTGGCGCTGCTTGGTGTCAATCAGGATGTTTTCTTATCCGAACGCGCGCTGGTGGACGCGAATGCGACCGATGCCGCGATTGCAGCACTTGAAGGCAAGGGTTTGCTTTATGAAGGCGTGCTGGAACCGCCCAAGGGCAAGACGCCGGATGATTGGGAACCGCGCCCGCAATTGCTGTTCCGCTCTACGCAATTTGGCGATGATGTGGACCGTCCGCTCAAGAAATCCGATGGATCCAACACCTATTTCGCCAATGATATCGCCTGCCATGCGGATAAGCTGAAGCG
>JBPCSO010000064.1:0-10085 GCA_051007055.1 Roseomonas sp.
AGCCGCGATCAATCACCAAAACGCGTGGATGGCTTTCCAAAATGCGGGTGATTTCGGCATAAGAATCAATGCCCGTCACGCGATAAAACGGCCCTGCCAGATGCGCCGGAAAGGCAAAGCGTGTGGGTAGCGCGGCATCGGCCAACACATAGATCACGGGATGGTAGTTCACGACCCAGATCGGGTCATTCGGGTCTATTTCCGCGCGCACGGCAGCAGCGGTGCGCCGCACGGGATCAGGCGCGCCAAGGCCGATGCCACGATCAAGGCGCGGCAAGGCAGCAACACGCCAAGCATCCAGCGCCACAGCACCGATCAGCAATTGAAAGCCTATCACCACCATGCCTGGGCGCAGATACCGCGCCAATTGCCGCGCACCGAGTGCCGCCAGCACTGAAAGCGGCAAAAGCCAGATCAGGAAATAATGCTGATAGAATTGGCCCGGCAGCGCCACCGCGAATGTCGCCGCCACAAACCAGAGCATGCCGAATTGCCTGAGCCGCGATAGTGGCCCTTGGCGATTGCGCGGGCGGATCAAGGCGGGCAGCGTCAGCAAAAAGGCCCAGAGCAGCAAAAGGGTCGCAACAAGGGCGAAGCGGAAGGAATCCGCCGCGCTCAATCTTGCGCCGGCATAGCGGAGCGGTGCCAGAAACGCGCCTTCCAGGAAATAATCAAACTCACCGCGCAACGCAAAAGCCAGGCCGAAAAGCAGCGTGGGCGTGGCGCAGAGCGCGGCATAAACAAGCGCCATCACGCCCAGGCGGCGGAGGCTCATCGACCCAAAGCGCACCGCGGGCAGAACCAGCAGCAACCAGGCAAGTGCGCCTTCAAAAAACGTCACTGGTTTCAGGGTCAGCGCAAAGCCGATCAGGCCGCCCATCACCACCATGTCGCGCCAGCGCGGGGCCTTGGCGCGTTCCAGCGCGTCCACAGCGCCGCGCAGGCCAAGCGTCATTGCCCAGCCCACCAAGGGCGCAAAGAGAATTTCCGTATTGGTGGCAAGCCCGCCCAAAAGGCCGCTATGCGCGATGTAAAGCACACCCGCCGCCAACCCAAGCGCGGGTGAACCGCCCGCATAGCGCACCGCATGGAAAAGCGCCGAAGCTGTTGCCGCGACACAAACCGCGCCAAGGGCGCGCAGCACCCAAATGCCATCGCCGAAAAGCGCCATGGTCACAGCAAAAATCGCCGGCGCACCCACCGGGTGCATGTCCCACACCGCCACCAGCGGCCAGCCCCCGCGCAGCCATTCGCGCGCCTGGAGCATGTATAGCCCCTCATCCGTATCAATCACGGCGGCGACGAAGGAAAAGCTCCGCAACAACAGCGCCAGCACAAGGAAGAATAACGGCACCAGCGCGGGGTGGCGCCAGCGCCGATCAATGAAGCCTGACTGCAACATGCGCGGAACTATAGGGCTGGGTGCAAATCCTTCCAGGGCGCGGCACGTTCATATGCGGCAGCGGCGCGGTAGATGGCTGCCTCCCCAAAGCTTGGCCCCACCAATTGCAGGGAAAGCGGCAGGCCCTCAAGCTTTGAGATGCCGCACATCGTGGTCATGGCCGGATGGCCGGTGACATTGAAGGGCGTGCGCGCCTGGCGCGGATAGGTGAGCTCTACCGCCTCGGCATCGTCAATCTTGCAGGCGACATCCATGGAAGATGCGGTCAGCAGCAAATCAACTTCCGTGAAAGCGGCTTCAACGGCGGCCACCAATTCACGCCGGCGGCGCTGCGCCTGCACGTAATCCTCGGCGCGCATGAAAAGCCCCGGCAGCAGGCGGCGTAACGTGATATTGGCGTAATCGCCCGGCCTTTCGCGCAGCCATTTGCCATGGATGGCAGCGGCTTCAGACATCAGGATGGCGCGATTGACGCCGGCGAATTCGGTCAGTGACGGCAGGGTGATGGTCTTGATCTTCGCCCCTTCCTTCGCCAGCAGCTTGGCGGCGGCATCCAGCGCGGCGGCCATTTCGGCTGAGGCCGGCTGATCCTTCTCATGGAAATGCCTGACATAGCCGATGGTGAGGCCCTTGAGCCCCTTCTTCATCTGGCGCGCATAGTTTTCGGGCTTATGCGCCGCACTGCCGGGGTCAAGCGCGTCATGCCCGGCCATCATGCCAAGCAGCAGCGCGTTGTCGGCCACGGTGCGCGTCATGGGCCCCACATGATCAAGCGTGAAAGCGAGCGGAAAGACCCCGCGACGCGACACCAGCCCATAAGTCGCCTTCATGCCGACAATGCCGCAATGGCTGGCCGGGTGGCGGACGGAGCCGCCGGTATCGGTGCCAAGGGCGGCGGGCAGGATATTGGCGCCCACCGCCGCGCCAGAACCGGAGGACGATCCCCCCGGATGATGCGCCGTATTCCAGGGGTTGCGCGCGGGCGGGAAGGGCAGGTCAAAGGCGGGGCCGCCAATGGCGAATTCATGCGTTGCGAGCTTTGCCGGGAAAATCGCCCCCGCCGCGCGCAGCCTGGCGACCACCGCTGCATCAGCGTTTTTCTGGTTATCGAGCAAGATGCGCGAATGGCAGGTGGTGGGGTGCCCCGCGAGATCAATAATATCCTTAAGCCCGACCGGTAGGCCATCCAACGCGGAACGCTGGCCGCTACGGGCAATGCGCCGCCCGGCCTTCACGGCTTGTTCGCGTGCCTCATCCCAGAGCGGGCGCACAATGGCATTGACCTTGCCGCCCACGTCTTCCGCCCGCGCATGCAGCGCATCAAGGTATTCCACCGGCGAAAAGCGTCGCCGCGCAATGCCGGCAGAGGCTTCAGTCAGCGAAAGCTCATGCAAGGCCCTCATGCGCGTGACCCCTTGGCGGAGATGGGGGCGGCATAGGCGGGCATGGGCTCGGCGGTTTCATCGGCAGGCCGCGTGAAGGCGCCGGCCATGCGGCGTGATGCGGCGATGGCTTCCGCCACTTCCTTGGGGTGGGTCTTGAGCCCGGCGGTAATGCCCGCCGCGCGGGCCAGGATTTCTTCTTCGGTCATTGAAATGGTCGCCCCCATGCTTCGAGGGATAACCTGCCGCAAAAGCGGGGCTTCTGGAACCCTGGAACGGGCGCAAAAACGGGGTGAAGTCCGAAGACTTCACCCCAGGAACGACACCCAAGATACGGGATGTGGCGCCGTTCGAGAGTTACGGCGCCATATGGGAGAGACTAAATCTCTTCAATTCTGGCGACGGAATTGAGAATAGCCGAGAGAGGTTTTTTTTCCGTTACGGAAGCGGGGCCTGCGCGGGGCTCCTGGAGCGTTGCGCAACATTTGACTCAATCAGTGAATCCGATAAGTTACTGATAATTAACTCTGGGAATTTGCAGGCTGCATGACGGAGCCGAAAGCTTGGTCACTGCCTAAAAGCATAGGGGAATCGGTCATGAAGAGGATCGGATCGGGCATTGCAGCGCTTGGGCTGTTACTGTCAGCAGCTTGTGCGCCCAAGCCAGACCTCATCTCCGCTGAAAAGCTTTCGCGCCCGCATGTTGCTTCGATCATCGAAACTGATCCGCAGGTGGTCCTGGATCCAGGGCGACCTGCGGCGAATATGATGCCCGCCGCCATGGTTGCCCCGCTCCCCATTCTCGCTGTGGGCCTATTGGTGGCCGGTGCTGCGCAGGGGATTGAGAATGCACGCGCCGAGACCCGCCGTAATCGAGCGCAGGTATTGGAAGAACAGCTCGGTTCTACTGGCCAGGTTGGTGCGGAGCTTCAGCGGGAATTTCGCACTGCGCTGACAGCCGAGATCGCCAGAGGGTCGCGCTTACCGATTCAACGCGTTGAAACCAACTCTGCGCGACAAATTTGGCAGCCCTCTTCGTCCGGCGACCCAATGCTGCATTTCCAGTTTGGCTCTATGCTGACGCAGGATGCACGCGCCGTTACCCTTCAAGTTCAGGTTCGGCAAATGGGTTGGAAACCCGAGAGTGAGCGGAAGGAGCGCGAATCCGCCCTGGCCGTATCGACTCAATATGATTTGGTGGCCTTCTCGGCGCCCATCGAAGCAGCTTCGGAAGAAGACGCTCTGGGCCTTTGGCGGGAAAACAATTACGCTCGTTTGCGCCAAGCGACGCGCGCGTTGATCCCTGAAATAATGACCCTGGTGCGTATAGCCATTCTTGAACCGGAACCCCTTGATTTGGGCAATATGCCGCGGGTAAGCACCAAGATGTCTGGTTTTTCGTTGCTTTCCCACATCCCGAACTCCCAATCCGGCGGCAGCGCGATGGCTGTGCGGCGAACCGTTTTCCAACCATCGGTAAGCGGTTCTGTGGTGCGCCGTAGTTCTGCCAGAGATTACATGATGATGCAGACGATCCCCCAAAATCCCGGTGTTAATCCAACCTTGATCTGGCTTAGCTTGCCAACTGGCTCCTTCTAGCACCGATACGCCTCTGGTCCGGGCGGGTCTAAAGCCTGCCTGGGCGGATGGGGCTTCGGCGGATAGCCGAAGTTGCGTCGGCACTGCGGCAACCCAGCCGATTTCCCGCGCGCCCCTTCTTCGCTAACACACACCCCATGTCCGCCCCCGCCCCCAACCTCCCCCTTGCCGGCCTCAAGCTCGTGGAGCTTGGCCATTACATCGCCGCCCCTTTCGCCACGCGCCTGCTCGCGGATTTGGGCGCTGAGGTAATCAAGGTGGAACCCCCGGGCGGGGACCCGGTGCGGGGTTGGGGCAGCAATATCAATGGCAATGCCGTTTGGTTCAGCGTGCATGGGCGCAATAAGCTCAGCGTCACGCTCGATCTGAAAAAGCCGGATGACCGCGCGAAGCTGGCCGCGCTGCTCCGCCGCGCCGATGGGCTGATCGAAAACTTCCGCGCCGGCTATCTGGAACGTATCGGCCTGGGGCCCACGGAACTGCACCGGGAAAACCCGCGCCTCGTGATCGGGCGGATTTCCGGCTATGGGCAGGATGGTCCCTATAAGGACAAGCCCGCCTTTGGCGCGATTGGCGAAGCCATGGGGGGCCTTCGGCACCTCACGGGCCATCCCGGCGAACAGGGCCTGCCGCCGCCGCGTTGCGGGGTTTCCATCAGCGATGACCTGGCCGGGATTTACTGCGCGCTGGCCGTGGTTTCCGCCTGTTGGGCAGTGAAGGGCGACCCCCATGCCATGGGCCGCGTGGTGGATGTGGATTTGGTGAGCAGCGTGTTT
This sequence comes from Roseomonas sp., assembly GCA_051007055.1. Taxonomy (GTDB): domain Bacteria; phylum Pseudomonadota; class Alphaproteobacteria; order Acetobacterales; family Acetobacteraceae; genus Neoroseomonas. Next base: position 5,160 of record JBPCSO010000064.1, read on the forward strand.
TCCCTCATGGAGGGCATGCTGCCGGAATATGGGCTTTTCGGCTGGGTGAGGCAGCCGCAGGGCGCGGCCATCAAGACCGCGGCACCCACCAACACCTACCCCTGCGCCGATGGCAAATGGCTCTGCGTCGCCGGTAATTCGGATTTGATCTTTCGCCGCCTGATGGCCGCGATTGGCCGCCCTGAATTGGCCGAGGCTGAACGATTCGCCACCAATGGGCTGCGCTGCGACAATGTTGCGGAACTGGATGCCGCCATCGCCACCTGGACCCGCACTAAACCAGCCGCCGAGGCCGAGGCCGTTCTGGAAGCGGCCGAAGTCCCGTGTTCGCGCCTGTATGACATGGCCGATTGCGCCAATGACCCGCATTTCCGCGAACGCGGCTGGGTGATGGAAGTGGCGGACCCTCTGTTGGGCCAGGTGCTGCACCCGGCGGCGCCCTTCCGCTTTGATGGCGTGGCGCCGCAGGACGTGGTGCGCTGGCCAGGCCCGGCGGCGGGGGCGCATAATGAACACGTGTTCAAGGAACTTCTGGCCGCAACGAAGGAGAAGCAGGCATGACCGGCAAGGTGACCATCAGCGAAGTCGCCCCGCGTGACGGGATTCAGTCCATCACCGGCGATTTCGTGCCGACCGAGGTGAAAATCGCGCTCATTCAGGCGCTTTATGATGCCGGGCTCAGGCGCATGGAAATCGGTTCCTTCGTGTCGCCCAAAGCCATTCCGCAAATGGCGGATACGGCGGCGGTGCTGGCCTTTGCCAAGACATTGCCTGGCCTGGAAAGCACGGTGCTGGTCCCCAATCGGCGCGGCTTTGATGCGGCGCTTGCGGGTGGGGCGGAACGGCTTGGTTTTTTCATGTCGGCCACGGCAGGGCACAACAAGGCGAATCTCAATCGCACGCGGGAAGAAAGCTTTGCGGAATTGGCATCGCTTGTGCGGGATACGCCGAAGGGCACGCTCATTCGCTTCAATCTTTCCTGTGTGTTCCATTGCCCCTTTGATGGCCTGGTGGAAGATGCGGAGGCGCTGGATTGGGTGGAACGCATCGTGGCGTTGAACCCGGATATGGAAATCGCGCTGGCGGATACCACCGGCAATGCCAGCCCTGATCAGGTGCGGCGCGTTTTTGAAAAGGCCCATGCCGCTTGGGGCCAGCGCTTCGCCTTCCATGGCCATGACACTTACGGCATGGGGGTGGCCAATGTGGCCGCGGCCTATGCTGCCGGCTGCCGCGTGATTGATAGTGCCGCGGGCGGCATTGGTGGCTGCCCCTTCGCGCCGGGGGCCACGGGCAATGTGGCGACTGAAGATGTGGTTTGGATGTTCCGTCGCATGGGGGTGGACACTGGCGTGGCTTGGAATGGCCTGTTGGCGGCAGCCGATATGGCCGCTTCCATCAAGGGCGCCATTCCCGGCGGGCGGATGCGCGGCGTGCGCGCGGCGCGGCTTGCCGCCTGAAGGGTTATTGCCGGCTGCGCAAAATCACGGCGCGGCCGGAATTCTTCCATTTTTCCGACGTTTTTTGGGGGGATACCAACCCCTCCCGGGCGCCCCCCTTCCGGGGCTTATGGAGCAGGCTCATGTCGGAAGCCGAAATAGCGCAGAAGACAGCGGAACTTGACCGGCTGTTGAATGACCCCGGGGTCCGGATGGACCCGCATAGGGTGTGGACGCTGGCGCAGGAATTGAAGTCTCAGAGCAGTTCAGGGCGCCCTCAGCCGCGCATGTAGCGGCTATCCGGACAGATCTGTTCGTTAGGTGGGCGTTCCATCCTTGGGTGTTGGTGCCTTCCGGATAGCCAAGCGGGCGCGCTGACGTGAAGGGGAGAAGCGTTCAGTTGCGCGGCAGGCGTGCCGCTGTGGGCGCATCCGGGTTTTGTGCCCGGTGGCGCAGCAAATGATCCGCCAGCACCAGCGCCATCATCGCTTCCCCCACTGGTACGGCGCGGATGCCAACGCAGGGGTCGTGCCGGCCCTTGGTGATGATGTCCACATCCTGCCCGAAGCGGTCCACCCCAAGCCGTGGCTCGAGAATGGAACTGGTGGGCTTCACCGCAAACCGCGCCACAATCGGCTGGCCAGTACTGATGCCACCCAAAACGCCGCCGGCATGATTGGCCTGGAAAGCCACCAGCCCACCTTCGGCCATCCGCATTTCATCCGCATTGGCGGTGCCGGTCAGGCTAGCGGCGGCGAAGCCATCGCCAATCTCAACTCCTTTGACGGCATTGATGCCCATCAGCGCGCCGGCCAAATCCGCATCCAGCTTGCCGTAAATGGGCGCACCCAGGCCGGGGGGCACGCCTTCCGCCACCACCTCAATCACTGCGCCGACTGAATTGCCGGATTTGCGCAGCGCGAGCAGCTGTTCTTCCCAGCGTGCCGCGGCGGCGCGGTCTGGGCAGAAAAAATCATTCTCGTCCACCGCAGCCCAGTCCCAATTGGCGCGGTCCACCGCATCCCCGCCCATGGCAACCAAAGCGCCACGAATGCGCACGTCATCGCCCAGCACCTTGCGCGCAATGGCGCCGGCAGCCACGCGCATGGCGGTTTCCCGCGCACTGGAACGCCCGCCGCCGCGATAATCGCGAATTCCATACTTCAGTTCATAGGCAATATCGGCATGGCCAGGGCGGAAGCGATCCTTGATTTCCCCGTAATCCTTGGATCGCTGGTCGGTGTTTTCGATCATCAGCGAAATGGGCGTGCCGGTGGTTTGGCCTTCAAACACGCCGGACAGGATCCGCACCTGATCCGCTTCCTGGCGTTGCGTGACGAATTTGGACTGGCCTGGCCGCCGCCGATCCAGAAAGGGCTGGATATCTGCTTCCGAGAGCGCCATGCGCGGCGGCGCGCCATCCACCACGCAGCCAATCGCTGGCCCGTGGCTTTCGCCCCAGGTGGTAACGCGGAACAAATGACCGAAGCTGTTATGCGACATGGGGCATGGGTCTATCCCGCCCCCCGCCTGGCGACAAGCGCCCTGCTGGCCTTATCAGGCAGCGCGCAGCCGGGCCGCCAGGGTGACGATTTCCTGTTGCAGCACAGCGCTTTGCTGCGCCATTGCATCGGCATGCTGGCCCAGCGCGGTGACGGGCGCGCCGGCGGCTTCCATGCTGCCCTGCACCGTCGCCACCGCGCCCGCCACGGCGGAGGTACCCTCGGCTGCGGCGGCGATGCTTTGCGCTATTTCGCGCGTGGCAGCGCCTTGCTGTTCAATCGCCTCAGCCGCTTCGGCGGCGATACTGTCAATGCGTTGCACCACCTGGGCAATGCCCTGAATGGCCGTAACCGCTTCGGCAGATGTACTGCGGATTTCGTTCACCTGGCGAGAAATCTCCTCAGTCGCCTTGGCGGTTTGGGTCGCCAGCGCCTTCACTTCGGAAGCAACAACGGCAAAGCCCTTGCCTGCATCACCAGCGCGCGCCGCTTCGATGGTGGCGTTCAGCGCCAAAAGATTGGTCTGGCCGGCAATGGCCGTGATCAGCTTCACCACATCGCCGATCTTCTCCGCCGCGCCCGAAAGGCCCTGCACAATGGCATCCGTGCGCCCGGCGTCGCTCACGGCTTGTGCGGCGATCGCTGCCGAATTGCGGATTTGATCGGAAACCGCCGCGACGGTGGAGGTAAGTTCCTCTGCTGCCGCCGCGACCTTGCCCGTTTCCTCCCGCGCGCGGTCGGCGCTGGTGCCGATGCCGGCGGTGGCTTCCCGCGCGGAAAGCTGTGCCTCATTCAATGTGGTAAGCGCTTCGCGGCTGGTTTTCGCTTCCTGCGAAAGGCCGTTCAGGCGGGGCGCAATTTCAGCTTCCAGCACGCGGCTGGCTTCAGCACGTAGCGCCGCATATTCGGCCTTGAGGCGGCTGAGTTCCGCCTGCGCTTCATGCCGTGCGGTGGTCGCGCTGGTCAGATCGGCGCGCAGTGTCGCAAGAAGGCCGGTATCTGGGCGCTTTTCAGCACGCTGAGGGGCGGGGGCATTAGGTGCGGCGCGACGCAGCGTGACAAGCGCCGAAAGCGCAGCCAAGACCAAGGCAAGCGTACCAAGGATGATTGGCAGCACCTGCATCGGCAAGGTTTGCGGTTGGGCTGGGCGGTTGCGCCTTGCTTCTTCGGCTGCAGCCGTCAGCACGGGACCGATGACGGTCTGGAAACGCGCCCCCGCATCATTCAAACGTGCGGCTGCGGCTGCGACATCCTGACCAGATGAAGCTTCGCGTGCGCGGTGCGCTGAGGGCGCTTCCAATGTTTCATGCGCGCGTTGCAGCGCGGCGGCGGCTTCACGCAGCGATTGGTAGCGCGGCGCGTCACCAAGTGCGCCTAAGGCGGTATTCAGTGTTGTGAGAGCCGCGTTCTGTGTCGAGATCAGCGCCCGATGCGCGGCATCATCGCGCACAGCGCCGGCGCGATTGGCGATGCCGAAAAGTTCTTCCGCCGCACCGCGGGCGCGCAACAATGCTGATTGACGGGGAATTTCGTTATTGGTCAGCAAGCCGCGCGGCCTTGGTGCCTGGCCGCGTGCCGCTGGCGCACCATTCATGGCGCGGCTGATTTCCTGCCCTACTTCTTCAATCGCAGGCAGCAAAGTGGCGCGGAAGATGCGGTGCGCAGCGCCAAGTGCGGCCATCTGCCGTTCTGCTTCCTGCCGCGCCTGTTGTTCCGCTTCCAGGGCCGTACCAAGCTGGCGCAAGGCGCCGGCAAGGCCGGTACTGGCTGTCTGGATGCCGGCGGGGATATTCGTATTGCCGCGCAGCAGCGTATTCAGGCGGTCTTCAACCTGGCGCGCACGGCGCTGAGCTTCGGCCAATTCCGTGCTGGAACGTGCCAGCAGCATGGGCGGCACGGCACCAGAAAGCTGCGTTGCCCGTTCCGCAATATCCAGGCTGCGGGCCAGCATGGGCAGGCGCGGGTCACTGGGCGGTGGCGGCAGG
>JBPCSO010000065.1:0-6541 GCA_051007055.1 Roseomonas sp.
ATGCTTTCATTGAACAGCAGTCGGATAGCGGTGGAAAGCCCAACGCCTGTCTGGAATTCCATGAACAGCTTGGCGGCATTTGGATGCGGTGCATTGCGGATAATGGCGGAAGGCGAAAGCGCGGCCAGCACACCTTCTTCCGGATAAATCAGCTTGAGCGGATTGCCGCGCGACATGCTGAACAGGGTGGAGGCGGAAGGCACCGCAACGCCAACGCCGCGTTCGCCGGCGTTCATCGTGGTTACGGGGTCAATGGAAGACCGCCCGATTTGCGGCTTGTTGCGCTCAAGTTGCCTGAAGTAATCCCAGCCATAAAGTCGACGCATCTCCATCGCCCAAAGTCCAATCGCACCGCTGAAGCCAGGATGGCCGACGGCGAGCTTGTCCTTCCACTTCGGGTCCAGAATATCCTTCCAGGATTTCGGCGCATCGGCTTCCGATACCAGGCGGGTATTGTGTGCCAAAAGATAAATGCCAAGGAAGCTTGATTGGTAGAAGTTATCGGGGTCCGCCACGCGCAAATCTGGCAGCAGCCCATCCGCATTCTTGGGGCGGAACTGCATCAAGCGGTTCTGCCGCTTCAATTGAACGTAATGCCCGCCATTGGTGGAAGACAGCACATCGCATTGCGCAACACCGGCGCGCAAATCCTGCGATAGACGCTGGAAAGCCACCTGCGATGCGCTGCGTACCACATTGCAACGCACACCTGGGTAGCGTTCATTGAAGGCACGGCCTGCGGCTTCCGAAGCCTCGGCGCTATACTGGCCGGAATACCAGGTGATCTCACCCTCTCGCCGGGCGGCTTCATAAAGCACACGCTCATGCTCGGGCATGGGGCCTTGGGCGAAGGCCTTGCTGGTGGCGGCGGCCCAGGCGCCAAGCGCTAACATGCCGCGACGATCAATCATCATCATTGCTTGCTTCCTCCCTGGGGTTGCGGGCGCCCTATGGACGCTCCGGTTTGATTTCGAGAAGCTTGCCACCCTGCCCGAAGCCTGTAAACCATGGCCAAAACAGAGGAGGCTTACCATGGCGTTGATTGATCGTATCGGTGTGGATGTTGGCCGTAAGCTCAAGCTTGAAGATGCCATTGAATGGGCGGCGCGCCATCAGGTTCGCCACATAGATATCCAATTGGACACGGGCGAAAATAAGGTGACCATGTTCGATGATGCGCGCTGCCGTGCCATTGTCGCCGCGGCCCGCGCCAATGGGGTGACGATTGCGCTGCACACGCTATCCGCTGTGAATGTCGCGGAATACTCACCCTTCCTTTCGGAAGCCGTGGATTCTTATATGCGCGCCTATATTGAAGTGGCACCTAAGCTCGCAGCGGAATGGATTGTGGTCCATGCCGGCTATCACTTCACCGCCGATGTGCCGATGCGCATGGAAGCAGGGCGGGATCGTTTGCAACGCATGGTGAAGCATGCGGAACAGCATGGCGCGCTATTATTGCTCGAAAACCTGAATGTGGAACCACCAACGGCTGAGGTGCATTATCTGGCCCATACGCGGGAAGAATGGCGCTATTTCTACAATGCCATCCATTCCCCCGCCTTCGCGCTTTCCTTCACCGCCAATCACGCCCATCTGATGCCGGATGGGGTCGCTGCCTGGGTGGCGGGCATTCCGATGGACCGGGTGCGCGAAGTGCGCTTGGCCGATTGCTGGCGCAATGGGCATGAAGAACATCTGGTGCCCGGCCAGGGCGATTTCGATTTCGGCGATATGTTCCGCCTGATCGAAGCGCGTGGCTTCAAGGGCCATTACACAAACGCCTTCGGGACGCTTGAGGATATGCAGTGGGCGCGCAGTTACATGGTGGATAAGGCCCGCGCTGCTGGGGTGATGGTGGACTGAACCGCCTCGGCACGGCCCTTGCTGAGACAGCCCCGGAAAAACAACACCGGGGCTTCAAACCATGTCTATTTCTCGCTTTTCGCGCCGCGCCCTGCTGGGCGCCGGTGCTTCTGGCCTAACCCTGCCGCTTATTCCTGAGGCTTTCAGCCCAGCTTTTGCCCAAGGCTCAGGCGAAAGAACGCTGCGCTATGGCATTTCCATGGCCGATATTCCGCAAACCACCGGCCAGCCGGATCGTGGCGCGGGCGCTTATCAATTCACCGGCTATACGCTTTATGACCCGCTGGTCGCTTGGGAAATGGATGTGGCGGACCGGCCTGGTAAGCTCATGCCGGGTCTGGCGACATCCTGGGAGACTGATCCAGCTGACCGCAAGCGCTGGATTTTCCGGCTGCGCCCAGGCGTGAAGTTCCATGATGGCTCCGCTTTCGATGCCGATGCGGTGATCTGGAATTTCGAGAAAGTGCTCAATCCACAGGCGCTGCATTTTGACAATCGCCAAGCGGCGCAAGTGCGCCCGCGCCTGCCCTCGGTTGCATCCTGGCGGAAAATTGATTCCATGACGGTGGAGGTCACCACCAAGGCAGTGGACAGCATCTTCCCCTATCAGATGCTGTGGTTCCTGATTTCCTCCCCGGCGCAATATGAAAAGCTTGGCCGTTCCTGGGAACGCTTCGCCAATGAACCATCCGGCACGGGCCCCTTCCGCATGGGCCGGCTGGTACCGCGCGCAAGTGTCGAATTGTTGCGCAATACCAGCTATTGGAACCCCGCGCGCATGGCGAAGGTGGATCGCATTGTGCTGGTCTGCGCGCCTGAGGCCGTCACACGTTCCAATGCGCTGCTGACCGGGCAGGTGGATTTGATTGAAACGCCCGCGCCCGATATTGTTGGACGGCTTCGCCAGTCTGGCGCGCGGATCATGGAAAACATCACGCCGCATGTCTGGAATTATCATTTGAGCTTGCTGGAGGGTTCCCCCTGGCGTGACCTGCGCCTGCGCCAAGCGGCCAATCTTGCCATTGATCGCGCCGGCGTGGTGGCGCTGATGAATGGGCTCGCGAAACCTGCCGTTGGCGTGGTTGACCCATCCTCCCCCTGGTTTGGCAACCCGAGTTTCAAGATCAGGCATGATCCGGCTGAGGCGCGGCGCCTACTCTCCGACGCAGGCTTCACACCGCGCAATCCGCTGCGGACGAAATTCATTGTCGCCACGGGCGGCAGTGGGCAGATGCTTTCCATGCCGATCAATGAATTCGTGCAGCAAAGCTGGCGTGAAGTAGGCATTGAAGTGGAATTCGTGCCGGTGGAATTGGAAGTGCTCTATACCTGTTGGCGCCAGGGGGCTGCTGGTGAATTGGCGCGCAACAATAATGTCACCGCCAATAATGTCGCCTATGTCACCAGCGACCCTCTTTATGCGCTGATCCGCTTCTTCCATTCCAATCAAATCGCGCCGACAGGGGTGAATTGGTCGCATTACCGTGACGCGGAAATGGATCGGCTGATTGATACCGCGCTCAATACCTTTGATGCGGCGGAGGTGGATCGACTGATGGCCAAGGTGCATGAAAAAGCGGTGAATGAGGCATTATTGGTCTTTGTGGTGCATGATACCAATCCGCGCGCGTTGGGGCGCAATGTGCGCGGCTATACCCAGGCGCAGCATTGGTTCCAGGATCTGACTACGCTTTCCTGATTCGGGCAGTCCCTTTCAGATTGCGATCATATTCCTTTCGCACCGCGTTAAGCACAAGGAATGGGATCGCACCATGGCACTACCGTTTTGGCTATCTGGAATTGCGTACTTGCTTCGCCTGATGCTTGGCTAAGGTCTGCGTCAGAAATCGCCTTCCGCATGGATAATCGGCTTCAGCCTGTGATGATCATGGCTGATACGCATCATGGGCTTGGCGCCTTTGGCTGGAAAGTGGCGGAGATGACTTCATTGCAAGCCATGGCTGCGAGGCTGGATGCAATAGGGCATCGCGGGGCTGAGTAAAGCGCTTCACGCCTTATTGTATTGCGGAATGACCCTGGCTGGTGCGGATATCGTCGCATCGGCAAGGGAAACGGGCTTTGGTCTTTGACCTTTTCATGAAGCGCCTAATGAAGCTGGGCACGTTGTATGTGCGCCTGCCGGATGGTGCGGTTCGGTCTTATGGCAGTGGGCAAGGGCCGGTTGCGGGTTTTTCCATCGGCTCCAATGCTGCGCTTCGGCGTCTTGGCCTGAACCCCGCTTTGGCTTTGGGCGAAGGGTATATGGAAGGCGATATCCTGCCTGAAAACTGCTCACTATATGAATTGTTGGATCTGCTGACGCTTAATCTTATGCAGGGCGGCGCGCATCCCGCAGAAAAGGCCATGGAATGGGCGCGCTGGACAAAGCGGCGCTTGGATCAATTCAATCCGGCACCGCGCGCACGGCGGAATGTGGCGCATCACTATGATTTGAACGCGCGGCTTTACGCGCTGTTTCTGGACAGGGACAGGCAATACTCCTGCGCCTATTTCCAAACCGGCAATGAGTGCCTGGAAGAAGCCCAGGTAGCCAAGAAGCGCCATATCGCTGCCAAGCTTAGGCTCGATCGTCCGGGGCTGGAGGTTCTGGATATCGGCTGCGGCTGGGGTGGTATGGCGCTGACCTTGGCAAGGGAATGGGGCGCGCAGGTCACGGGCATCACCTTATCCACAGAACAATTGGCGGTGGCGCGCGCGCGGGCGGAAGCGGCAGGGCTTTCCCGGCAGGTGCGTTTTGCCTTGATGGATTACCGGGAATGGCGCCAGCCTATGGACCGCATTGTGTCGGTTGGCATGTTCGAACATGTTGGTTTGCAGCATTATTCTGGCTTTTTCCGCCTGATCCGCCAGGCGTTGAAGCCGCAAGGTGTCGCGCTAATCCATGCCATTGGGCGGGCTGATGGGCCGGGTTCCACTAACCCCTGGTTTGCCAAGTATATCTTCCCGGGCGGCTATTCCCCTGCCTTGTCGGAAGTACTGCCAGCGGCGGAAAAGGCCGGGCTTTTTGTCACCGATATTGAAATCCTACGCCTGCATTATGCCAAGACTATCGCCCATTGGCGTGCACGCTTCGCTGGCAATCGGGATGCCATTGCATCCCTTTACGATGAGCGTTTCTGCCGCATGTTTGAATTCTACCTTGCCGGGGCGGAGCTCGCTTTCCGGCGCATGGGGCATATGAACTGGCAAATGCAACTGACCCGCGAACAAGACGCGCTGCCCCTGACGCGCGATTATATGTGGCAGGCAGAGCGCCAATCGGTCATCCGGGCGCTGGGTTCAGGTGGAATTCGTAGTCAATCCCCACCATCCCCGTAATCCCCAGGGGGCGATTCCTCCGCGCTGGGCTATAAGGGGGCATGAATAGTTTTGACCCATCGCCCGGCGCGATCCCCGGGGCCGGTTTGCTCGGCCTTTCGCAGCGCATTCCGCCCTCAAACCTGGCTGCCGAACAGGCGCTGCTGGGCGCGCTTTTGGCCAATAACAAGGCGTTTGAGCGTGTGGGCGAGTATTTGGCGCCCGATCATTTCGCCGATCCGGTGCATGGCCGCATTTTCCACGCCATCAAGCGGCGCGTGGAAGCGGGCCAGCTTGCCGATGCGGTGACGCTCCGCGCGGAATTTGAACATTCCGGGTTGTTGGATGAGGTTGGTGGTCCCGCCTATCTGGCGCAGCTTCTCTCCGCCATGGTCGGAGTGATCAATGCCGGCGAATATGGTCAGGTGATCTATGATGCCTGGCTCCGCCGGCAATTGGTGGATTTGGGCGAAGTGGTGGTGAACCGCGCCTTTGGTGCTGAGGCCGAACTGGACGCCAAGGGGCAATTGGAAGCTGCTGAACAATCCCTGTTCGAATTGGCCAAGGAAGGCGGCGCGGGGGAGGGGGGCTTCCTCACTTTTGAGCGTGCACTGACCATCGCCGTGCAGCACGCGGAAAAGGCTTTTACGACACCGGGTGGGGTTTCCGGCCTTGCCACCGGTTTGCGCGATTTGGATGCGAAAACGGGCGGGCTGCATCCATCCGATCTGATCATCATCGCGGGTCGCCCCGGTATGGGTAAAACCGCCCTCGCCACCAAAATCGCCTTTGGGGCGGCGAAATCCGTACTGCGCAATGCGCAGGAAGCGGACCCGAATACGGTGCCCAAGGGCGGTGTGGCCTTATTCTCCCTCGAAATGAGCGCGGATCAATTGGCGACCCGTTTGCTCGCGGAGGAATCACGTATTTCGGGCGACCGCATCCGGCGTGGTGAGATCAGCCAGCGCGATTTTGACCGCTTTTTGGAAGTCAGCCGCGAATTGGCATCGCTGCCGCTCAATATTGATGACACGCCGGCGATCAGCATCTCGGCCTTGCGGACACGCTGCCGGCGCTTGCAGCGGACCAAAGGGCTTGACCTGATCGTTGTGGACTATTTGCAGCTGATGCGCCCCGCAGCGGGCACCAGGCCGGAAAGCCGTGTGCTTGAAATCAGCATGATCACGCAGGGGCTGAAGGCACTCGCCAAGGAATTATCGGTGCCTGTCATTGCGCTGTCTCAGTTATCCCGCGCTGTGGAAAGCCGCGAAGACAAGCGCCCGCAGCTTTCGGATTTGCGTGAATCAGGCTCCATCGAACAGGATGCCGATGTGGTCATGTTCGTCTATCGCGACGA
>JBPCSO010000066.1:0-17297 GCA_051007055.1 Roseomonas sp.
GTCACTTCAAGCCGGCGCGGCGCGGGATCAAGCCCGATCCAGGCAAGGCCAAGCGCGCGCCCGGGGCGGCCTTCACGCGCTTCACCAGGGCGATAGGCGGTGACGGTGATATAGGCACCCGGCCCCCAGGCAGCATCCACCGGCACTTCGATATCCGTGCCTGATTCACTCAGCGTGATTTCGCCGAGTGACACCAAACGATCCGTGAGCACAGCGACCGTCGCGGGCCCCGCAAAGGGTGGCGTGATGCGCAGCCGCGCGACTTCCCCCGGCGCAAAATTGCGGCGCTCAGCAGCGACATCAATCCGGTCGGGGATTTCTGCGCTTTCCACACCGGCCCAGCCGGCGCGGAAGCGATAGGATGCCATGCCAAGCCCATCCGCATCGGCGATTTCCAGCCGATAGCGGCCAAAGGGCAGGCTGCGCGCAAAGCGCGTGGGCGCGGCGGGGTTGATGGTGACCTCAGCCGCATCCACCGGTTCATCGCGCCACACGGTTTCAAATCGCGCGATGGAATCGCGCATCACCAATCGCCAATCCGGCCTTTCGCGCAGCAAGCGCAGCCTAAGCCGCGCCGCTGCCGCGCTGCCATCTGGCGCAACGGCGGCGATTTCAAACGCTGCTTCCCCGCCGGCATCTATCGCATCACCCTGAAACGCAGGGCGCAGCACGGGGAACAGGCCGGCAGCGCGCACCGGCACGGCAATCCGTGCGCGGCTTTCACGCCCGCCGGGCTCCGCAATGGCCAGCGTGACATTCGCCTTGATGGGCAGCGTGGTATCCGGCGCGCGCGGCAGGGAAAGTGCCACCACGCCGCGCCCTTCACGATCAAGCGGCGCGATTTCATGCGTGATGAGATCGGGCGCGAAGCTTTCATCCTGCAGGCCAAAGCGCCAGCCGCGCCAGGCTTCAAAGGGCTCGGGATCCGGCAGCAGGCGAATCTCGGCGTTGCCCGTAAGCCCCGCGCCCGGCGCGCCATACAGGAAGCGCGCGCTGATCGGCAGGTTAAGCGCAGTCGCGCCCGGCACCAAAGGCCCCGGCGCCAGCCCGGCGGTGACTTCCAAGCCTTCCGGCACAAAAGCATCCACACGGAACTGTGCGCGACCAATCGGCGGCAGGGCGGGATCAGCCAGCGCTTCAATCGTCCATTGGCCATAAACCGCGCCTTCAGAAAGTTGCAGCGGCCAGGAAATGGCACCCCCCATCAGGCGTGGCGGCGTGACTTCTGCCGCGATCTGCCCATTGGGCCGCCGCAGCCTGAGGCGCAGCGGCATATCCTGCGGATTGCCTGCCGCATCACGCAAAAGCCCTGTCAGGTTCACCACTTCACCTGGGCGATAAATCCCGCGATCAAGCCAGAGAAACGCATCAAGCGGGCCGGGATGGGCGCGGCCTGTAGCGCCACGATCCGAAAGATCGAAACTTGCCGCTCCAAGATTGAGCGCTGCAAGATCATCCGGCGCTTCCGCATGAATGGCGAAGGGCGCCAATGGCCCTTGCCCGCGCAGCAGCGCGATTGGAAAACGCGCAAGCCCCGCCGCATCCGTGCGCGCTTCCGCGAGCACGTCATTATTGCGCGCCATCAGCGCAACGCGGAGCCCGGATTTAACCTGGCCCGACTGAAAACTACGCGCCTGTACCGCCAGCCCATCCGCACCACGCCAGGCGGTCAGCGCAATATCCGTCACGAAAAATGGAAAGGCGGCGGCGGTGGCTTCTCCACGGCGCGTTTCCGCCTGACGCGCCGTGATCAAATAAAGCCCCGGTGCGGCATCATGCAGCAAATCAGACAGCGGCAGCGCATGGCGCGTCAGGCGATTGGGCGCACCGCCCTGCAATTCCGCACTACCTTCCCACAGCACGCGCCCGCTCTGTTCGCCGATATACTGCGCCATCCATTGATCCAAAGCCTCACCCGGACGCCAGCGTTCGCGGAGCGAGATCAGATTGCGCTCGGAAAGCCGCACCAGGCGAAGCTGCAATTTCTCGACATTCACGGTCGCAACGCCAAGGCGCGGGGCCTGGCCACGCGGCAGGATGAAGGCGCGGTTTTCGAACACGATGCGCGCGCTGCGATCCGGCATGGCGATGGCAAGCGGCGTATCGGCGCGCAGATTGCTGCCCTCACCGGGCAAGCCAGCACGCAGGATCAGCCGCGTGGTCTGGCCCCAGGGCAGGCCGCCCACGCAAAGTTGATCCGCTTCACGTTCGATGGTGAGGTTGGGCAGGGCAGGGTCAGCGCGCACCCAATCCTCGGCACGCCAGCCGCCGCGGCGCGCGGGCGGGATGGTGAAGCCAATACAGGCGCGCGCCGGTTCGGCATCCGGTTCTGGCGTGACGCGCCGCACCAGCATGCCGGCGGCGCGGCGCGCGGTATCAAGCGCTGCCTTGTGGCGCGCATCATTGGGCAAGCGTTCCACCACCGCTTCCAAAGCTTCTACCTGCTGTGCCAGACGGTCCTGCCGGCGGAGCGCTTCGGCGATCAGCAGCAGGGGTGGCACTTCCGGCTCTCCGCCCGGGGCGAATTGAAAAGCGCGCCAGGCTGCTTGCAAAGCGCGGTTACTCTCGGGCGGTGTGCGGGCAAGCTGCGCTTCAGCGAGCGCCAGCCAATGATCAGCGGTGCTATTGCCTAGCCCGATGCGTTCTTCCAGGGCAGCGGCGGCGGCAGCGAAATCACGCCGCGCGGTGGCGTCCTGCGCACGGCGTTCGGCAGCGGCGCGTTGTTGCGGCGTGCCGCCGGCGGGGAAGCGGCGTTGCAGGCTTTGCTGATAGACGCCGGATTCCTGAGACAAGCCCGGCAAATCAAAGCCCTGCGCCCAAGTAGGGAGAGGGGCAAAGGCCAACATCAGCATCAGCAAAAGGCGCGGCAGCTTCATCGGGGGGTTCCTCGCCAAAGGCAGAGCAGACTATCGCATGTTACGTGGCGCGATGCATCACGGGGTTTTGGGCCCGGGAGTATGGCCCGAAACCTCGGCCCCCGCATCCCGGCTAAGGGCTGCAAGCATCGGAATTGACAGCAGCGTGACCACCGCCGCCACCAGAAAGCCCATAGAGAAATCAGCAAGGCCTAGTTCTGCGCGCCCTGCGGCAAGGCGAGAGAGTTCCAGCGTCGCAGTCGCCAGCACCACGCCAAGCGCGGGCGATAATTGCTGCAATGTACTGTAAAAGCTGGTCGCGGCAGAGAGTTTTTCCGGTGGCACATCAGCAAAAACGAGCGTATTGAGCGAGGTGAATTGCAGGCTGCGAAACAGGCCGCCGCAAGCGAGCAACACGAAGATCGCCGCGACCGGCCAGGCAGGATTGGGCAAGGCCAGCAGCGCGATCCCGGCCGATGCCAAAACGCCATTGATCAACAGCGCGTTCCGAAAGCCAAAGCGCTTCAGTAGCGGGCGCACCAGCGGCTTCATGGTGAAGGCACCAAGCGCGGTTGCAAAGGATACCAGCCCGCTTTCGGAAGCCGACATGCCAAAGCCGATTTGCAGCATGATGGGCACAAGAAAGGGCACCGCGCCGGCACCCACACGAAACAGGCTTCCGAACAGCGCTGGCTGGCGAAAGGTAGGGATTTTGAGCAGCGCAATATCAATGGCAGGCCGTGGCGCGCGGCGGCAATGGAAATAAGCGGCGACGCCAATCAGTAAGCCTGCCGCCAGCGCAACCTCAGGCCAGGGTTCCGCCACCACGTGCCGCCCCACGGTTTCAAGCCCGAACATGCCAAGCGCCAAGGCAAACCCCACCAGTGCCAGGCCAAGAATATCAGGCTTGCCCGGATTGGTTGGCGGGATGGCAGGGATTTTCCAGGCCACCAGCAAGAACCCAATCAGCCCAATCGGCACATTGATCCAGAATACCGCGCGCCAGCCGAAAAGATCGGTGAGGATGCCACCAAGCGGCGGGCCGCAGACGGGCCCAAGCAGCGCCGGCATCGTCAACCAGGCCATGGCGGAAAGCAGTTCTTCCTTGCGTACGCCGCGCAGCAGCAAAAGCCGCCCGACTGGGAACATCATTGCACCGCCCGCGCCTTGCAGGATGCGAAAGGCGATCAGGTCTTCCAGGCCGCGCGCCTGGCCGGAAAGCGCGGAAGCCGCGACAAAAACGATGATGGCCAGCATGAAAACGCGCTTGGCGCCGAAGCGATCCGCGATCCAGCTTGAAAACGGAATGAAGACCGTGAGTGCCACCAGATAGGATGTGATGGCCGCCCCCAAGCGCGCCGGGTCTTCGCCCATATCGCGCGCCATACTGGGCAGCGCGGTGGCGACCACGGCGCTATCCAGATTCTGCATGAGCAGCGCAGAGGCGACAATCAACGCAATGACGCGATGATTGGCATGGGCGGCGGGGTGTTCCATCTCGTGTGGCTTCAGGGGCGCAGGATCACGCGGCCGGCACTTCGCCTGGCGGTGACCTCATTCATCGCTTCGCGGAATTGCTCCAAAGGATAGGCCGCGTGAATTTCAGGCTTCAGCGCGCCCGCCTTCCACCAGGCCATCAATTGATCCCAAAGGGCGCGCGCGGCGGGCGCGTGGTCTCGGCGGCCATCGCCCGGGGACCAGCCGACATAGGTGCCCCAATTCACGCCGATCACGCCGATATTCTTGAGCAGCAGGATATTGGTTTGCAGCGTTGGAATGCCGCCGCCAGCGAAACCCACCACAACAAGGTTCCCGCCATCTGCAAGGCACCGCAGGCTTTCATCAAAGGCAGGGCCGCCAATGGTATCCACCAGGCAATCCACGCCTCGCCCGCCTGTGGCGGCACGTACCGCATCGCGAAAGGGTGCCGCGCTATCCAGCACCGCATCTGCGCCGCGGGCGCGCAGCATTGCGTGCTTCGTCACACCCGCACGCGCCATCACTTTCGCGCCACAAGCCTTGGCAATTTCAACCGCAGCAAGTCCAACGCCACCCGCCGCGCCATGCACCAGCACCCAATGGCCCGCCTTGATCCTGCCGCGCCAGAGCAAAGCCGCGCCGGCGGTTGGGTAGGAAATCGGGAACGCCGCTGCGGGCTCCAGAGGCAAGCCATCAGGGATGGCAATGGTGTGGATATCATCAGCAATGGCTTCTTCCGCCATACCACCCCAATCCACCACGGCGAAAACGCGCGTACCCGGCGGCGGTGCATCCGCATCTGGTGCCGCTTCCAGCACGGTGCCGACAATTTCTGTTCCCGGCGTGAAGGGCAAAGGCGGCTTGCGCTGATATTTACCCGCCACCACCAATTGTGTCGCGAAGGAAACCCCAGCCGCCGCCACTTTGATCCGAACCCCATGCGGGCGCAGCGCCGGGCGCGGTACATCCTTGATTTCTAGGTCTGTAAAATCCCGCCAGCTTTCGCAAATGATCGCGCGCATCATGCGGCCTCATCCTGCATGATCATATCCGCGCCTTTTTCGCCAATCATGATGGTTGGCACATTGGTATTGCCCGTCGTGAGTGTCGGCATGATCGAGGCATCAATCACCCGCAAGCCTGTAATACCGCGTAGCCGGAGGCGGCTATCCACAACACTCGCCGGGTCTTCGCCCATGCGGCAGGTGCCAACCGGGTGATAGATAGTGGTGCCATATTGGCGGGCGAAGGCGAGTAATTCATCGTCGCTCTGCACCGCGGGCCCTGGCAGAATTTCCTTCACGCTATAGGGCGTGATGGCGTCTTGTGCGAAAATCTCACGCACCATTCGAAGCCCACGCGCGAGCAATTCCTGATCGCTTCGTGCCGAGAGGTAATTCGGCCGGATCGCTGGCCTTTCAAACGGGTCAGCGGATTTCGCCATGACGGTACCGCGGCTATCAGGCTTTACTGGGCAAATGGCGCAGGTCATGCCGGGTTCCTTCTCCAGCACACCGAATTGCCCCAGCGTATAGCTCGCTGGCGTGAACAGCAATTGCAGATCAGGGCTGGCAAGCCCTTCGCGGGAGCGTGCGAAAACCTGCGCCGTAGTCACGCCGAAGGTCAGCGCGCCATTACCGACCGTGAAGAAGCGCGCCACCTGTTCCACTAGGCGCAACCCGCGTGCCAATTGATTAGTGCTGATGCTGTTTCGCACACGATGCTGCACGCGCGTGACGTAATGATCCTGCAAATTGGTGCCCACATTGGGCGTATCCTGTACAACCTCAATGCCCAGTGCGCGCAAATGCTCGGCCGGACCAATGCCCGAGATTTGCAGGACATGCGGCGAATTTACCGCGCCACCGGAAAGGATCACTTCCCGCCGGGCGCGGATTTGTTTGAGCGTGCCGCTCTGGCGAAACTCCGCGCCCACACAGCGCTTACCGTCAAACAATAGCCGCGTGACCTGCGCTTCGGTTTCCACCCGCACCTTATTGCCTGCCTGCGCCAGATAGGTGCGAGCGGTTGAACCGCGCCAACGGCCAATCCGCGTCATTTGCGAATAGCCAACACCTTCCTGCTCAACGCCGTTCAAATCCTGGCGGAAGGGATGGCCCGCCTGCTGCGCCGCTTCAATGAAGCGATGCGTCAGCGGCAGGATGGTACGGTAATCTTCCACCTGCAAAGGCCCATCCTGGCCCCGCACGGAAGGGTCGCCACCATTGCGATAGGTTTCGCTGCGACGAAACAGAGGCAGCACTTCGTCATAACTCCAGCCGCGGCAGCCCATTTGCGCCCAAAGATCGAAATCCGCCGGATTGCCGCGCACATAGAGCATCCCATTGATGGAAGAAGTGCCGCCCAAAGTGCGCCCGCGCGGCCAGCGGATTTCGCGGTTATTGGCGCCCGATTCGGCTTCCGTCGTGTAGCCCCAATTCACGAGCTTCTGATTCTGCATAAGCTTCAGCATGCCGGCGGGGATATGGATCCAAGGGTGGCGATCCTTGGGCCCCGCTTCCAACAAAGTCACGCGCCGCCCCGCCATGCCTAGCCGGCTTGCCACCACACAGCCGGCAGAACCCGCGCCAATCACCAGATAATCCGTTTCCATGTCAGCCACTCTCAATCCAGCTTGATGCGTGCATCACGCACAAGCTTACCCCAGCGATCATATTCTACACGGACAAAACGCGCATAATCTTCTGGGCTATCGGCCACGTGCTCTGCGCCCAGCGCATCAAAACGTGCGCGGGTTTCGGGATTGCGCGCGGCGGTGGCCACGGCCTGCTGCAAGCGCGCGATAATGGCGGGCGGCGTGCGCGCAGGCGCCCAAATGCCGTACCAGGTGGAGATTTCGTAGCCCGGCACGCCGGCTTCGGCGATGGTCGGCAAATCCGGGAAAGGCGCAATGCGATTACGCGTGGTCACACCTAATGCACGCAAACGGCCATCGCGCACCGCGCCCGCGCTGGCGGGCACGGAATCGAACATTGCCTGCACCGTGCCCGCGATCAGATCCTGCCCCGCCGGGCCGCTGCCACGATAGGGCACATGCACAAGATCCGTTCCCGTCATCAGCTTGAACAATTCCCCGGCCAGATGCGGCGCACCGCCCTGAGAAGACGATGCATAAGCAATCCGCCCCGGATTGGCGCGCGCATAGGCGATGAATTCCGCGACACTGCGCACCGGCAGCGCCGGGTTCACCACCAGCCACAAAGGCACGGTGGCGATATTCGTCACCGGCGCGAAATCCGCCAGCACATCAATCGGCATATTGGGTGTCAGATGCGGCACAATCACATGGGCCGAGGCATTGACCAGAAAGGTACCGCCATCAGGTGCGGCGCGCGCCGCTTGTTCTGACCCAATTAGCCCATTGGCGCCGGCGCGATTTTCCACCACGAATGGCTGACCGAGCGGGCCTTGCACGGCTTGGGCTACGATGCGGCCCATGATGTCGGTTGGCCCACCTGGCGGATAGGGCACAATGAAGCGCACCGGGCGGCTTGGCCATTCCGGCGCCTGCGCCTGTGCTGCGAATGGCAGCAAGGTGCCGGCAATCGCGGCGCGGCGTGTCATGCTCATGGATGGCCCCTTCCCATATCTGGATTTGCCGTCAGGATAGGCATGATTTGGCGCTGGAGGAAACGCGATGAATGAAGCGATGCGGCCCTATAAGGGGCTTCGGGTGCTGGATGCTGGCCAGGGCATTGCCGGCCCCTATTGCGGCATGATGCTGGCTGCCTGTGGCGCTGATGTCATCAAGCTTGAACCACCCGAAGGCGATTGGTCGCGCGGGCTTGGCACGGCCAAGGATACCGTCTCCGTCATGACCGTGTGTTTCAATCGCGGCAAGCGTTCCGTGGTGCTGGATTTGAAATCGGAAGATGGCAAGCGCGCCGCTGCGGCCTTGGCAGCGCAAGCCGATGTGCTGATTGAAGCCTTCCGTCCAGGCGTGGCGGCGCGCATCGGCCTTGGGCCGGAAAATGCGAAGGCGGATGCGGTCTGTCTTTCCATCTCAGGCTTTGGGCAAAGCGGCCCCTATGCCGAACGGCCGTGTACGGATTCCGTGGCACAAGCCTTTTCCGGCTTTGTCAGCCTGAATGAGGGTGCGGATGGCGCGCCGCATAAGGCGGGCGCCTTCATCGCCGATATGGCGACGGGGATTTATGCCTTCTCAGCCGTGCAAGTCGCACTTGCCGCGCGCGCGCAGGATAGTACGCCACGTCAGCGCGTGATTGACATGTCGCTTATGGCGGCCACGTCCAATCTGCTGACGCACCAAATCGGTGAATGGGGCGTGCAGGGCAAATCAGCCGCGCCGCCTAATGCGCCTGCGGGCGCCTATCGCGCAGCCGATGGTGGCTGGGTGATGATTACGCTGGTGCGTGAAGCGGAATGGCCGAAGCTCTGCGGCGCCTTGGGCCTTGCCGATATCGCCGCCGATCCGCGCTTCTTGAATTTCGATCTCCGTTGGCAGAATAGGGACGCGCTTTACGCCATCATTCGTGCGGCATTCTTGAAGAAACCCGTCGCAGAATGGGTGACGATATTGCAGGGCGAAAGATTGCTCGCTGATCGCGTCAATACGCCGCTTGATTGGTTGGCGAATGAGCATGTCGTCGCCTATGGCGCTGCCGCGCGTATTCCGCAGCCACAATTGGGCGCAGTGCCCTTGCCCATGCTGCCGGGGCTTGGCCATTTTGTGGCGGAAGCCCCGGCGCTTGGCCAGCATACGGCTGAGGTTTTGTCCGAACTCGGTTAGCGCTTTTCAATTATACGGAAGGCGCAGCCCCGGCTCATCCCATTGCATCGCGACCAACTTCCCTGTGTTGGACAGCGTAATATAGGCGGTGCGCATATCCGACCCGCCAAAGCAGATATTGGTCGGCATGCGTTCGGGCATTTTCACGGTGCGGAGAATCTCGCCCGAAGGTGACACGGTGGTGATTTCCCCCGCCACCAGTGTCGCCACAATGATATTGCCCGAAGCTGCAATCGCGATGCTATCCAAGCGCCGATAGCCCGGGAATTGGCACAGCACGCGCCCGCCCGCGCTTGATGGCCAAGGTTCCTTCTTCAGCTTGCCAGGTGCTTCAATATCCCAGGCCCAAAGCCGGCCCGTTTCGGTCTCTGCCACATAAAGCGTTTTGCCATCAGGGCTGATGCCAATCCCATTGGCGCCACCGAATATCGGGAAGGCCGCTTCCACCACGCGCGATCCATCTTCGGACGCCCAATAGGCACCGCCATGGTCGCGATCCCGCGCGCGCACCTTGCCGAGATCGGAAAACCAAAATCCGCCCTTGCCATCGAACATCAAATCATTCGGCCCGCGCAAAGGTCTCCCATCACAAACACGGATGAGCGCTTCAACCTTGCCCGTCGCACCATCAATGCGTTCAATCCGCCCGCCCGAATAATCCGGTGATTGGCCGCTCGGGCGCAAAATCCCGGGTTCTTCATGCCAAGTGAAGCCGCCATTATTGCAAACATAGAAACTGCCATTCGGTCCCAGTGCCAGGCCATTCGGCGCGCCATCCACGGTGGTGATCGTGGTTTTCGTCCCATTGGGCGCCACTTTCGTGATGCGCCGGGCTTCAATTTCCACCAGCGCCACAGACCCATCGGGCATGGCAACAGGGCCTTCGGGGAAGCGCAGCCCCTCGGCAATGATCTTCAAGTCGGGTGATGCAACATTAACGGCCATGGTTTCCTCCTTTACGGTTTTGCGGATCATGGCCCTGTTTTGCCCCGCTGCGAAGCCTTGACGGCGGGCGCCTTCGGGGGAAGCCTTCACCCCATGAAAACCGCCCCTGATCCCGTCACGCTCTCGGTCCTCGATAACCGTTTCCGCGCCATTGTGGAGGAAATGGGGGAGGCGATGCTGCGCACCGCCTATTCGCAAATCCTTAACTCTTCGCGCGATTTTTCCATCGCGCTGTGTGATGCTGAAGCGCGGCTGGTGGCGCAGGCGGACCACATCCCGGTGCATGTCGGTGCCATGCCCTTCGCCGTGCAGGCGGTGCGCGATGCCTTTGGCAATACCGTGCAGGAAGGCGATATCTATTTGTTGAACGACCCCTATCATGGCGGGTCGCATTTGCCGGACCTGACAGCCATTGTGCCGGTCTTTGCCCAAGGGCGCTTGGTATTCTGGTCCGTTGTGCGCGCCCATCACACGGATATCGGCGGTGCGACCCACGGCGGCTATAATCCGGGGGCGACGGAGATTTGGCAGGAAGGGCTGCGCGTGCCGCCCATTCTGCTCGGCCAGGGGCGCCTGCCGCGCGAAGACCTTGTGCGCATGATCATCACCAATACGCGCCTTGCGCGCGATGTGCGCGGCGATTTGATGGCGATGATCGGTGCCGCGCATCTCGGCGAAAAGCGCCTGCTGTCAGTGCTGGCGCGTTATGGCGCTGATACCACCGTGGCGGCGGTGGATGCGATTCTGGCGCTCGCGGAAGCGCATACGCGGCGCATCATATCCACCTGGGCAGATGGTACCTGGTTGGGTGAGGCATTTCTGGATGATGATGGCTTTGGCGGCCAGGATATCGCCATTCGTGCGCGCGTCACGAAACAGGGCGATCATCTCACCGTGGACCTCACGGAAAGCGCGCCGCAAACGCCAGGCTTCGTCAATTCATCCTATCCCAATATGGCGAGTGCGGTGCGCATGGCGCTTGCGTTCCTGCTTGATCCAGAAGTGGCGAAGAATGATGGCTGCTTTCGGCCCCTCACCATAAAGGCGCGCGAAGGCACAGTGGTTTGGGCCGCCGAAGGCGCGCCGGTCACCATGTGCACATCGCATTGTTCGAATGAGATTGTGGAGGCGGTGGTGAAAGCCCTCGCCAATGCCTGCCCCGATCGCGCCATGGGCGGTTGGGGTCGGCGTTTTCGTGTCGCGATCAAGGGGCGCGATCCACGTCGGCCTGGGCGTTTTTTCGTCTGGCACATGTTCCATGCGCGGCCAGGTGGCGGGGGTTCCTCGGGTGGCGATGGCTGGTCCACCGCGGGCGAATGGCATTCCGCTGGCGGTTTGAAATTCGGCAGTGTTGAAATGGCGGAAGCGCGTTTCCCGCTGTTCTTCGCGCGCCATGAATTCCGTCCCGGCAGCGCCGGCGATGGCACCTATCGCGGCGGGCTTGGCGGCGATTTGCTGCTGAAGCTCGAAACCGATGGTCCTTCAGTGGCGAATACCGCCGGCGATGGTGTGCGCTATGGTGCGGCCGGGATGCTGGGTGGCCAGGATGGCCTGCCGCATCACTATCGGCTGGAACGCGCCGATGGCACCGCGCGTGATTTGCGCACCAAGGAAGTCGGCATTCCACTGGCACCGGGCGATCAATTGCATGTGCTCTCAGGCGGTGGCGGTGGTTGGGGGCCGCCTGACAAACGTGATCCCGCTGCGCGTGCAGCTGATGCGGCGGAGGGCTTGGTATGACCTATCGTATCGGCGTTGATGTCGGCGGCACTTTCACCGATGTGGTCTGTGTCGCGGCAGATGGCACCACAACCCTCGCCAAGGCAGCCAGCACACCTGCGGATCAATCCGAAGGCGTGGTCGCGGGGCTCGCCGTTCTGGCGGAAACCCTTGGCGTGACACTTCCTGATCTGCTGCGGCAGACCGAACGCATCGTCCATGGCACCACGGTTGCCACCAATGCGTTGTTGGAACGCAAGGGTGCGAAGATTGCGATGCTCACCACGGAAGGGCATCGCGATGTGATTGAAATGCGTGAAGGCCTCAAGCCCGAACGCTATAATATGCGCCTGCCCGCCGCCCCCGCCTTGGTGCCGCGCCGCCTGCGGCTTGCGGTGCGCGAAAGGCTGCGCCCGGATGGGCAGGTGGAAGTGCCGCTGGACCACGCATCCCTCAATGCCGCTATTCAGCAATTGCGCGCGGTGAATGTTGAAGCAGTCGCGGTGTGTTTCCTCCATTCCTGGCGCGATGCGCGGCATGAGAACGCGGCAGCCGAGGCATTACGCGCAGCCTTGCCTGGGGTTTTCATCACCACCTCGGCTGAGGTGCTGCCGCAGATCAAGGAATTTGAACGTTTCTCCACGGCAGCGGTGAATGCCTATGTTGGCCCCATTGTATCCCGCTATCTGGCGCGACTGCGCGGGCGGTTGGAACAGGCGGGCTATGGCGGGCCGGTGTTTGTCATTCTCTCCCATGGTGGTGTCGCGCCGGTGGAAGAAGCGGCGCGCTTGGCGGCGGGCACCGCGCTGTCAGGGCCGGCCGGTGGCGTGGCGGCGGGCGTTGCCTTGGCGGAACGGGGCCTCGGGCAGGATCTGATCACCTTTGATGTAGGCGGGACCTCCACCGATATTGCACTGATCCAGGAAGGTGACGCCGCGTTGGGGCGCGGCCGCGATGTCGCCGGTGAACGCATCGCGCTGGAAAGCCTGGATATCGTCACACTTGGCGCGGGTGGTGGTTCCATCGGCCATGTCGGTGCGGGTGGCACGCTACAGGTTGGCCCGCGCAGCGCCGGCGCGGTGCCGGGGCCGGCGGCCTATGGGCAGGGTGGCACGGAACCGGCAGTGACAGATGCCAATCTGGTGCTGGGCTATCTGGATGCGGCGAATTTTCTGGGCGGCAAGCGCAAGCTGGATATGGCAGCGGCAGAGCGCGCCTTTGCGAATCTCGGCGCCAAGCTTGGGCTTGATGCCATGGCGGCAGCGGCGGGCGTGCATCGGCTGGCCAATATCCGCATGGCGGATGGGATTCGTGTGGCGACTGTCAGGCGCGGCGTTGATCCGCGTGATTTCTGCCTGCTGTCATTCGGCGGTGCGGCAGGGCTGCATGCCAGTGCGGTGGCGCGCGAACTCAGCATGAAGCGCGTGGCAGTGCCCTTCTTCGCCGCGGGGCTTTCCGCCTGGGGCATGCTGCACACCGATCTGCGGTACGAGATGGCGCGCAGCGAATTGAATACGGGCGGCGTGCCCGATGACGATTCGCTGCGCAGCATTTGGGCCGCCTTGGAAGAAGAAGGCCGTGCGCGCGTTGCCAGTTGGTTTGGCGGTACGGTGGAAACGCGCCGCGCTGCGGATATGCGCTATGGCGAACAGGTTTTCGATATCGCCGTGCCCTTGGATCATGTCGCCTGGGAAGGGGCGGGGCTTGCTGAACGGCTGCGCGACGCTTTCCATGCGCGGCATGAAGCGCTGTTCATCTATGCGCTACGTCAGGAAGAAGTGGTGCTGGTGAATGCCAGGCTTGCGGTGATTGGGCGCTTGCCGCCTATGCCGGAACCGGCGGTCAAGGAAGCAGGCGGCATGGTGGCGCCGCGTGGCGCGCGGCGCATCATGTTGGAAGGCGGACCCGCCGAGGTGCCGGTTTATGATTTCGCTGGGCTTGGCGCGGATCAGGCGGTGGCGGGGCCGGCGATTGTGGAAAGCGATACCACCACGGTGCTGCTACTGCCCGGCGATGCCGCGCGGATGGATGCGCGCGGCTGGTTGGAGATTATGCTCCCGGATCAGGCGTAGCGCCGAATCCGCTCATCGCACCGGCACGGGCGGCGGCAAGGCTTGCGCTGGTGAGGCAGGCGCTGCGGTCGGGGCTGGCGTTTCCGGCTTGTCGCTTGCGATGTTTTCACCCTGCCGAGCGGTCCATTGGCCGGCGCCTTCCAATTGGCGGCCAGTCCAATTCATGGCGCGCCCAAAGGCCAAGGTGGTTTCTTCTGCCGCCTTACCCACCGCGGCGCTGGCGCGATCAGTCAGGCTGCGTTCCGCCGGTGCGCTAGGCGCTACGGGGACTGGCGGCGGCAGGCTTTGCGCCAGGCTGGCACCGCCAAGACCCAGCAGAGATACCAAAACCCAATGATACACGTGCTTTACTCCTGAGGCTTCTTTGGGGTTCATCGCTAAGGGCGATGAGTGATCGAAGTCTCCATCAGCCTAACACCAGGATCACCCAAAAGGGCAGGGTGATGATGGAAGCGATATGCTCTGTGGTAGTGATCGCGGCCATCAGCTTAGCATCGCCGCCCATGGCGCGCGCCATCACATAGGATGTGGCGGCGGTGGGCAGCGCCATGAAGATCACCGCGGCAGCCAACGGCAATGGGGGCAGGCCCGCAAATGTGCCCAAGCCATAGGTAATGGCTGGCATGCCCACCAGTTTCAAAATGCCCGTCAGCGCCTGGGTTGGCAGACGATCCGTGAAGCTTTCCCAGGACAGCGCCGCGCCAACACATAACAAGCCAAGCGCAACTGATGCCCGGCCCAAGGCTTGGATGGTTGGCTTCACGCCGGGCGGAAAGCCGCCCAGGGCCGCCACGGTAAAGCCCAGGATGCAGGCAATGATCAGCGGATTCAGGATCAATTGCCGCAGGATCACCAAAGGCTTCGGCCTGCCCCGGCTGCCATCCACGGCGAAGGCAAGCGTGGTCACGCTCTGCACAAAGGGCACGATGATGCCGGTGGCAACGGCGCCGAAACTGACACCCTCCGCGCCAAAAATCGCGCCCACAATGGCGAAACCCATCAGATTATTGAAGCGAATGCCGCCCTGCAGGACAGAGGTCATGGCCGCATGCCCATGCCCCATGAAGCGCGCGAGTAACACGGAAATCAGCGTGCCGGTGGCGAGCGCGCCCCAAATGGTGAAGGCCATGGCGCCCAGCGGCAGGCTGGCGGGGTCAAGCGCTGCCAGCGCTGAAAGGATCAGGCTGGGCAGCAGCACCCAATAGATCAGTTTTTCCATGCCGGCCCACACCGCATCCAGCGGCAGCAGGACGCGGCGCAACAAAGCGCCAAGTCCAAGCAGCGCGAAAGCGGGCACAAACGCATCCAGCCAGAGATTCATAGGCGCCCTTCAGCCTCCACCAGCGCGGCCAGCCAGGGTCCATGGCAGGGGATGGGGCGCTGCGGCAATTGCAAGAAGGCAGGTGGCTTCGGTCAAGCGCCGTGCTCCCAAGGCCCTTGCGGCGGCATGCGCCAAAATCAGTTGAGCAGCTTCCGGGTAGAAGACCAGATCAAGTCTGCAATCAGCCGCCTGGTACAACCAAATCTCCGCATCGCCTTCGCGCCGCCTGAGCGCCGGCTCACCCAAAGCTGATAAAACCTGTTCTGGGGTGCGGCCTTGTAACGTGGCGGCAGTGGCTGGCGGGCTGGCACCTGCGCGGCGGGCGGTTGAAGCGCTTGGCGGCGCCGGCAACGGGATCACCCGACCAACCGGCGTTCCGCCAGCACCTGGCGGCATGCCAATGGCAGTTAGGCTGGCCCGTGTATCGTGCAATGCTTGTTCAAGCCCACGCGTAGCGCTTTCCGCATCAGCCCTTTGGCAGGCGGGGGTAAGCAGTAAGGCGGCTAACGCCATACTCGCGAGGCTGATGGGTAAAAAGGAAGCAAGGCACGCAAGCAGGGGTTGCCGAAATGGCACCCTCGCTTGCGGCAGCCCCTGGCGCATATCGCGCCAGTTCAGGATTCGCTGGCTTCAACCACGCGCACGGGTGGGGCCACCGGCATGGCTGCGCCGCCCGTTGTGTCAGTGATCATTTCCATCCGACCGGTCAGTTGACCGCCATCTTCAACCGACAGTCGGCGAGACCGCGCGACACCCAGAACACGACCCGTGGCGCGGATGGTAAGGTTGCCGGTAGCGGTGAGGGTACCATCAAAAACCCCTGCAATATCCGCATCTTCCACCTGAACTTCGCCCTTGAAGACGCCGGAATGGCTGATGGCCAATTCCTGGCATTGCAAAAGCTGGCTTTCCATGGTGCCTTCAATGACGATGCGCTCGGCCTCCGTCACGCTACCTTGGATGCTGATGCCTTTGCCCAGTTGCAAAACGCGCTTTTCGCCAGCCTCTGCCCGGCCAGTGGGGCGTCCGGTAGCGCCAGGGGCCATAGGGCGCGCGGCAGGTGATGACGCTACGCTGGGCTTGCCAGATGCGGCTGCTGCACTCGCTGCAGGCGGCACCATCGCTGCGGGGCGGAAAGGCGGCACCGCAAGGTCAGGATCGCGCGCTGTCGGCACGCTGGTTGGTTCCGGTGCTTGCGGAGTGGTGGCTTCATCCTTGCGACGGAAAAGCGACATCTTGGCCCCCTTGGTGATTCGCGTTGCTGATGCCTTCGGCTAGCATGCGACTCTGCCGCGCCACAACGGGCGAAAACAGGTTATCCCCCGGTTTCTGTAGATGCGCCCGAAAATGTATCGAAGCCACCCAAGCCGCGGATCAACAAATGCGCAGCAGCCGCAATGCCGATGATCGGCACTAGAAGATTGAGCAGCGGCACCATCGCCATCAAGGCCAGCACAAGGCCAAGCATCCAGCCCTGCCAGCGCAAACGCTGCCAAGCGATGCGCGAATGCGCCAGATTCATCCGACGCAGCGCCACTTCACGCAGCAAACCCGCCCCCAGCGCATGGGCGGCAATCAGCAGCGCGATCAGCGCGCCAAAAATTGGGATGAAGAACAGCGGCAATAGCAGGATTTGCAGCGCCAGCAGTTTGCACCCGAACCATAGGCCATAGCCTGCCTGCGCCAGCGCTGATGCCCCCGCCGGCGGCGCGAGGCCGGGGTAATGGCGCCGCTCCACCGCGCCGGCCACGCTATCGGTGAATTGCGCCGCAATGCCGAGCGCCACGGGCAGAAACAACCACCAACCCAGGAATACGCCCGCCGCCGCACCGCCTGCCTGGGTGATCCAGGAAAGCCAGTCCGGCCCGCCCGCCGCTGCCCAACCCGCAAGCCACGCAGCCAAACCGATCAGCCCCGCCACCGCCAAGGCCGCACCCAGCACGCCCATGATCAGCGGGCGGCGAAAGGCAGCATCACCGAATTGGCCAAAGGCCAGGAAAAGAGCTTGGGGCATGGTGGACGTCACCCTCGCCCAAGGCTAATCCCGCCGCAACCTTTACCGGAGCGTAGCCCATGATCCCCCCCAGCCTTGATATTCTTGGCATCGGCAATGCCATTGTGGATGTGCTGGCGCG
>JBPCSO010000067.1:0-10453 GCA_051007055.1 Roseomonas sp.
ACGCCGCGCTACGCACAAGCCCCCCTCCGCTTGGGGGCAAATCCGCATTGCCCTGGAAGGGCTCGGTTGTGAATCATTTATTGAAAATAATAAAAAATATTGCTCAGAGAGTTTCGCCCATTCAGTCCCCCTTACTACGCCACTTCTCCTTGTATGAAATTGATTTCATAAGATTTTTCGAATGGCTCGGCGCCATTCCCTTATTCATGGGCGGTGCGGCAGGGTGCAGGGCGTTTTCAATAATCGCGGGCGGTCGGACGCAGAGGCGCATGCACGCTCAACACCAGCGCCGCTGACCATCCCGCCTGTCAAAATCAGCTGCTGAAACCAATCAGGCCGTAAAACGCCAGGATCAGCAGCAGAAGCGCGATACCCGCCACCGGCCAGGGGCGCGCCGCTTCTTCCACCACCGCGACCGCGCGCGCCAAAGCGTCGCGCCAAGGCGAACCGCGCTGCGCGAATACCAATAGATCACCCGCCGGCGCCTCAGGTACGCGCGGGCCGATTCGGGTCCAAAGCACGGCGAAAGCAGCCCCCGCTGCCACCGGCAGGATGGTCGCGGCACTCCAATCACCGCTCGGCGCCTTGCCCGTTACCGCGCCATACAGCGCCCAAGGAAGGATGAGTGCAGCCACCCCCAGCACCAACCAAGGCACGCCAAGGCCCCAGCCTGGCGCAGCGCTAGGCGCTGCCACCATTGCCGCCCGCAGCCGATGGACAAAATGGAGCATCAGCGCGGTTGAGCCAAAGGTGGAAAGCATCGCGGCCATGGCGGCAAGGCCAGCACCGAATTCCGGCTTGACCGCCGCCTTGGCCAGCGCCCCGCCGGTGGGCGGCAGCCCGCCAAAGCCAAGCGCCAGCAGTAGCGCGAGCGGCAGCACCAGCGCCCTTCCTGCCGGGCCGGTGGCAAGCGCCAGACCGACCCCAAGGAACAAGGCCCCCTTCGCCAGCATGTGATGCAGCGCATAAAAGGCCGTATGGACAGGTGTTTCAGCAAGCCCAAGCAGAAGCCCCATGCCGAGCGTCGCTGCCACCACACCCATTTGACTGACGCTGGAATAAGCAAGAATGGTTTTGGGGTTACGTTGCGTCAGCCCCATCGCAACACCCCAATAGGCGGTGGCGAAGCCAAGGCCGGCAAGCAAGACACCATCGGCCACCGGCAGGCCATCAAAGGGCAAAAAGCGGATCAGCCCGATCACGCCGGCCTTGATTATGGCACCGCTCAGTACCGCGGAACCGGGCGCAGGTGCTGCCGGATGCGCGACCGGCAGCCAAACATGCAGCGGCATCAGGCCCATCTTGAGCCCAAAGCCAAGTATCAACAGCATCGCAATGACAGGCCCACCCGGCGTAGTGCGCAGCACCGGCGCGACATCGGCGATTGCGATGCTCTCAGTACCCGCGCGACCATGCAGCAGGGCGAAGGCCAGTAGCAGCGCAATTTCACCAAGCACCGCCAGCAGCAAGTAAAGCCCCCCTGCCCGTCGCGCCTTTGGCGTGCCGTCATGCGCCACAAGGCCGAAGGCGGCCAGGCTCACCACCGCGAAAGCCAGGTAAAAGCTCAAAAGATCGCCCGTGATGAAAACGCCAAGGCAGCCCGACTGCGTCAGCAGCCACCATGCCGCGAAGCGCTTTGCTGCTGGCCCGGTGCCCATCTGCGCCCTGGCGAAAAGGCCGGCGGCACTCCAAAGCAGCGCGGCGCCACCGAGTAGCCCCCCCCCCGGCGCATCCAGCAGCAACGTAAACTTGAGCCCGCCCGGGTAAAGCACCAGCGATGTGCCCATGGCGAAAGGCGCGATCACCAACGCCGGCAGCGGCGCCAACCAAAGCGCGCCCATCACGCGCGCTCGCGTCAACGGCCAAACAAGTGCCAGCAGCATCAGCGCCGGCAGCAGCGGGATAAGCGGCAACAGGAGGTTCATGGCGCAATCACCGGCTGGCCGATTTGCGCCAGACCAAGCATCGAAAGCGGCAGCAGCCCAAGCAGCATGGACAGCAGCGCAAGCACCAGCACGCAGGCTTCCTGCTCACGCGGAACGGGGCGCGGATTAGCCCCCGGCGCTGCTGGCGCAAGGGCCGCGGCGATCAGGCGATAGACATAGCCGCCGGTTAGCAGCCCGCCCGCAAGAATAGACAGTGACCACCACCATTGTCCGGTATCCACCGAAGCGCGCAGCAGCATCCATTTCGCCGTAAAGCCACCGCTGGGCGGCACGCCCATCAGCGAAAGCCCGCCAATCCCAATCGCCAGCACAGCAAAAGGGGCGGCCCGCGCCGCGCCACCAAGCCCTGCTACCCTGTCCTCACCGATGGATTGCACAATCAGCCCAGCGCCCAGGAACATGGCCGCCTTCGCCAGCGCGTGGGAGACTGCCTGCACCATCCCACCCATCCAGGCGCGCGTGGCCGCATCAGGGTCGCCCGCCATCAGCAGCGGGAACATCAGTAACAGATAGCCAATCTGCGCGACTGTCGAATAAGCGATCAGCGCCTTCAACTTTTCCTGCCTAAGCGCCACTACGCTACCGACCAGGATCGCTGCCGCACCAAGTGTCGCGAGCAATTCTGCCCCTGCCACGGGCGGGCCGGGCAGTACCCAAAACCAAAGCCGCACCAGCAGCACAAATGCGCCTTTCACAACCAAGCCAGAAAGCAGCGCGGAACCTGCCGGCGGCGCCCCGGCATGGGCCGGCGGCAGCCAAAGATGCAGCGGGAAGACCGCCATTTTGGCCAGCAGCCCCAGGGTCATCAGCGCGCCGGCCAGCTGCGTCGGCGCATCGGCGCGCGTCTTGCCCGCAAGCAAGCTGATATCAAGCGTGCCATAGGCGCCGTAGAGCAAAGCGCAACCGAGCAAGTAGAGAACGGAGCCCAGCAGCGCGAATAACAGATACCGCAGCTCTGCCTTGAATTGCGAAGGCCGACCATCAAGGCAGGCAAGCGCCAGGGCGGTGAAGGTCAGCATCTCGAGCGCGACAAAAAGGCTGAACAGATCGCGCGCCAAAAAGGCAACAGCGAGAGAAGCGGCAAGCGCGGGCAGCAGACACCAATAGGCGAAGGCAGCGCGCCCTCCCTCATGCCAAGATGGCGCCGGGTAGGCGACACGGCCAAAAACCCCAGCGGCCAATAGCACTATGGCGGCTGCCAGTAGCATCGCGGCAGCAAGCCCATCAGCCGCCAATGCAATTCCAACCGGTGGAGTAAAGCCGCTCAGCATATACGTGGTAGGTTCACCCCGCGCGATGACCACCGCCGCAATCGCCACCGCAAGCGCGAACCATAGCCAGAGTGCGGCGCGCGCGACCCTCGCCGCCGCCTGGCCACCCAGCACAAAGCCGATCAGCGTCGCGCCGAAAGGCAGCGCGATTGCCAGCACCAAAAGCGACCCGCCTGGCGTTCCGGTCATTCTGCGGCAGCCTCTGGCTTCGCGGGGGGCGCAATGGCGGCTCGGTCTTCCGCAAGGGTCACCGCGCCGGTGGTCTGGTGCAGGCGAAGCGTGAGCACCAGCGCAAGCGCGGTGGCGGCAAAGGCAACAACAAGTCCGGTGATGACCATTGCCTGCGGTACCGGGTCAGCCGGCAGACCAGCCGCCGCGCCGCGCCGCGCCACCACGCCGAAAACCAAAAACACCCCAACGCCAAGCAGATTGAAGGCAATCACTTTCCGCAACACTGATGACTGCGCGAGCATGCCATAAAGCCCGAGCCCGATCAGCCCTGCGGCGGCAAGCGCAAAGGGGGCGGTTGCGTTCATGGCTGAGCGCGCCGTTCCGGCGGGCCGGCAATCATGCATGCCATGGCGGTGGCGACGGATAGCGTCATTGCTGTTTCGATGATCAGGATCAACGGCTTGGCGAAGCCGGGTGGATAGGCAAGGAAGCCATCCGCCAAAGCGAAGCCCGCAAGCCCAATAACCAGAAACACAAGCGGCCCCGCCGCGATGGCAAGGCGAAGGCGGATATCGCTGATGCGTGGCGGCGCGGCCAGACCGGCAATCCAGGGCAGCACCCACATGGCGGCAAGCACCGCGCCCCCCTGGAATTTACCGCCCGGCGCATCGGCACCCACCCAGGCGATGTAGATGCCAATGACAATCCCAATCGGCGGCAGCACCCGGGCAAGAAAGGCCAGTGGCCCATGCGGTTCCGCCACGAAAGCCGGCCCCGGGGCACGGCCCCAGCGCCGCTCCGGCGCCATGGACCAGATCACGAAAACAGCAAAGACCAGCACCCCGGATTCGAGCAGCGTATCAAGTGCCCGATGCGCCATCAGCACTGCAGTCACCGGATTGCCAAGGCCGGTGGGTTCGATCGTCCCCAGCACCGCTGCGGCAAGGCTTGGCGGGGGGTCTGGCAGGGCCAGCAGCGCCAGCGCCAATAGCACCGCCAATAGCGCTGACAGGATGGCGGCCAGAACGCGCAGCAGGACATGCGGTGGCGCCGGCGGCGCTGCCCCGCCGCCGATGCGGCTTGCGACATAAAGGATGATGACCGAAGTCGCTGCTGCGCCGATCACAGCCTCGGTCAAGGCAACATCTGGCGCTTCAAGCCGCACCCAAACCAGGGTCGCGATCAGGCCGGTCGAAATGAAGCCAAGCACGGCGCCAAAAAGCGACCGTGCAGTGAGCGTGGCCGCCCCCGCACCAAACAGGCCAAGTGCCAGCGGCAGATCAAGCAGCCACGCAGTCACGGCGGTGGATCCTGTTCACGCCGCACGGCGCCGGCAACAAGCTGCGCCGCCGTGGTGCCCCCAAGCAAAACAAGCGCCCAGATGACAAGAAGCTTGAGCGCATCGGCCAGGCTACCAACAAGCGGCAGCAACCCAAGCACGATCAGTCCAAGGCCAAGATTATCCGCCTTGGTCAGCGCATGCACACGGCTGAGCGTATCGCCGAAACGCAGCAGCCCAAGGGTTCCGGCGATAAAGAAAAAGGCGCCCGCCAATATGCTGGCGCCCGATAGGAGCGACACCAGCAGGCTCATCGCTGTCCAATCACGCGCGACGCCATGACAAAGGCGACCGAGGCGAAAGCGCCGACCAGGGCAAGCACCAACGCAACATCAATCAATGCCGGCGTGCCCACTGCGGCGAGCAGCAGCAGCGCGCCAATGCCTGCGGTGCTGAGCAATTGTGCGGCAAGCAGCCGGTCAGCGCGCGTGGGCCCCCGCAGCACCCGCGCCAGGCCGACCAGCGCGCTGAGTACCAGCAGTGCGGCGGTACCGATCAGCAGCTCAGCCATGTTTGCCCCCCCCACGGGTCCGCGCGAAAGCGGCTTCACTTTCAGCGATATCCTTCGCAAGCGGCAAAGCGAGGTCGAGCGCATGCAGCCTGAGCCGGCCATCCGCCAGATCCTCAAGCGGGAGAGAGCCG
The DNA here is from genome assembly GCA_051007055.1 of Roseomonas sp. Lineage (GTDB taxonomy): Bacteria > Pseudomonadota > Alphaproteobacteria > Acetobacterales > Acetobacteraceae > Neoroseomonas. Next base: position 5,370 of record JBPCSO010000067.1, read on the forward strand.
GGCGCGAGACTGGCAAGCGCGCGAAACGCATCGCGTGATGGCCCGGGCGGGATAGTGAGGGGAAGCTCGATCACCCCGGGCGCCAGGCGCGAAGGCCGCGCGAAGGCGCGCAGCGCCACATCCCAGCCTGCGCTGAAGCTTTGGCGCAGCATGGTGCCAATCAGGCTTGGCAGCGCGCGCAATGCAACCCGGTTGGGGCCAGGCGGCAGCAATCTGAGGCTGGCATGGGTGCCACATAGCGCCGCGAGCAGGCCGAAAGGCAGGCCGAGGGGGTCCGCACCGGTAAGCACCAGCCAGAGGCAGAATAACAATCCGCCACGCGCCGGGGCGACGGGTTTCGCATGCGGCCACGACAAAGACGCCTGCTCCTCAATCTATGCGTTATGGACTTTAATCGCATGGGCAGTCAGGCCGAACAAGGATAAGGAATTGGGCGCTAATCAAGGGTGACTGAGCGCCCACATCGCGTCAATTGCATAAATTTAATGCAAAATGCCCAACACTAGGGCGGATTACCTCACTGAAACCCTCCCAATCGCCCAAATTCGCGGCACAAGCCTTGCTAGGCCCTGAGACTCGCAGCGCCTTTGCGCCCAACGCCCGGGAGATGTCACATGGCCTTTCATCGCCGCCCACAAGCACGCACCCTTGCCCCTTGCGGCTGTGGCACCGCCCATGCCTCGGGCTTTGCTTGTGAGAGTGCGCCTGCGGACGGCACCGGGGCTTTCGGGGAAGTCGCGCAGGAAGCCGTGTTGCGTGCGGCCTTCCCGAAGGCTGCCACGCGGCGCGCGCTGATTAATGCGGTTGGTGCCGGCACGCTGTTTGCCGCTTTGGATAGCTTCTTTCCACTGGCTCGCGCGCGCGAAGCCTTGGCGCAGGGCGGCGGTGCTCCGGAAAAGCGCGACCTCAAAATCGGGTTCATCCCGATCACCTGCGCCACGCCCATCATCATGGCCGATCCCATGGGCTTCTATAGGCGCAACGGCCTGAATGTTGAGGTCATCCGCACCGCAGGTTGGGCCGTGATCCGCGATAAATCCATCGCGCGCGAATATGACGCGGCGCATATGCTCTCCCCCATGCCGCTTGCAATGTCGCTTGGGGTTGGTGTGGCGCAGCCCGTGCCTTGGGCGGTGGCGGCGATTGAAAACACCAATGGCCAGGCCATTACGCTTGCCAATAAGCATCGGGAAAAGCGCGACCCCAAGGATTGGAAGGGCTTTCGCTTCGCCGTGCCGTTTGATTTTTCCATGCACAACTATCTGCTGCGCGCCTATGTCGCCGAAGCCGGGCTTGATCCTGACCGCGATATCCAAATCCGCGCCGTGCCGCCGCCTGAGATGGTCGCCAATCTGCGTGCCGATAATATTGATGGATTCCTTGGCCCCGATCCCTTCAACCAGCGCGCTGTCTTTGACGGGGTTGGCTTCATTCATGTGCTGACCAAGGAATTCTGGGATGGTCATCCTTGCTGCGCCTTTGCCGTGCCACGCGGCATGATGACCGAAACGCCCAATACCTTTGCCGCCCTGATGCGCGCCATTGTTGAAGCGACCGCCCATGCCTCCAAGGCCGAGAACCGGCGCGAAGTGGCGCAAGCCATTGCCGGGCAGAATTACCTGAACCAGCCGCCCACGGTGGTGGAACAGGTGCTGACCGGCACCTTCGCCGATGGGCTTGGCCGCGTGCAGCGCGTGCCGGACCGGATCAATTTCGATCCCTTCCCCTGGCATTCCATGGCAACCTGGATCCTCACGCAAATGAAGCGCTGGGGGCAAATCCGCGGCGATGTGGATTACGCGGGTGTCGCGCAGCAGGTGTTTCTGGCGACCGATGCCGGGAAAGCGATGCGCGAGCTCGGCATGGAAGTGCCCGCCAGTGCATCACGCACGCATCGCATTTTTGGGCGTGATTTCGATCCCGCGCAGCCCGAAGCCTATCTCAACAGCTTCGCCATTCGCCGTTCGTAATGTCTGCCAGCGTATCCTTCTGGCGGTCAGCCGGGCTTTCCCTACTGATCCTGGTGATGTTTCTGGGTGCCTGGGAAATCGCCGTCATGCCCAAGGCAGGCGGTGGCGGGCCTGCGCTTGACCCTGAATATGCCGCGCTGCTCGGTCAAGCGGCGGCACAGGGCGGCACCACCCCCATGCCGGGGCCAAGCGCCATCGGCAAGCGGCTTTTGGAATTGCTGGCCGATCCCTTTTATGTGCGCGGGCCGAATGATCAGGGGATTGGCGTTCAAATCGCCTATTCGCTGCTGCGTGTTGGCGCCGGTTTCGGACTTGCTGCCATTGTCGCCATTCCGCTTGGCTTCGTCATTGGCATGTCGCCGCTGTTGAACGCTGCGCTCAATCCATTCATTCAGGTGTTGCGCCCGGTCTCGCCGCTCGCCTGGATGCCGTTGGCACTTTATTCCATCAAGGATAGTGCGATTTCAGCGGTTTTCGTGATTTTCATTTGTTCCATCTGGCCCATGCTGCTGAATACGGCTTTTGGCGTGGCCAGCGTGCGGCGCGAATGGTTGAATGTGGCGCGCACATTGGAAGCGGGGCGCTGGCGCACTGCCATTCGCGTGATCCTGCCAGCCGCAGCACCCACCATCGTAACAGGCATGCGCATTTCAATTGGCATTGCATGGCTGGTGATTGTCGCTGCCGAGATGTTGGTCGGCGGCACTGGCATTGGCTATTGGGTATGGAACCAGTGGAACAATCTTTCCATCGCCGATATCGTGATTGCCATTCTCATGATCGGGCTGGTGGGCCTTGCGCTGGACCGGCTGCTTGGGCTTGGCGCACGCGCCGTGGCCTGGCGGGAGTAACCCCATGACAGCCTATGTTTCCATCGAAGGTGTCGCGCGCCGCTATAGCCCCACCACAATCTTCCAGGATGTCTGGTTCGGCATTGCGCGTGGCGAATTCGTCTGCCTGGTTGGGCATTCGGGCTGCGGCAAAACCACCATCCTGAATATCCTGGCCGGGCTTGAAGCGCCGGATGATGGCGCGGTGATTGTGGATGGCCAGGCGATCTCCGGCCCGTCGCTTGATCGCGCCGTTGTCTTTCAGGGCCATGCGCTGATGCCTTGGATGACCGCCGCCGGCAATGTTGCCTTCGCCATTTCCTGCCGCCATCGCGACTGGTCGCGCGCCGCCTGCGATGCTGCCGCACGAGAAGCCCTAAAGCGCGTTGGGCTTGACCACGCCGCGGATCGCAAACCGGCTGAGCTTTCCGGCGGCATGAAGCAGCGTGTTGGTATTGCCCGCGCACTCGCCATCAATCCAAAAATGCTGTTGATGGATGAGCCCTTCTCGGCGCTTGATGCCCTCACGCGCGGCGCTTTGCAGGATGAGGTCGCGCGATTGGTCAGCGAAACCGAGCAAACCGGCTTCATGATCACCCATGATGTGGATGAGGCAATCTTGCTCGCGGACCGCATTCTGCTCATGTCCAATGGGCCAGAGGCGCGCATTGCGGAAGTAGTGTTGAACACGCTCCCCAAGCCGCGCACCCGGGCTAATCTGCATCACATGCCAGGCTATCATGCGCTGCGTGATCATATCCTGGATTTCCTGATTGCGCGTTCTCGTGCCTTCAAGGCCGATGCGCCGCCGGCTGGCTGGTCTGCCCGCGCCGTGCCGGAATTCAGCCCTGCCCTTTCCGCCCCGCCGCTTGCGGCGGAGTGATCATTCCCAAACCAAAGCTGGAGAAACGCGATGACGCGCGCCCAACTCACTGAAAAAATCCTCGACATCAAGCGCGAGAAAGGATGGACCTGGAAATATATCTGCGAGGAAATTGGCGGCATGTCGCCAACCCTCATCGTTGGTGCGCTGCTTGGGCAGATGAAGCTGGTGAAGCCCCTCGCCGCCAAGGCCGCGAAGCTGTTTGGCCTTTCTGAGGTTGAACAACGCATGCTGAATGAAGTGCCCTATCGCGGCACGCAAATGCCACCCACGGACCCGCTGATCTATCGCTTCTATGAGATGGTGATGGTGAATGGCCCCGCCTGGAAGGCGCTGATTGAGGAGGAATTCGGCGATGGCATCATGTCCGCCATTGATTTCGATTTCGATTTCGAGCGGGTCGCGAACCCCAAGGGTGATCGCGTGAAGATCACTATGTCCGGCAAATTCCTGCCCTACAAGTATTACGGGAATGAACAGGGCATTCCGGATTACGGGTTCAAGGAAGAATAAGCCCTGGCCCTGCCCCGGTTTGCCGAAGCGCCATTTTGTCCTAGACGTCCCGCGAACAGACGGAGGCTCTCATGGCGCAGGATTTGACGGTTGGCATTGCAGGCTTGGGCGCGATTGGGCTGCATCTGGCCCGTGCCTTGGACAAGGGTGTGCCGGGACTCAAGCTGGCTGCGGCCTCTGCGCGGGACCACGCAAAGGCGGCCGCGAATGTGGCGGGGTTCAAGCACCCGCCGCGTATTCTCTCCAACGCTGAACTCGCTGCCTGCGATATTGTGGTGGAAGCCGCCCCGGCTGCGGTGTTTGAGGAAATCGCCACCGCCGCCATCGAAGCCGGGCGGATGTTTGTGCCGTCTTCCGTGGGCGCGCTGCTGCCGCGCATGCATCTGGTGGAACGGGCGCGTGCCACCGGGGCGCGCATCATTGTCCCAACCGGCGCCTTGCTTGGCCTTGATGCGGTGCGTGCCGCGGCTGAGGGTGATGTTGAAAGCGTCACCATCGAAACCCGGAAGCCCCCCCGTGGCCTGGCCGGGGCGCCATATCTTGAGAAAAACAAGATTGATGTCGGCGCCATCACCAGCGCGACCCGTGTTTTTAAGGGCAATGCCTTTGATGCCGCGCAGGGCTTTCCGGCCAATGTGAATGTCGCCGCCGCGTTGGCCCTGGCCGGCATCGGGCCGGAACGCACCATGGTCGAAATTTGGGCCGATCCGGCCGTAACCCGGAACACCCATACCATCCGGGTGGAGGCCACGACGGTTCGGCTGACCATGACCATTGAAAACGTGCCCTCCGAAGAAAACCCACGCACCGGCAAAATCACGCCGCTGTCCATCCTGGCTTGCCTCGGTGGCCTTACCTCAACGCTGAAGGTCGGCAGCTTACCGAGGG
>JBPCSO010000068.1:0-42355 GCA_051007055.1 Roseomonas sp.
ACCTTCAGCAACGGCCACCACATTCGCATCACGCACATGGGCTGAAACCCCGGCCTGTTCGGCGCCATAGGCGGAATTGATCTGATTGCCGATCAAGAACGCGATCATGGCGCTGCCCGAAGGCCCGGTATTCACCGTGACATCCAGCCCATTGCGTTCAAAAAAACCGCCTTCCTTGGCGATGTAGAATTGCGCGAAGGAAGGATCAACGCCGGTGGCGATAGTGATCTTGGTGGGCGTTTGCGCGGAGGCGGGCAGGATATAGGCGCCTGCAGCGGCAGCCGGCAGCGCCAGGATGGAACGACGAAGCATGGTGAATTCTCCCTTGTTTCAGACGGTAGCGTTGAAGCGCCCCGCAAAGGCGCGGATCAGAAAGCGAAAGCTGCGATCGGTCGCGAACCCAAGCATCCCAAGGGCGACCAGGGCGACAAAGATATCCTCGATCTGCATGAAAAGCCTGGCATCCCATAGCATCTTGCCAAGCCCATCATTGGAAGCGATCAGCTCCGCCGCCACAATGGTGACAAAGGCATTGGACATGGCAAGACGCATCCCGGTCAGGATATAGGGCACGGTCGCTGGCAGCGCGACCAGGCCAAAGACCTGCCAGCGATTGGCGCCCAGGCATTGCGCGGCCCTGATCTTGTCCCGCCCCACAGCGCCAACACCGGCAGCAGTTGAGATGATCACGACGAAGATCGTCGTATAGGCTATCAGAAAGACCTTGCTTTCTTCGCCAATGCCAAACCAGATCACCGAAACTGTAATCATGGCAACTGCCGGGATGAAGCGGAAGAATTCCGTCCAGGGTTCCAGCAACCAGCGCACCGGCTTGAAGGACCCAATCGCAAGCCCGATCGGAATACCGATGGCTGAGCCCAGCAAAAATCCCTGCGCGATGCGCTTTAGTGACGCAATGATCTGTTCTTGCAAAATGCCATCTTCAATCAGCATCCAGCCGCGCGCCAGCACCGGCCCCGGTGGCGGAAACAAGGTGGATTTCACCAAATAAGTGGCGGCCAAATGCCAGATCAGGAACAGCAGGGCGAAGCCCCCGATATAGCCACCAATGGTGGTCAGGCGTTCAGTGCGCACCGTGAATCTCATCATGAATAAGGCCATGCACGTCGCGGAAAACGCGCATGAAGGCATCGGATGTGCGTTCGCGCGGAAAGGGCAAATCCACCGGCACAATGGCCTTGAGCGTGCCACCCGGCCCGCGCCGCATCACGCCAATACGCGTGGCCAACGCACAGGCTTCTTCAATGTCATGCGTGATGAACAGCACGGTCTTTCTTGTCTCGGCCCAAATCCGGCTGAGTTCCCCCTGCAAGACCGCGCGCGTCATAGCATCAAGCGCGCCGAAGGGTTCATCCATCAGCAGCATGCGCGGGTCATTCGCAAGTGCCCGCGCAATCTGAATGCGCTGCTTCATGCCGCCAGAAAGCTCCGAAGGGTGCTTCGCCCCCTGCCCGTTGAGGCCAACCATACGCAGGAAATGCTCGGCCTTCTCCCGCCGTTCCGCCCGGCCAAGGCCGCGCAGGCGCAGCCCGAAGCCGATATTGTCGAGCGCAGTCAGCCAGTCATAAAGGCTGTCATGGCCCTGAAACACCACGCCACGATCAGCGCCGGGGCCTTGCACCGGCGCGCCATCGAGCAGAATGCTGCCGTCAGTCGGCGCCTCAAACCCCGCCACCATATTCAAGACGGTGGTCTTGCCGCAGCCAGATGTGCCCAAAAGGCAGAAAAACTCGCCCTCCGCCAGGTCAAGGCTGAAATCCCGCACGGCTTCCCAGGCGCCCGTTCGGCCCGAGAATGTCTTGCCCACGCCCTGTAGTGATACCAACGCCACGGCTGCCCCCGTCCGTTACACGACCCATCTAGGCGTGGTTTGCAAAACCGGCAACCCGGCTTCACGGCCTTGCATGCCGGGTCTAATCTCGTGGAGCTTCAGAAGCAGGAGGAATGCCAGATGCCAAATATGCTTGAAGGTAAGGTTGCCATCGTCACCGGGGCCGGTAACGGGATTGGCCGGGAAATCGCCATTATGATGGCCGGCCAGGGTGCCAAGGTGATCATCAATGACGTGGGCGCATCGCTGTCTGGTGAGGGGCTGGATGCGACGCCGGCGCAGCAAACCAAGGCAATCATTGCCCAAAATGGCGGCACATCCGAAATCTGCACAGACAGCGTGGCCACCTGGGCAACCGCGCAAAAGATCGTGCAATCGGCCATGGATCATTTCGGCCGCATTGATATCGTGGTGAATAATGCTGGCATTCTGCGCGACCAGATTTTTCATCGCATGACGCCGGAAGAATGGGATGCGGTGATTGCCGTGCATCTTTCCGGGTCCTTTTATGTCTCCCGCGCCGCCGCCACACATTTCCGTGCCCAGCAATCGGGCGCCTATGTGCATATGTCGTCAACATCGGGTCTGATCGGCAATTTCGGCCAGGCGAATTACTCGGCGGCCAAGCTTGGCATTGTGGCTTTGTCCAAATCCATCGCCCTCGATATGTCGCGGTTTGGCGTGCGGTCCAATTGCATCGCCCCCTTCGCCTGGAGCCGCATGACAGGTTCGATCCCCGCCGAGACGCCGGAACAAAAGCGCCGCGTGGAGCGCATCATGCGCATGACGCCGGATAAGAACGCACCGCTCGCGGTGTTCCTTGCTTCTGACGCGGCGAAGGATGTGACGGGGCAGATCTTCTCGCCGCGCATGAATGAGATCTTCATCTACAGCCAATCCCGCCCGATCCGCGGCATCCATCGCGGCGAAGGCTGGACCCCGGAAATGATCGAAGAATATGCGCTGCCGGCGCTGAAGCCCGCCTTTTCGGCGCTTGAGCGTTCCGGCGATGTCTTCTGCTGGGACCCGGTCTGAAGCCCTTTGTTACCATTGCGCTGGCGCTGCTCGTCCTGGGAACAGGGCGCGCAGGCGCCACGGCGCCGGAGATTCTGGCGGCGGCGCAGCGCCTGCCGCCAAGCGGTGCCTTGGAAGCGATTGATGCTGCGGCGGATTGTGCCTTCGCGCCCCATGCGCGCCATCTTGGGCCATTGCCGGCGCGGCTGGTTTGGTCTCGTCCCGCCGCGGTGGTGATCTTTGCCGGGCTTGATGGTGTGCCGGAAGGGGAACGCGCGGTGCTGCTACGCCCGACGCGGGAATTGCTCGCGCGCCATGCCGTGCGCGAACGGATCCAAGCCGGGCGCGTTTCGCTGCATGATCATGAATTGAATACCCTGCCGGAGACCGCGCAAGAAATCGCCTTCATGGCGCTGCATGTCGCGCGGCCCGAAACACCACCCGAGGGCTGCGTTACGCCCGCTTTGAATTGACGGAATAGTCTGATGGATCGCCTTGCCTCTGCCCTGCTCAACCCACGACGCATAGCGCTTATTGGCGGATCGTCAGACCCGAAGCGCTTGACCGCGCGCGCGCAAGTCTATCTGCGCAAACATGGTTTCACGGGTGATCTTTTCCCGATCAATCCAAGTGCTGAGACAATCCTTGGCGAACGCGCCTATCCGCGCCTGGCGGATGTACCGGGGGATATTGATCTGGCTTATTTGCTGCTAGGCACCCAGCATGTGGAAGGCCAGATCGCGGCGGTAGCGGAAAAGCGCATTCCGGTGGCCGCGATTCTGGCCGATGGCTTTGCCGAAGCCGGCGACGAAGGCCGCGCCTTGCAGGAAAGGTTGCTGGCGACAGCGAAAGCGGCCGGTGTGCGGCTGCTCGGCCCCAATTCCATGGGCTTGGTCAATTTGAATGCGCGCACCGCCTGTTCGGTGAATGCGGCGCTGGAAGCTGAAAGCCTGCCCGCCGGGCACATCGCGCTGGTTTCGCAATCCGGGTCCATGATGGGCGCCATCATGGCGCGGGGCGCGCCGCGCGGCATGGGCTTTTCCCACCTTATCGGCACAGGCAATGAAGCTGATCTGACCGCGAGTGAAATTGCCGGCATGCTGGTGGAAGACCCCAGCGTGGATGCGGTGTTGCTATTTCTGGAAGCGATACGCGCGCCAGAAAAACTCGCCGCCGCAGCGCGCCGTGCCCATGCGCTGGGTAAGCCCATCATTGCCTTCAAGCTTGGCCGTTCCAGCTTCGGTGCGGAATTGGCGGGCAGCCATACTGGCGCGCTGGCAGGGTCTGATGCGGCAGCCGATGCCTTCTTCCGCGCTAATGGCATTGCCCGCGTCACCATGATTGAAGCGCTGCTGGAAGCGCCGGCCTTGTTCGTTGGGCGCAAGCCGCTCACCAATCCGCGTCGTACCATTTCGGTCATGACCACCACAGGCGGCGGTGGCGCCATGGCGGTGGATGCTTTGGGCGTTGTCGGCATTGAAACCTGCCCGCCCGATGCCACCGCCGTGGCCGGGCTGGAGGCAGCCGGCCTTCCGCATCACGGGCGGATGATTGATGTGACGCTGGCCGGCACACGGGCCGATAAGGTGGAAGCAGCCCTTTCGGCACTCGCCTCTGATGCGGGAACGGATATGGTGCTTTCCGTGGTGGGGTCTTCCGCGCAATTCCGCCCACATGACGCAGTGGCGGGCATCACCGGTGCGGTGAAGGCCGGGCTTGGCAAGCCAATCGCGGCCTTTCTGGTGCCGCAGGCCGATGCGTCGCTGCGATTGCTGGGGGAGGCCGGCATCCCCGCATTCCGCACCCCGGAATCCTGCGCCGATGTGATACGCGCCTTTTTCGATTGGCGCGCGCCACGCAGTGAGGCCCCTGCCCCGGCGATCAGCCACGCTATCTCTGCCCAACCGGATGAGGCCGATGCGCGGCGGCTTTTCGCGGCTTTCGGGCTGGATAGCCCCTTTGCCGTGATGGAGGCACCAGATGCCGTGCCGGATGGGCTCAGCTATCCAGTCGCGCTCAAAATCCTCTCGCCTGATCTCGCGCATAAGACGGAAGTCGGCGGCGTGGCGCTGAACATTGCCGATGCGGCGGCGCTGAAGGCGGAAGCAACTGCCATGCTGGCCCGCGTGACTTCCCGCGCCACAGCCGCGCGCATCACGGGCTTTCTGGTGCAGCCCATGGTGAAGGGCCTGGCCGAGGCCATCATCGGCTTCCGCCGGGACCCGGAGGCAGGGCCGGTGATCCTGGTCGGTGCCGGTGGCATCATGGCGGAATTGCACCGCGATACGGCGCTCCGCATCGCCCCGGTAGATGAGGCAGAAGCGCGCGCCATGATCGCGGAAGTGAAGGGGCTGAAGCCCATGGCCGGCTGGCGCGGGTTGCCGCGCGGGGATTTGGATACGCTGGCGAAGGCGGTGGTGGCAGCGTCACGTTTGGCGGCGCAGCCGGGTGTGGCAGAGGCGGAAATCAACCCGCTCATCATCCATGCCGAAGGCCTGGGTGTGACGGTGGCGGATGCCTGGGTGGTGCCCGCTTCCCCTTAACCCGGGGCGGTGCCAGTTTGGGGATATGAAGCCCGAAGACCTGATCCGCGCCCGCTATGGCGCCCTGCCCTTCACCCCGCCCGAGGCGATTCCGCCCGCCCTTGCGGCACTGCTGGATCGGCGCGTGACGCGCCGCTATGCCGCTGAGGCAGTGACTGACGCCCTATTGGATACGGTATTGGCGGCGGCGCAATCCGCACCCTCCAAATCTGATTTGCAGCAGTATTCCATTATCGTCACGCGCGATCCGGTGAAAATCGCCAAGGTGTCCGATTGGATTGGCACCATGCCCTGGATCAAGGATGCGCCGGTGCTGCTGATTTTCTGCGGCGATATGCGGCGCGGTCAGGCGGCTTGCGCGCTGCATGGGCGCGAACACGCCAATAACAATATGGACACCTTTCTGAATACCGCAGTTGATGCGGCGCTGGCATTGGGCGCTGCGATTGCGGCGGCGGAGGCAGCAGGGCTTGGCACCTGCCCGATTTCCTATGTGCGCAGCCATATCGAAAAAGTCGCGCCGCTATTCGCGCTGCCCAAGGGCGTTTATCCCGTGGCGGGCTTGTCACTCGGCTGGCCCGCCGCGCGCAATGAAGTGACACCGCGCCTGCCGCCTTCCGTCGTGATCCATCGTGAAGCCTATTCCAGCGCGGCGGAGGCAGAAGCGATTGCGGCTTATGATGCGCTCCGCCCGCACCAAAATCCGCGCTATCCGGAAATCCATGGCCTCGCGCCGGAAGGCTGCACCTGGTCTGACAACGCCGCGCGGCAGCTTTCCGTGCCGGAGCGCTTTGGCTTCCGCGCCTGGTTGCGCAGCCGGGGGTTTGAGCTTGACTGAACGGACGCACCGCGAAGACCCAGCTGCCGATAATCCCGGTGGCGCCGATGTTGAAGGCAAGCGGAGCCCCCGCGCCCGCACCGCGCGTCCGCGTGATGCGGCCAGCCTGATTGTCTGGCGGCAAGGCAAAAAGGGGCCGGAACTGCTGATGGGCAAGCGCCATCCGGGGCATCGCTTCATGCCGGATGTCATGGTCTTTCCGGGGGGACGCGTGGACCCGGACGATCATCGCGGCCCTGCCATCAGTGAATTGCGCGCGGAACCTCGGCGCTTGCTGGAACGGCGCGCGACGCCCGCGCGCGCGCGCGCCTTGGGCATCGCGGCGGCGCGGGAATTGTTTGAGGAAACTGGTCTGGTTCTGGGTGAAAAACGCGGTGACGGCGTAGCGGCGGCCTTGGGTGCGCTGGATTATTTATGCCGCGCCATCACCCCCACGGGGCGGCCCATTCGCTTTCATGCGCGCTTTTTGATCACGCCGGCGGAAGCCGTGCATGGTTCCATTCAAGGTTCCGGCGAATTGGAAAAGCTTGGCTGGTACAGCCCGGAGGCGGCGCATGCTCATAATGTCGCGACCATCACGGCGCGCGTGATGGGAGAATTTTTGGAGTGGCTTGCGCTTCCCGAAGCAGCGCGCGCGAAACGCGAATTGATCGTCTTTCGTGGGATGGATGATCGGCGGGTGGAGCGATGAAGTTCTGAAGCCCCCTCACCCCACCCGGCGGCGCGGTTCCAGCAGCAACATTCCACCAAGCTTCAACCCGCCCCCGCAAAGGGCGAGCAGCGCCACTGCGGCATGCGAAAACCGGCCTGGCGCCGTGGCATCGCCCAGCAAAAGCGCCACCAGCACCAGATCGCACAGCACACCAGCACCAATCAGTCCAAGGGCAAACATCTACCTGCTCATTCATCGTTCACACTATCCTTAAACCTGCTCAGCAGGGCAGCAGCGCGACCAGAGCAAGGCAGTTTCGTGGCAAGGCTCCATGGACAGAAGCACCCAGTTCTGAGACTGTCCGATGTCTCGACCGATTAGAAGGAGGTCCCAATGCGCCGTTTTCTGGCTGCCGCACTGCTGTCCGCCACCCTTGCCGGGCCCGCTTTGGCCCAGGGGCAACCGCCGCTCCGTTGCGGGGTTGATGGCACTTTTGCCCCCCATGCCTTCCCGTCGCTGCAAGGCGGCGTGCAGGGCTTTCAGATTGACCTGTTCCGCGAAGTGGCCAAGCGCATGGGGCGCGAGATTGTGATCGAAAGCGCTTCCTTCTCAGGCCTTATTCCGGCCTTGAATGCGGGACGCTATGATTTCCTCTGCGCCCCCACTACCGTCACGCGCGAACGCGCCGAAGCGCTGCTTTTTACCGAAGGCTATATCTGGACCGAATTGCAGTTCGGCATCCGCCGCGGCACGCCGCCCATCAAGTCGGAAGAAGATCTGCGCGGCAAAACCATCAGCGTGAATAAGGGCACGCCTTATGAAAATTGGGTTACGGCCAATGCCGCGCGCCTGAACCTGACGCTGCTCGCCTTTGATACCCAGCCTGATGCGGTGCAGGCCGTCATTCAGGGACGCGCCTATGCGAATTTGTCGGGCAATACCGTGGTGCGCTACTCTGCTTCTCGTACATCGCAGTATGTCGCGGATTTTGCCCTGCCGGGCACGCGCATGCATTGGGCCACCCCTTTCCGGCGTGACAGCGCAGCCATGCGCAACCAGGTAGAAGATGTGCTGACCTGCATGAAGCGCGATGGCACTATCGCGGCCATGTCGGAAAAATGGTTCGGCAATAAGCCCGGCCCCGATCAGGCAGAGGTAATGGAATTCCCCGGTTATGGCGTGCCCGACCTGCCTGGCCATGACGCCACACCGCAGAACCCGCGCTGCTAATGCCAAACGCTGGCCGGGCGCGGCGGGCATGAACCCCGCCCGCCCCATTGTGGAAGCGCGCGCTATCCACAAGCATTTCGGCGCCCTGCATGTTTTGCGGGGCGTGGATTTCACGGTGGAAGAACGCCAACTTGTCTTCGTGATCGGGCCGTCGGGGTCCGGCAAATCCACCCTGCTGCGCTGCCTGAACCGGCTGGAGGAACCTTCCAGCGGTTCCATCATCGTGGATGGCATAGACATGCTGGATGCCCGGACGGACATCAACAAGGCGCGGCAGCGGATTGGCATGGTGTTCCAGTCCTTCAACCTTTATCCGCACATGACCGCGCTTGGGAATGTCATGCTGGCGCTGCGCAAGGTGCAGGGGCTGGGCAAAGCCGAAGCCGAAGCCCGCGCCCAACGGGCTTTGGACCGCGTGCATTTGGCTGATCGTGCGGACCACTACCCAAGCCAGCTTTCCGGCGGCCAGCAGCAGCGTGTTGCTATTGCGCGGTCCATCGCGCTTGAACCGCGCGTGATGTTGTTTGACGAACCAACCAGCGCGCTTGACCCTGAATTGGTCGGCGGTGTGCTGGCCGTGATGCGCGAATTGCGCGAAGACGGCATGACCATGGTCGTGGTCAGCCATGAAATGAGCTTCGCCCGCGCCGCTGCAGATCGTGTGGTCTTCATGGCCGATGGCGAGATCGTGGAACAAGGCCCGCCGGCTGAGCTTTTCAGCACACCGCGCCATGAAAGACTCCGCGCCTTCATCAGCCAGATCGAGCGTCACTGATCCACCATGACAGGCTGGGAACGCTTTACCGACAGCTTCTTCAATGCGCGCGTCATGGCGCAATATCTACCCAAGATCATCGAAGGCTTTGGGCTCACGATTGTGCTCGCACTTTGCATCATTGCGGCTGGGCTGATCGCGGGCCTGGCGCTGGCAGTGCTGCGCGCCCTGGGGATACGCCCACTCAATTGGCTGATCATTTTCGTGGTGGATTTATTCCGCGCCCTGCCCCCGCTGGTTATCATCGTATTGCTGTTCTTTGGCCTGCCCAGCATGGGGATGGAATTGTCGGGCTTCGCTTCCGCCTGGCTTGCACTGACGCTCGTGCTGATGGCGTTTTCGGAGGAAATCTTCTGGGCCGGCATTACCAGTGTGCCGAAGGGGCAATGGGAAGCGGCGCGCTCCACCGGGCTCAATTTCATGCAGGCACTGGGATATGTTGTGCTGCCGCAGGCGCTGCGCCTTACCATCCCGCCGCTCACCAACCGCACCATCGCCATTACCAAGGGCACCGCGCTCGCTTCTGTGGTGGCGGTGCCGGATATTCTGGGCGCGGCGAGTTCTGGGCTTTCCCATTCCTTCAACCCATCGCCGCTGACACTGGGCGCGTTGGCTTATCTGGTGCTGTTCTTTCCTGTGGTCCTGCTGGGGCGCTGGATTGAAACGCGCTTTGCCTGGAAGCGCTGAGCATGCAGGATTTTCTTGAAGCCTTCCTGAATTGGGAGATTATGCGCGAAGCCTCCCCCATTCTATGGGCCGGGCTGCGCGCCACGTTATTGCTTTCGCTGCTGGTGGTGCCGCTTGGGCTTTTGGGGGGCATCATCCTGGCGGTGCTGTCTACCTTGCCCTCAGCCTGGGTGCGTTGGCCACTGCGTGTTTGGGTGGATACTTTCCGCGCCCTGCCACCGCTCGTGCTGCTGATTTTTATCTTTGCCGGCCTGCCGTTCCTGGGCCTTGAAATCAGCGCCTGGAGCGCGGTGGCGATTGGGTTTTTTCTGAATACCGGCGCCTATTACGGCGAGATCCTGCGTGCTGGCATTGAAAGCGTGCCGCGCGGCCAGGTGGAAGCGGCGCGCAGCACGGGTCTGACCGCTGCCCAGACCATGCGGTTCATTGTGCTGCCCCAAGCGGTGCGCAATGTGCTGCCCGATTTGATTTCGAATACGCTGGAGGTGGTGAAACTTACCTCCATCGCCTCCGTCGTCGCTTTGCCTGAATTGCTGTTTCAGGCTCGGCAGGCGCAAAGCGTGACCTACAATGCCTCGCCCATTGTCGCGGCGGCCATCATCTATTTCATCCTGCTCTGGCCTGTGGTGCGGCTATTGAGCCGGCTTGAGAATAAGCAATTGGCGGCGCGGCGCTGAGATAGCCTCAGTCGCTTGGCTGCGCCGCTTCCCAAAGATTGGTAAGCAACGCGATCAATTCCGCTGGGTCGAAGGGCTTGGCCAGCATGGGCCGGTTACGGAAACGCGGCGGCAGCCCTGCTTGCCCATAGCCCGAGGCAAATACCAGCGGCACGCCACGCAGCGCCAAATCATCGGCAATCGGCAGCGATGATTCGCCGCCAAGATTAAGGTCAAGTACGGCCAATTCCGGCATCGTCTGCGGGATTGCGGCCAAGGCAGGCGCCACGGCGGCAAAGGGGCCAATCATGACCGCACCCGCATCATCCAGCGCGTCCTCGATCAGCATCGCAACCAGCGCTTCATCTTCCACCAACAAAACGCGCCGACCCGCGAGAGGTTCCGTCATCACAAACCACCCTTCCCGTCCATGGCCCCTTGGAATGCGTAACATGTTCAGGGCCAGAATGAAGCCCTGATTGATGCGGCTCACGACGGTGTGAAAAATGTTTCGCGGATGGCTCCCACTACTTTATTGCGTAAACATCGTAACACGGCCCGCTCGGCGGGCGCTGGCCAACGCCAACCGCGATGACCTTGTTCATCCAGGCCAAATCCGCCGCCCCGGTTTCAAAACGGATGAGCGTGCGGAAATAAATCTCGGAAGGGTCAACCGATTCCCCCGCCGCAAGCTTTGCCAGCGCCGCCGGCGACCCATGCCGAATGCCATTATAGGCCAGAAAAACCATGCTGCCGGAAGCGGCACGGATCGTCAGGCGCACATCAATCTGCGCCGAACCATCAGGGTCCACCCGCAGCCAATCCGCCGCCGACCCCGGCATGATTTCGCCATTCAGCTTCGGCCCGGCCACGGTGCCACCTGTGACGGGGACGATGCGGAGTTCCCCATTCCGCGTCGCGCCAATCATTTGCGGCGTGCCGACGCCAAGCGTCATGCGAAACAGATATTCGGATTGTAGCGGCAATTGGGTCATGAACGTTTCTCCCTTACCCGGCCAGCATGGCGCTACTTAACGCTGCCGCCAAGGCAAGGCAGAAGCCTTCCACCCGGCGGCGCTGCCGCGATGCCCCGCGCCATCCACCGGGCCTTCAAACCCATCCGCCACATTGAAGGCATGGGCAAAGCCCGCCGCCTGCGCTGCCTGCCCCGCCGATTGGGACCGCGCACCGGATCGGCAGATGAAATACAGCTTTTGATCCGGCGTCAGCCCCGCCGCCCGCAAATGCTGGGCAAAGCCATCATTGACCTGCATGGAGGGGTAAATCTGCCAGGGGATCAGCACGACTTGCTTGCCGAGTACCATCAGGTCTGGCAGGCCCACGAAATTCCATTCCGCATCGGTGCGTACATCAATCAGCACGGCGTCCTTATCGGCGGCCAAAGCATCCCAGGTATCCTTGGGGCTGATATCGGGGATCGGGGGCATGGCGTAGTCTCCTATCGTGTTCGGTTCTCTCGGCATCTTGCCATAGGCAGGGGCTTTGCGTGTAGGGTTTCATCAGAAAAGGCTGGGCAAAGCGGTCCCAGCAGGGGGGAAGCATGTTGGGATTGATGCAGGATTGGCCCTTGCTGATGCACAAGGTCCTGGACCACGCCGCCATCCAGCATCCGCGGCGGGAGATTATCAGCCGCTCCATCGAAGGCCCTTTCCATCACACCAATTACCGTGAAGTGCGGGCGCGCGCGCTCCGTCTTGCGCAACGCTTGCAGCGTAATGGCATCAAGCTTGGTGATCGTGTCGCCACACTCGCCTGGAATACCTGGCGGCATGTGGAAGCCTGGTATGGCATCACCGGCATCGGCGCCATTTACCACACCGTCAATCCGCGGCTGTTTCCGGACCAGATCGCCTGGATCCTGAACCATGCCGGTTCGCGCGTGCTGATGCTGGACCTGACCTTCATCCCGCTGATCCAGCAATTGGCGCCAAAGCTTGAACACATCGAACGCTTCATCATCCTGACCGATGGGGCGCATCTCCCCGAAACGGGGCTCCGCAATGCGGTTGCCTATGAGGATTGGCTGGCGGAAGCCGATGGCGATTTCGCCTGGGCAAGTTTCGATGAAAGAACTGCTGCCGGGCTTTGCTATACATCCGGCACCACGGGCGACCCCAAGGGCGTGCTCTATTCGCACCGCTCCAATATCCTGCATGCCCTGGCCTGCAATCAGGTGGATTGTTTGGGGCTTGGCGTGGCCGACCGCGTCATGCCCGTGGTGCCAATGTTCCACGCCAATGGCTGGTCCTTACCCATTTCTGCCCCCATGGCTGGTGCCACGCTGATCCTGCCAGGCGCCAAGCTGGATGGCGCTTCCGTGCATGAAACCATCACCGCTGCTCAGGTGAATTTCTCCGCCGCCGTGCCCACAGTTTGGATGATGCTGTTGCAGCATATGGAAGCGACCGGCGCGCGCATTGATACGCTGAAGCGCGTGGTTATTGGCGGTTCCGCCTGCCCCGCGGCGATCACCAAGACCTATCAGGAAAGATACGGTGTGCGCGTGATCCATGCCTGGGGCATGACGGAAATGTCGCCTGTTGGCACCACCTATCTGCGCAAGCCCGAAATCAGTGGGCTTGATGCGGAAGCGGCACTTGCCCTGCAAGCCAAGCAAGGCTGCCCGCCCTTCACGGTGGAGATGAAAATCACCGATGATGATGGCCGCGAACTGCCCTGGAATGATGAGGTTTTCGGGCGCCTGAAAGTCCGCGGTCCGGCGATCACGCGCAGTTACTTCCGGCGTGAGGATGAAGCCGTGCTGGATGCAGATGGTTTTTTTGATACCGGCGATGTCGCGACGATTGACGCCAATGGCTTCATGGAAGTGACTGACCGATCCAAGGATGTGATCAAATCCGGTGGTGAATGGATATCGTCAATCGCCCTAGAAAACGCTGCGGTTGGTTATCCCGGTGTAGCGGAAGCCGCTGTTGTCGCCATGTATGATCCGAAATGGGATGAACGCCCGCTCATGATCCTGGTGATGAAGCCGGACGCTACCGCGCCTGATCTTGCCGCCATGAATGCCTTCCTGGCCGACAAGGTTGCGAAATGGTGGCTGCCGGATGATCTGGTGGTGGTGGATGAAATTCCCCATACCGCAACAGGGAAAATCTTGAAGACGAAGCTGCGTGAAACCTTCAAGGACCATCGCACGAAGGGCTGACTATCAAAGCGCCTCGCCTTCTGCCGCGCTCTTCAACCGCCTGAGCGCCTCAGCGCCGCCTGGCATGGCGGGGTAGAGCGCCAACGCCGCTTCCATGCTGCGCAAGGCGCCCGCCGCATCGCCTGCTTCAGTCTGCAAACGCGAAAGACTTTGCAGGGCAATGAAATGGCGCGGTTCCAGCCGCAGCGCTTCGGCCAAGTCGCGCGCGGCTTCGCGCATTTGGCCAAGTGCCGCCAGCGCTTCGGCGCGCAAATGCCAGACACTCGCCGCATTGGGGGCAAGGGTCAGCGCGGCATCAAAATCCTCAATCGCTTCTTCCGGCAGCCGCGCATTCAAATTGCGCGTGCCCCGCTGCATCAGAAGCCGCGCGGCGGGCGATGCCGCTTCCACCCATAATTGCCGAGTGCGCGCTTCCGCCAGCGCAAGCTGCGCCGCATCCTGGCTGTCCCGCAGCACGGCAAAAAGCTGGTCAAGCTCTGCCGCGCGCGGGCTACCCTGCGCCAGTGCCAACCCCGGCAGCGCCAAGCCCAGCAGCAGGGCGGCGCGGCGCGTCATCATGCCAACTCGCGTGCCTTGGCGATGCCCTCAGGCTCTGGCCCGCCCGCCATCCAATCCAGCAATTCCACCGTGTGAATGGCCGGCATTGTCCCATCACCCAATTGCGTCAGGCAGCCGATATTCCCCGCCGCAATCAAAGCCGCCCCGGTGCGCTCCAGATTTCCAAGCTTCCGTTCCTTCAACTGCCCCGCAATTTCCGGCTGCATCAGATTATACGTCCCCGCGGAGCCGCAGCAGATATGTCCCTCTGCCGGTTCCTTCACCTGAAACCCTGCCTTCACCAACAAGGCCTTCGGTTCCGCCGTGATCTTCTGACCGTGCTGAAGCGAACAAGCGGCATGGTAGGCTACCGTCAGCCCCGGCGCCTGCCGACTTGGCGCATAGCCAAAGCGCGTCAGCACTTCCGAAATATCGGCGGCCAGGCCCGCAACCTTCGCGGCCTTCTCCCGCCAAGGTGCTTCTTCCTCGCGGAACATGAAGCCATAATCCTTGAGCGTGGTGCCGCAGCCGGAGGCATTCACCACAATCGCATCCAGCCCCTCATTCTCAATCTCCGTCGACCAGGCCGCAATATTCGCGCGCGCCAAGCGCATGGCGGGATCATGGTTGCCCATGTGATGATCAAGCGCGCCGCAGCAGCCCTGGCCCTTGGTCACCACCACCTCAATCCCCATGCGCGTCAGCAGCCTGATCGTCGCCTCATTGATCGAAGGCGCCAGCACTTGCTGCGCGCAGCCTGTCAGCAACCCAACCCGCCCGCGCCTTTCGCCCTGCGCCGGAAAAACGCCCGGCCTTTCCATGGCGGAAGGCGATGGCACATGCGCCGGCGCCAAGCGCAGCATGGCGCGCAGCCTTTCGGCCATCATGGACTTGCCCGGCACCAAGCGCGCAAAAGGCCGCGCCAAACTTGCCCCCACCAAGGCCACACGAAACCGGAATGGGTATGGCAGAACCGCTGACAGCAAACGCCGCAAAAACCGCTCAGCCGCCGGGCGCTGATAGGTCTTTTCAACATAGGCCCGCGCATGATCCACCAGATGCATGTAATGCACGCCCGAAGGGCAGGTCGTCATGCAGGACAAGCAAGACAGGCAGCGGTCCACATGCCGCACTTCCAGCTCACTCGCCGGGCGGCCGGATTCCAGCATGTCCTTGATCAGATAAATCCGACCCCGAGGCGAATCCAACTCATCACCACGCAACAAAAACGTGGGACAGGTCGCGGTACACATGCCGCAATGGACGCAACTTCGCAGAATGCGGTTACTCTCGGCAATATCCGGGTCAGCCAATTGGGCGGGGGTGAAAAGGGTCTGCATGAGACGACTATAACCCACAACATACATCAATGGCAGAAGCGGGGGCGCTGCCCCCGCACCCCGCCAAGACTAAATCACTGCTTATGGGGGCGGGCACCTAGGATATGCGCGATCGCATAGGTCAAATCGGGGCGGTTCAGGGTGTAGAAATGGAACTCATCCACGCCATTGGCCTGCAAAAGACGCACCTGTTCCGCCGCCACTACGGCTGCCACCATGCGCCTGGCCTCGGCATCTTCCTCCAGCCCCTCAAACAATTGGCCCATCCAGGCAGGGACACTCGCGCCACACATGGCCGAGAACTTCACCACCTGCTGGAAGTTTGAAACCGGCAGAATCCCCGGCACAATCGGCACCGTAATGCCCTTGGCATGGCAACGATCAATGAAACGCAAGAACGTCTCGGCTTCAAAGAAATACTGCGTAATGGCGCGCGTCGCCCCCGCATCAATCTTGCGCTTCAGGAAATCCAAATCCGCATCTGCCGAAAGCGCTGCCGGATGGGTCTCCGGATAGGCACCCACGCTGATCTCAAAATCTCCAATCCGCTTCAGGCCCCGCACCAAATCCTCGGCCTGCGCATAACCGCCCGGATGCGGCACATATTCCGAAGCCCCCGCCGGCGGATCACCGCGCAAGGCGACAATATGGCGGACACCGGCTGCCCAATAACGCCGCGCGACGTCATCTACCTCCTGCCTGGTCGCCCCAACGCAGGTCAGATGCGCCGCAGGGGTGAGGCTGGTTTCCGAGACAAGGCGGGCGACCGTGGCATGGGTGCGTTCCTGGGTGCTGCCCCCAGCGCCATAAGTGACCGAGACGAATCGCGGGCCCAGCGGTTCCAGGCGCCGGATGCAGGCCCAAAGCTGGTCTTCCAGCTTTTCGGTCTTGGGTGGGAAAAATTCAAAGGAAAGCCGTGGCACCGGCAAGGCAGCCGGGGCCGGCAGGGCGCTGAAACGCGGGCCGGTCAGCCAGCGGGCCAAGGGGCCAGGGGTGAGGTTGTTCATGACACTTCCCGAAATGGTGAGGCCTTGGGCCTTCCGCAACCGCGCCCCCTTTGCCCATCATGGCCATCTTGGCAAGGGCGTGCCCATTAGGTTAAGCGATTTCTCCCCGATGGCATTTCGCGCTAAGACTTATTTGATGAAGCCTCTCACCGCCCGCATCTTCGGCCCTATCGCGCTTGTCCTGCTGATGCTGGCCGGCTGCGCCACGCGTCCGCCCGCCGATGATCCTGAGGCGCTGCAGGAATTCAGGGAAAACAACGATCCCTTTGAACCGACCAATCGCGTCATGTTCGAAGTGAATGAAGTGATAGACAAGGCAGTCCTGCAGCCGATCGCCGAAGCCTATCGGGATTTGCTGCCAAAGCCAGTGCGGTCTGGGATTCGTAATGTGCTCGGCAATCTGCGCACACCAACCATCCTGACCGGTGACCTGCTGCAAGGCAATGTGACACGCGCACGCGAAACACTTGGCCGCTTCATCGTCAATTCTACCATCGGGATCGGCGGCATTGTGGATGTTGGGCGCCGTTATGATGTGCATGGCCATTCAGAGGATATGGGCCAGACCTTCGCGGTGTGGGGCGCGGGCGAAGGCTTCTATATGTTTGTCCCACTGCTCGGCCCGACCACAGCGCGCGATTTGGTGGGCTTTGCGGTTGATATCTATACCAACCCACAATCCCTGATCGGCCAAGGGCAAATTCTGGATGTGTGGAATTACACGCGCATCGGCAT
This sequence comes from Roseomonas sp., assembly GCA_051007055.1. Classification (GTDB taxonomy): domain Bacteria; phylum Pseudomonadota; class Alphaproteobacteria; order Acetobacterales; family Acetobacteraceae; genus Neoroseomonas. The sequence goes on from JBPCSO010000068.1 coordinate 17,057, forward strand.
GACCGTGATAGATACACGCGAAGCCTTGCTGGAGCCCTTCGATATGGTGCGCAAGACATCGCTTGATCCCTATGCGACGCTCCGTTCCGCCTATCGCCAACGCCGCGCCTTTGAAATCCAGAACAAGGAAGGCCCCGGCGGCGCGGTTGCGCCGGCAGGTGGTGTCGGCTTCGGCCAGGGTGTGATGGAGCCCAAATAATGTCTCGGCTTCTGCTTCCTCGTCGCCTTCTGCTTGCCGGGCTTGCTGGTTTTGCCATTGCGCCGGCCCACGCACAGCAAATGGATATCACGCGCGCCACCGCCTTTGTGAATAAGGCAGGGCAGGATTTGGTAAATGCTATCAATGACCAGCGCCTGAACCAGACCCAAAGGCGGGAAAAGGTCGCCAGCATCCTGCGCAATGCGATTGATATTGATGGCACGGGCCGCTTCATCCTTGGGCGGTATGTGCGCCAGGCATCGCCCGCCGAATTGCAGGACTACCTGAAGCTGTTTGATGAAATCATCATCCGTAACCTGTCATCCCGTTTTGGCGAGTATCGCGGCGTGAAATTCTCGCTAGGCCGTTCGCAACAACGCACTGAGGAAGATGCTCTCGTTAGCACCCTGGTTGAACGCCCGAACACGCCCGCCTTCACGCTGGATTGGCGCGTGGCGGAGATTAATGGGCAGCCAAAGGTGGTGGATGTCATCGCGGAAGGCACCTCGCTACGGCTGACGACGCGGAGCGAATATGCCGCGGTCATTCAACGCAATGGCGGGCGCGTAGCCGCGCTTTTGGATGCCATGCGCGGGCAAATCGCCCAATTGGCCGCGCGTGAGGGCGGCTGATCAGCTAGGTTTCAGGCTCTCATACACCACCATCGCATGGCCCTTATGGGTGAAGCCGCCTGCCGGGCGCATGCCGATATCTTCCATCACTTGCCGGGATGCCTCATTCGTTTCCCGTGCCACGGCGATGATGCGCGGCAAGCCAGCGGCGTGGCCAAAATCAAGCGCAGCGCGGGCCGCTTCCCGCGCATAGCCCTTGCCGCGACATTCCGGCCAAAGCGCATAACGGAGCGCAACACCGCGCCCATCGGGGCGTTCCATCAGCCCGCAAACGCCAAGAAATTCGCCGGTACCACGCACAAAGACAGACCAGGTGCCGTAACCGCGCACCGCCCAGAAATCTATGTCATCTTCCAATTCTTCCCGCGTGCGTTCGGCGCTGCGCGTGCCATGCAGCATGAAGCCAAAGACGCGTTCATCCGCCTTCAGGCGGATCAGATCAGGCAATTGCTCCGGCGCGGGCGGCAGCAGGGAAAGCCGCGCGGTGGTAATCCCGCGCGGCGTGTGCAGCGCGCCAAGCGCCTGGCTCACCGTTGCAAGGGCCGGTATTTAATGCGGTGCGGTTCGGTCGCATCCGCACCCAAGCGCCGGCGCTTGTCTTCTTCATAAGCTTGGAAATTACCTTCGAACCATTCGACATGGCTATCGCCTTCAAAGGCCAGAATATGCGTCGCCAAGCGGTCCAGAAAGAAGCGGTCGTGGCTGATGATCACCGCGCAACCGGCGAAATCCATCAGCGCTTCTTCCAAGGAACGCAGCGTATCCACATCCAAATCATTGGTCGGTTCGTCAAGCAGAATGACGTTATGCTCACGCTTCAGCATCTTCGCGAGATGCACGCGATTACGTTCACCACCGGAAAGCACACCAACGCGCTTCTGCTGATCCCCGCCCTTGAAATTGAAGGCCGCGACATAGGCGCGGGATGGCACGCTCCGCTTGCCAATGGTAATCATATCCAACCCATCCGAGATTTCTTCCCAGACAGAGCGCGTATCATTCAGGCTGTCGCGGCTTTGATCCACATAGCCAAGCTGCACGCTATCACCCACCACTAGGCTGCCAGCATCAGGCGTTTCGCCGCCCGTAATCATTTTGAACAGGGTGGATTTACCCGCGCCATTGGGGCCGATCACGCCGACAATGCCGCCTGGCGGCAGCTTGAAGGAAAGATTGTCAATCAAGAGCCGATCACCAAAACCCTTCGACAGGTTCTCGGCAACAATGACGGTATTACCCAGCCGCGGCGCCGGCGGGATGGTGATTTCGGTCGGGTCCGGCGCCTTTTCCTGGCTGCGGCGGAGCAAATCCTCATAAGCCGCAATACGCGCCTTGGATTTCGCCTGGCGTGCCGCGGGTGAACGCCCGATCCATTCCTGTTCTTCAGCCAATTGCCGCTGGCGTGCGGTTTCTTCGCGTTCTTCTTGTGAAAGACGCTTGCGCTTGGCTTCCAGATAGGCGGAGTAATTCCCCTCATAAGGAATGCCCCGGCCACGATCCACTTCCAGAATCCAATTCGTGACATTGTCCAGGAAGTAGCGGTCATGGGTCACGATCAGCACCGCGCCCTGATATTCGCGGAGCGTCTTTTCCAGCCAAGCGACGCTTTCCGCGTCCAAATGGTTGGTCGGTTCGTCAAGCAGCAGCAGATCAGGCTTTTCCAGCAGTAGGCGGCACAACGCCACACGGCGACGTTCGCCGCCTGAGAGATGCGTCACCGCGCTATCGGCCGGCGGGCAGCGCAGCGCATCCAGCGCGATATCCACCTGCCGGTCCACTTCCCAGCCATTCACCGCGTCAATTTTTTCCTGCAATTCCGCCTGCTCGGCCAGCAGGGTGTTCATCTCCTCCTCACTCATTTCCTCAGCGAATTTTTCGGAGATTTCGTTGAAGCGGGCGAGATTGGCGGAAAGTTCGGCAAAGGCCGCGCGCACATTCTCACCCACTGTCATATTGGGGTCGAGCTGCGGTTCCTGCGGCAGATAACCAACCTTGGCCCCTTCCGCGGCCCAAGCCTCACCGCCGAAATCCTTGTCCTGCCCGGACATGATGCGCATGAGCGTGGATTTACCCGCGCCATTTGGCCCCAGCACGCCGATCTTGGCGGTGGGCAGGAAGGAGAGCGTGATGCCTTTGAAGACCTCTCGCCCGCCCGGATAGGACTTGGTGAGGTTCTTCATGACATAGACGTATTGATAGGCGGCCATGGGGCGGGGGACCTGATGCGGTTAGGGTGTTTCGAAGGGCGCTAATAGAACAGATTGCGGACGGGTGAAATCGGGGGATTTTCGCCCGCGTAGCGGGCAAAAATGGGCCCGGCAGGACTCGAACCTGCAACCAAACCGTTATGAGCGGTCCGCTCTGACCATTGAGCTACAGGCCCTCTGTTCCCTGATAGCGCCCCGAGGCAGGGAAAATCAAACGCGCTTTGCGTCCCCCGCCAGCCGCGCCAGCACGCGCAGCAAATCCCGCGCCCGCTTCACCCGCTCCGCCAGGTCCATATCGCGAATCAGCGCCAGCTTGGCATCGGGGCGGAGCTTCACCGCCCCCTTCTGGCCCTGTATCCAGATGATCAAGCCGCCCGGATTGGCGAAATTCTGCCCCCGGAAGCTCAACACCAGCCCCTTCGGCCCGGCATCCAGCTTTTCCACCCCGGCCTGCCGACATAGCCGCTTGATGGCGACTACTTGCAGCAGGTTTTCAACCTCACCCGGCAAGGGGCCGAAGCGATCCGCCAATTCCGCAGCCATGGCGTCATTCTCGCCATCCGTCGCAAGCCCACCGATGCGCCGATAAAGCCCAAGCCGCACGGGCAGATCGGTCACGTAGTTTTCCGGGATCAGCACCGGCAGGCCAAGATTGATCTGCGGCGTCCATTCCCGCTCACTCTCCTGCCCCTCAGCGCCGGCTTTGATATCCGCCACAGCTTCTTCCAGCATTTGCTGGTAAAGCTCGATGCCGACTTCGCGGATCTGGCCGGACTGCTCCTCACCCAAAAGGTTACCGGCGCCACGAATATCCAGATCATGCGACGCCAGCGTGAAGCCAGCGCCGAGGTTATCCAGCGTCTGCATCACCTCCAGCCGCTTTTCCGCCGCCGCCGAAAGCCGATGCGCTTCCGGCCAGGTCAGATACGCATAACCACGCAGCTTGCCGCGCCCAACACGCCCGCGGAGCTGATAAAGCTGCGCCAGGCCAAACATATCCGCGCGGTGGATGATCAGCGTATTCACCGCCGGCATATCCAAGCCACTTTCAACGATATTGGTGGACAGCAGAATATCATGCTTGCCATCACCAAATTCGGTCATGACGCGTTCAAGTTCGGTCGGTGTCATGCGGCCATGCGCCTGGATCATGCGCGCTTCCGGCACAATCTCGGCCATCCGTTCCGCCAGCTTTGCCATATCTTCAATGCGCGGCACCACGCAGAAAATCTGCCCACCCCGGAAGCGTTCGCGCTGAATGGCTTCGCGCAGCACCACCGGGTCCCAAGGCATGATGAAGGTGCGCACGGCCAGCCGGTCCACCGGCGGCGTTGCAATCACGCTCATTTCCCGCACCCCCGTCAGCGCCAATTGCAGCGTGCGCGGGATGGGGGTGGCGGTGAGCGTCAGCACATGCACATCGGATTTCAGCGCCTTCAGCGCTTCCTTATGGCGCACACCGAAATGCTGTTCCTCATCCACCACCAGCAGGCCGAGATCGGCGAATTCAGTGCCCTTGGCCAAAAGCGCATGGGTACCGATGACGATATTGACATCGCCACGCTTCATTTCTTCTCGCACTTCCGCCGCTTCCTTGGCGGTGACAAGGCGCGAGAGTTGTGCGATGCGCAGGGGAAAGCCTTCAAAGCGCTTCTGGAAATTACGGAAATGCTGCCGCGCGAGCAGCGTGGTCGGCACCACCACCGCGACCTGCGCGCCGGACATCGCGACTACAAAGGCGGCACGGAGCGCGATTTCCGTCTTGCCAAAGCCGACATCGCCGCAAATCAGCCGATCCATCGGGCGGCCGGCGGAAAGGTCTTCCAGCACATCGGCAATAGCGCGGGATTGATCTTCGGTTTCCGCAAAGGGGAAGCGGGCACAAAATTCATCCCACATCCCTTCCGGCGGGGTCGCCAGCGTGCCATCCTTCATCCGCCGCATGGCTGCGGTGCGGATCAGCTCGGCGGCCATATCGCGAATGCGCGACTTCGCCTTGGCCTTGCGATTCTGCCAGGAAACACCGCCGAGCTTATCCAGCGCGACACCATTACCCTCAGACCCGAAGCGGGAGAGGATTTCAATATTCTCGACGGGCACAAAAAGCCTGTCCCCGCCATCATAAATCAACTTCAGGCAATCATGCGGCGCGCCGGATACCTCAATGGTGACCAAGCCCTCATACCGGCCAATGCCGTGATCCTGATGCACCACCAGATCGCCCTCGGCGATTTCGGTCGCGTCCGCGATGAATTGATCGGCCCGGCGGCGGCGGCGCGGTGGGCGGGCGATGCGTTCACCAAGCAAATCCTGCTCAGCAGTGACAGCGATGCCCTCAGCGATGAAGCCACGCTCAATCCCCATCACCACCAGCGCGACAACATCGGGCGGCAGCGCACGCGCGGCTTTCCAATCCTCAGCCGCCTCAGCACGCACGCCATTTTCGCGCAGCAGATTGCCAAGCCTTTCGCGGGACCCACGTGACCACGCCGCCAGCACGGGCCTGCGCTTGGCCTTGGCTTCCCCCTGCACCATGGCGGCATAGGCCGCGAAAACATTCTCCCCCGCACTGCGGGCTTCGGCGAAAAGCGGGCCGGGGCGCCCGCCCGCGGCAATGCCATCCGGCACGGCAAAGGGCGAAAAGCGCAGCACGCGGCAATCGGCCAGCATCGCCGCCCAGCCAGCGTCAACCAGATAAAGTGTCGCAGGCGGCGCGGGGCGGTAAGGCACTTCGCCTTCCCCAATCCGCGAAGGCACGCGGCGGGCTTCGTAATGATCCGTGATCATCTCAAGCCGCGCCTTCAGCACTTCCTCTGCCTGGTGATCAAAGCTGATTTCGGCACCCGGCATGTAGTCCAGCAAGGACACCATGTTTTCGTGAAACAGGCCCGCCCAATGTTCCATGCCGGGATAGCGCCGCCCGGCGCTGATCGCGCCATACAAAGGATCATCCGCTGCCGCCGCGCCGAATAACTCGCGGTAGCCGCTGCGGAAGCGCGTGCGCGATGCCTCATCCAGAAACACCTCACCCACCGGGCGAAGCGAAAGCGCGGGCACAGCCTTGCCGCCGCGCTGCGATGCCGTATCAAAACGGCGCATATCCTCGATCTCATCACCAAAAAAGTCAAGGCGTATGGGCTCCGGCTCGCCCGCTGGGTAAAGGTCAATAATGCCGCCGCGCACGGCGTATTCGCCATGTTCCATCACCGTGCCGGTACGGTGATAGCCATTGGCTTCCAGAAATTCGGTCAGTTTCTCCGGCTGGATCCGGCCATTCTTGGCAAGGGCGAGTGTCGCGCCTTCAAACACCGCAGGCGGTGCCACTTTCTGGACCAGCGCATTCACCGTGGTCAGCAATACGCGCGGGCGCTTGCCCGCTTCCAACAAGCGCGTCAGCGTCGCAACACGTTCGGCGATGATTTCAGGATTGGGCGATACGCGATCATAGGGCAGGCAATCCCAAGCGGGAAAACGCAGCACTTCAATTTCCGGCGCGAAGAAGCCCAAAGCCTCTGCCATGCGTGCCATGCGCGCATCATCGCGGCAAACATGGGCGATAGGCGCTTCAATCTCTGCCCGACGGCGCGCCACCAGCAGGGCATCGAAACCCTCAGGCGCGCCATGGATGGTGATGGGCTTCATGGCCCGCTACCGGCTTCGGCCATGATCCGGAGCAAAAGCGGGTGGTCATGTTCGGGCGGAATCGGGCGCCGGCCGGAAAGCCAATCGGCCAAATCTACATCCCAGAGTTCCAGAATCTCCTCCAAGGCCGTCACATCGGCATCCGAAAGGCTGCCGATATGGCGCGCAACAAAGCCGCCGATGAGGATATCGGTTTCCTTGGTGCCGCGGTGTTGGGCGCGAAAAACAAGCCGGCGACGCCGGGCGTCAAGTTCTGTTGGGTCTGACATATCGCTCTAGTCTCAAGGCGCTGGCATATAGAGGCGGATGGGAATCCTGTCAGCCCGCCCCGAACCGACCGATGCCGCCGAGGACCCCCTCGCGCGGCTATTGGCGCCGATTGAAAGCCTGCCCGGGCTGCGCAAGCCCGAATTGCTGGCGCGCGCGGCGGGCGGGGGGCGGGTGCTCGATCTGCTGCTGCATCTGCCGGAACGCGTGCAGCATCGCCCGGTTTTGCGCGGGTTGGCTGGGGCAATAGAAGGCCAGGAAGTGACTCTGGAACTCCGCATCACCGGCGCCCCGGCGCGCGGCGGGCGCGGCCCCTGGACGGTCCCGGCGGTCTGCGGTGCTGATCCGGTGGCGCTGATTTCCTTCTCCCGCGCCACCTGGGCAGGCAATGCGCTGGCACGCGCCTTTCCCCAAGGTGCGGAGCGGCGCGTGGCCGGGCGGCTCAAAGCCTATCAGCGCGCCTGGCAATTGGAATTGGATGCGGACCCGCTGGTGGAAACACCGCTCCGCATTCCGCTGTGGCAGCCCATGTGGCCGCTGACGGCGGGGCTTTCCTGGCGGAATATGGCGGATGCACTGGATGGGGCGCTGAAGGCGCTGCCCGATCTGCCGGAATGGGTGGATGGCCCGCTGCTGAAGCGCGAAGCCTGGCCAGGCTTTGCCGAGGGTTTGCGTGCCCTTCATGCGCCCCAGGCGCAGGCCGCTGATGCCCCGCGCCGGCGCCTTGGCTATGATGAATTGCTGGCGGGGCAAATTGCCCTTGGCCTGGTGCGACGCCGGTCGCGCGAAAGGCCGGGGCGCGCGCTGATGGGCAATGAAAGCCTGCGTGGCCCCGCCTTGGCCGCCTTTGGCCATGCGCCCACACCTTCCCAGCTGCAGGCCATGGCGGAGATAGATGCCGATCTGGCAGCACCCAGGCGCATGCTGCGCCTGCTGCAAGGCGATGTTGGTGCAGGCAAGACCCTGGTGGCGCTGATGGCCATGCTGCGCGCGGTGGAAGCCGGCGCCCAGGCCGCGCTGATGGCGCCGACGGAATTGCTCGCCCGGCAGCATTTGCGGAGTTTTGAGCGGCTTTGCGGCGCGGCAGGCGTGCCGGTCGCGCTGCTGGCGGGCAGCGTGAAGGGCAAGGAAAGGCGGCGCGTGCTGCAAGGGCTGGCGGATGGCAGCATCCCCATCGTGGTCGGCACCCATGCGCTGTTTCAGGAAGGAGTGGCGTTTAAGGATTTGGGCCTTGCGGTGGTGGATGAACAGCACCGCTTTGGTGTCGCGCAGCGCCTGATGCTGGCAGAAAAGGGCCAGGCTGCGGATATGCTGGTGATGACCGCAACCCCCATTCCGCGCACGTTATTGCTGACGCAATGGGGCGAAATGGCCGTCAGCCGCATGGCGGGCAAACCCGCCGGGCGCCAGCCCATCGCGACGCGCATCCTCAGCCAGGAACGCCTGCCCGATATTGTCGCGCGGTTGCATGAAGCGGTGGCACGCGGCGCGCGCGCCTATTGGGTGGTGCGCGCCATCACCGGCAGCGAAAAGGATGACAGTGTCGCCGCCGAGGATCGCTTTGCCGAGCTTTCTGCCCATTTCCCCGGACGCGTTGGCCTGGCGCATGGCATGCAGGATGTTGCCGTGCGCGAAGCGGCACTTGGCGATTTCGCCGCCGGGCGGACCAATATCCTGGTCGCCACCACCGTCATTGAAGTCGGTGTGGATGTGCCGGAAGCGACCATTATGCTGATTGAACAGGCGGAACGCTTTGGCCTGGCTGCGCTGCATCAGCTTCGTGGCCGCGTCGGGCGGGGCAAGGAAGCGTCTTCCTGCCTTTTGGTGCATTCCCCTGGCCTGAGTGATGGCGAAAAGCGGCGCCTTCTTGTGCTGCGCGATACCGAAGATGGTTTTGTCATTGCGGAGGAGGATTTGAAATCCCGCGGCGGCGGCGATGCCTTGGGCGCGCGACAGGCCGGGCTGCCGGGCGCGCGGCTGTTTGATGCGCAGGAAGACCCGGATGAGTTTGCGCGGCTGGTGCAGATTGCCCATCGCGATGCGGAAGCGCTGCTGACACGCGATGCAGCGCTCGCAACGCCGCGCGGGCAGGCAGCGCGGCTTTTGCTCAGGCTTTTTGGCCATGACCTTTCCATGGCGCCTTTGGATGCCGGGTAGGGCGGGGGCTTGCAAGGCAGCGCGGGAAGGGTCAAATCGCCGCGCTCAAGTTCAGGCAAGATTAAAGGGAGATAGGCTTTGGCCGCGCTGATCGAAATCGAGCGCCTGACCAAGCGCTTCGGCGCCTTCACCGCTGTTGATGATGTGTCCTTCACCGTGAATCGCGGGGAGGTCGTGGGCTTCCTTGGCCCCAATGGCGCCGGCAAATCCACCACCATGAAAATGCTGGCGGGTTTCGTGACTCCAAGCGCTGGCACAGCACGCATTTGCGGCCAGGATGTCATTGAAGCGCCCGTCGCGGCCAAGCGTGCGCTTGGCTACCTGCCCGAAGGCGCACCCACCTATCCCGAAATGACCGTCACTGGTTTTTTGCACTTCATCGCGCGCATTCGCGGTTTTGGCGGCGCCGAGGCGCAGGAGCGCATGGCGCGTGCCATGGCGATGACGCAGTTGGAAGGTGTGCGCCTGCAACCGATTGAGACACTCTCCAAGGGTTTTAAGCGCCGTGTTGGGCTTGCGCAAGCGCTGCTGCATGACCCACCGGTTTTGGTGCTGGATGAACCGACCGATGGGCTGGACCCCAACCAAAAGCATGAGGTGCGGGAATTGATCCGCCGCATGGCGCCCGAAAAGGCTATCGTGATTTCAACGCATATTCTGGAAGAAGTGGATGCGGTCTGCACCCGCGCCATCATCATCGCCCGCGGTAAGGTGCTGGCCGATGCCACGCCAAAACAGCTTGAAGCGCCAGGCAAAACGCTTGAGCAAGTCTTCCGCGATTTGACCCTGAAGCAGGAGGCCGCCTGATGCGCGCTGCCTTGCTCGTCGCCCGCCGCGAATTGGCCGGCTATTTCGCGACCCCCGTCGCTTACGTCTTCATCGTGATTTTCCTGATGATGGCGGGTGCCATGACCTTCAGCCTGGGCGGATTTTTCAATCGCGGCCAGGCTGATCTTGGCCCCTTCTTCGGCTTCGTGCCGTGGCTGTTCCTGTTTCTGGTGCCGGCACTGACAATGCGGCTTTGGGCGGAAGAACGCCGGCTTGGCACAATTGAATTACTGCTTACCCTGCCCATGGCGCAATGGCAGGCGGTGTTTGGCAAATTCCTCGCCGCTTGGGCGTTTTGCGCCATTGCGCTGGCGCTGACCTTCCCGCTGGTGCTGACGGTGAATTTTCTGGGCCGGCCCGATAATGGCGTGATCGCAGCAGGCTATGGCGCCTGCCTGCTGATGGCGGGCGCTTACCTCGCGATTGGTTCTGCCATGTCCGCCATGACCAAGAACCAGGTGATCGCCTTCGTGCTGGCCGTCGCGGTGTGTTTCCTGTTTGCCGTGGCCGGCAGCGCTTTGGTGACGGATTTCCTGAGCCAGCGCATGCCTGTATTGGCCGAGGTCGCGCGCGCGCTATCGCTCACGGAACGCTTCAATGGCCTCACGCGCGGCGTGATTGCGCTACGTGATGTGGTGTTCTTCGCGTCCTTCATCGGGTTCTGGCTTTTCGTGAATGCGGTGGTGCTTGACCACCGGAAGGCTGACTAGACCATGGCTGATCACATGAAGGCAAAGCCCGGCACGCGGCGAATCTGGTCCTCGGCGCTTGGGGTGGTGGCGGCGTTGGCACTTGCCATCGGCGTCAATATGTTGGTGGAGCGCTTCGCGCCCCGCGCGCGGCTCGATCTGACCGCGCAAAAACTTTACACGCTGTCGGATGGCACGCGCAGCGTGCTCTCTGGCCTGCAAGACCCGGTGACGCTGCGGCTGTTTTATTCACGCAAGCTCGGCACTGCCGTCCCGGCCTTTGGGGCCTATGCGGAACGCGTGCGCGCGATGCTGGATGAATATGTCGCGGTCTCGGGCGGCAAGCTCAGGCTTGAAGTGCTGGACCCGGAGCCCTTCAGCGAAACCGAAGACCGGGCACTCGCTTTCGGCTTGCAGGGCGTGCCGGTGGATCAATCCGGTGAGCAGGTCTATTTCGGCCTGGTTGGCGCGAATTTGCTGGATGATGAACGCAATATCCCCTTCTTCCAGCCGGACCGTGAACGCTTCCTGGAATTCGATCTGACGCGCTTGGTTTATGAACTTTCAAACCCGCGCCGCCCGGTGATTGGCGTCATGTCGCCCCTGCCGTTGAATGGCGACCCGCGTGCGATGATGATGCGCCAGGCCGCCATGGGTCAACCCTTCGCGGTGATGAATAGCCTTCGGCAATTCTTCACGTTGCGCGATGTGCCCATGGATGCGCAGGTGATTGAAAACGACATTCAGGTGATGATTCTCGCGCATCCGCAAGGGCTTTCGGATGCGGCGCAATATGCCGTGGATCAATTCGTGCTGCGTGGCGGCAAGCTGATTTTGCTGATTGATCCGCATTCCGAAGGCCAGGCATCGCGCCCTGGCCCAGGCGGGCGCCCGCCGGCCAATACCGCGTCCAGCCTGGAACGCCTGACCAATGCCTGGGGCATTGAAGCGCCTTCAGATAAGGTGGTGCTGGATTTGCGCGGCGCCTGGCGCGTGCGTGCCAATCCGCAAGACCGGGTGCAGGCGGTGGATTACGTCGCCTGGTTCAATGCGCAGGGCGATTCGATTGCGCAGGGGGAAGTGGCGACCGCGCAGCTTAATCAGGTGACTTTTGCATCTTCGGGCTTCTTGCGGCGCAAGGATGGTGCGCGGGTGGAATTCACGCCGCTCATCATCTCAAGCCCGCGCAGCATGGAAGCGGATGTGGCGAAGGTGCGCGACAATCCGAATCCGACGCAGGTTCTGGCGGATTTCCGCCCCGATGGGCAGACGCGCGTGCTGGCAGCGCGACTGCGCGGCGAAGTCAGCACGGCCTTCCCTGATGGCCCACCGCCGCCACCACAAGGCACCGAACGCCCGGCGGATTTCCCGGCGCATCGGGCGCGGAGTGAAGGCGCGGCTAATATCATCGTGATCCATGATGCGGATGTGCTGGAAGATCGCTTTTGGGTCCGCGTGCAGGATTTCTTTGGCCAGCAGGTGGCCACCCCCTTCAGCGATAATGGCGCATTGATCGCCAATCTGGTGGATACCATGGCGGGCGGTGATGCGCTGATTTCACTGCGTTCACGCGGTGAATCGCTCCGCCCGTTTGAGGTGGTGGATGATATCCGCCGCGACGCCGAAGCGCGTTTCCGCCAGACGGAACGGGAACTCACGCAGCGCCTGGAAGCGACCGAGCGCCGCTTGCGCGAATTGCGCCAAGGTCCGCAGGGCGGTGACCGTGGCCAGACCAATGCCGTGATCAGCGCCGAACAGCGCGCGGAAATTGACGCAGCGCGTGAGGAAATTCTGCGCACTCGTCAGCAATTGCGCGCAGTCCAGTTGGAATTGCGGCGCGATATTGAAGGCTTGGAAACGCGGCTCCGTATCCTGAACATCGCTGCCGTGCCGATACTGCTGACCATACTGGCACTGGTCATGGGTGTTCTGCGCGCGCGCCGCCGCGCGGCCGCACGGCACTGAAACAGGGAGCAGGAAGATGCAAAGACGTTCCCTGATTTTGCTTGGCAGCGCTGCGGTGATTGCCATGGCCGGTGCTTTGCTGATCAAGCCGCCGCAGCCGCCAGCCCCACTAGCGGGCACCGGCGGGCTTGCCTTTCCGGGCCTTGCGCAACGCCTGCCCAATGCTGCGCGGATTGAGGTGCGCCGGCATGATGGCGCGCTTGAAATCATCCGCCGCGGCGATGTCTGGGTGCTGCCGACCAAGGGCGATTACCCGATCCGGCAGGAGAAGCTTCGCGAATTGCTGACGGGCCTCACGGAATTGCGGCTGATGGAACCGCGCACCGGTAACCCTGAGATGTTTGATCGGCTTGGCCTGGAAGACCCGCTGCGCGCGGGCGCCACCTCCACGCTGCTGCGCGTTCTGGATGCGCAAGGCACGGCGCTGGTGGAATTGGTGATTGGCCGGCGGCGCGTGCGCACCCAAGGCAATGTGCCGGAAAGTGCTTATGTGCGCCGGCCCAACGAAAATCAGGCATGGCTCGCAGAGGGGCGGATTCCGGTGGATGCGGACCCGCAGCTCTGGCTTGACCGAGACATCGCGAACCTGCCGCGCGAACGCGTGCAGCGCGTGGTGATTGCGCGCACGGGCGAAGAAGCGTTGGTGCTGACCCATAGCGGCGATCCAGATGGCAAGCTTTCCATCACCACACCCACCGAGGCACCGCCCGCCGATGATATCAGCCTTGATGAGGTTTCGCGCAGTTTCGAATTCCTGACCTTCCTGGATGTGCGGCGTGAGGCCGATGCACCGGGCGAAGCTTTGGGAGAGACACGCTTTGAATTGACCGATCGGCTGGCGATTACCGCCCGCCCGCGCAAGCTGGGCGAGGAAATCTGGGTGAGCCTGGCGGCGGAAGGCGATGATGAAGCCGCGCGGTTGAATGCACGCTGGCGCGGCTGGGTCTATCAAATCGGGCAATGGAAAGAAAAAGCCATGATCCCCCGGCTTGAGGATTTGCGCCGCCAGGAAGAAGCGCCCGCGCCCCCGACTGAACCGCCGATTGTGCCACGGTGAGCAACGCACCGCGCGAATATCCTGACCGCCCCTGGGTCGGCATTGGCTGCATCGTGTTTCGCGAAGAAGCGGTGCTACTGGTGCGTCGCGGCAAGCCACCCCGAATCGGCCAATGGTCGCTGCCCGGTGGCGCGCAGCATGTTGGAGAGAGGGCGGAAGAAGCCGCTCGGCGCGAATTGCGCGAAGAAACAAGCATTGAAGTGGGTCAGCTGGCGCTTGCCTATGTTTTCGATGCCATCAATCAGGATGAGGATGGCCGCGCGCGCTACCATTACACTATCATTGATTTCGCAGCGCATTGGCTGGAAGGCGAAGCCTGCGCCGGCGATGATGTGAGTGAGGTCGCCTGGGCGCTGCCGCATGAACTGGAAGGCTATGACCTGACCGAAGCCGCGCATGAGGCGATTGCCGCAGCGCGGATTGCGCTCGGGTTAGGTTAAACCTTCACCGCCGCCGCCAGCTTTCCTGCTTGCGATACAGCGTGGATGGGCTGATACCCAAAAACGCCGCCGCCTTTGGGATATTGCCGCCGCATAGCCGCACGGCTTCCTCAATCGCCTCACGCTCTGTCTCGGCAAGGGGGCGGATGCGTTTGGTGGATTCAGTGGCGCGCTGCGTGATTGTTGGGGCAGGGGGGGGCGCGGGCTTGACGCTTTCAGGTTCCGGCGGCTGCAGTGGCGCGGGGGCAGGCTTGGCACCTCCCTCCCGCACAGTTGCAGGCAACATGGCAGCTGTCACCACTTCCCCATCATGCAGAACCACCGCAGTGCGAATAGCGTTTTCCAATTCGCGCACATTGCCGGGCCAGGTATGGCGCAGCAGGGTCGCACGCGCGTCAGCATCAAACCGCTGGAAGCGCTTGCCTTCCTCGGCGGCGCTTTTCACCAAAAATGCTTCGGCCAGCGCCAGCACATCATCGCCGCGATCACGCAGCGGCGGCAGAGGTACCGGGATGACGTGCAAGCGGTAATATAAATCTTCACGGAAGCGCCCGGCGCGCACTTCCTCCAACGGATCGCGATTGGTGGCGCAGACAAAACGCACATCGGTTTGCATCAGCTTGCCGCTGCCCACCGGCTGGAAGGTGCCGGTCTGGATGAAGCGCAGCAGCTTACCCTGAAGCGCGAGATCCATTTCGCAAATCTCATCCAGGAACAGCGTGCCGCCATCCGCCGCCCGCGCCGCACCGATGCGGTCCGCCACCGCGCCGGTAAAGGCGCCGCGCACATGGCCGAAGATTTCGCTTTCAATCAAATCCTTCGGGATCGCCGCGCAATTGATGGCGATAAACGGCCCGGCCTTGCGCGGGGAGATGCTGTGCACCGCCTCCGCCGCCAATTCCTTACCGGTGCCGCTTTCGCCGGTCACGAAAACGGTTGCACGAGACGCGGCGGCATTTTCCAGAATGCGATAAACCGCCTGCATCGCCGGTGCGGCGCCAATGAAGCCGGCAAATCCCTGGCGCGGCGCCACGGCGGCCAATTCCGCCACCTGCCGGCGCAAGGCCGCGCGTTCCATCACATTCGCTACCGTGACCGTCAGGCGTTCCGGCGCGAAAGGTTTCACCAGGAAGTCAGATGCCCCGGCCTGCATCGCCTCCACCGCCAGCGTAACCGAACCATGCGCTGTCATCACCACTACGGGCAGGTCAGGATCACGCCCGCGCAATTCGCGCAACACGGAAAGCCCATCCCCATCGGGCAGGCGCAAATCCAAAAGCACGCCATCTGGCATGGCCTGATCCGCGAATTTCAGCGCATCGGCAATGCAATGGGCGTGGCGAATATCGTAAGGCCCCGCGCGCAGATATTCCTGATAGACCGTGGCGAGTGAGGGCGAATCCTCCACCAGCAAAATCTGGTGATACAGCGGGGCGTCAGCCACGCGCGCGCATCCAACCCAATAGGGTCAAGCCGCCGCCTAAGACCGCGGGCGCCACCCAGGCGGGGGCTTCTAAAACCGGCAACAGCAGGTCATCCCAAATCATCGGCAGAAGATAACGCTGCACCACGGCTTGCACCAAATTGAGCAAGCCAGGGTCCAGGCGAAACAACACCGCCCCCAGCGGATCACCGCCAAGAAACGCAAAAAGCCCAACTGCCAGGAACAGCAGCACCACGCCGATCAAGCGCATGAACAGCTCACGCCCAAAGCCTTTCGCCCTGCAAACCGGTATAGAGATCAGCAACGAATTCACCATAGCCGTTGAACAACTGCGTTGGCACACTCTCTCCAGTGCCAAGCATGCGTTCCTGCGCTTGGCTCCATCGCGGATGCGGCACGGCGGGATTCACATTGGCCCAAAAGCCATATTCCTGAGGCTGAATTTTCTCCCAGAAGGAAACCGGGCGCTGATCGGTCAGGCGAATGGTAACCAGACTCTTGCCGGCCTTGAAGCCGTATTTCCAGGGCTGGTGAAAGCGCAAAGGCCCGCCATTTTGCGGCGGCAACAGCTTGCCATAGGCACCAACCACCATGAAGGAAAGCTCATTGGCGGCTTCAGCAATGGTGCAGCCCTCCGTATAGGGCCAGGGATACCAGCTTTGCCTTAGGCCAGGCATAACACTCGGCAGAGTCGCGGTCTGGAACACGACATAGCGCGCGGAAGAGAGCGGCTTCACCTCGGCCAGCAGGGCGGAAAGCGGAAAGCCGGTCCAGGGCACCACCATGGCCCAGGCTTCAACGCAGCGCAGGCGATAGACACGTTCTTCCAGCGGCATGCGGCGGAGCAAATCCTCAATGCCATAGTCGCGCGGGTTCTCCACCATGCCTTCCACCTTCACCGTCCAAGGTCGTTGGGGCATGCGCTGCGCGGCGGCGCTGATGGTCTTTTGGCTGCCGAATTCATAGAAGTTGTTGTAGGTGGTGACTTCGCGTTCGGCGGTGATGGCGCGGCCTGGCACGTAGCGTGTGTTGCGCATAGCGGGTGGCAGGCCGGCCTGCTGCGCCATGGCCGGGCCGGCGGCAAGCATCCCGGCGCCAAGCGCCAGCGCCTTGCGGCGGCCAAAGACCAGCGCTTCCGGTGTTGCGCTGCTTTCGGGTAGATTCCAGGGGCGGCTTTTCAGGATATGCATGGCGGGAAGCCTTTCGTTGCACTCGATAAAGGCGCGCCGCCCGCCAAGGTCAAGCGTGATCAGCGTCTGGGTTGCGGCAAAACCGCACTTGGCGGCTGGCCGGGCGCCGGGGTCACGCGGAATAACCGATAGGCTTCGGCCTGCTGGCCGCGGCGGGCACGAATCAAGCGGCCCGCTTCGCCCTCAATTGGGGTGGCGCCGGACCAAAGCGGTGGCCCCTCACCCCGCCTTTCGCTGCGGATCAGCAACCCTTGCGTATTTTCAGGCGGTTTCGGCAGGGTGAAGAAGCGCCAGCGCGGGTCCATCGCCACCACGGGCACCTCGGGCGGCAGGCGAAAGGCCATGCCCGAAGCCAAGCCATATTCCTCTGCCGCGATGAACGCTGCGCCTTCGCGCCGTGCGGCCTTGGCCAAATCCGCTGCCAGCCCGTCCCAGCCACCAAGCCGCGCGAGCGTTGGGTCCTGTCGGCGCGGCAAGGCCAAGGGCGCGGCCGTGGCTTGCAGATAGGCCGCGCCTGCCATGGCAAAGCCAAGCGCCAAGGCAGGAATGCGCCAACGCAGCCAAGCCACAGGCAGCAGCGCAGCGGCGGCAATAGCGGCACTGGGATAGAGGATCGCCGGCCAATTCCCCTGCACGCGGCTGCCCAAAGCCTGCCAGAGGAAAATCGCCCCACCTGGCAGGATCAGCGCGAGCAACAACCCAGCCCCGACATCGCGCGTGCGCCAGACCTGCCGCGCCGCCATCAAGGCGCCCAGAACGCACAGCAGAAACACCAAAGGTGTCACCAAAGCCACCTGCCCGCCCAGCAATTCGCCGACCCAGCGGAGACTCTGCCCCGCGCCACCGGCGGCGGTGCGCCCGCCCTGCTTGGCGAAGGATGCCCATTCATGCGCCGCATTCCAGAAAATCACCGGGGCGAAAAGCGCCACCGCCAGCGCACCCCCTGCCCAAAGCTGCCAACGCATCAGCCAGCGCCGTGCTTCGGGCAACAGGACAAGCCAAAGCACCAAGCCGAAGCCGAGCAAGGCAGCGGTGTATTTGGACAGCAGCGCACCACCCGCGAAAACCCCGGCAGCAAGCCACCAGCGCGCATCGCCCGTGTGATGCGCCCGCGCCACGGCCCACAGCGTCGCCACCCAAAAGAACAGCAAAGGCGTGTCCGGTGTCATGGTCACGGCGCCGAGTGCTGCGAAAAGCGTGGCATTCATCAGCGCAGCAGCCCAAGGGCCGGCGCCGCGCCCTGGGAAAAGATCCTCAGCGGTGCGTGCCAGCATCAGCGAACCAATGAACAGCAAAACCGGCCCCAAAAGCCGCACACCGAGCGCATTGTCGCCCAGCAGCGCCGTGCCCAGCCAGATGAAGATCGCGACCATCGGCGGATGGTCCAGATAGCCCGGCTGCAAATTGCGTGACCAAACCCAGTAATACGCCTCATCCGGGGAAAGCGGCAGGATCGCGGCCAGCAGCAAGCGCAGCAGCGTAAGCGCGACAAGCGCAACCAGCCAAGGGTTCACTTGGCGCGCCACACCAAGGTGGCTGATACCGCGTAATTCCACACCACCGTCAGCGCTGCCCCTGCCGCGCCGGCAAGGCCCCAGGCGAGCACGCCATCGCGCAACAACAGATTGGCAATGCCGATATTGGCCGCCGCCCCCAGGCCGCAGACCAGATAGAACAGCACCAGGCCGCGCAGCAGCGCCGGCCCGCGCAGGCGCCGATCCCGATAGGTGATGCGATTATTCAGCAGGAAATTCACTGTCATGGCGATGAAAGTGGCCGCCCATTGCGCGGCGTTGAAGCCAACCCCGCCCAGCCCATGCAACGTGCCAAGCACCACCAAATGCACCAGCACGCCAATCGCCCCGACAGCGGCAAAGGACAGGAAGCGCAGTGGCAGAACCCCGCCCAGCGCCTTATCCGCAAGCAAGCCCGCGAATTCTAGCAGCACCGCCGCATCCAGCTTGCTTTCGCCAGCCACACGCGCGCGGAAGGAATAGGGGATTTCCAGGCTGCGCAAAGGCCGCTTTGCTGACAGCAGAATATCCAGCAAAATCTTGAAACCTGTGCCCGTCAGTCTTGGCACGATTTCTTCAAGAAGCGTTCGCGGCAGGGCGAAAAATCCACTCATCGGATCACTTACACGCACCGGCAATGCTGCGTTGGCGAGTGCCGCGCCAGTATCGGAAATCATTTGCCGCGCGGCGGTAAGCCCGCCCTGCTTATCGCCACCTTCGATGTTGCGGCTGCCAATCACGATATCAGCGAGGTCCGCTTCAAGCGCTTCCAACATACGCGGCAAGATCGTTTCATCATGCTGCAAATCACCATCAATCACCGCAAGATAGGGCGCTGAAGTCGCGAGCATGCCTTCGATGCATGCAGAAGCAAGGCCGCGCCGCCCGATACGCCTCAAGCACCGTATGCGCGGGTCCTGCGCGGCAATGGCACGCACTGCGGCCGTAGTTCCATCCGGGCTGTCATCATCAACAAAAATTGCTTCCCAGGCGATGCCGGCCAAAGCGGCATCAAGCCGCGTCACCATGGGCGCCACATTCGCCGCTTCATTGAAACAGGGGATCACCACGCAAAGGCGCGGCAGCGCCGTGACGATCACTTTTCTTCTTGCCAGGCAAGGCCGGTTTTGCGCGCCGCCAATTCCAACTCAGGCTTGCCGAAAAGATAGCCCTGGCCATAACGGACACCGAGTTCCAGCATCAGCGCTGCTTCCGCTTCCGTTTCAATACGTTCAGCGACCACCTGCGCGCCGACCGTGCGGGCAAGATCCACCATGGCGGCGATGAAGCCGCGATCACGTTCGCTCTGCAAGGCACTCGCGACATAAATGCCATCCACCTTCACGTAATCCACGTTGAAGGCGCGCAGATACCGAAAGGCCGCCGCGCCGGCGCCGAAATCATCAAGGCAGACCGGAATGTTATGGTCACGCAACAGGCCGATCATCCGAATCGCTTCATCTTCCTGTTCGATTTCGGCGGTTTCGGTGATTTCCACCACCAGCCGATCGGCCATGCCTGGTGTCTTTTCCAGAAGCTTCCGCATTTCTTCCCGGAATTTGGGACTTTGCAGGGAAAGCCCGGAAAGATTGCACGCAACCCGCGTGCCGCCCGCGGCACCCGCAGCTTCGCAAACCGCGCTGACCACCGCCCAGTCCAATTCCTCGGTCAGGCCCACCGCTTCCGCGAGCGCCACGAATTCGCCCGGATGGGACAAGGCCATATCATCGGCCTGAAGTGGGCGGATAAGCGCTTCATAATGATGCGGCGTTCGGTCAGCCAGCGCCACAATCGGCTGAAACGCCATCCGGAAGCGCCGTTCGGCAATGCTCCGCCGAAGCAGGCCCGCGCGTTCCGAAGCGCTATCCAGAAAACCCGCAAGCCCGCCGGCAAAACCAGCCTTGGTCAGGGCATCATTCCCGCCACGGGCAAAGGCGGCCAGCGCAAAGCGGAGCGCCCTTGTCGCCTGGACAGGGCTCAGCCCCTCAGCCTCCAGCCCCACGGCCATGGCACCAACCGATACATCCTGCACCCCGCGATCCTTCAGGATTTCGGCAACGGCGGCGGTGAGTGCCGGCAAATCTAGTGGCGCCTGACCAGGCAAAAGCCCATAGCGCCCATCACCAAGCTCGGTCGCAATCGCGCCCTGCCCGGCTTCCTGGCTCAGCTTTTCCTGAATCTGTTTGTTGACATCAGCAGCCGGCGTGAAATTTCCGGCAGGGCCGCTCAATTCCAGAAAGCCGACCGGGCCGCCCGGCTCACCAGAACGCAGAATTTCCTCAGCCAGGCTGACCAGCCCAGGCCCGCCCGGCAGAGGGCCGCCCGGCAATTCGCGGGGCAAGGGCGCCAGGGTCAGCACCAGCTTCGCATTGGTACCACCAAGCCGGAGTCCCGAAACGCTGAAGGCCGTGGCTTCCTGATCCGCCAATTTCACTACAGCGGGCTTCAACCTGCCCTGTTCAGCCATCAGCACAAGCGCGGTGGCAAGGGCTGGGCGATCCGCTGCGGTGACCAGGGAAATCACAGGCTCACCCAAAAATTCCTGCGCATCACGCCCGAAGCGCGCACGAAAGGCGCCTTCGGCAAAGGTAATCCGCCCCTGCAAATCAGCTTCCAGCAAAAGCTCAGCTGCGGCGAAGGCAAAGACCACAAAGCGGTCTTTGCTCCGGCTTGAAGGGCCGAGTTTCTGTGATGGCGCGGCGCTACCCATTATTCCTTCCGGACAAGATCAACCCATTCGCCCGCCTAAAGCTTAACAAACACTTAAGCGTTCGTGCCTTCATGGCCGCATCCGGGGCTGGATAGGGCCTGACGCCCGGTTGTTTGAGCCTAAAAATCGTGACCCAAACAACCAAACCCAGGCCCATTCATCACCGAACCGGCGCCCTGGTCAGGATATAAGGGTTTACTTCACCGGGGAGAAGGCAGTCGGCTTCAATTCCATCACCGTCTGCTGCTTAAGCGCGCCGAGCGGCGCAATCGCCTTGCCGAATTCCGCCCAGCCCGGATCGCTCATCATGGCGGTGCGGCGGCGATCCCGGTCCCCCAGGCTTTCATACGCCCACATGAAGACCACCTGGTTGATCGGCCCGATTTCCGTCACCGCGAAAAGCAGCAATTGGCCAAGCATGCGCTTTTGCACCGGCAGGCCGTATTTTTCATACGCCTCAAGCCAGCCGGCCATCTTGCCGGGGTGGAAATCATAGGTCCGGTGATCCACGAACATGCCCGTCCCGCCAATCTCCCGCTTGAATTGGAAGCCCTTAGCTTGGGTGATGGGCGAAAAAGGCACGGTTTTCAGGAACTTGACTTCCTGCTGGGCCAGCGCGCCGGCCTCTGCCGAGCGCTTGCGGAAAGCCTGCCAATCCGGGTCCGCTTCCCGCGCGGCCAGCGCTGTTTCGCGCGTATCAATATCATCCCAGCCACGGAAGAAGACCACGCGATTGAAGGTACCCACTTCCACCTGAAAGAAGCCAAGCGAAGGGCCCATATGGCGGGCCGAGGCCGGGCCGCCCAAGCTTTGATAGGCATCCATCCAAAGCGGCATCTTGCCCGGATGGAAGGTATATTGGCGCTGTTCGACATACATGGTGCGTTATCTCCCGCATAATGATGGCCAAGCTTCCGCCGAGACCCGCGCCAGCGCAAGCCGCCCAGCCAGCCCACAGTTTTGCTGCACCGCAAAAAATACTTGAACCATGCGTGTTACAGGCGCAGGAAGATACTCAAAACAGGAGCCAGTGCCATGACATCCCAGCGCCACATCCCGCCCGGCCGGGAATTGCTGAAAAAGGGCAATGAGACAGCCAAGCGCGTGATCGAACAATCTCGAAGCATGGCCGATGTCGTGGGCCGCCACGCCAAGGCCCTGCCAGAAGCACTGAACCCCAAAGTGCCGCTGGAAAGCCTGGCCAAGGCGGGCCACGGGCTGATGCAGGCGCCGCAAAACTTGGTGATGGATGCGGGCGCCTACATGCTGGACGCGGCGCAGCGTAGCTTCCTTTTCTGGGACACGATGCGCGAAGCGGGCAATAACTTCGTCTCGCATGAACAGGCGGGCTGCCCGCCCGTGCTGATTTTTGATTTTGAAACCGTGGTGGATGGCCGCAAGCTGAAGCGCCCGGTGAATTACGCCCTGGTACGCATCACGCCGCCCGAGGATATGGTGCCGAGCAATGATGCGTTGCGGCCATTCCTGATCATTGATCCCCGCGCCGGCCATGGTTCTGGCATTGGCGGCTTCAAATCAGACAGCCAGGTGGGTGTCGCACTGCGCCGCGGCCACCCGGTTTATTTCGTGATCTTTTTCCGCGACCCGGAACCGGGGCAGACGATTCTGGACATCACCGCCGCCGAAGCGGTGTTCCTGAAGCATGTGACGGATGCCCACCCCAAGGCGCCGAAGCCCGTGGTGATTGGCAATTGCCAGGGCGGCTGGGCGGTGATGATGCTGGGCGCTGCTTTGCCCAATCAGCTTGGTGCCTTGGTGCTGAATGGCGCCCCGCTTTCCTATTGGGCGGGCGAGAAGGGCAAGAACCCCATGCGCTATCTGGGTGGCTTGGCTGGTGGTGGTTGGCCTGCCGCGCTGATGGCCGATATGGGCAATGGCCGTTTTGATGGCGCCAATCTTGTCGCGAATTTTGAGGCTCTGTCGCCGGCCAATACCTGGTTCCGCAAATACTTCGACCTTTACGCCAATGTGGATCAGGAATCGGAGCGATTCCTGGAATTTGAGCGCTGGTGGGGCGGCTATTTCCTCATGAACCGCGATGAGATTCGCTGGATTGTGGAAAACCTGTTCATCGGCAATCGCTTCGCCGCCGGGCGCATTTCCGCCGGCGATGGGCAGACCTTCAATATGCGCGAAGTGAAGGCGCCGATCATCGTCTTTGCTTCCGCCGGTGACAATATCACCCCGCCCGGTCAGGCTTTGCGTTGGATTGCCGATGTCTATCGCGACGAACGCGAAATCAAATCCCTCGGCCAGACCATTGTGTATCTGTTGCATGAGGATATCGGGCATCTTGGCATTTTCGTCTCCGGCAAGGTGGCGAAGAAGGAACATAGCGAAATCGCCAATACGCTCGACATGATCGAAGCCGTGGCGCCCGGCCTTTATGAAATGGTCATCACCGGCCATGAAGGTGCCGAGGATGGCGAATGGCAGGTAGAACTTGTCGAACGCACCATCGCCCAGGTGCGCGAAATTTCTGGCGAGGCTGAAAATGAAGCCTTCCCCGCGGTCGCGCAGATTTCCGAATTGAACCAGCATCTTTACGATGTGCTGGTGGCCCCGGTGATCCGCCAATTCAGTACGGAAATGGGCGCCGAGGCGCGGCGGCGCATGAACCCCATGCGTTGGCGCCGCTATGCGCTGAGCGATATGAACCCCTGGATGGGGCCGATTTCATCTCTTGCCAGTCTGGCGCGCGAGAATCGCCGCCAAGCCGCACCGGATAATCCTTTCCTCGCCTTCGAAAAGGCCTTTGCTGATTCAGTGGAATACGGGCTGAATGCGATGCGCGATGTGCGCGATGCCTGGGTGGAAATTGCCTTCCACGGCGTCTATGGCACGCTGAATGCCTCGGGCGTCACCGGTGAGGATTACACTACGGAAGCGGAAGCCGCGCGCGCTTCTGTTACCACTGATGCGCCGCAGCGCGCCGAAGCGGAAGCGAAGCTTGCACAAGGCGGTTATGCCGAGGCCGTGATCCGCATGATGATCCTGCTGGCTGATGCGCGCGGCGCCGTGCGCCGTTCACGTCTCGCGCGGTCCAACCAATTGCTCACGACCGAAGCGCCCTTTGCGCAAATGAGTGCTGCGGACCGCATGGCGGTGATTCGTGACCAGACCATGATCGCCACGCTATTCCCAGAGGAGGCGATAAGGACGCTGACGGCGCTGCTGCCAGATGCGGCTTCACGCCGGAAGGCGCTGAAGGCGGTTGAAACCGTCGCCGGGCCTGATGAGGAGTTGGGAGAAAATGCCCGCGCACGCTTGCAGCGTTTGCGCGAAGTGCTGGCGGTGCGGCCACAGCGTGCGGCGTGATCAAGAATTGCTTGCCAGCATTCCCAGCATTTCAGCATCGCTGATCTGATGGAAATCAACATAGGATGCGCTGATGCCGCCGTGGAAATCTTCCGTTTCCACGGCGATGATCTCATCCGCCACATCCTTCAGCGCCGCGATGCTTTCAGGTGCGGCGATGGGCACGGCAAGCACAAGCCGTGCGGCACCGCGCTGGCGTAGTGCCTGCAAGGCCGCCCGCGCGGTAAAGCCGGTGGCAAGCCCATCATCCACCAGAATGATGTTGCGCCCTTTGGGGTCCAGCCTTTTGCGGCCCTTGAGATATAGCACGGCACGACGGGCGAGTTCCTGCTTTTCTGTGGCCAGGACAGGGGCGATCATGTCGGTGCTCAGGCCTGCATGGGCGATAAGCTCCTGATTGAGCAGCGGCTCTTCAAGGCCTTCAGCAATCGCCCCAAACCCCAACTCCGGCTGCCATGGCACGCCCAATTTGCGCACCAGCAAAAGATCAAGCGGTGCGCTCAGGGCCCTAGCAATGGGCAGCGCCACAGGCACGCCACCACGCGGCAGGGCAAAGATCACGGGCTTGTCGAAGCCGCGCGCTGCAAGCAAGGGCGCAAGGCTGCGCCCGGCTTCAGCGCGGTCAGCGAAGCGCGCCATGAGCTTGGCTGAGAAAATCATGCGCGAAAATGGCGCGAGCCTATGGGCGCGTCACTTCACCTTCGCGGCATGCCGCGTTCTACGCTTCCTCATCCCGCAGGATGCGCGCGGCGGCGAGCAGCGCCTGCTCATACCGCGCGCGTTCCTTGGCGGTTTTCTCGGCCGGCCAGGGGCGAAAGCCCTCCCCGGTTTTGGGGCCAAGCTTGCCTTCCGCGACCAAGCGCGCAAGGCCCGGGCTTGGATCTGGGCTATTGTTCAGCGAAGGATAGATGGTGCGCCCCGCTTCCAATTGCGTCTCAAGCCCCGCCAATTCCTTTTGCAGGATGGGGCCCGCCGCGACATAGCGAAAGCCGAAGGCGTAGCGCACAGCATTATCCACA
>JBPCSO010000069.1:0-45671 GCA_051007055.1 Roseomonas sp.
TGAGAAGAACAAGATTGATGTCGGCGCGATCACCAGCGCGACCCGGGTTTTTAAGGGCAATGCCTTTGACGCCGCCCAGGGCTTTCCGGCCAATGTGAATGTCGCCGCCGCGCTGGCCCTGGCCGGTATCGGGCCGGACCGCACCATGGTCGAAATCTGGGCCGATCCGGCCGTGACCCGGAACACCCATACCATCCGGGTGGAGGCCGCCACGGTTCGGCTGACCATGACCATTGAAAACGTGCCCTCCGAAGAAAACCCACGCACCGGCAAAATCACGCCACTTTCCATCCTGGCGTGCCTCCGTGGCCTGACCTCAACGCTCAAGGTCGGCAGCTAACCGAGGGGGCGCCCCCTTGCCTAAGGCCAGGATTTCGGCCAAAGAGGCGCCGCTTCCGGGCCGTGCCCGGGGGTAATCCGCACGCGGCGCACCCTTCCTGATCAGGCAGGGTCCGGTCCCCTTCATCGGGGAAGGCGCCGCGGAGGCTCAACCGGACCAACATGGAAGGAGATCGCTCATGGCGATGCCCGTCGTTTCTCTGCGTGCCCTGCTCGAAGCTGGGGTGCATTTTGGCCACCATACGCGCCGCTGGAATCCCCGCATGGCGCCCTACATCTTCGGCGTGCGCAACCAGGTGCATATCCTGGATTTGCAGCAGACCGTGCCGATGATGGACCGTGCGCTGCGCGCGGTGCGCGATACGGTCGCCGGCGGCGGCCGCGTGCTGTTCGTTGGCACCAAGAAGGCCGCTGCTGAATATGTCGCGGAATCCGCGACGCGTTGCGGCCAGTATTATGTGAACCATCGCTGGCTTGGCGGTATGCTCACCAATTGGAAGACCATCACCGGTTCCATCAAGCGCTTGCGCCAGCTGGATGAGCGCCTTTCGGGCGATACGGCGGGTCTCACCAAGAAGGAAGTGCTGATGCTGTCGCGCGACAAGGAAAAGCTTGACCGCGCGCTGGGTGGTATCAAGGAAATGGGCGGCCTACCCGATATCATCTTCGTGATTGACACCATCAAGGAAAAGCTCGCGATCGAAGAAGCCAATAAGCTAGGCATTCCGGTGATAGCGGTGGTTGATTCCAATGCCGATCCTGCCGGCGTGACTTTCCCAATTCCTGGCAATGATGACGCGATCCGCGCCATCACGCTTTATTGCGACATGATCGCGGGCGCGGTGCTGGATGGCATTTCGGCTGAAATGCAGGCTTCCGGCGTTGACCTTGGCGCGGTTGAGGAATTGCCGGAAGAAGCCCTGCCGGAAGTCGCGGCAGAAATCGCTGCTGAAGTCGTGGCGCCGGTTGAAGGCGCCGAAGCAGCGGCCCAGGCCTGATGCTTTCGGGGTCACCAATCGGTGGCCCCTTTTCTTTCAATCATCCAGCAATGGGGATGAACAATGGCTGAAATCACAGCGGGTTTGGTGCGTGACCTGCGCGAGCGTACCGGCGCAGGCATGATGGATTGCAAGAAGGCGCTGGTCGAAAATGGTGGCGATATGGAAGCCGCCATTGATTGGCTCCGCAAGAAGGGCCTTTCGGCCGCCGCCAAGAAGTCCGGCCGCGTTGCCTCTGAAGGGCTTGTGGGCGTTGCCTCGGCCCCCGGTGTTGCCGCCATGGTGGAAGTGAATGCCGAGACGGATTTCGTCGCGCGCAATGAAACCTTCCAGCATTTCGTGGAAACCGTGGCCGAATTGGTGCTGACGGTTGGCGATGATATCGAAGCGCTGAAGAACGCCACCTGGCCGGGCGCGGTGGATTTGGTTGAAGAAACCACCCAGCGCAAGACGGTGGCGGACCAGCTGACGACCCTGATCGCGACGATTGGGGAGAATATGTCCATCCGTCGCGCCAAGCGCTTCCAGGTCGCGGAAGGTACGGTCGCAACCTATATGCACTCAGCCGTGAAGCCCGGGCTTGGCAAGATTGGCGTGCTGGTGGCGCTTGAAGGCGCTTCCGAACAGGCCGTCATGGAAACGCTTGGCCGGCAGATCGGCATGCATGTCGCCGCCGCTCGCCCGGAAGCGGTGGATGTCTCGGCCGTTGAGCCCTCCGCACTGGCGCGCGAACGCGATGTGCTCGCCGAACAGGCGCGCGCGTCCGGCAAGCCTGAAGCGATCATCGAAAAAATGGTCGAAGGCCGCATCCGCAAATACTACGAGGAAGTGGTGCTGCTGGAGCAGGTGTGGGTGCATGATGGCGAAAGCCGCGTGAAGGAAGTGGTGAAGAAGGCGGGCGTGAAGCTCTCTGGCTTCGCCCGCTTCCACCTGGGCGAAGGCATTGAAAAGCAGCAGGGCGATTTCGCCGCCGAAGTGGCCGCTGCCGCCGGCAAGGCCTGAACTGACTATTTGGGGGGAGGGTATTGCTCCCCCCTACTGCCTTATTGCCGCCTTTGCGGGCATGTCTTTATGGTGGCGCCCGCAACCTGAACCCGAGTCGAGACAGAGCCCCCCATGAGCCAGAACCCGGCCTATAAGCGCGTCATGCTCAAGGTCTCCGGTGAGGCCCTGATGGGGGATCGGGATTATGGCCTTGATAACGCAACCTGCCGGCGCATCGCCGAAGATGTGCGGGGTGTCGTTGATCTGGGTGTGCAGGTCTGCCTGGTGATCGGTGGGGGCAATATCTTTCGCGGTATCTCCGGCGCGGCTTCCGGCATGGATCGCGCCCAGGCGGACAGCATCGGCATGCTGGCCACCGTGATGAATGCACTCGCGATGCAGAATGCGCTGGAGAAAATCGGCGTGCAGACGCGCGTGCAAAGCGCGATCCCGATGGCGAGTCTTTGTGAGCCCTTCATCCGCCGCCGTGCCGAACGGCATATGGAAAAGGGCCGCGTAGTGATTTTTGCGGCCGGCACCGGCAATCCGTTTTTCACCACTGATACCGCGGCGGCCTTGCGCGCGGCTGAAATGTCCTGCGATGCGCTGCTGAAGGGCACACAGGTGGATGGCGTTTATTCAGCCGATCCGCGCAAGAAGCCCGATGCGGAACGCTACAAGACGCTGACCTATCTTGATATGCTGGCGCGTGATCTGGCGGTGATGGATGCGGCGGCGATCAGCCTTGCGCGCGAAAACAAGCTGCCCATCATTGTCTTTAATATCCATGAACCAGGCGCCTTCACCGCCGTCATGAAGGGCGAGGGCAAATTCACCACCGTGGTGGAACAGGCGCCATAACCCAGGGGGAAGGGCATCATGCCGACCGATACAAAAGCCCTGAAACAGGATCTGACGCGCCGGATGGAAGGCGCGATGGAAACCTTGAAGAAGGAATTTTCCGGCCTGCGCACAGGCCGGGCCAGCCCCGCCTTGCTGGAGCCCGTGCGGGTTGAAGCCTATGGCAGTGTCACGCCGCTCAATCAGGTTGCCAATATCTCGGTTGCGGGGCCTGGCTTGCTTGCTGTGCAGGTCTGGGACAAGGGGCTGGCCAAGGCGGTGGAAAGCGCCATTCGGGAAGCCAATCTAGGGCTCAACCCGCAAGCGGAAGGCCAGGTCATTCGCGTGCCGCTGCCACCGCTCACCACCGAAAGGCGCAATGAATTGGCCAAGGCCGCGGCGCGCTATGCCGAACAGGCCCGCGTCGCAGTGCGTAGTGTGCGCCGTGATGGTATGGAACAGATCAAGGCCGCCGGCAAAAAGGCCGAACTCGGCGAGGATGAAGTGAAGCGCGCCGAGGAAGAGGTGCAGAAACTGACTGATCAATTCGTCAAGCAGATAGATGCGGCCTTGGTGGACAAGGACAAGGATATCCGGACAGTCTGAAGACCGTTCGGCACATCAGGGGGGGGAGCAAGCGCTTGCGGAACCGGCTGCGGCCCGATCGCGCGGAAGGAAGCGACGCATGAGTGCTGCGACCGACCCGCTGCCCGCCACGGGCGCCCCGCAGGCGCCGCCAGCGCATGTTGCGATCATCATGGATGGCAATCGCCGTTGGGCGGAAGCGCGCGGGATACCCGTGGCGCTTGGCCATCGCGCCGGCGCGGAAGCCGCACGCCGCGCGGTGCAGGCCGCCGCTGAAGCCGGCATTGGCTGGCTTACGCTTTTCGCCTTCTCCAGCGAGAATTGGCGCCGCCCGATTGAGGAAGTCTCGGCGCTATCCGGGTTGTTGCGCTTGTATTTGCGCAATGAAGTCGCCGGGCTCGTGCGTGATGGCGTCAAGCTGCATGTGATTGGTGACCATAGCCGCTTCGGCGAAGAACTGTCCCGCATGGTGGCCGATGCGGAAGAAGCCACTGCGGGCGGCACCAGACTCAATCTGGTGATGGCGCTATCCTATGGCGCACGGGATGAAATTCTGGCCGCGACCAAAGCCATTGCCAGCGCCGCCAAGGCCGGCACGCTGAATCCGGAAGCGCTGAGCGAAGCGCAGTTTGGTGGCTTCCTGCAAACGGCGGGCATGCCCGATCCTGATCTGATCATCCGCACCTCGGGCGAACAGCGGCTGTCGAATTTCCTGCTTTGGCAGGCGGCCTATTCGGAGTTCGTCTTTTTGGATGTGCTTTGGCCGGATTTCTCGGCGGAGGATTTGCGCGGCGCGGTGGCTGAGTTCCATCGCCGCGAACGCCGCTATGGGCTGCGCCCCTGACGTGACCGAAGCTTCAACTTCTCAATCGGCAGCGGGCGCCGCCGCCCCACGCCCCTGGCGCGATTTGGCGCTGCGGGGGGCATCGGCGGCGGTGCTGATCCCGCTCGCGCTTTTCGGCATCTGGTGCGGCGGCGTGGTTTGGGATGTGCTGATAGGCGCCGCAATGGTGCTTCTGTCTTGGGAATGGCTCAGGCTTTGCGGCGCTTCAGTCTATCGTTGGCCAGGTATCTTGCTGCCCATCATCACGCTCGGCGTTATGTTGCTGGCAGCCTTTGGGCCACCCCTTGGCGCACTCGGGCTTTTGGTCGCGGGCAGCGCGGTTTTGATGCTCTTGCAGCGGCGCGGCGATATCTGGCCGGCAGCGGGGCTTTTCTACATTGGGCTTTGCGGCTTTTCCCTGATTTTGCTGCGGGGCGAGGATTGGGCCGGGCTGCTCAATACGCTCTTCATGGTGCTGATTGTCTGGGCCTCGGATACCGGGGCCTATCTCGCCGGGCGCGCTTTGGGTGGGCCGAAGCTTGCCCCTGCCATATCGCCGGGCAAGACCTGGTCCGGTGCGGCGGGGGGGCTTTTGGCGGCGATCCTGGTTGGCGCGGGGGCAGCATCCCTGCTCGCACCGGGGGGGGCTTCACGCGCGGCAGCAATCGCGGCCATGCTGGGGCTGATGTCACAGGCAGGTGATCTGTTGGAAAGCGCTATCAAGCGCCGCTTCGGGGTGAAGGATAGCTCCTCACTCATTCCGGGACATGGCGGCGTGTTTGACCGTTTGGATGGTGTGATGGCGGCAGCGCCGCTCGCGACCGCCTTTGCGCTGCTCGCCGGAAGGGGCGCGCCGCTATGGCATTAAGCGGGGCCACGCCGCGCCGGATCACGGTTCTGGGCAGTACGGGTTCGGTTGGGAAAAGCACGGTCTCTCTGCTGGAAGCCGCACCGGAAGGCCAATTCGACATTGTGGCCCTGGTGGCCGGGCGCGATTGGCAGGGCCTGGCAGCCCAGGCGCGGCGGCTCAAGGCGCGCCATGCGGTGCTGGCCGATGGCGCGCACTACGCAGCGTTGAAGGAAGCGCTCGCCGAGACCGATACACAGGTGGCGGCGGGGCCGGAGGCTGTGATTGCGGCGGCCAGCCTACCTGCTGATTGGACCATGGCCGCCATTGTGGGCGCGGCCGGCCTGCCCGCCACCATGGCGGCGCTCGCGCGTGGCGGCATCATGGCGATTGCCAATAAGGAAAGCCTGGTTTGCGCGGGCGAGCCCGTTTTGGCCGCAGCCCGCGACGGGGGTGCCACCATCCTGCCGGTTGATAGCGAACATAACGCTATTTTCCAGGCACTCGATATGCGCGACCCATCGGCGGTGGCGAAGATCATCCTGACAGCCTCGGGCGGGCCGTGCCGCACAATGTCCATGGCGGAAATGGCGTTGGTGACACCGGAAGTCGCGGTGCGCCACCCTGTCTGGTCCATGGGCGCCAAGATCAGCGTTGATTCCGCCACTATGTTCAACAAGGGGCTGGAACTGATCGAAGCCGCGCGGCTTTTCCCGGTGCCGGAAGCGCGGATTGAGGTGCTGGTCCACCCGCAATCCACCGTCCATGGGTTGGTGCAATACACCGATGGGTCGGTGCTGGCGCAGCTTGGCACGCCTGATATGCGCACGCCCATCGCCCATGCCCTGGCCTGGCCGGCGCGCATGGCGGCTTCAGTGCCGCCGCTTGATCTGATCGCGCTCGGCAAGCTGGAATTCTTCGCGCCAGACCCGGTGCGCTTCCCTGCGCTCAGGCTTTCGCGTGCGGCGCTCTGCGCCGGCGGTGGCGCGCCCACCATCTTGAATGCTGCAAATGAGATTGCGGTCGGCCTATTCCTTGAAAAACGGCTGCGCTTTCTCGATATCGCGGCTGTGGTGGAAGAAACGCTCTCGCGCCTTGGTGCGCCAGAGGCCGCGGACCTGCCCGCCATCATGGCGCATGATGCGGCGGCGCGGTCCCAGGCCGGGCTGATTGCTGCAAAGCGTGCCGCGCTGGTCTGAATTCGCGCTTATTTAGGAGCCTTTCTCTTGGAATTTCTGCCCGAACCCTTCCGCAGTATCGCTGCCTTTCTGGTGGTGCTTGGGGTGCTGATTTTCATCCATGAGCTTGGCCACTATCTGGCTGCGCGCTGGCGCGGCGTGCATGTGGAACGTTTTTCCATAGGCTTTGGCCGCGCCCTCTACACGCGGACCGATAAGCGCGGCTGCGAATGGCGGATCGGCTGGCTGCCGCTTGGCGGCTATGTGAAAATGCACGGCATGGAGGATTTGGGGGAGGCCGCGCCAGAACAGGCGGCCGCCTTCCGCCCTGGTGAGACCTTCCATGAGAAATCCGTGGGCGACCGCGCCTTGGTGGTGGCCGCAGGCCCCTTCTTCAATTTCGCCCTGGCCATTCTGCTTTTTGCTGCGCTTTTCGTGGTGGTGGGCCAGCCTTCCGCAGTGCCGACCGTGGGCAATGTGGTGGAATCCTCAGCCGCCGCCCGGGCCGGGCTGGCGCCGGGGGACCGGATCATCGCCATGGACGGGCAGCCTGTCGAGCGGTTTGAAGCCTTGCAGCGCTATGTCCAGGCACGCGCTGGGCAGGCCATTGAAATCATGGTCGCGCGGGGCGATTCCCAAATCAAAGTCATGGCGACCCCGCAGCCGCGCCCTTCAGATGGGCTTGGTATGCTTGGCATTACCGCCGGCGCGCCGATTTTTGAAAAGCTTGACCCCTTCAGCGCGGCTTGGGCGGGGGTGACCCATACGCTGGATATCACCTGGCAGACGCTGGTTGGGGTGTGGCAGATGATTTCCGGCAGCCGCGGGGCCGAGGATCTGGGCGGGCCGCTCCGGATTGCGCAAATGTCGGGGCAGGTCGCGCATATGGGGCTTTCCGCCTTCATCACCTTCGCCGCGCTGCTTTCGGTCAATCTGGCACTGATCAATCTTTTCCCTATCCCAGTGCTGGATGGCGGGCATTTACTGTTCTACGCCGCTGAGGCGATTCGGGGCCGGCCCCTGCCCTTGAAGGCGCGCGAATATGGCTTCCGTGCAGGCTTTGCACTGCTCATTGGGCTCATGATTTTCGCGACCTGGAATGACTTGGCGCAACTTGGCGTGGTGCGCTGGGTGAGCGGCCTGCTTAGTTGACGGTTTGGGGGTGGCGAGGGGGGCGCAGCTCGGCTAGGTAGAGATGTTATCTTGAGAGAGATGCCGAGTCCGTGAAGCAGTTACGCGCTCTTGTTGCCCTTTTGGTCTTCCTGGCCCTGGCCGTGCCTCTGGCCGCGCAGGAACCTGCCCGCAGCGGTGGTCGCATCACGGCCGTTGAGGTGCTGGGGACCCAGCGGATAGACCCTGATACGGTACGCAGCTACATGCTGGTCCAAGCCGGCGATATAGCCGAACAGGACCGTGTTGACCGCAGTCTGCGCGCCCTATTTGCGACAGGCCTGTTTCGTGATGTGACGATCCGCACCGAAGGCTCCCGTGTGGTGGTACAGGTGGTGGAAAACCCCTTGATCAACCGCGTTGCGTTTGAAGGGAACCGGCGTATCTCCAGCGAAATTCTGCGCGGCGTTGTGCAAATTCAGCCACGCGGTGTCTTTACCCCAGCGGCGGTGCAGACTGATCGCCAGCGCATTTTGGAGCTTTATGCGCGGCGCGGGCGGTTTCGTGCGACTGTTGAGCCCAAGATCGTAGAGCTTGATCAAAACCGCGTTGATCTGGTGTTTGAAATTGTCGAAGGCGACCCTGCCCTGGTGGCCCGGGTGACCTTTGTTGGCAACAACGCGTTTTCTGAAGCGCGGCTTAGGGATGTGGTTTCAACGCAGGAACAGGCTTGGTTCCGTCTGCTATCTTCAAGCGATATCTATGACCCAGAACGCCTGACCTATGACCGCGAATTGCTGCGCCGTTTTTATCTGCGCCAAGGCTTTGCCGATGTGCAAATCACAGGTTCTTCTGGTGAATTAACCCCTGACCGCAGCGCGTTCTTTGTCACCTTCACGATCAATGAAGGACAGCGCTACCGAGTTGGCAAGGTTGAAATCGTCAATGAAATCCCACGCCTGAGTATGGATGGCTTGCGCCGCGAAATCGAAATCGCGGATAGTGATTGGTATGATGGGGATGCCGTGGAACGCGGCAGCACGGCGCTGGCCGATGCGCTGCAAGCGCGCGGTGAGTCCTTCGTTGAAGTCCAGGCGCGCGTGACGCGCAATCCGGAAACAGCAACCATAGATCTTGCCTATATCGTTCGCGAAGGTGCGCGCGCCTTTGTTGAGCGCATTGATATTTCCGGCAATACGCGCACGGAAGACCGCGTGATCCGCCGTGAATTCCGCCTTGCTGAAGGCGATCCAATGAATGCGCGGCAGATCCGCCGTTCGCGTGACCGCATTCGGTCCCTGGGGTATTTTTCCGATGTGCAAATTACCAATCAGCCCGGTTCAGGGCCTGAACAGGTGAATTTGATGACATCGGTCGTGGAACGAGCCACCGGCGAATTCACCCTAGGCGGCGGTTATGCAACCGATGCAGGGCTTTTGTTGGATGTGGGCGTGCGGGAACGCAACCTGCTCGGCATGGGGTTGGATGGGCGCGTTGGCGGCGTATTGGCGCAAAAGCGCAGCCAGCTTGATCTTTCGGTCACTGATCCGCAATTCCTGGATCGTAATTTGGCCGCCGGCGCGGATGCCTTCCTGATCAATCGTGATTTGCGTTTTGTGACCGGCTATCGCGAAAGGCGTGCGGGCTTTGCGTTGCGCACAGGTTATGAAATCAATGATAGGCTGCGCCAGAACTGGTCCTATTCGCTGATTGATCGCGATATCTTTGATATCAACCAATTCGCGTCTCGCTTCATTCAGGAACAGGCTGGGCGTACACTGCTGTCGCAGGTTTCCACCACCGTTACCTATGATATGCGCGACAGCCGCGTTGAACCGCGTTCCGGTTATGTGGTGCGCGTTGGTGGTGATTACGCCGGCATTGGTGGTGATGTGAATTACTTCCGAACCCGCGCCGATGGGCAATATTACATTCCCTTCGAACGCTGGTTGAATGACCCTGACTTTGTCCTGGTGCTTGCTGCCGGTGGTGGGATTCTGAGCCCGCTTGGCGACAAGGATGACCGCATTGTGGACCGCTTCTTCCTGGGTGGTGAAAACCTGCGTGGCTTCCGCCTTGGTGGCGCCGGCCCGCAGGATACCTCAACGGGGGATTCGCTCGGTGGTCAAATCCTCTGGACCACCTCAGCCGAAATGCGTTTCCCCCTGCCCCTTCCGAATGAGCTTGGGCTTTTGGGGCGCACCTTTGTGGATGTGGGTTCGCTTTCCGGCATTCCGGACAGCTATTTCAACCAAACCAAGTATCCCGGCGCCAAACCGGTAGATGAGGCTGATCCGCGCGTGAGCGCCGGTATTGGCTTTTCTTGGCGGAGCCCGATCGGGCTCATCAATATTGATTTCGGCAAGGCCATTGTGAAGAAAGACTACGACAAGACTCAGCTTTTCCGCCTTGGCTTCGGTACACGCTTCTAACACGGGATGATTGCCCCATGATCCGCCTTGTCCTTGCCGCGTTTTTGGCCTTCCCCATGGCGGCCGCGGCGCAGAATCAGCCGGGCTGGTTCGTGCCTGGCCAACCTCAGGGGCAGGGGCAGCCGCAAGGTCAGCGCCCCGCGCAGCCCGCTCAGCCGCAGCGCCCGACGCAGCCGGCCCAGGCAGTTGCCCCTCTGCCGCCCGGCACACCGCCACCAGCCGCGGTGATTGGTGTGGTTGATGTGCCGGAAATCCAGCGCGTTTCCACCGCCTTCAATCAGGTGCGCCAGGAAATCGAACGCCGCCGTGCCAAGCTGAATGAGGATGTGCAGAACGAACAGCAGCGCTGGCGTGATGAACAGCAACGCCTGGGTAATGAGCGCGGCGGGCTTTCGCCCGAGCAGCTGCGCACGCGTGAACGCGCGCTGCAGGACCAGATCACCGATGGGCAACGTATCTTCCGTGATCGTGCGCGGGATCTTGAACAATTGGCGCAGCAGGCGCTGCGTGAGATTGAACAAGCGCTTGCCATCGTCATTCGCCAAGTGGCTGCCAGCCGGAGCATCAACTTGGTGCTGCCACGCCCGCTGATTATTTTCAACGAACCACCCTTTGACATGACCGAAGAAGTGGCGGTGCAGCTCAATCGCATGATCAACAGCGTGAACCTGCCGCCGGACCCGTCAGCAGCGCCGCCACCCCGCCCGGCCACCACACCTGCGCCGGCACCCACGGCCCCACGGCGGAACTGATAGCCTTGGGTGCAGATACCCGTTTTTATCCCTCCACCGGGCCAGTCTCACTCGGTGCCATCCGCGCTGCTATCGGGTTGACGGCAGCGGATGATGACGAGCGTCGTTTTACGGGTGTCGCCCCACTGCATTTGGCGGGGCCTGAGGATATAGCCTTTATGGAAGGGCGACGGCACTTGGCTGCCCTCAAGGCGACCAAAGCCGGCGCAGTAGTGGTTGAAACGGTATTCGCTGAACATCTGCCCGCTGGGTGTTTAGCCATTGTTGTCGCAGCGCCGCAGGCTGATTTCATCCGTATCGCAGGATTGTTCCATCCGCTGGCTCAGCCAAAGCCTGGTATTCACGCCACAGCGGTCATCGCTGACGACGCCATTATTGGCGCCGGATGTGAAATTGGCCCCTTTGTTTTCGTCGGGCCAGGGGCTGAAATTGGCGCGCACTCCATTTTGGAACATCACTGTTCGATTGGTGCCGGCTGCAAGCTTGGGGCGCATGCGCGTATCCATGCCCATGCCAGCATGATGTATTGCATCGCCGGGGCGCGGGTGGTGCTTCACCCCGGCGCGCGGATTGGCAATGAAGGCTTTGGTTTCATTACCAATGCCGAGGGCAAACATGTCACCATGCCGCAGCTTGGCCGGGTGATCATTGGCGATGGTGCTGAAATTGGCGCGGGCAGCTGCATTGATCGTGGGGCAGGCGGCGATACGGTTATCGGCGCTGGGGTGCGCATAGATAATCTGGTCCAGATTGGCCATAATGTGACGATTGGCCGCGGTGCGGTGATTGTGGCGCAGGTGGGCATTTCAGGTTCCACCAAAGTCGGCGATTATGCCGTGCTGGCAGGGCAGGTTGGCGTTGCGGGGCACCTCACCATCGGCGCACGGGCGCGGGTTGGTGCCCAGGCGGGTGTAATGAATGACATCCCCGACGGCACCGACGTGGTGGGCAGCCCAGCCTGGCCTGCAAAGGAAACCATGCGTGCATTCGCGCGCCTGCGTCGGCTGGCGGCGGCCAAGGGAAATGAAAAAGCGGGTTGAAAATCATGTCTGAGGACAACACTACGCCCACCGATATCGGCGCTTATGATATCGCCAAGATCATGCATGCGATCCCGCATCGCTACCCATTCCTGCTGGTGGATCGGGTAGTTGATCTGGTGAAGAATGAGGGCTGCACCGGCATCAAGAACGTCACCATCAACGAGAATTTCTTCCAGGGTCATTTCCCGACCATGCCAGTGATGCCTGGTGTGCTGATTATTGAATGCATGGCGCAAACCGCAGCCGTGCTGGTGGTGGAAACGCTCGGGCCCGATTGGGCCGGCAAGCTGGTTTATTTCATGACCGTGGATAACGCCAAGTTCCGTAAGCCCGTCGTGCCCGGTGATCAGATGCGCGTTTACGTCAAAAAGGAACGCCAGCGCGGCAATATCTGGAAGTTCTCCGCCGAGGCGAAGGTAGATGGCAAGGTGGTGGCTGAAGCAACCTATGCCGCCATGATTCTGGACCGTTGAGCATGACCGAAATTCACGCGACCGCCGCCGTTTCGCCCTCAGCAAAGATCGGCGCGGGCTGCAAGATTGGTCCAGGCTGTGTCATAGGCCCCGATGTGGTGCTGGAAGACGGCGTGGAACTGATTGCGCATGTCATGGTGGATGGGCATACGCGCCTGGGTGCGGGGGTGAAGGTATTTCCCTTCGCCACTATCGGCATGGCGCCGCAGGATTTGAAGTATAAGAATGAACCAACGCGCTGTGAGATTGGCGCGCGCACGCAAATCCGCGAACACGCCACCATTCATCGGGGCAGCGTGGGTGGCGATGGCATCACGCGCGTGGGCGCGGATTGCATGATCATGGCGGTGGCGCATGTCGCGCATGATTGCCACCTGTCGGATCGCGTTATTCTCGCCAATAACGTCATGCTGGGCGGGCATGTGGAAATTGCCGATACAGTCTTTGTTGGCGGCGGCACGGCCATCCACCAATTCGTGCGCATTGGCCGCCAGGCAGTGATTGGCGGCATGAGCGGGATTGAAGCGGATGTGATCCCTTATGGGTCTGCCATGGGCAATCGCGCGCGGCTGATTGGGCTGAACCTTATCGGTCTCAAGCGACGCGGCTTTTCGCGGCCCGAAATCCATGCGCTACGCGCTGCCTTTCGCCTGATCTTCCGGGAACCGGGCGTCTTCAATGATCGGGTTGAAGAAGCCGAAAAGCGCTATTCGGATGACAAGAATGTCGGCGAAGTGTTGCACTTCATTCGCAATACTTCCCGCCGGGGCCTGTGCAAGGCTGGGCGCGGGGGTGATGATATGGATGATGAGGGCGAATGAGCGCACGCCACTTTTGCGCCCATAGGCGCTGACCGCAATCATGCCGGAGCCTCTCGGCGTAGTCGCGGGCGGGGGCTCCCTGCCGATCCGGGTGGTGCAGGCTGCGGCAGCCATGGGGCGGCCAGTTCATGTGGTGGTGTTGGAAGGCCATGGCGACCCGGCGGCCTATGCTGGGCACGCCCATGTGACGCTACGCTGGGGTCTGGCCGCGCAAATGCTGGCCTGGCTGAAGCAGCATGGTGTGCGGGAAGTGGTGCTGGCTGGGAATGTGGCGCGCCCTTCCCTGCTTTCTCTCCGCCCTGATGCGGCTTCGCTGAAATTACTGGGGCGCATTGGCCGCTCGGCCTTCAATGGCGATGATTCCATCCTGCGCGCCGTGATGAAAGTACTGGCCGAAGAAGGGTTTGAGGTGGTGGGCGCGCAAGCGCTACTGGAAGGCTTGTTGCCACAGGCCGCACTTCTGGCCGGCCCAATGCCGGATGATATCGCCCGGGCCGATATCGCGCGCGGGATTGCCGTGTGCCATGCGTTGGGCGCAGTGGATGTCGGCCAGGCAGTGG
The DNA here is from genome assembly GCA_051007055.1 of Roseomonas sp. Taxonomy (GTDB): domain Bacteria; phylum Pseudomonadota; class Alphaproteobacteria; order Acetobacterales; family Acetobacteraceae; genus Neoroseomonas. The sequence continues at coordinate 13,786 of JBPCSO010000069.1, forward strand.
TGGTGCAGCAGGGGTTGGTACTGGGCGTGGAAGCCATTGAAGGCACAGATGCGCTGATAGGGCGCACCGGCGCTTTGAAGCGCGAAGGCCCCGCCCCCATTCTGGTGAAAGGCCCGAAGCCCGCGCAATCCTTGCTGGCCGATCTGCCGACCATTGGCCCGCAGACGGTAGCTTCCGCGCACACCGCCGGGTTGCGTGGCTTGGCCTTTCAGGCGGGCGGGACCATTCTGCTGGACCGTGACGCCACCATCGCAGCGGCGGAGGCGGCAGGTATTTTCCTGCTGGCCTTTGACCCAGCCGAATACAGCAAAGGAGAAACTACATGAGCCAAGGTCGTTTTCTGCATACCATGCTCCGCGTGGGCAATCTTGACCGCAGCGTGGATTTTTACACGCGCTTGCTTGGCATGAAGGAATTGCGCCGGCGCGATGTGCCGGATGGCAAATACACATTGGTGTTCGTGGGCTATGCCGGGGAGGAAACCGGGGCCGGCGTGATTGAACTCACATATAATTATGGTGTGGAGAAATACGAACTCGGCACCGCTTTCGGGCATTTGGCGGTCGGCGTGCCGAATGTGACTGCCACTTGCGATACGCTCCGCGCCGCAGGCGTGAAGATCACGCGCGAACCGGGGCCGGTGAAATTCGGCACCACCGTGATTGCCTTCATCGAAGACCCGGATGGCTATAAGATTGAGCTGATTGAACGCACCTGATCAGGCGCGCTGCTCCAAACAAAAAACCGCGCGGGGTGCATCCCGCGCGGTTTCTGTTTGGGCGTTACGCCTGAAGCGTCAGCCGATACGCTCACCATGTAGCGCGACATCCAGCCCTTCGCGCTCTTCTTCCTCGGTCACGCGCAGACCAACGATGACATCGGTGATCTTGAGAAGGATCCAGGTGGCAACCGCAGTATAGGCCATGGTGGCGGCCACAGCGATGACCTGCTTGATGAACTGGTCCATGCCGCCTGACAAACCGTCTGGCACGGCTGTCGTCGCGGAAAGCGGGCCATAGGCGAGGAAGCCCACCAGCAGCGCTCCGACAATGCCGCAAATGCCATGCACACCAAAGGCATCGAGGCTGTCATCATACTTGAGGGCATGCTTCAGGATCGTGGCGCCCCAATAGCCCGCCACACCAGCCACCAGGCCGATGATCAGCGCGCTTCCCGGCAGCACGAAGCCGGCGGCAGGCGTGATGGCGACCAAGCCCGCCACGGCGCCGGAAATCGCGCCCAGGACGGAAGGCTTGCCCTTGCCGATCCATTCCGCGAGCGTCCAGGAAAGCACCGCCGCTGCCGCGCCAATTTGCGTGACCAGCATGGCCATGCCCGCGCGTCCGCCGGAAGAACCCAGGGCGGAACCAGCATTGAAGCCAAACCAACCCACCCACAGAAGCGCGGCACCAATCACCGCAAGACCAAGATTATAGGGGGAAAGGTTTTCAGTCCCGTAGCCAATGCGCTTGCCAAGCACGATCGCAGCCACAAGCCCGGCCACGCCAGCATTGATGTGCACCACCGTACCACCCGCGAAATCCAGCGCGCCGAGTTCAAAAATCCAACCATTCGGATGCCAGACCCAATGCGCGATGGGGGAATAGACCAGCAAAGTCCAAAGCCCGACAAAGACCATCAGCGCGGAAAACTTCATGCGATCGGCCACCGCGCCTGTGATCAGCGCCGCGGTGATGATGGCGAAAGTCATCTGGAAGGTCAGAAATACGGATTCCGGAATGGTGGTGGCAACGGCAGCATCACCCGATCCAAGCGTGAAGGGCTTGTCCCAATTCTCCGCCAGACCGCCCAGGAAGAAGCGCGAAAAGTCGCCAATCCAGGCATTACCCTCACCAAAGGCAAGACTATAGCCGGCAATCATCCAAAGCACCGTGACCAGGGCGCAGATCGCGAAGGACTGCATCATGGTGGCGAGAACATTCTTCTTGCGCACCATGCCGGCGTAAAACAGCGCCACGCCCGGCACCGTCATCATAAGCACCAGCGCAATGCTCACCAGCATCCAGGCAGCATCACCCGTATCAACCTTCGCCTCATCACCAGCGAAGGCCGGCGCCGCGGCCATACCAAGAAAAGCCGCGGCCATACCGCAGCGAGCGAGGAACCTCATGGGTTGTCCCTTCTTTTGCAATGTTTCGAAAATCGGGCTCACAGTGCGGATTCATCCGTTTCGCCGGTGCGAATGCGCAACGCCCGTTCCACATCCATGACGAAAATCTTGCCATCGCCGATCTTGCCGGTGCGCGCCGTATTTGCGATGGCTTCCACCACCGCATCAACCATTTCAGCCGGCACGGCCACTTCGATCTTTACCTTGGGCAGGAAGCTCACATGATATTCCGCGCCGCGGTAGATTTCGGTTTGGCCCTTTTGCCGGCCAAATCCCTTCACTTCAGTCACCGTCAGACCCTGCACGCCAAGCGGGGTCAGCGCTTCTCGCACCTCGTCGAGCTTAAAGGGCTTGATGACAGCCATAACGAGTTTCATCGCGCTTTCCGTTCCTCTGTCTGGGCGGGAACCGAACCCCCGCTTCGGATTTGCTGTTCCAAATCTCGTGCCAAGAGCAGCCGGCGAAATTGCGCCTAATTTAGGCGATTTCACGCGCCTATTCGCACAATTTTTATGCTATTGCATATTTTTTGGTCATTTTCAGCGCGCCACTTTAAGACTTGGTCAGCCCCACCGGCCTCGGTAAACTGCGTCTATGAAATCTTCCTATGATGTTGATGTTTGCGTGATCGGGGCCGGCCCCGTCGGCGCAACCTTGGCCGCGCGGCTGGCCAGCGCCGGTATCGAAACGGCCGTGATTGACGCGGCCCCCCTGCCGCCCATGGAAATGCCCGCCTTCGATGGCCGCGCTTATGCCATTGCGCTGACCTCCAAGCGGCTATTGCAGGCTGCCGGCGTTTGGGAGCGGCTGCCGGTGGAACCCTGCCCTATTCTTGGCATTCGCGTGGCCGATGGCAGGCCGGGCGAAGCCCCCTCCCCGCTTTCGCTCCATTTCGATCATGCGGCGATTGGCGATGAGCCTTTCGGCTGGATGGTGGAAGCGCGGTCCCTTCGCATCGCGCTGAACGCACATTTGCCGAAGTTGCCAAACCTTGCGGTGCATGCCCCCACCAAAGCTGAGGTCCTGCGGGACGCCGAAGGTGCGACCATTACCCTTTCATCGGGCGCGCAATTCCGCGCTCGGTTGGTGGTGGGCGCTGAAGGGCGCAACAGCCCGCTGCGCGCTTCGGCCGGTATTCGTGTTTCTCGGTTGGATTATCATTGCATGGGCATTGTCGGTTCCATCGCACATGAAAAGCCGCATCGGCATATGGCTTTGGAGCAATTCCTGCCTCACGGCCCCTTCGCGCAATTGCCCATGCCGCCGCTGCCTGAATACCCGCATGTCAGCGCCATTGTCTGGACCGACAAGACCGCAATCGCTGAGCGTTGCCTCGCCATGGATGATGCCGCTTACGGACGGGAAATCGCGCGGCGGCTTGGTGGGCATTTGGGCTGGGTGAAGCCGATTGGCCGGCGCTGGTCCTATCCGCTTTCGGCCATGCATGCCGCGCGCTACGTGGATACCAGGCTGGCGCTGGTGGGCGATGCGGCGCATGGCATTCACCCCATCGCCGGCCAGGGGCTCAATCTGGGCTTTCGCGATGTTGATGCGCTGGCCTCGCTTTTGATCGAGGCTATGGCGCGCGGTGATGACCCCGGCGGGCAGGCGGTGCTGGCGCGCTATCAGGCGAAGCGGCGGCCCGATAGCCTATTGATGCTGGGTGCCACGCATGCGCTGGAACGGCTATTTGCCAATGACATCGTCCCCATCCGCATCGCGCGCCGGCTTGGCATTGCCGCGGTGGACCGCATGCCGCGGCTTAAGAATTTCTTCGCGCGCCAGGCCATGGGGATGAATTCGTCTGCCGCTGCGCTGATGGGGCGGTAAAACACCGCTTCGGCGGCAAGAAAGAAAGGTTCAGATTCTTTCCTGATCCGCGCGGCGCCAAACACAGGGCGCCTGAGGACAATTTGCTGAGAGCCGAGAGCAGTTTCATGTATCGGCAAATACGGCCTGGTTATCGAGCAAACGAACCGTGCCAAGCTTCGCCGCCGCCAATAGTCGCATAGGTTTTGTGGGGCCCGAGGTTTCCAAAACCTCCAGACTCTCAGCCACTACAAGCGCAAAATAATCCGGCGCGAAGCCGGCCGCGATCAGTCTTGCCATGCCTTCCGCCAAAACCTGCGCTACCACCGCGCCATGTGCGATGGATTGCGCCGCTTCCTGCATTACCTGATACAAAAGCGGCGCGGTGGCGCGTTCAGCAGCACTCAAGAAGCGATTGCGCGATGACATCGCCAAACCATCTGACTCACGAATGGTCGGCACCGCTTCGATATGGATCGGAATATCCAAATCACGCGCCATGCGGCGCACCACCTGCAATTGCTGCCAATCCTTCTCACCAAAGGCAGCGATATCAGCGCTGGTTTGCAGAAACAGCTTGGCGCAAACCGTGGCGACACCGCGAAAATGGCCAGGCCGCGCATCGCCTTCAAAACCTCGGGAGGGACCAGCAACTTCAATCACGCTGGCGCTGCCGGGCGGATACATGGCTTCCACAGGCGGCAGCCACACCAAATCACAGCCCGCATCGCGAAGCTTCGCGAGATCGCCAGCCTCATCACGCGGGTAGCGCGCCAGATCATCATTGGCGTTGAATTGCAGCGGATTGACGAAGATGGAAGCGGCCACAGCATCCGCCCCGGCGGCACGCGCTGCGCCAAGCAAGGCAAGATGCCCATCATGCAGCGCGCCCATGGTGGGCACCAAGCCCAGGCGGCGGCTATTGTCACGCAGCGCCGCCGAAGCGGCCCGGAGCGAAGGGAGGTCTCGACAGATCAACATTAGCGCTTACTGGCGCTTTGCGCATTGCGGGACAAGCGGCAAACCGCCATGGTCCGACGCATGAATGCTACCGTACCACCCGTTATCCGTTTGCTCCCTGGCCGAGACCGCCGCGTGAAGGCCGGCCACCCTTGGGCTTTTTCCAATGAAATCGCCATGAATCCGGCAGCCAAGGCGCTGCCGCCCGGTAGTGTTGTGCGGCTGGAAGGTGATGATGGCGTCAAGCATGGCGTTTGGCATTTCAACCCCCATTCGCTGATTGGCGCGCGCAAGCTGGATCGTAACCCGGATGCCGCTTGCGATCTGGCTTGGTTTAAGCAGCGCCTGCAGGAAGCGCTGACGCTGCGCGACAAGCTGTTCGACCGCCCGCATTACCGGCTTATCCATGCGGAAGCGGATGGCCTGCCGGGTTTGGTGATTGATCGCTACGGCGATGCGGTGACCATCCAGGCCAATAGTGCCGGCATGGAAGCCGCGACACCGCTGATCCTGGAAGCACTGCACGCGCTGATCGCGCCCAGCATGGTGATTGCGCGCAATGACAGCGCTGTACGCGCGCTGGAAGGACTGCCCGAGGAAACCAAACTGCTGCAGGGCGAACCTGGCATGATCACGGTGGAGGAAAGCGGCCTGAGTTTCGCCGTTGACCCACTCGGCGGGCAGAAAACCGGCTGGTTCTTTGATCAGCGCGAACATCGCGCCCGTGTCGCTCGGCTTGCCAAGGGTACCACGGTTTTGGATGCCTTCTGCCACACGGGCGGTTTTGGGATTTCCGCGGCCGTCGCGGGTGCGGCGCATGTCACGCTGCTGGACCGCAGCGAAGCGGCGCTGGCACTCGCCCTTGAAGCGGCGCGGCGCAATGGTGTTGCTGATCGTGTGGAAACGCAAAAAGCCGAAGCCTTGGAAGCACTTGAACGCATGGTGGGTGCAGGCAAGCGTTTTGGCGTGGTGATCACGGACCCGCCCGCTTTCGCAAAGGCGCGCAAGGATCAACCGGCGGCACTGCGCGCTTATGGCAAGCTCGCGCGGCTGGGCGCAACCTTGGTCGAAAAGGGCGGCTTTTTCTTCATCGCGTCCTGCAGCCATCATGTCGCACCTGGTGAATTCGCCGATGCCGTTGCCTGGGGCGTGCAACGCGCAGGGCGGGAAGCGCGCATTCTGCATATGGGCGGCGCGGGGCCGGACCATCCGTTGCATCCCATGTTGCCAGAGAGCGCCTACCTCAAGGGCATGTTGCTGCAATTGCGATGAAGCGGGCTGAGCAGCTTTTTCGGGCCTATCGCGCTTCCTGTTATTTTGCGGGGGCGCATGCAGCGCGCATCGGTCAGCGCGCACCGGCTTTGGATGCGCTGCTGAAAGGCTGGCGCGTGCAGGAGGGTGTTTTCATCGCCGCCGGCAATCCCTTCAGCCGGCGCCATCCCGATGGCTGGAATGCGCGGCGCGATGCGGGCTTGCGGGAACGCTTACGGCGCCTGCATTACGTTGAAGGCAGGGGCGGCGCCAAGCGCTGGTGGGAAGCGCATTGCTTCATCAGCATCAGCGCGGCGCGCGGCAAGCGGCTGGCGCAGCTATTCCGACAGAACGCGATGGTGGCGCTGCGGCGCGGGGCGAAGGCGCGGCTGATATGGGTTTTTTGAAAACCGCCGCTGCCTTTCTTGTTGCAGTGTTTATCTTGCGCGCTGCCCTGGGCGCGATGTTCCAGGCGCCCGGCGCCGCTGGCCCCGCCTTGGTAGAAGCCTTCGCTTTGGATTGGGCGGGCTTTGGTACGCTGGTTGGCCTGTTCTGGTTGCCGGGGCTTTTCCTCGCCTATCCACTCGGCCTCGTGGCGCGACGTTTGGGCGACAGGCGCGGCGTGCTGCTTGGGATTTTGCTGCTGATCCTGGGGACGGTCGTTTCCACCAGCGCGGATCAGGTGGCGCTGTTGGTAGCGGGGCGGTTGCTTATGGGGCTCGGCACGCTGCTGGTGATATTGCTGCTCACGAAAATGGTGCAGGACCGTTTCATTGGCCGAGACCTTTTCCCCGCCATGGCGGTTTATGTGCTGGGCTGGCCACTGGGGATTGCCGCGGCGCAGGCCGCCCTGCCCGGCTTTGTGCCTCATCATGGCTGGCAATTTCCCTATCAGGTAGCGGCCTTTGCCGCCGGTATTGCCTTCGTGGTCGTCGCCCTCGCGCGCGGGCCGGAACCGCGCGCGCTGCCTGTCAGCGCCAGCACCAGCAGCGCGCTGACGCAGGCAGAGTTTCGCCGTATGTGCCTGGCCGGCGCCTGCTGGGCGTTGGTGAATGGCGCCTATATGGTGCTGGTGAGCTTCGCGCCGCCGATGCTGATGGCGCGCGGGCTTGGCTTGGCGGAGGCGAGCTTTGCAGTCTCCCTTATTTCCTGGTCCAATTTGCTGGCCGTGCCGGCGGGCGCTTGGCTCGCGCGCCGCGCCGGCGTTGCGGGCCCCATGACGATCCGCGCGACGCTACTCGCCATGCTGGCGGCGCTTGCCTTGCCGATAGCGGACGTGTCCTGGGCGCCCGCTTTGGGGCTGCTACATGGCTTCTGCTACGCCCTGCCGATTACCGTATTCTCGGCATTGGCGGCTGAGGCCGTAGCGCCGGAACGTCGCGCGCGAGGCTTGGGCGTTTATTTCGTGTGGTTCTATGCCGGCTGCACCGGCTGCCCGGCCTTTGCTGGCTGGCTGAGGGATGTCTCGGGCAGCGCGACGGCGCCGGTGTTCTTTGCGGTGGCAGCGTTGGGCGTTGGGCTTGGGCTGTATGTTTGGTTAAGGCGGGATTTGGCGCGGGGGTAGCGCTACTTCCGCACCAACATAAACAACCGCCGAAACGGCAGCAGCACCGCCCCATCCGGCCCGGGCGGATAGGCCGCGCGCATCGCCGCAGTGTATTCCGCCAAAAACCCCTTGCTGCCCTCAGTCCCCAAAGCATTCAAATAGGGCCTCAGGCTCGTACCCATGGCCCAGCGCACCACCGGGTCTTCGCCGCGCAGCACATGGATGTATTCCGTCACCCACATCTCAAGTTTTGTGACACGCGGGCTGAGCATCGCGTAATAGGCTTCGGGCGATAAAATCGGCGGGGCGCTTGTCACACGCTGCAAGACCTCAGCCCAAGGCCCTTCCCGCGCAATGCGGTCCTGAACCGCGCGCAAGGGCGCGGCATGCATGGAAGGCATTTGCACCGCCAAAACGCCACGCGGTGCCAGGCATTCCAGCAAGCGCGGAAACAGCGCCTCATGCCCATCCAGCCATTGCAGCGCGGCATTGCTGAAAATCACATCCGCAGGCGCTTCAGGGTTCCAGGTGCTGATCTCCGCCTGCGCTGTCTCAAACCCCGCCGCCGCAGCCTTGGCGAGCATGGCCGCACTGCCATCCACGCCCATCACGCGCGCATCAGGAAAACGCGCGGCCAATACAGGCAGCGCATTGCCCGCACCGCAACCGAGATCCACCACCAGCTTCGGCGCTTCATGCGGAATGCGCGCGACCAAATCCAGCGCTGGGCGCAGCCTTTCATCCTCAAACTGCAAATAGGTCTTGGCGTCCCAAATATCCTTGGCCGTCACAGAAAACGATCCCGAATATCCACGCTGCTTTCGCGGCCAAGCTTGTCGAAGTGATCCGTCAGCCATTTTTCCGCCGCATCGCGCCCGAATTGGCGGAGCATGCACAAAAATTCCCAATCGCCATTGAATTTCGTCGAAAGCTTGAAGGATCTCAGCCTGTCCTCATCCTCGATCAAATGAATGAACAGGCGCCGATAACGCGGCTGTTCCAACCGCCCCGCATCCAGCAGGCGCTGCACGAAATCAATGGCGCGCATTTCTGCCATCAGGCTGCCATTGAAGGTGATTTCATTCAGCCGATTGACGATATCCGAAGCACTCGTCGGCATTTCTTCGCGCACTTGCGGGTTCAACTGGATCAGCATGATATCGGGCGGCCCGCCCTGTTCATAAAGCGGCCATAGCGCGGGATTGCCCAGATAACCGCCATCCCAATAGGGCTCGCCATCAATCTCAACCGCCTTGAAGACTTGCGGCAGGCAGGCGGAAGCCAGCAAAGCATCGGGCGTGAGTTCGCGGCGCGTGAAAACGCGTGGCTTGCCGGTGCGCACGCTGGTAGCCGAAACAAACAGGCGTGGCGCCTTGGTTTCTTCCCTGAGCCTTTCGAAATCAATGCTCTGGTTCAGCGCATCGCGTAGCGGATTGTAATTGATGGGAAACGGATTGATCTGATAGGGGGACAATACGCGGGACAGTGTATCAAAAGTGCGATAGGCGATGGACCAGGTCAGGTCATGCCCCCACATCGCCTTTTCCCAAGGCAGCGCCTGCAAGGGACTGACCGCCAGATTGGCGGCCATGCTGCGCCAGAAACGATCAAGCGCCGCAATCGCGCCCGCCGGGCCGCCTTCGATCAACCCCTGCACCACCATGGCGCCATTGATAGCGCCCGCGGAAGTACCGGAAAGCCCATCAAATTCAATACGCTCATCTTCCATAAGCCGTTCCATGGCGCCCCAGGTAAAGGCGCCATGCGTGCCACCGCCTTGCAAGGCTAGGCTAAGGCGCTTCTTCGCTAGCGGCTTGGCAACCGCCGGCGATGCCAATTCATCTGGCTGGGTCTGGGGCCCCTTCTGCGCCGAGGTACTGGCGTCCATCACGCAGCCAACCAGCCGCCATCAATGGAAAGGGCAGCGCCATTAACTGCGCCCGAACCAGGGCCGCACAAATAAAGCGCCATGCGTGCGATATCCTCCACCTCAATCCAGCGGCGCGATGGCTGCTTCACCAGCAAATGATCGCGCAGCGCCGCTTCTTCCGAAATGCCGAATTTGTCAGCGAGTGGCTTCACCTGCGCCTCAGCCAGCGGCGTCCTCACAAAGCCCGGACAAATGGCATTGCAGGTAATCGGCGTCTCGGCGATTTCCAAAGCGACAACCTTGGTCATGCCCACTACGCCATGCTTGGCCGCGACATAAGCAACCTTATAAGGGCTCGCGACCAAGCCATGCGCGGAAGCGATATTGATAATCCGCCCCCAGCCGCGCTTTTTCATCCCCGGAAGTGCCGCGCGAATAGCGTGGAAATTGGACGACATATTGATCGCGATAATCGCATCCCATTTTTCTTCTGGGAAATCCTCAACCGGGCTCACGAATTGGATGCCGGCATTATTCACCAGGATATCAACGCCACCAAAAGCGGCTTCCGCTTCCGCCACCATGGCGCGCACGCCGGCGGGCTTTGAAAGATCAGCCGCCGAATAAGGCGCCTCACCGCCCCCCATCGCAGTGCCCACCTTGGCGCGCGCCGCCGCAATGTCTTCGGCCTTGCCCATGCCGTTCAGCATCACTTTGGCACCTGATTCCGCCAGCAGCAGCGCAATGCCAAGCCCAATGCCCGAAGTGGAGCCGGTGACGAGCGCAGAGCGCCCCGTAAGGATGCATTCCATGGAACACCTGTGTCAGTTTAAGTTGACAGCAATTAGCCTGGATTTCCCGCGAGGGAAACCGCCTCAGGGCAAGCGCTTCAACAATCCCAAAAGCCGTTTGACCAGGGGGGAAGCCAGCTTCGGCGTATAAAAATCACCAGCCGCGCGCTTCGCTGCCTCCTGCACCGTCGGATAGGGCAGAACCACCCCAGCCAGGGCCGAAAGCGGCAGCCGACGCCCAATCATCAGCCCCAGCATGCCCGCCATATCCCCAGCCCGCGGCCCCACTACGGAAGCCCCCAAAAGCCGCCCGCGTGGTGTGGCGATCAGTTTGATCAGCCCCTCCGCCCGGCCCTCTGCTACCAAGCGATCATTCTCGCCAAGCCCGCGCCTGAGGACCCGAACCTCCCCATGCGCAGCCCGCGCCTCAGCCTCGGTTAGGCCAATCTGCGCCAATTCCGGATCGGTGTAGGTCACCCGCGGCAAGGCCGCGTAATCCAGCCGCGCCGGCAGGCGAAACAGCATGGAACGCGCAATAATTCCCGCATGCTGGGACGCCACATGCGTGAAAGCCCGCGGCCCAAGCCCAACCGGGTCCGCAATATCCCCCGCCACCCAAATGCGCCGATTACCCTCGGCCCGCAGCGCCAGATTGGTCGCAATCCCGCGCGCCGAGCCAACCAAGCCCGCCGCTTCCAAGCCAAGCCCCTCAACCCGCGCCGCACGCCCCACCGCCACCAGCAAGTGGCTCGCCCTTACCTGCGAGCCATCCACCAGCCGCGCCGTCAGGCCGCCAGGCGCTGGCGCAACCTCGGCCAGACCAACCCCCTCGCGCAGCTCAACCCCGTCAGCCAGCAGTGCCGCCCGCAGCACCGCCACACACTCCTCATCCTCCCGCGCGGCAATCCGCGCCTGCTCCACCACCGTCACCCGCGCCCCAAGCCGGCGATGCGCCAAAGCCCTCTCCAACCCGATCGGCCCCCCCCCCAACACCAGCAAATGTTCAGGACAGGCAGGCAAATCAAAAACCGTCTCATGCGTCAGGAAAGGCACCAGCCCCAGCCCGGGGATCGCCGGCACCACCGCACGCGACCCCGCGGCAATCACAGCACGGCGAAACACCAAGCGCCGCCCACCCACATCCAAACAATCCCGCCCGGTGAAATGCGCCGACGCGCGCAACACCTCCACGCCCAGGCCACGAAACCGCTCCTCAGAATCATGCGGGGCAATCGTGCCAATCGCACGCTTCACAGACGCCTGCACCAAAGCCCAATCAATCACAGGCGGCGGCACCAACACACCATAACGCGGGGCTCTCCTCGCCTCAGCCGCCAAATGCGCGACCGCCAGCAACGCCTTGGAAGGCACGCAACCCGTATTGAGGCAATCACCACCCATCTCACCACGCTCAATCAACGTCACCCGAAAGCCGAGCGCAGCCGAAATCGCAGCGACCGAAAGGCCGGCAGCACCGGCACCGATGATGGCGATGTCTGTGTCTGGCACTGAAAAAACCCCCACTAAACCGGGGGCTCCGCCCCCAGACCCCTGCCGGGGTAACAGTGTTACCCCGGACCCCGCCAGAATTAAATCAAAGCGATCTACGGCGGCGCCACCACGCGCCGAACAACGAAAGCAGCGCGAGGCCCAGCAATGGAAGCAGAACGCCCCAAGAAAAGATCACACCAAGGTCGGGCACACCGCCAGACAGGAAAACCTCATCAAGGCCAGCACCAATGCCCGCAAACACCAAAGTGCCGGGAATGATGCCGAGAAAAGTCGCGGCCAGATATGGCGCGAAAGCCATACCAAGCAATGCCGGCGCCAAATTTAACAACCAAAACGGAAACACCGGCACCAAGCGCAAACTCAACAAATAAAAGAACCCATCACGCACCAAACCCGCCCGCAAAGGACCAAGCAACCCCTCTGCCCGCCCCGCCACTAAAGGCGCAAATGCCGACCGCGCCAATAAGAACAGCACCGACGCCCCAATGGTCGCCCCCAGCACCGCCAAAAACGCGCCGATAAAGGCGCCAAACAATAACCCACCCGACAAGGTCATCACGGCACCACCCGGCAGGGAAAACGCCACCACGGCGATATAGGCGGCAACGTAGAGAAAAGCCGCCACCGCCGGGCGCGCTGCCACCAAACCCGCCAAAGCCTCACGCTGCGCGGCCAGAGCCTCCAACGTCAGATACCGATGCAGACCAAAGGCCCAAGCAAGCGCCACCAGAACAAGAACCGCCGAAGGCGCCACAAACCGGCGCCACGTCGCAGCCGGCTTCAATGGCGTTCGTAGATCAATCGCGCGCGGATCGTACCGGGCAATTCGCGAAGCTCGGCCAGAATCTCCTCGGCCTCCTTGCGCGCCTCGGCACTATCAATCACCAGATAGCCGATATCGCCCGCCGTCTGCAGAAACTGCGCCGAGATATTCAAGCCGCGCCGGCCAAAAATTTCATTGATGCGCGAAAGCATCCCAGGCGTATCCCGATGCGCGTGAGTCCAACGCGCACCCGATGGGCGCGCTGGCAATTGCACCTGCGGGAAATTCACTGCGCCAAACGTCGCTGCTGTGTCGGAGAAATCAATCAGTTTCCGCGCCACTTCCTGCCCGATGCGCGATTGCGCTTCCCCGGTGCTGCCACCGATATGCGGGGTCAGGATCGCATTCGGCAGGCCCTGCAAGGGGGAGACAAAGGCTTCCCCATTGCGCGATGGCTCCACCGGGAAGACATCCACTGCGGCGCCCAGCACATGCCCATCCTTGAGGGCCGCGGCGAGCGCTTCCAGGTCCGCCACCGTGCCGCGCGCATTGTTCACGAAAACCGCGCCTGGCTTCATGGCGCGGATCTCGGCCTCGCCGATCATGCTCACGGTCTCAGCGGTTTCGGGCACATGCACCGTGACCGCATCCGATTCGGCGAGCAGCGCATGAAGGCTTGGCATGGGCTGCGCATTGCCATGCGGCAGCTTGGTCGTGTGATCAAAATAGATCACCCGCATGCCGAAGGCTTCCGCCAGCACCGAAAGCTGCGCACCGATATTGCCATAGCCGATAATGCCAAGCGTCTTGCCGCGCACTTCCCAGCTATTGGCCGCCGATTTGTCCCATTCCCCGCGATGCGCGGCATTGGATTTCGGGAAGACGCCGCGCATCATCATAATGATTTCGCCAAGCGTCAGTTCCGCCACCGACCGCGTATTGGAAAACGGCGCATTGAATACGGGAATGCCACGCGAAGCCGCCGCTTCCAACGCTACCTGGTTGGTGCCGATGCAAAAGCAGCCGATGGTGATCAGCCGATCCGCCGCCGCCAGCACTTCTTCCGTCACCTGGGTGCGAGACCTTATGCCCAGCACATGCACGCCCTTCAGCGCGCGCGCCAGCACAGGGCCATCCAGCGCCTTGGTTTCGCGTTTGACGGAACGATAGCCAGCATCGGCCAGCAGCTCGACAGCGCTATCGGAAATACCCTCAAGCAACAGGATCTTGATCTTGTCCTTGGGGAGGGAGAGGCGGGTGGGGCTCATGGAGGGCGGTTCCTGCGCCTCATTCGCCCTGGTTTCAAGGGTAAATCCGCCCTGCCCCGCTTTGCCCTTGCCGTAATCGCATCTTGCGACGCATTGTGGCGCTGCAACAGAAGCCCTTTTGCCTGGGAACACCGATGGATTTCGCCGCCCTCTCCGAATGGGTCAATCTGGCCATACGCTGGCTGCACCTGATCACGGGCATCGCCTGGATCGGAGCGTCCTTCTATTTCATTTCATTGGACAATCAGCTTGACCCGCCGGCGGACAAGAATCCGCTGGTGCGCGGTGAGCAATGGGCGATCCATGGCGGGGGCTTCTACTACAAGCGCAAATACCTGTTGGCCCCAGAAAAGCTGCCGGAAAAGCTCCATTGGTTCAAATGGGAAGCCTATTGGACCTGGATCAGCGGCTTTGCGCTTTTCGTACTGATCTATTGGGGCCAGGCTTCCAGCTACCTGATTGACCCCGCCGTGATGCCCATGACGTCTTGGCAGGCCATTGGCATCAGTGCCGCCATGCTAGTGGGCGGCTGGGTTGCCTATGATTTGGTGTGCCGATCCAAGCTCGGCGAAAATGAGGCGCTTTTGGGCGTGATCGGCGCCGTGGCGCTGGCGGTGGTGGCTTATGTCTCCTGCCAGATTTTCTCGGGCCGCGGCGCGTTTTTGCAGGTGGGCGCCATGACCGGCACCATCATGGTCGCCAATGTCGCCATGGTAATCATCCCGGGTCAGCGCAAAATGGTGGCGGCGATGAGCGCCGGTGCGACGCCCGACCCGAAATATGGCCGCTGGGGCAAGCAAAGGAGTGTGCATAACACCTACCTGACGCTGCCCGTGATTTTCATCATGATCTCGCCCCATTACCCGATGACCTGGCAGCACCCGCTGAATTGGCTGATCCTGCTGGTGATTGGCCTGGCTGGCGCCTTGGTGCGGCAGTTCTTCGTGCTGCGCCAAAAGGGACAAAACGCGCTTTGGCTGCCCGCAGGCGCGGTGGCGGCCATGGTCGCGGCGTTTTTTATCGTGCAATCCGGCAAACGGGATTACGCCAGCGCCGAGGTAGCGCCCTTCACCGAAGTTCAGGCCATTGTCGCCGCGCGCTGCGCGAGTTGCCATGCCGCGAAGCCGAGTTTTGAGGGCATTGCGGTGGCGCCCAAAGGCGTGATCATAGAAACCCCGACGCAAATCCGCCGCTGGGCGGCTTCCATGCGCCAGCAGGTGCAGACCGAAGCCATGCCCCCCGGCAATATGACCGAAATCACTGCCGACGAACGCGCCAAGTTGATCGCCTGGGTCACCGCTGGCGCGCCCTTGGATTGAAGGAAAACACCATGGCCCGCAGCGGACCCGGTTCCCTTTCGACCCATGTCCTGAATACGGCCGAGGGCGTCCCAGCCGAGGGCATGATGGTAGAGCTTTGGCGCATGGACCCCGCGCCGGTTTTGGTGGTGGCACGGCGTACCAATGCCGATGGCCGCACCGATGGCCCGATGATGGCCCAGGCGGATTTCATCCCGGGGCGCTATGAATTGCGCTTCGCGGTTGCGGCGTATTTCCACGCGCGCGGCCAGAGTACGGAAATGCCCTATCTGGATGTTGTCACGCTGGCGGTCGGATTATCGGCAGATCAGGGGCATTATCATGTGCCGCTGCTCTGTTCGCCCTGGAGTTATGCTACCTATCGGGGGTCTTGAGGGGAGCTACCCAAGACAGCGCGACGGGGGAGCAAGCCACCGGCCCTAGTTGCCTGGGCTAGGTGGCATTCTTCTCTGCTCCCTATCTTGCCAGGCGGTCGGGAACATGGCAAAGACCCGTCCATTGAGATTGAGCGGGCGTAGCTCAGGGGTAGAGCACAACCTTGCCAAGGTTGGGGTCGAGGGTTCGAATCCCTTCGCCCGCTCCAGTCGCCACCTAGCCGAACCGGCTCCCCTCCCCAGGCGACCACCTAAATCCCCTTGAAAACAAAGCTTTTTCTGGCGACCTTGAGGGTGATCAAGCGGAACATTCCGGCGTTTTCTCTCCGATCCGCGAATTCTCTCCAAAGCTTGAGGGTAGGCCGATTTTTCCAATAAGGTTTAACGCGTTGATCTGAAATGGTTTTGGCTATGCTGCGGTGGAGCGTGGTTGGGGAATGGACTGGTGGGTCGGTGGGGGCTGGAAGCGGAAAGTTGATCGGGGACTAAAAGGTTTCGGGGGCTGTGACCTTCCGCACCTTCTGCGCCTAACCGCAGGTACGAAGATTGACCCTCTCCAGGGAGAAAGCATGCTTCTTTCCTGTTGCTGGCCCGGCTCCACATCACCCGCCGCCCTGCACCAGCACTTCTTCAAGCGTCGTGGCTTGGACAAATCGCGCCGGGGCATCCCCCGCGGCGGTCGCCGCGACGTGCGCCTTGCCATATGCAATCTTGGCAGCCTCCTGCCCCCGGAGGTCCGCTGCGAAGAGGCTGCCTTTGGTTTCCACAACGAAATAGAGGCGCTCACTGACTTTGCTGCCGCCATTGGCCGGCGCGTGGCGCATTTCGAAAATGCCACGGCCTATGCGTTGGTCAATCAGGCCAATGGTGATGGCCCGACACTGACGAATGGCCCGGCTGCGGTGTTTGGCACGGCGGCCGCGGCGCCAATAAGGCCGCAGCGGGCAGTACGCTGGACATCAACAACCTCGCTGCCGGTCGCGCTTCCATCCTGCGGCAAAGGACGCTGGATGGTCTGCCGATTTCCGTCGGCAATGCCGTGAAGCTGCTGGTCGGCCCGCGCCTGGAATTGCCCGCACGACAATTGACGGTGAGCGTCGGTGCCATTGATTGGCGCGGTGCCTGGTTCAATCCGGGCATGTGATCGCTCTCCGTCTTTCTCACGCTATACGGACATCGGCCTACTTGCTGCGGGGCAGCTTTGGCGGCTGCAGCGCGGCACCTCTTACTGCATTCGCGAGGGTCGCGTAATGCTCGATCGGGGCAACCGCAATCCCTACACCCGAAGCGATTGCGCTTGGCTCGGAGAGGCTGCTAAAGCCGCGGTATGAGGCCCGAAATTCCACTCGCCTGCTCAAGATTGGCGAGTGCCAACAGGGCACCATGGCGCGCCTGATTGGCGGCAATGCGCGTTGCGTTCAGCGTACGGAGCGCATCCAGCACCTCGATCAGCGAACGCCCGCCGGCCAGATAGGCGCGCTCAGCCACCGCATAAGCCTCTTCAGCGCGCCTCAAGGCACCACCATCATAAAGCTGGCGGAGCGCAAGGGCCTGTTCCCAGACGACCCAGGCGGTTGCGGCATCCGCCCGAGCACCGAGCAGCGTTGCGCGCGCCAGCGCCTCTGCTTGGCCTTGCTGCGCCGTCGCGACACCGACATTGCCTTCCACAATGCGCGACGTGAAGATCGGCACTGAAAGGCTCAGGCCAAGCTGATCATTCGCGCTCGCCGAGCCTGGCACATTCTGCGAAAGGCGCGTGCGGCTGGCCATGATGCCAAGGGTAACATCACGCGTCCTTTGCGATTCGGCCAATTCGCGATTGACGGATGCCGCCGAAAGATTGCGTTTCGCTACCATTACATCCGCGCGGTTTTCGGACGCTGCAAGAACCTGGTCGCGCGTCAGGCCCAATTCGGCGCTGCTCTCCAGCCGCCCACGCGGGGCCAGCGTAACGGGACCGGTCGCACCAAGGCGTGGCCGCGGCGTGGAGGATGATCCTGAAGTGATCCCTGGATCCTCGGCCAGCAAGGCAGCCAGCGTCGCCGCGGCCGAGGCGTAGGTTTGCGCGGCAATCGCCGCATCCGCTTCTATGGCGGGGCGACTGGCTTGGAAGCGCAATAGATCGCCCTCGGGGATCTGCCCCTCCTGGGCCTGGCGGCGGAGCAAGGCCTCTGTACGATCAAGCGAGATTTTATTGGCCTCAGCCACGGCCAGATTCGCGCGGGCCAAAAGGGCTTGCAAAAAGACCTGGCGCAACTGGAATAGCTGCTGACGCAAGATGTCCAGCACTTGCGCTTCGGCAACGCTGATCTGTTCTTCGCCAAATCTGGTGCGCAGGCTACGCCGCCCGCCACCTTCCACGACCACACTCAGTCCGAGCGTGATGTTGTTGGTTGGCCAGTAAAGGCGGGATCCTTGCAGGCTTTGTCCGTTTTCATTGAGTTCGCCGCTGGTATTGCCAACTGAGAGATTGGGCGGCGGCATGCTGGCGGCGACCAAGCGCTGGGCGCGCGCCGCATCAAGGCCGCGCTGCGCCGAAACTAGAACTAGGTTCCGGTCCACTAGCAGGCGTTCTGCCGCATCCAGGGTGATGCTGCGGCTTTGGGAAGGTGTTTCGCGGGTGCGATTCTGCGCCTGTGCTGCTGGGGCGGCAAGGACGATCATGAGAACTGCCAGGGTAAAGAAACGCCTCATTCTGCTGCCCCATGACTTGCGGCAATACCCTCGACCGCCAAGGCCTGTTCCTCTGCTTCTGAAGGACGAGAGATCAGGTCAATCAAGGCAGGCAGCACGAAAAGCACAAAAAGGGGCACAAGCCCGATGCCCCCAACCACAACAATGGCAAGAGGCTTTTGCACATCCGCACCAATCCCGGATGCCAGCGCCATGGGCAGCAAACCGCAGAAGGAAGCAAAGCAGGTCATCATAACGGGCCGCAATCTGTCATTGCCAGCACGTTCCAGCGCTTCGCGCCAGGGCATGGCTTCCTGTTCGCGCAGTTGGGCGAAGTAGGAAAGGAAGATGATGGCTTCCATCACGGTAATGCCAAATAGAGCCAGGAAGCCAATCGCGGCCGGTACGCTGAAATGCAGATCTGCAAGCCAGAGCGCAAAAATACCGCCTGTCAGGGACAGCGGCAGCAATGCCAGCACGATCAAGGTTTCCTTCAGACGCCCAAAGGAAATCCAGAGCAAGACAGCAATCAACCCGAGTGCGACCGGTACAATGCGCGTCAGCCTGCCGATCGCATCGTGCAGATTGCGGAATTCCCCCACCCATTCAAGGCGATAGCCCGGCGGTAGAGTAACATTGCTGGTCACACGCTGCTGTGCTTCCGCCACCGCACTTGCAGGGTCGCGTCCACGCACACCGAAACGGATCGGGATATAGCGGGAATTACCCTCTCGATAGATATAGGCAGCACCTGATATCAGGCGGATTTCAGCGATATCCGCCAGGAGCGGCCCGTCAGCCCGCCCGATCGGCATGCGTGATATGCTTTCGATATCGCCACGATAATCGGCTGAAAGCCGTACAATGATTGGAAAATTGCGATCAGCGCCGGGCTCGTAAAGC
Organism: Roseomonas sp.; assembly: GCA_051007055.1. GTDB lineage: Bacteria > Pseudomonadota > Alphaproteobacteria > Acetobacterales > Acetobacteraceae > Neoroseomonas. The sequence continues at coordinate 32,956 of JBPCSO010000069.1, forward strand.
CGCCCCGCTTCCGCGCCAGCAATCGCGGCAGCGATTTGCGTGGTGACATCCTGCATCGAAACACCAAAACGCGCGATCCGCCCGCGATCAATACTGATAGCCAGGGTGGGTTGGCCAAGGCTTTGCAGAACGGCCAAATCCTCGACACCGCGCACCTTCTTCACCTCAGCGCAAATCTGATCCGCCAGGCGCGTCAGCACACCAAGATCGGGGCCTATGACTTTTATCGCATTGGCGCCTTTCACACCCGATGCGGCTTCCTGCACATTATCGGAAATTGTCTGCGAAAAACTGAACTCCACGCCAAAGAATTCACGCCTGAGACGTGCTTCAATGGCTGAAACCAAACCATCGCGATCATGCGCCGTACGCCAATCGCCCTGCGGTACAAGGGGTACAAAAAACTCGGCATTGAAGAAGCCTGCGCTATCCGTGCCATCATCGGGGCGCCCATGCTGGCTGGTGACGGTGATCACTTCGGGAAATTCCATCAATACGCGACGGATACGATTGACCACCGGGTTGCTGTCTTCCAGCGATATCGTGCCTGGCATGGTTGCACGCAGCCAGATGCTGCCTTCTTCCAGCGTTGGCAGGAATTCCGCGCCAAGACGCGAAAAGACACTCCCGGCACCCACAATCAGCAAGCCAGCAAACACCAATGTAAGCACGCGATTACGCATCCCCGCGCCATAGGTCCGCTGATAGGAATAGCGCAGCGCGCGAACCAGAAACGTATCCCGTTCTTCCGTATCTTCACGGAAAAGCACGGCAGCCAGAACGGGCGTGATGGTAAAGGTCGCGATCAGGGCGCCAATAATGGCATAGGCATAGGTCTTCGACATAGGCCCGAAGATTCGCCCCTCGATCCCGCCAAGCGTGAAAAGTGGAATGAAGGCCGCGATGATGATGAGGGCTGAAAAGAAAATTGCCTTGTCAACTTCACTCGCGGCACGATGCACGATGCGGGCAACCGACCCATTACCCTCGGCCGCTGCAGAAGGGCCGTGCGGGCGATGTCGTGCCAGGTGCAGATGGCGGAAGATGTTTTCGACCATGATGACGGTGGCATCCACCAAAAGGCCGAAATCCAGGGCGCCAAGGGAAAGCAGATTGGCACTTTCGCCACGCGCCAGCATCATCAATATGGCAAAGAAAAAGGCAAAGGGAATGGTCGCCGCAATCACCAACGCGCCCCTGAAATCGCCAAGGAACAGGTATTGGATGATCAGGATCAGGGCAACGCCTTCAATGATGTTCTTCACGACCGTCTTGGTGGTGACACTGACCAAATCTTCCCGGTCATAAAGCGGCAGAAGCCGCACGCCGGGCGGCAGCACGCCACCGGCATTGATACGTTCCACTTCCTGCTGTACGCCGCGAATGGTAGGCAGGGTCTGTTCCCCGCGGCGCATCAGTACGACACCGAGCACCACATCATCATCTGCTTCATGGCCGGCAATGCCCAAACGCGGCAGATTGCTGATTTCAACACGAGCCACATCAGAAATCAGAATTGGTGCGCCGTTATTGGACCCGATGACCGTATTGCGGATATCGTCAAGGTTACGGATCAGCCCGATCCCCTGAACAACGGCGGATTGCGGGCCGATATTCAAGGTGCCGGCGCCGACATTGGTATTGCCCGCGCGTACGGCTTCGACAACGCGCGAGATCGGTAAGTCATAGGCGGCCAAGCGCTGCAAATCCGCCTGGATCGCATAGGATTTGGATTGACCCCCGAAAGTAGTCACGTCAATCACACCAGGCACGCTTTTGAACCGGCGATCAAGTACCCAATCATTCAGGGTCTTCAGGTCAGCGAGCGCAAAGCCGGGCGGCCCAATCAGACGGTAGCGCAGGATTTCGCCAATAGGTGATGTCGGCGAAATGCCGGGGCTGACGCCTTCAGGCAATGTATTCAATTGACCAAGACGATTGAGAACCTGTTGTAGGGCTTCCTGGTAGGTATAGGCAAAAGTGAATTGCACCCGAACATCCGAAAGACCAAAAAGCGAGGTTGAGCGTACGGTCGTCACATTCGAAAGGCCCGACATGGCAACTTCAATCGGGATGGTGATGTAGCGCTCAATCTCCTCGGCGCTTTGCCCAGGATTTTGTGTGATGATCACTATGGTGGGCGGCACAGGGTCAGGATAGGCTTCGATGTTCAATTGCCGAAAGCCAAGCAGGCCCGCCAGCAGAAATATGCCAAACAGCAGCATCACAAGCGGTCGGCGCGTAAGGGCGATGGCAACTAAATGACGCATTGCAAAGCCGTTCCGTTCATATCAGATCAATGAAATAGTTTGGGCCAAGGACTGGTTCGTCATTTGCGGTCAATCCACAGGCGCGGCACGGTCAATAAATAGTGCACCGCCCGTCACAATTTCCTCACCGGCAGCCAAACCGGCGGTGGCTTCCCAATAATCGCCGGATCGCCGGCCCAATTCTATGTTGCGATAGCTGAAGCGTTCCCGGCCCGGCTTCACGATCCAGACGCCGGCTTCCGAACCGCGGTGAATGATGGCGCCGGCCGGAACCGCAGGTGCCTCAGCCGTCTCACCAAGGACAATGCGAAACCGCGCGAACATGCCCGCCTTGAGCAATCCTTCCGGGTCTTCGACCTCTGCGCGTACCGCGAGCCGGCGCGTGGTGGGATCAAGCGCAGCCGCGACCGACGATATGTGGGCACTGAAATTGCGATTGGGCAGGGCGTTCACCGTCACCTCCACCTTTTGGCCAACCTTGATCGCAGGCGCATCAATTTCACGCACAGCGGCTACAAGCCAAACGCTGGAAACATCGGCGATCGTGAAGGCCGGGTCGCTTCCGCCCGCCATGAGCCATTGGCCCGGCCCCACGCGGCGTTGTGAAACGACCCCCGCAATTGGTGCCACGACTTGAATGGTCGCTTCCAGCCGGCGTGTCTGTTCAAGCGCGCTCACTTGGGCAGCGTCTCGGCCAAGGATACGCAATCGGTCGTGTGCAGCGGCAAGCTGCGTTTCCGCCACACGTAGATCAGCGGCCGCATTGGCCGCTTCTGCTTGGGCCTGTTCCCAATCCCTGCGCGATGCGGCGCGCGCTTCGAAAAGATCCTTTTGGCGTTGTTCATTGCGTATGCTGAGTTGCAAAGCCGTCTGGGCGCGGGAAACCCCATCCAGCGCGCCCAGAAAATCATTCGTGGCCTGCACAAGATCGGCCGTTTCCATCTCAAACAGCGCTTGGCCAGCGGTGACAGTCTCGCCCAGCCGCCCCAGCACGCGCACGACGCGGCCAGTATTCGGGGCGAAGATGGGGGTGGTCCTGTCTTCGTTGATGGCGATCTGTCCTTCGGCGATGCGCTCATCCCTGAATGCGCGTTGCCCAACCGCCGCTATGCGTAGCGAACGCACCTCATCGGGGCTGAGCGGAAAATCATGGCGGGTCGCTGCAGCTGAGACAGCGGCATTGGTAGCCGGTGCGCCGGATTGCTCGCCCAGGAAGCCGGCATGCCAGGCAAAACCAACGGCCCCAGCCACAACCAGCAAGGCCGCCAAGGCAAAGCTGCGCCAGCGCCATCCGTCCTGCCGGATGGCGGGTGGTGCTTCCGGCGTAGCTGAGGTGACCTTTACGGTGTCGGGGGTTGAAACCAAGTCAAGCGCGTCGTGCCTCTCTGCCGCGCCGACACGCGGCCTATCGATTTTTGTCATACGGTCTTCCGAATAAACGCCTCTCCAGCCCCATCTTGTCCAAGAGCCACAGGAATCGCCGGACCAGCGCCCCTGGCGGAGATACCTGCCACCTCAAGCTTACGCGCTGCTTACAGGCGGCGTGCGGAGGTATTCTGGCGTGGGATTTCTAGGGCGGAGGCACTATTCATAGACCGTAAGGCGGTACTTCACCGCCTTGGCACAGGTCCGTCGCTGGGGAGCTATTTGCCCGCTCAGCCATGCCCGTATTTGGCGTCCGCGCGGGGTAGAGACAGGGCAAAAATAGCGCCACCGCCGTCACGGTCGCGCACCCCAACCGTGCCACCGTGCTGCGCTGCGATCTCGGCCACCAAGGCAAGCCCAATGCCGGAACCACCCCGACGGTGGCCGCGATCCGCGCGCCAAAAGCGTTCAAACACCTTGGATTTTTGCGCCTCGGGTACGCCGGGGCCACAGTCTGCAACTTCGACTATGGCGGGGGGGGCGAGGCGGAGAATGACCTCGCTGCCCATGGGCGAATGCGTGAGCGCGTTGTCGAGCAAGTTGTGCACAGCGCGCCGGAGCGCCGCAGCCTGGCCCAGGACCTTTACGTCATCTTGCGGTAATTCAAGCCGAATGCTGCGCCCGAATTGGGATGCGGTATTTTGCAGCCGTGCCGCGCTTTCCGAACAGATCAAGGCCAAATCCACCGGCTCATCAGGGGTTCCTGGGGCGGCCTCTGCCGCTTCCAGCAATTGGCCGACAATTGCAGTCAGTGCCTCTACATCGGATCTGAATCGTTTTGCGACGTCCTTGTCTTCCAGCAGGTCAAGTTCCGATGTCAGAATGGCAAGCGGCGTGCGCAGTTCATGGGCCACATCCTGATTGAAGCGTCGCTGGCGGCGCATCACCTCGTCCGTACGGTCAAGCGCCCCGTTGACGGCGCGGATCAGCGGCAGGATTTCGTTCGGCATACCTTCTTCGCCGATACGGCGGCGGCCGCCGGCTGGGCCGATGGCCGCCGCATCGGAAGCAGCTTGCCGCAATGGGCGAAGCAACATGCGGGTCAGAATCAGATTGGCCAAAAAAAGCAGTATGGCACCCCCACCCAGGGCGATGACAATGGGCCAGAAAGCGGCGCGTGGCACATCATCCAGCACGACAAATACACTCGACATGTCCTGCGCGACTTGCAGGATCACTGCGCCGTCTGGCGTATCCACCCTGCGTGAAACGCCCCAAAGATGCAGATCACCGACATCCACCTCGAATTCCGCAGAGACTTGGCTGATAAAGTCAAGTTGTGGCAAGCTTGGTGGTGCATTCGGGGAGCTTGCGAGCATTTCTCCCGTCGCATCCAACACCGCATAACGGATCGTCCCGCCGGCTGAATGCAAAGGATTCGGCAAGACGGGCAGCCTGCCGTCGGACAGCCCTGTTATTCCCCTTTGCTTCAGTCTTGCCTCGAGAGGTTGAACCACCGTCAGCAGGAAGCGCTCATGGGTGGCACGCACAACCTGATGAATCTGTTGATCAAGCGTCCAGACGCCAATCACGATCATGGTGGCCGCAACCGCCGCGAAAATGGCCATCCATTGGCCGAAGAGGGATCGGGGAACACGGAGCATGGCTGATGGGTTTATATCATAAAATTCAATTTGGGTCTTGGCCCTGATTGGCTTTGCATAGACCCACTCCCCTTTATGGCACGTTTGCGCCATAATCGTTTGACGGAGACAGCCTGATGCGGGTTTTATTGGTCGAAGATAATCGTCGCCTCGCCGATCTGATGGCTGCGGGTCTAGCGCGTGCGGGCTGGATGGCCGATGTGGTTGAGAGCCTGGAAGAAGCAGAGGCCGCCTGCCGGGTCGCCAGCTTTGACGCTATCCTTCTGGATCGCGGCCTGCCGGATGGGGATGGGCTTGAAATCTTGCGGCGTTTCCGGGGGGAGAAGGGGCCGGCCATCCTCGTTCTTTCGGCCCGTGGCGGCCTGGAGGAGCGCTGCGAGGGTCTCAATCGTGGCGCTGATGATTATCTGGTCAAGCCAGTGGCGCTGGAGGAATTGGTCGCCCGACTGAATGCCGCTGTACGTCGTGTGCATCCCGCGGGCCGGGCACTGGTACGCGTGGGGGGGCTCACCTATGACCCCACCTCGCGTGCCATTCTGTTGGAGGAGGAGCCTTTCGATCCGCCGCCGCGCGAGCGTTCTCTGCTGGAATACTTTCTGCAATCTGCGCCCCGGCCGGTTTCCTCGGAAGCGTTGGAAGATCGGTTGAATAGTCTTGAACGCGACGTTGGCCGCAATGCCGTAGAAGTCTACATCCATCGCCTGCGCCGCCGGCTTGATGCGGTTGGCGCTTCCGTGGTGATTGAGACAGTACGCGGCTTGGGATACCGGCTTAGGGCAACCGAAGCTGCCATTACGGGCAAATGAGTCTTGCGGATCGAAAGTTTCATTCGCTGCGGCTTTGGACTTTTCCTGTTGGCTTGTACTGTAGGTGCAGCATATGGGGATATGCCGGAATATAATGCTGATGGGCTGCCTGACCCATCTATTGCGACGTCTTTGCCCGCCAATGGCGATCCCTTTGGCCTTCGGGCGGCGCTCGCCAAGCAAGGGGTGAATTTCAATCTTTGGTACCGCAACGATACGCTGGGCAATCTGGCTGGCGGGCAGCGGCGCGGCTTTGTCAATCAGGGGCTTCTGGAACCAAGCCTTTCCATTGATTTTGGCGAATTGGCCGGGCTTGATGGGCTGAGTTTCTACAGCAATCTTTTGGTCATTCACAACACTGGCCGCATGCGGCGCGATTACGTCGGCGGCGTGAATACCATTGCCGCGATTGAAGCGGTGCCGACGCTGCGCCTTTCCGAGTTCTGGCTGGAACAGAAATTTCTTGATGACCGCTTGAGCCTCCGCGCCGGGGTACTGGCCGCGGATGTGGAATTCTTCTTCTCGGCCGCATCGGCACTGTTTCTGCAGAGCGATTTCGCGACGATCAGCGCGCTCAACCTGCCAAGCGGTGGCCCGGCCTATCCCTTGGCTGCACCTGGCATAAGGTTCGCGGTGAACCCGCTGGAGGATACCACCTGGCGCATCGCCCTTTATAATGGGGACCCTGCCGGCCCCGGCCCTGGCGACGAACAGCTGCGCAATCACCATGGCACTAATTTCCGTGTGCGTGATCCCGCGCTGATCTTCTCCGAGGCGGAATTCCGCGCCAATCGCGGCGATCAGGATCAGGGGTTGGCACGCACCTTGAAGCTGGGCGGCTGGGCGCATCTTGGCGGCTTTGATGACATGCGGCGCAGCGATGATGGTGGGCGTTTGGCTGATCCCGGCGCTTCTGGCGTGCCGCTCAGGCGGCGCGGCAATGGCGGGATTTATGCGGTGCTTGATCAGCAAATCTTTCGCGCCGAGGGCGGCGATGCCGATAGCGGTGCCACACTTTTTCTACGCGGTTCCTTCAGCCCTTCTGATCGCAGCACCATTGGGCAATATCTTGATGGCGGTGTGGTATTCGCCGGGCTCATTCCGGACCGCACTGACGATCGCTTTGGCTTTAGCATGATTTATGCGCGCTTCTCCGATGGTGTGCGCGCTTATGATCGTGATCGGCAGAGCTTCGGTATAGGCCCCGGCTATGTGCGGGATTATGAGCTCAATCTGGAGCTCACTTATCAGGCGCGCATCCTGCCTGGCCTCGATATCCAGCCCGTGCTGACCCGCGTGTGGCATGCGAGTGGTGAGCCTGGCCGCAATGCGTTGGTGGCCGGTGCCCGCGCCTATATTCGATTCTGAAAATCCGTTGCTCACACTGCGAATGTCTGGGTTTATGGTTTGGTGTGAACTCTCTGGCCTAGCAGGCTGCTGAAATTCGTAGCCCAATCTCTGCATTTATGATTCACTGTCGTCGCTTTTGGTTGAGGTTGCACTGCGTGGCAATGACGCAGTGGCTGGTTCCTTGTTCAGCTATGTTGATCTTGAAAAGCGGGTGCGTCCTGACCACCCGCTGCGCATTGTCCGTCGCCAAATGATTTGAGACCGCTTGGCGCGCTAGCTAACGGAGTATCTGGCCCACCTTTGGTTGAGGTTAAGATGTGTTTTGTTGATGCATCAGGCGGCGTTGCTGGCTTGTTCTGCGCTTGATGCGCTCACGCTCCAGCAGGATGGTCTGCCCCCTGCCGACATAGACATTGGCCGGGGTCAGGTTGTTCAGGCTCTCGTGGTAGCGCCGGTGGTTATACTGCTCAACAAAGGCCGCGATCTCAGCCTGCAGCGCGCCCGGCAAGTAGTTGTCCGGCGTCAGCGCCGATGGGACCAAATTAGCGATTTGAGTAGCGGAGGATTTCTGGTTCATCGTACCCCCAAGGAGAGTGAAGCTGAGCCAGAAATCCTCCGCGCCACCCGCGCGGGTGCCTGCCGAAACGCTGGTCCGAGATATCCGTCGTGCCAAGCGCAAGCGCCATTCCGCCGAGGACAAGATCCGCATCGTACTGGAAGGGCTTGAGTCCGAGAGAAGCATTGAAAATGTTGGGAAGTAGGAGTCAGAGAGTTTCGCGTTCCTAGTCCCCACTGCTGCTCCAGTCGTCACCTAGCCGAACCGGGTTAGCGCCTCAGGCGACCACCTAAACCCCCTTGAAAACAAAGCTTTTTCTGGCGACCTTGAGGGTGCTCAAGCGAAACATTTCGGTGTTTTCTCTCCGAAACCCCGAATTCTCTCCAAAGCTTGGGGGTAGGCCGATTTTTCCAACAAGGTTTAAGATATTGATCTGAAATGGTTTTGGCTATGCTGCGGTGCAGCGTGGCTGGGAAAAGGACTGGTGGGGCGGTGGGGGCTGAGAAAGGAAAGTTGATCGGGGACTATAAGGTCGCGGGACCCAGTCGATGCCTCGGTGACCATTTCGCCGAACGGTCTACCGCCTCCCCAACCGTCCGCTAGTCTATACAAAATCAAAGCTTTTTGCCGCCCGGCCTCTATAGGCCCATGCGTCAATACCAGCCCAGCTTTTCCTTTAGATCGCCCAGCGGGTCGTGTAGATCATCGGGATCCTGGATTAGGCCTTCGGCATCAATGCCCGTGCCGATTCCTTCAGGCGTGAGCCGCAGGCGGAGGGTATCAACCACGAAGTGGGGGCATTGCCGTGCGCTGCATGCGCCTAACCTTCAATAGCGGCCGAGTAGTATAAAGGGCGATGTAGCTCTTGTCCGTCCCGGTCTCCCTGAAAGTAACCGCTGTCTGCGCCCCGCCTTGTGCCTGGGCCTTTTAATGTTGCGATCTGCGCCGGTGAAGTGAGCTGGAGGCGCATGTGGTGGATTTTGCTGTGACTGAGAGCGCTCGAAAGAGCGCTCCTTCGAGTGCTCGGCGATCGGTGTTGAAGGTTGTGACGCGCGGTGAGCCCCGGCGGCGCTGGTCTGAGGAGGACCGCGCGCGTATTTTGGCTGAGGCGATGGCGCCGGGTGCGATTGCATCGCATGTTGCCCGCCGCTTTGGCGTCAGCACGGGGCAGTTTTATACGTGGCGCGAGGCGATGCTGCTGCGGTCTGCGGCATGCGGTGGCCAGCAAGCATCGGCCAAGGCGGATTTTGCTGAGGTACGGCTTTCGGCGCCGAACTCAAAGCCATCCACGCCATCGCTGGTATGAGGGCCAGGGCCTTTGCCTTTTTGCCAAGCGACTTGAACGCGGCCATTTCCCTTGGCCTGTGACCAACTCCGGTACGGTGATGCTCTCAGCGGCGCAGGCATCGATGCTGCTTGAGGGTATTGATTGGCGAACCCCGCAACGCACCTGGCGGCCAAGTGGGATTTGATGCGATAGATATTCAAGTAACCACGCAGAAATTCTATTGACGCGACGCGGTTTGGTCGGCGACGATTCTCCCATGCCCGAACACCCCGCCGACACTGCGGATCAGCCTGAGGATGTAGCGGCATTGCGCGCTGCCCTGCTGGCGGCGGAGGCTCGTATTGCGGCGCTGGAACAGATCATTCACGCATTTCAGCGTGCGCGCTTTGGACAAAGTGCTGAACGGATTGATACCGCGCAATTGGCGCTGACGCTCGGCCAGGAACCTCCGCCGCCGCCCGCGAATGACCCAGCCGCAAGCAGCCCGTCAACATCGCGCACGCTACAATCGCGGCAGCGTAATCGGGGTGCTCTGCCCGCGCATCTTGAGCGTGTGGAGCAGTGCTGGACCTTGCTGATCAGGGCTGCCCCTGCTGCAGACGGCAGATGCATCGCATTGGTGAGGATCGCACGGAGCGGCTGGATGTGGTGCCAGCACAGCTCCGCGTGCGCGTGACCATCCGCCCGCGTTACGCGTGCCGCGGTTGCACGGATGGCGTACATCAGCGCCGCGCGCCTGATCACGCCATCCCCGGCGGCCTGCCGACTGAGGCATTGCTTGCGCATGTGCTGATGGCGAAATACGGCGACGGACTTCCGCTGTATCGCCAGGCCGCGATGCTAGGTCGGCAGAGGATTGTGCTTGACCGCTCAACCCTCTGCGACTGGATTGCCAAGGGCTGCTGGTGGCTACGGCCGATGCACGCACTTATTCTGGCCCATATCACGCGTCAGGGGCGGGTATTTGCCGATGATACGCCGCTGCCAACCCTGGAGCGTGGGCGGCGACGAACACGCATTGGCCGATTATGGGCTTATGCGGTTAATGATCGCCCCTGGCAGGGAGGCACTCTGCCTGCTGTCGCCTATGTCTATTCCAGCAATCGCCGCGCGGAACACCCTGGCGCGCATCTGACGGGTTTTCGCGGTGTGCTGCAGGTGGATGGCTATGATGGGTTCAAGGCGCTGCGGCGCGATCGTGATGATGGCGAGGTTGTGCTGGCCTTTTGCTGGGCGCATTTGCGCAGGCGGTTTTTTGACATCCACGCCGCGACGCAATCGCCAATCGCCGCTGAGGCGCTGCTGCGCATTGCCGCGCTCTACGCCATTGAGGCAGGCATTCGTGGCCGCGCGGCTGAGCAACGCCTTGCGGTGCGCCAAGCCCAAAGCGCGCCGCTGGTCGCTGAGCTTGAGGGCTGGCTGCACGCGCAGTTGAACCGTCTCAGCCGCGGCAGCAGGCTGGCTGAGGCTATCCGATACGGGTTGCGTCGTTGGCAGGGCCTTATTGAGTTCCTGAATGATGGCCGGTTGGAGATGGATACCAACACGGTCGAACGCGAAATCAGGCCGGTAGCTGTGACCCGCAAGGCCGCACTATTCGCGGGCAGTGAGGGCGGCGGTGAGAATTGGGCCATCGCCACCACGCTGATCCGCACGGCGATCCTGAATGGTGTTGATCCTCAGGCTTGGCTGACCGATGTGCTGGAACAGATGGTGATCGGCAAGGTGAACAGCCGTAGTCTTGCATTGCTGCTGCCCTGGGCTTGGCGCGATGCAAAGCGCGCTGCCCTTGCGGCATGAGCCGCCGCCGACGTGTAGGCGCACTTGCGCTGGATGATCTGGATGATTGGCTTGCCGCGCAGCCCGACATCGCGCGTCGTAACTGGAGTGTTTCGGCCATTGATGGTTTCTGCGCTGCCCTTGCCGCCGGGCCTGAGCGCGTCAGTACCGAGGCTTGGCTGCGCGTAATCTTTGGCCCAGCCCTGCCCACCACGCCGCAGGGCCTTGGTGCTGTACAGGCGGTGCTGGACCATCATCATGCGATCGACCATAGGCTGCGCCTGGATGACGGCAGCCGCTGGCGCCCGATTTACATGCGTACCGATGATGGCACCGTGCTGGCACAGCCATGGGCGGCGGGTTTCATGTTCGCCATCAAACGCTGGCCAGATGCTTGGCGCCCCATGTTCGAACGCGGCCATTCCCAGAAGCTCCTGATGCCCATCGTCACCTGCGAAGTGCCAGACCAAGTGGATGCCTTGCTGGCCGGAAAACCACGCGCCATACGCGAGCTCATCGCACAAGCCTATCACCACATCCCAGACGCCGTGCGCGCCATCAGGGAATACTGGATACAGGATAATTATCAAAAGAAGCCTACAAATTAGCCGAACCACCAACGTCAAACTAAAAAAACAATGGGGCGCAGACAGCGGTTACACACATACTGCGACCCATGTGGACTCCCAACCTCGGGGTTCTGCCCCACTTTCCGCCCCCAGCCCCCACCGCCCCACCAGTCCTTTTCCCAACCACGCTGCATCGCAGCATAGCCAAAACCTTTTCAGATCAACGCGTTAAACCTTGTTGGAAAAATCGGCCTACCCTCAAGCTTTGGAGAGAATTCGCGCTACAGGAGAGAAAACCCCAAAACATTCCGCTTGAGCACCCTCAAGCTCGCCAGAAAAATCTTTGTTTTCAAGGGAATTTAGGTGGTCAACTGGGGTACTAACCCGGTTCGGCTAGGTGGCGACTGGAGCGGCAGTTGGGACTAGGAACGCGAAACTCTCTGACTCTTACTTCCCAATACTTTCAATGCTTTCCTCAGACTCAAGCCCTTCCAGTAAGATTCGAATCTTATCCTCGGCGGAATGGTGATTGCGCTTAGAGCAGGGAGTATCGCCGACCAGCTTTTCGCCGGACACCCGCGTGCCTGGGGTGGAGGATTTCTGGCTAATCTTCACACTCATCGGGGTTACGATGAGCCAGACATCCTTGGGTACTCAAATTGCCCGCTTGGTCCCTTGGGCGCTGACACAGGGCAGCATAGCTAACGTGGCCCCCGGAATTGTTGAAAACTTCAGGCGTTTAAGTCACTCGCGCCAATTCGATCTGCCATGCGTATAAGCCACAGAAGGATCTCTCGCTCACGCTCATTAAGGGATTTTTCCTCGAGAATCCTCATTGCTTCTGGCCGAAACTCTAACCAACGAATGTGGAAATCGGGCAGGTCCCTCACACTAAGATGCCCTTCGCCCATCAGTAACTCTTTCAATGGAATCTCCCCTAGAAAACGAACCCACTATGCCATTCAGCTTGCCCTAATCAGCGTGAAAAAAGCGTGAGGCCGATTGTCTGAAGTAACGAACATGTTAAGGCTTTCCCTATCGGTAACGGGGCTCGGACGTGACCCAGGAT
>JBPCSO010000070.1:0-12095 GCA_051007055.1 Roseomonas sp.
TTCGTCACTATCGCGCATTTCCTGCAAACGCGCTTCGCCTTCAATGGCTTGGGACAGCGTGACGGGCTTCGCGGGGTTATTGGGAATGAGGGAGGCGATCTTATCAACCTGGCCATATGGCATACCCAGCACGCGGCCCACATCGCGCACCGCGGCCTTGGCTTGCAGCTTGCCGAAGGTGATGATTTGCGCGACGCGATCTTCACCATATTCGCGCCGGACATAGGCAATCACCTCGTCGCGCCTGTCCTGGCAGAAATCAATATCGAAATCCGGCATGGATACGCGTTCGGGGTTCAAGAAGCGTTCGAACAGCAGGCCGAAGCGGATCGGATCCAAATCCGTGATCAGCAACGCCCAAGCTGCAACAGAACCCGCGCCCGAACCGCGCCCAGGCCCCACCGGAATGGGCGGGTTTTGCGCCTTGGCCCATTGGATGAAGTCGGCAACGATCAAGAAATAGCCTGGAAAACCCATTTTCTCGATAACGCCGACTTCATAGGCCAGGCGTTCGCGATATTGCGTGCGCGTTGCTTCATCCGGCGCGGGGCGCATGGCATCCAAGCGCTGTTCAAGCCCAGCTTCGGCCATGGCGCGGAGTGTTTCAGCTTCCGTCTTGCCTTCCTGCACCTTGGGGCAGATCGGCAATTCGGGCTTGCGCGCTTCGGTCATCACCGCGCTCATGCGTGCAATGGCGAGCGTATTGTCGCAGGCATCGGGCAAATCGGCGAATAGCGCGCGCATGGCTTCTGCGGGCTTGAACCAATGTTCAGGAGTCACGCGGCGCCGGTCGCGTTCCGCCATGGTGCGGCCTTCGGCGATGCAGAGCAGCGCGTCATGCGCTTCATACATTGAAGGCGCGGCGAAATAGACATCATTGGCCGCGATGATTGGCAGGCGCGCGGTATGCGCTAAGGCCAGCAAGGCGGGTTCCAGCCGCGCTTCCTCATCCCGCCCATGACGGTTGAGCTCCACCGCCAGGCGATCGGGGAAGGCTTCCTTAAGCCGCGCGAGCAGTTTTTCGGCGGCGGGTTTTTGGCCTTCCAACAACAGGCGCGAAATCGGGCCAAGCGTGCCGCCTGTCAGCAGAAACAGTCCCTCGGCATGTTCCGCGAGTTGATCCAGCAGTAAGGCCGGCTTGCCCGAGGCATCTTCCCGCAAGAAGCCAAGCGATGACAGGCGCTGCAAATTATCCAAGCCGCGCGGCGTGAGCGCCAGCGCCACCAGCGGGTCAGGCGGCAGGCGGAGCGTATCGGGACGATCAGCATCCGTGCTGGCCCGCGAAAGCCCCAATTGGCAGCCCATGATGGGCTGCACACCCTTCTTCGTGCAGGCTTCGGCGAATTCCAAGGCGCCGAACAGATTGCCCGTATCCGTCAGCGCCAGCGCCGGCATGCCATCACCGGCGGCAAGTGCCGCGAGCTTATCGGCCTTGATCGCGCCTTCCGAGAGCGAATAGGCCGAATGCGTGTGCAGATGAATAAAGGACATGCAGTTGGCGTTCCGGAATCGCGTTGTTAGTCTGTTTAGCACCCCAGTCGGGAGTTCGGCGACAGTCAAAAATACCGTAACACCTTGAACACTACGCTCACCAGCAAAAAAGTCTTTGCAAAGTGGTGTGATTTTTTTCTCAGCTTTCTATTTCGGAGTATTCTTCAAGGTATCATTGAGGTTCAACAGCGAAAGAACAAAGGTAAGAATCGCGCCGCCGAAGAAAACGAAAGCCACGAACTCATATCTGCCATCGATAACCTAGACGACGATCCCTGCAATTAAACAGGTCAGAATGAAGATTGTTGTCGACAATTGTGAGTGAGGATTGTCGCGCTCTTTGTACGCCAAGAAAACTACAGGCGCGGACGCTAATACAGATGACCAATATATTGCGGCTAGCTGAAGATTGCTTGGTAAATTTTGCAAAAAATAGAAAAAAACGACGGTTCCCCAAATGGCAAAAACGGCAAACGTATACGCTAACGACAAAGCTGAAAAAGTGGCAAAAGTTTTCGTCGTTCCTCTTTCAAGAGCCTTTGCCGCTGGTACGGCGAAAACTGCTCCCGGCAGCAACAGCAAGCCCAACAAGACCGGCCCTACAAAAATTCCGGAAACGCCCAAAGCAATAGCTAACCACTCGACCTCTATAGCTAATTTCACCAGCGCATACAGGCCACCAAAGCGAAAATGAACTTAAAAGGTAGGGAGAGAACCAGCGCCATGAGACGCTCCTTTCTAAATTAGCCTATATTGAAATTTCTCTGCCAAGAAAGACTGCTAAGCGACCGGAGACCTCCGTGTAAACCAATTTATCTATAAGAACGGCTCCTTAGGGGAAAAGCCCTTGCCTGCCGCCCGATCCGCGATCAGGATAGATTTGGATTGTTACCGGAGCCCTCCATGTCCCTGCCCCGCCTTGCCCTGACCGCCCTGCCCTTCCTCGCCCTTGCCTTTGGCGCGTCCCCCGCTTTGGCCCATGCCGGGCATGAGCACGGGCTGGTTGCGGGTTTCCTGCACCCGCTGATGGGCGCTGATCATGTGGCGGCGATGGTAGCGATTGGGCTTTGGGCGGCGTCCCTTGGCTGGCGGCGCGGCTGGCTGCCGCCGGTGGGTTTCCTGGCCGGCATGGCGGGCGGCATTGTGCTTGGCCTCGCGGGCGGCATCGGGCTTGGCTTTGGCGTGGTTGAAACCGCGGTTGCGGGTAGCCTGATCGTGCTCGGCGCCATGCTGGCGATGGCGCAGCCGTTCCGCGCGGTGGTGGCGCTGCCCTTGGTGTTGGTGGCTGGGCTGGTGCACGGTCTGGCGCATGGCAGTGAGTTTGGTGGCGCGGCGCTGCCGACCGCCTTCGGCATGCTGGCGGGTTCCGCGCTGCTGCATGGTTTTGGCGCCGCACTTGGTGTCGCAAGCGCACGTTATGCTGGCGCGTTGCGCTTTGGTGGCGCGGCGATTGCGGGCTTTGGTGCGTTGTTGCTGCTGGGGTAAGTTTCAGCCGGGCGTTATCTTCCCATCACGCAGCGTCACCACCCGGTCCATTCGGCGCGCGAGGTCGGTGTTATGCGTCGCAATCAGCGCCGCCAAGCCCTGGCCGCGCACCTGTTCCAGCAATTCGGAAAAAACGCGATCGGATGTGGCGACATCCAGATTCCCGGTCGGTTCATCAGCCAATAACAGCCTCGGCTGATTCGCAAGCGCGCGCGCAATCGCCACGCGCTGCTGTTCACCACCCGAGAGCTTGCCCGGGCGATGATCCAGCCGAGCTTGTAAGCCGAAAATCCCGAGCAAATCCTTGGCACGCTCCGTTGCCTCCGCGCGGGTTTTTCCGGCGGCAAGCTGGGGCAGGATGATGTTCTCGGCAGCAGTGAATTCCGGCAGCAGATGATGGAATTGATAGACAAAGCCGATGGTCCTGCGGCGGATGGTGGTGCGCGCCTCATCCGAAAGCGAACCGGCGGCCTTGCCTTGGATGAACACCTCCCCGCCATCGGGTTTTTCCAGCAAACCCGCCAGATGCAGCAGGGTTGATTTGCCGGTGCCAGAAGGGGCGACCAGCGCCACGATCTCACCGGCCGCAATGGTCAGATCAGCGCCGAGCAGCACAGGCAATTCACCCGCTTCCGTGCGGTAGCGGCGTTCCACGGCGGCAAGGCGCAGCGGCACTTCATTCATTGCGCAACATCTCCACCGGATCGGTGCGCGCCGCGCGCCAGGAAGGGTAAAGGGTCGCGAGGAAAGACAGGCCAAGCCCCATCGCCACCACCTGCGCCACTTCATTATAATCCAGGATCGCGGGCAGGCGCGTCAGAAAATACACCTCTGGGCTGAATAATTCCGTGCCCGAGAGCGATTGCAAAAACTGCCGGATGCTTTCGATATTAAGGCAGAAAATCAGGCCCAGCAAAAAGCCGATCATGGTGCCAAGCACACCGATGGAAGCACCACACAACAGAAAAATCCGCATCACCGCGCCCTTGGTCGCCCCCATGGTGCGCAGCACCGCGATATCGCGCCCCTTATCCTTCACCAGCATAATAAGGCTAGAGACGATATTGAAGGCAGCGACGATGATGATCAGTGTCAGGATCAGGAACATCACGTTGCGTTCTACCTGCACCGCATTGAAGAAGCTTGAATTGGCATCCTGCCAGGAATGCACGATCACGCGGCTGCCCGCGGCTTCCTGGATCTGCCGCATGACGCCGCGCAGCCGCGTTGGGTCCTGAACAAAAACTTCAATCTGCGTCGCGGCATCGCGTTGCTGGAAATAAAGCTGCGCAGCTTCTAAAGGCAGGAAGACAAAGCTGCTGTCATATTCATTCATGCCGACATCAAACAGCGCCACCACGCGATAAGCGCGCAGGCGCGGCACCGTGCCAAAGACCGTGGTGCGCCCCTGGGGTGAGACCAGGCTGACATTGTCCCCCACCGAAACCCGCAAGCGGGACGCAAGACGACGCCCAATGATGATGGCATCCTCACCTTCAAAAGCATCCAGACTGCCAAGCCTGATGCCATCCGCAATCAAGTGCCGCGCGCGCAAATCTTCCGGCCGGATGCCGCGTGCAAGGCCGCCCGTGGCGCCGCCGGCTTCCGAAGTGATCAGCACCTGCCCTTCCACAATCGGTGTGGCGGAAACCACGCCCGGCACGGCGCGAATGCGCTTGGTCACATCATCAAAATCGGTGAAGGATGAGCCCACCGCATAGACGCCCAGATGCCCATTCAAGCCCAGAATGCGGCCAAGCAATTCCTGGCGAAAGCCATTCATCACGCTCATCACAATGATCAGTGTAGCCACACCCAGCGCAATCCCGACCAGAGAAAAGATCGCGATGACGGAGACAAACCGCTCCCCCTTGCGCGCGCGCAAATAGCGGAAGGCGACCATACGCTCAAAGGCGTTGAACATGCTGGGTCAGCCGCCCTTGATGCGGGTGATGGCATCTTCCAACGATACTTCCTCACGCTCACCAGTCATGCGGCGCTTCAGTTCCACGCGACCGGCAGCGGCACCGCGCGGGCCGATAATGGCCTGCCAGGGAAAGCCCATAAGGTCTGCATCGGCGAATTTCTCACCAGCGCGCACGGCGCGGTCGTCATAAACCGCGTGTTCCGCACCAAGCTGCGCATAAAGCGCCTCACACAGCGTATCGGTTGGCCCATCACCGGGGCGAAGATTGAGAATGGCCGCCGCCCAAGGCGCCACCGCATCCGGCCATTTGATGCCGGCATCATCATGATTGGCTTCAATCAGCGCTCCGACCAGGCGCGACACACCAATGCCATAGCTACCCATTTCCGGGATCACCGGCTGGCCATCAGGCCCCGTCACCGCCATGCCCATGGCCGCGCTATATTTGGTGCCGAAATAAAAGATATGGCCCACTTCAATGCCGCGGGCGGAAACGCGCTTGTCTTCGGCAAGTGCGGCCCAGGCGGCTTCATCATGCATTTCCTCGGTCGCGGCGTAATGGCTGGTCCAGAAATCCACCTGCGCGGTCAGATCACTGTCGTAATCCGGCGCTTCGGCCAGCACATCGCGTTCCAGCAAATCACGGCTCACGAAAACCTGGCTTTCGCCGGTCTCTGCCAGGATGATGAATTCATGCGACAGGTTGCCGCCGATCGGCCCCGTATCGGCGCGCATCGGAATGGCCTTCAGGCCCATACGCGCAAAGGTGCGCAGATAGGCCAGGAACATCTGCCGATAGGAATGTTGCGCGGCTTCCTTGGTCAGATCAAAAGAATAGGCATCCTTCATCAGGAATTCGCGCCCGCGCATCACGCCGAAACGTGGGCGCACCTCATCGCGGAATTTCCACTGAATATGATACAGATTGCGTGGCAAATCGCGGTAGGATTTGGCGAATTGCTTGAAAATGTCGGTGACCATTTCCTCATTGGTCGGGCCGAACAGCATTTCGCGTTCGTGGCGATCACGAATGCGGAGCATTTCCTTGCCGTAATCATCATAACGCCCGCTTTCACGCCAAAGTTCAGCGGGCTGGATGGTCGGCATAAGGATTTCCTGCGCCCAGGCGCGCTCCTGTTCTTCGCGTACAATCTGTTCAACGCGGCGCAGCACGCGCAGCCCCGCCGGCAGCCAGGCATAAATACCCGCCGAGGTCTGACGGATAAGCCCTGCACGTAGCATGAGCCGGTGAGAGGCAATTTGCGCCTCAGCCGGGGTTTCCTTGAGTGTCGGCAGAAAGGCGCGAGTGAGGCGCAAGGCTCTGATCCTTTGATTTTAAGGCGCTGGGGGAGGGCACCCTAATCCAGAAGTGACTTGGGTGAAATCACCGGCCCAGGTTTAGTAAGAAAAAGACAAAATTCGATTGTGCAGCGCAGCAAATCGTCATTTTGGGCAGGTTTAAGGCATTTTTGTGCTTGCCAGCGGGCGTCACAAACTTTTACAAAAGAAAAGGCCGTCGCCATAAGGCAACGGCCTAAGTTTAGGGAGGAAACGCCAGTCACACGGCAGAGGAAGAAACCAATCTCCCTCTCGTTTTTGTAGAATGGCGGACCAGCTCCGAAGGCTCAAACAAAAAAGGCCAAGAGCTCGGTTAAAAAAGCGGCTACCAGACTGACATTGCCCGGATATAAGGCAAAACCGACCTAAGGGTCGGTTTTTCGCTTAATTGGGTGGCATTGCGAGGATGCCGCTCCGGAAGGAAAGCCATTCACTTTCAATTACCCACCAAAGCGCCAGCCAAATCACCCCCGCCAGCGCCGTGGTGCCAAGCAGCTTCCAGCCCATCAGATGCTTTTGCGGTGCGCCGCGCCAGCCACCTTCCTCAAGCTTTCCTTGGGAATCGGGGCGCGTGCCCACAGGCAGGACGCAGAACAGCGCCAGCCACCAAATCAGCAGATAGAGAATGACGCCGGTAAAGACCGACATGGCTTAAACCCTGATCACGTGGATTTCGACACTGGGCCTCTTCTTGAAGCGCCGGCCCAAAGCCTTGCGCAACGCAGCACGGAGCGATTCGCGCAGCGTTTCATCATCATCGCGGAGGCCAGCCGGCAGATCGGCAATGCTGCGGCGAAGCTCGGCGGCAACCAGCCCAGGTTCCGGGTCCTGTTCGGCGAAAAGCCCGGGCGCGGTGATCATGGGATCGCCCAGCACCCTGCCCTGCCGGTCAAGTGCTACGGAAGCCAGAACCACGCCATTGAACATCATGCGCCGGCGCGCGGCGATGACATCGCCATCCAGCGGCAAAAGCCGCTCACCATCCACAGCAAGCCGGCCAGTGGGGACAGCTTCAATCACCTCAGCCCGATTGCCGGAAAGGCGCAGCACATCGCCATCATTCAACAGGATTGGCTTGGCACCGGTAGCGCGCGCCAGATCCGCATGTTCCTGCATATGGCGCCATTCGCCATGTACCGGCACCGCGATGCGCGGCTTCACCAGTGCGTAAAGGCGCCGCAATTCGTCCCGCGCCGGGTGACCGGATACATGCACCAGCGCCTGATCATCCGTGATCACACGGCAGCCGCGCCGCACCAGCCCATCCTGCACGCGCTGAATTGCAACCTCATTCCCCGGTATCTGGCGGGAGGAGAAGATCACCGTATCACCTTCGCCCAGTGCAATTGCCGGGTGCTTGTCTTCCGCGATCTTCGCCATGGCAGAACGTGGTTCGCCTTGGCTGCCGGTGCAAATCAGCAGAATCTCATCATCGGGCAGGAAGCCAGCTTCTTCTTCATCCAGGAAGGGCGGGAGCGACTTCAGATAGCCGCATTCCCGCGCCGAGGCTTCCATATTCCGGAGCGACCGGCCAAGCAGCGCAACTTGCCGCCCTGCCGCGCGCCCAGCCACCGCAATGCTTTCCAGCCGCGCGACATTGGAAGCGAAGCAGGTGACGGCCACGCGCCCCTTGATGCCCTTGATCAATTCCGTGAGCGAGGCACGCACTTCCGCCTCACTCCCCGAATGGCCTTCGACCATCGCATTGGTCGAATCACACACCATGGCAAGCACGCCTTCTTCGCCAAGCCTGGCGAAGGCGCCTTCATCCGTGGGCGCGCCGATCAGTGGATTAGGGTCCAGCTTCCAATCACCCGTATGCAGCACCAGGCCATAAGGCGTGCGCAAGGTCAGAGCTTGGGCTTCCGGGATGGAATGGGTCACTGGGATGAAGCCGCAATCAAAGGGGCCAAGCTTCACGCGCCCGCCCGGGGGCAATTCAAACAAGCGCACTTCATGGATCATGCCGGCTTCACCAAGCTTGCGGCGGAGCACGGAAAGCACGAAGGCAGTGCCATAGATGGGGCAGCGCAATTGCCGCCACAAATGCACCACCGCGCCGATATGGTCTTCATGCGCATGGGTGATGATCAGGCCAAGCAAAGCGCTGCGATGTTCCGCAAGCCAAGCTGCATCCGGCACCATGACATCGGCTTCCGGCTGATCCGGCCCGGCAAAACCAAGCCCGCAATCCACTGCCAGCAAGGCTCCATCACAGCGATAGACATTAAGGTTCATTCCGATCTCACCCGTCCCGCCGAGCGGGATAAAGGCAAAATCGCCAGTCATGATATTCATGGTGCTAATCAGAATCCGAACGTAAAGGATCGCGGAGCGCGCTTTGGTGGAAGACAGATAATGGATTGCGCTCGGCCAGCAGGCGCAACCCTTCTAGGGTTATGTCGGGATCGGTTCTTTCAATGACAAGGGTGCCTTCGGCGAATAGCGGGGCAAGGCCGCCCGTGCCAATCACCTTCATGGGCCCGCCAAATTCCGCCTTGATGCGGGATACAATGCCCTCCACCAAGCCGACATAGCCCCAATAGATGCCCGATTGCATGGCGGGAACAGTGGCGCGCCCAATCACGGATTGCGGGCGGCCAATGCCGATCCGTGGCAGCCGGGCCGCCGCCTTATGCAGCGCTTCGATGGAAAGATTGATGCCGGGCGAAATGGCTCCCCCCAGATAAGACCCATCACCATCCACCACATCGAAAGTGGTGGCAGTGCCGAAATCAATGACGATCAGGGGGCCGCCATAACGGGTATGGGCTGCGAGTGCGTTCAGCAGGCGGTCAGCGCCCACTTCCTCTGGCCGATCCACGCGAATGGCAAAACCCCAATCGAGCGGCGCGCGCGCAATCAGCGGCTCACAATCCATCCATTCGCGACAAAGCCGGCGCAAATTGTAAAGTGCCGCCGGCACCACTGTGCCGATCACGCAGCGCAGGACATCAGTGGGCTTCAGGCCGGCATGCTGGAATAGCGTGAGCAGCCAGACCGCATATTCATCGGAAGTGCGGTCCGCGCGCGTGGCAATGCGCCAGCGCCCGCGCCATTCCGTGCCGTCATGGACTGCGAAAACGACATTGGTATTGCCGGCATCAATGGCGAGTAGCATGGGTCAAATGATCTCCCCAGCCAGAATAAGCTGCACTTCGTTGCCTTTGGCAAGCTTGAGACCGCCTTCGGGCGATAACCCGGCGAAGTTGCCTTCCAGCAGTGCGCCATCGCGTTTCACCGAAACCGGCGCACCAATGGCTGGCGCGTGGCGCAACCAGGCATCGCGAATTGGGGCAAAGCCTTGGCGTAGGCGGGCTTCATGCCAATAGGCCAAGTTTTGAAGCAACGCCGCAGCCAAGGCTTCTGGCGCAGGCGGTTCGGGCAGGAATTCCGCAAGGCAGGCGGTGGGACGATCCGGCAGGCTGGGTTTGCCGGTGATATTCACGCCAATTCCGATGCAGATCCAATCCAGCGCATGGCTTGGCGCTACACCGGTTTCAACCAGAATACCTGCGGCCTTGGCGCCATCCAGCAGCAGGTCATTCGGCCATTTCAGCGTGGGTTGCGCGGCTTTCGGCACTAGCGGCTTTAGCGTTTCCGCCAAGGCCACCGCCGCCACAAAGGACCATTGCGGCGCTTCGCGCAGTGCCACGGCGGGGCGCAGCAGCACGGAGAGATAGAGATTACCCGCGGGGCTATCCCACCCCCTGCCCTGCCTTCCCCTGCCCGCAGTTTGGCGCAGCGCCTGAATGGCAAGGCCCTCAGCCGCGCCGGCTTCGGTGCGTTGCTTGAGCGTGGTTGAGGTACTTTCCAGCACCTCATGACATTCAAGGCGAAAATGCACGTGCGCTTCCTACCGAGCGCCCGGCATTACCCGAGCAGCGCGGAAACCGCTTCCTGCGCCGCGCGCACCAGGGGGGCCGGCATCAGGAAAAACAGCGTGGTGAAAATCCCTGAAATGCCCATCACCATCGTCAGCGTCTGCGGGCGCGCATCCAGTGGTGCCTGCGCATCATCGAAATACATCACCTTGACGACGCGCAGATAATAAAAGGCCGAAATCACGGAAGTGAGCACGCCAACCACGGCCAAAGTCCAGAACCCGCCCTGCACCGCAGCCAGGAAGACATAAAGCTTCCCGAAGAACCCCGCGAGCGGCGGAATGCCGGCCATAGAGAACATGAAAATCGTCATCCACATCGCCATGGCGGGATCGGTCTTCCCAAGCCCAGCCAGGTCTTCAATGCGCGACACCGCCTTGCCCTGCCGACGCATCGCGATCAGCACTGCAAAGGTGCCAAGGTTCATGGCAAGGTAGATCGCCATGTAGATGGTGAGCCCGTGCACGCCTTCATCACTCGCGACCGCCAACCCCATCAGCGCATAGCCAATATGGCCGATCGAGGAATAAGCCATTAGCCGCTTGATATCGCGCTGGCCAATCGCCGCGAGAGAGCCAAGAACCATGGAAGCGATAGATACGAGAATGATCACCTGCTGCCATTGCGCGGCGAGTTCCGCGAACGGCCCAGCAAGCACGCGCACCAGCAAGGCAATCGCCGCCACTTTTGGGGCTGCGGCGAAGAACGCTGTCACGGGTGTGGGCGCGCCTTCATAAACATCGGGCGTCCACATATGGAAGGGAACGGCGGAAACCTTGAAGGCGAGGCCAGCCAGGATGAAAGTCAACCCAACCGTCAGCCCCTGGCTACGGCCGGCCGGATCCAGCAGTGCCTGCGCGATGCGTTCAAAACTGGTGGTGCCGGCAAAGCCATAAACCAGCGAAGCGCCATACAGGAACAGGCCCGATGCCAAGGCGCCCAGCACGAAGTATTTCAAGCCCGCCTCGGCCGATTGCTCATTATCCCGATGAAAGGCTGCCACCACGTAAAGGCTGAGCGAGAGTAATTCCAAGCCGATGTAGACGGTCATGAAATCATTGGCACTCAACATGATCAGCATGCCGAGGGTCGCGAATAGCAGCAGCACTGGATATTCGAAACGATCCAGCCCTTCGCGCGTATTGAAATCAAGCGCCATGAGCATGCCAATGGCAGCACCCAGCAACACCAGCAGCTTCATGAAGCGCGCGAAGCCATCGGAAATCACCTGGCCGGAAAAGGCAGTGCCATCCGGCACGGTCAGCACCAAGGCGGCGGTCACCACCAAAGCACCAATGGAGGCCATGGTGCAGCCGAAGAACATATTCTGCCGCGGCAGCACACCAATCATCAGAATGGCCAGGCCAGCGCAGGCCAGCACAATCTCGGGCAGGGCGAGCATCCAGTTCATGATCTTACAACCCCGCGAGCCGTGCGGCGCCGAGCGCGGCGTGATGCCGTTCCACCAGCGCCGCGACGGAGGCTTCAAAGAAGGACAGGAAGCTTTGCGGATAAATGCCCATCCAGATCGTGAGCACGATCAGCGGCGCGAATACCGCATATTCGCGCGGCGACAGATCAAGCAGGCCGCGCAAATCATCCCGCGTAATGCGCCCGAAGACGACGCGGCGGTAAAGGTAAAGCATATAAGCGGCGCCCATGATCATGCCGAGTGCGGCGCCAAACGCGACCCAGGGGTTCACCTTCCAAGCGCCCAGGATCACCAGCAATTCGCCGGGGAAGCCGGCCAACCCAGGCAGCGCGACAGAAGCCATGGTGAACAGCATAAACACCAGCGCATAGGCCGGCATGATTTTCGCCACACCGCCGTAACGCATGATTTCGCGCGAATGCACCCGATCATACAAAACGCCCACGCAGAGAAACAGCGCGCTTGAGACGACACCGTGTGAGAGCATGGTGAACAGCGCGCCAGACAACCCCTGCTGCGTGAAGGTGAAGATACCAAG
>JBPCSO010000071.1:0-8138 GCA_051007055.1 Roseomonas sp.
AGGCGATATTGCGCAAGCGTGCCCATTTCCTGAATATTCATCAGGATCGAAGCCTCACCAGCGATATCAATCACCAGCGCATCCGGATGCGCAATCTGCACACCCATCGCCGCCGGCAGCCCATAGCCCATGGTGCCAAGCCCGCCCGAGGTCATCCAGCGATTGGGCTTGTCGAAACCGAAATATTGCGCGGCCCACATCTGGTGTTGACCAACTTCGGTGGTGATGAAGGTCTCGCGCCCCAATTCGCGGGTGATGTCATAAAGCCGCCTCACCGCATGCTGCGGCTTGATGATCTTGCTTTCCTGGCGATACTGCAAGCAATTCGTGCTGCGCCACGCATCAATCTGGCGCCACCACGCGGCAATGGCGCCCTTATCCTGAGGCGCTTCATCCGCCTTCCAGGTTTCGATCATGGCGGCAAGCACGGCGCCTGCATCGCCCACAATCGGCACATCCACCGCGACATTCTTGTTGATGGAAGAAGGATCAATATCCGCATGGATCTTCTTCGACCCTGGTGAGAAGGCATTGAGCCTGCCTGTCACACGGTCATCGAAACGCGCGCCGATATTGAACATGACATCGCAGCCATGCATCGCCAGATTGGCTTCATAAGTGCCGTGCATGCCGAGCATGCCAAGGAATTGCGGGTCTTCCGCCGGATAGGTGCCGAGCCCCATCAGCGTATTGGTGCAGGGCATCCCAGTCATGCGGACAAACTCACGCAACAGGCGCGATGCTTCCGGCCCGGCATTGATCACGCCGCCGCCCGCATAAACAATCGGGCGATGCGCGCGCTTCAAAAGCCGCACCGCATCGCGGATAGCCTTGGCATCGGGTTCCGTGCGCGGGCGATAGGAACGATGGCTTTGCGTGGTCGCTTCCCGATAAGGTGCCTTGTTGATCAGAATATCCTTGGGCAGATCAATCACCACCGGGCCGGGGCGGCCGGATTTCGCGACATAAAAAGCCTCATGCATTACGCGCGCGAGGTCTTCGGATTTCTTCACCAAATAATTATGCTTGGTGGCGGGGCGGGTGATGCCGGTGGTATCCGCTTCCTGGAAGGCATCATTGCCGATCAGATGCGTCGGCACCTGGCCGGTCAGGCAAATCACCGGGACGGAATCCATCAGCGCATCCAAAAGCCCCGTCACCGCATTGGTGGCGCCGGGGCCAGAGGTAACCAGCACCACGCCAACCTTCCCGGTGGAACGCGCATAGCCTTCCGCCGCATGCACCGCCGCCTGTTCATGGCGCACCAGGATGTGGCGAATGGCGTTCTGCTGGAAAATTGCGTCATAGATCGGCAGCACGGCGCCGCCGGGGTAGCCGAAGATCACCTCAACGCCGTTATCCTTCAGCGCGCGCAATACGACCTCAGCACCCGACATGGTCAGGGCGTCAGAGGCGGGCGGGGCTTGGGTCGCGGCAGACATGGGTGACTTCCTTCAGGAAAAGCAACCGGCCCCAAAGGTTCAGGGCCGGCGAGGAGGGGCCTGTTAGACCCTTGCCCTGTGGGCGTCAACGGATAAAATCAAGAAATGCGAAAAATTTGGCCAATTCACTTTCCGAAAATTGCGCTAAACCTTCAAATCGCGCATTTATGATATAGGATTGGTCCGGAGGCGCCAGTTCATGATGACGGAACCAGGTCGCTTGCCGCTTGGTATATTGCCCGCTCGCCAGGATGGCGCGGGAAGATGCTTCGTCTTCCGTCAGCCGCCCGGAAAGCATGGCCGCGATTTCCGGCACGCCAAGGGCGCGCATGGCGGGCAGGCTGGGATCAAGCCCTTGCGCCAACAAGGCGCGCACTTCCTCAACCGCGCCAGCCTGGATCATCGTCGTCCAACGCTGGGCGATGGCAGCGCGCAGTTCTGCCCGCGGCGGGCCCAGCAGAATGGCGGCGAAGCGCCAGGGCGCGGGGGCGGCGCTGGCTTCCGCTTGCCAGGCCGCGATGCCGCGCCCGGTGCCGCGCCAGACCTCCCATGCGCGGGCGATGCGCTGGCTGTCGCTCGGCCTCAGTCGTGCAGCGGAGGCAGGGTCCTCAGCCGCTAGACGTGCATGCAGGGCGGCGGGGCCTTCTTCGGCCAAAAGGCGCCGGGCTTCTTCGCGGGCTGGCGCGGGGATGGGCGGGATGGCGGCAAGCCCCTGGGTGAGCGCCGCGCAATACATGCCCGTGCCGCCGCAGATGATGGGAAGCCGCCCTGCCGCATGGGTTTCCCCCATGGCCGTGAGTGCCGCATCGCGCCACCAGGCAACGGAAGCAGCCTCTGCCGCCGGGCGAACACCATAGAGAAGGTGGGGTGCACGCGCTTCGTCTGCGGCGCTGGGGCGCGCAGTGACGATGTGGAGTTCCCGATAAAGCTGCATGCTATCGGCATTGATAATAGCGCCGCCCAGGCGTTCTGCGATGGTGAGGGCGAGTGCGGATTTGCCTGAGGCAGTGGGGCCGACCACAAACAAAGCGAGAGGTTGAAACTCCTTCATGGCGCGGGCATAGGCCGGATATGGAAAAGGTTTTGACCCTCATCGCGCCGCGCGGCGCGCTTGCCCCGGAACATCAGGCGAAGGTCAGCACTGCGCTGCGTGACGCGGGCGCTGAGTTCGGCGCGGTGACAACGCTTGCCCCGCATGAAGCCGCCGATATCCCCTTCGCTGGCTTGCCGCTGGAAGTTGCTGATCGTGCGGCGCGCGGGGCGCTGCAAGGCAGCCCGGTGGATGCCATTGCGCAGGATGCGGCGGGGCGGCGCAAACGCCTGCTGATTGCGGATATGGACAGCACCATGGTCACCAGTGAGACTCTGGATGAGCTGGCCGGTGAGGCGGGGCTCAAGGAAGAGATCTCGGCCATCACGCGCCGCGCCATGAATGGCGAATTGGATTTCGAAGGCGCGCTGCGGGAACGCGTTGGCATGCTCAAGGGCCTGGCGCTGGAAGCGCTGGAACGCACCTGGGCCACCACCGCGCTGATGCCGGGTGCCGAGGAATTGGTCGCGACCATGCGCGCCCATGGCGCGCGCTGCGCCCTGGTTTCGGGTGGCTTCACCTTTTTCACGGACCGGGTCGCGGAACGGCTCGGCTTTCATGAACACTACTCCAATACCCTGCTGCATGAGGGTGGCCGGCTGACGGGCCATGTGGGCGAGCCCATTCTGGGGCGCAATGCAAAGCTGGTTACGCTGAAGCGCCTGGCAGCGGAAGAAGGGATTGATTTGGCAGCGACCCTGGCCGTGGGTGATGGCGCGAATGATCTGGATATGCTGGGCGCCGCCGGGCTTGGCGTTGCCTTCAAGGCCAAGCCCGTAGTGGCGGCAGCAGCGCGGGCGCGGGTGGATCATGCGGATTTGCGCGCCCTGCTGTTTGCGCAGGGGTATCGGGTGGAGGCGTTTCGGGCCGCGCCTTGAATGTCACCTCACGTAAAGATTGACCAAAACATCCGCGCACTCGTGATCGCGAGGAACACCGCAAAGGCGCGCTTCAACAGCAAGGGCGGGATGCTATGCGCCAGCTTCACGCCCCAAGGGGTCGCGACGATTGAAGTGGGTGCGATCAGCGCAAAGCCGATCAGGCTGACATAGCCGAGTGAGAAGGCCGGCACGCGCGGATCGCTCCACCCGCCCCAGATCAGGCCGATGGTGGCGGGGATGGCGATGATCACGCCAAAGGCCGAAGCGGTGGCAACCGCGGCACGGATCGGGTAGCCAAGCAAGGACAGCAAAGGCACCCCAAGCGTGCCGCCACCAATGCCCATCATGGCGCTGACCGACCCAATGCCGAGCCCAAGTGCCGCGCGCGGCGCGCCATCCGGCACGCGATCGGTCAATTTGAAGTCCAAGCCGGTGAAGCCCATGTTGAACGCGACCAGCAACGCGACCAGCGCGAAAATCGCCGTCTGCCCTTCGCCCCGCACATAAACCGCGAGCAGCGTACCCACCACCACGCCGGCCAACATGCTCGGCCAGATGGAACGCACCAGCGCCATATCCATCGCCCCCGTCGCGCTATGCTTGCGCGCCGATTGGATGGAGGTTGGGATAATGGTGGCAAGTGAGGTCGCAACTGCCACCTTCATCTGCACCGCCTCAGGAATGCCAAAGAGCGGAAAGACATTGAACAGCAGCGGCACAATCACGATGCCACCACCAACGCCAAGCAGGCCGGCGAGTGTGCCGGAAACCAGGCCCGTCGCCGCCATGGCCAAAGCCAAGGCGCCGAGCCAGAGCGGATCGTTCAGATAAGTCATTTCTTGTCCTTAGTGGCGCTGTGCCGTCCTCAAGCGGCGTGGCATAAAGGCGTCAGGCTTGCGCGTCACCCCATGGCGACGCGCCGAGGGGATGTTTGCGATGGCTGATGCTCGAATCCTGGGCGTTTTGGGCGGCATGGGGCCGCTGGCGAGTGCATGTTTCATGCAGCGCCTGACGCTGCTGACACCGGCGGAGCGTGATCAGGAGCATATTCCCACCATCCTGTGGTCTGACCCGCGCGTGCCGGATCGCACCGCGGCGCGTGTCGCGGGCGGGGAGGACCCTTTGCCTGCGCTGGTTCGCGGCATTCGCGGCTTGGAAGCGGCCGGATGCGGCGCCATTGCCATTCCCTGCAATACGGCCCATGGCTGGTATGAAGGCATGCGTGCCGCAACCAGCCTTCCCATTCTGCATATTGTGGATGCCGCCGCTGCTGAGTTGCAGCGCCTTGGCGTTGCCGGCGGACGCATTGGTGTCATGGGCACTGCGGGCACGCTGGCCATGCGCCTTTATCAGCAAAGGCTCGATGGGCTTGGTTATGAATGCCTGACGCCAAGTGATGAGGAAATGCAAAGCCGTGTCACGCCCGCGATTACGGCGGTGAAGGCGAATAAGCTTGTGGAATCCTATGAACCCTTGGCGGAAGTGGCGCGCAGCCTGATGGCGCGGGGTGCCAAGGCGGTGGTGCTGGGCTGCACGGAAATACCGCTTGGGATTGCGGCCGGTCCGGCGCTGCCGTTTCCCGTGGCGGATACGATTGATGCGCTGGCGCGCGCCGCGATTGGCTGGGCGAAGGGCTGAAGCTTACTGCGTTGTGGGCCATCATGTCAGTGCAAGCGGCGGGGTTTGACCACTGAATTCCCCCAAAATGGGGCGCTTTCTTGCAAGATGCGCGCTGGATTAGCCCCTGACTGCCAGCACGACGCCCGACAGTACCAGCACCAGCGCCAGGATTTCACGCAAGCCAAAGGGCTCGCCCAAAAACAGCGCGGCGCCAACAACACCCACGACGGGCGTGATGATGGTGCCAAGGGATGCAAGTGATGCCGGCAGCATTTTCAGTGCTGCGAACCAGGAAAGATAGCAAAGCCCGAGCGCGAAAATGCCGCCATAAATCAGCAGCGCGACACCCAATGCCGAAACCTTGCTGAAATCCAGCGGGTCGAAAATCATCGCCGCGATAAACAGCGGCGCCACCCCAATCCCTACCTGCCAGGCGACAGAACTTGATGGCGGCAAGCCAAGCGGCATGCGCTTGGTCAATACTGTGCCCAAGGCAAACAGCACGGCGGAGCCCAAACCCAAGGCAACGCCAGGTAGTTTTGCGACACCAAGATCAAGCCCTTTGCCCAGCACCAGATAAACCAGGCCCGATAGCGCCAGCACCAGTGCCAATACACGCGCAAGGCTCGGTCTTTCTCCCAATATCAGCCAGGCGAAAACCGCGGCCCAGACAGGCATGGTGTAGCAGATGATCGTCGCCTCAGACGCCGAAAGCCAGAGCAGGGAAAAGCTCGCGAGCCCCATCCAAGCTGTGACGTTCAACAGTGAAATCAGCGTAAGCCTGCCCCAGATGGCGCGTGGCACGACAAGGCTTTGCTTTTGCACCAAAGCGACGCTCAGCAGCACAACAAAGCCAAGCCCACCGCCGATGGCGCGTGTTGTCAGCGGCGGCAATTCAGCGAGCAGCACCTTCATCGCCGGCCAATTCATGCCCCAGCCGACGGTTGTGATCACCAGCAGCAATAACCCGCGCTGGGTGGCGGCAGGGTTCAATGCATGAAGTCCGGCTCTTCCCGCGTCAGAATACGCTTGATGCTTTCCAGATGCAGCCTGGCACTTTCACGATCCCCTTCGCGCATTTGTGCATAGGTGCGCGCGGCGATATCGGCCGGCACTGGCTTCAGCTTGCGCCCCGTACCCATCGCCAAGCGCTGCGCTTCGGCAGCGCGTTCCAGGTAGTAAAGATCATCCCAGGCTTCGGCCACGGTTGCCCCAACCACCATGACGCCGTGATTTTTCATGAAGACGATATCGGCATCACCGATGGAAGCGGCGATGCGGTCACCTTCACTCTCATCCAAAGCAAGGCCGTTGTAATCCTCATCCACCAGGGTGCGGCCATAGAATTTCAGCGCGCTTTGCCCGGCCCAAACCAAGGGCGGGCCTTCCAGCATGGCAAGGGCGGTCGCGTTTGGCATGTGCGTGTGAAAAGCCGCCTTGGCGCGCGGCTTGTTCAGGTGCATGCGCGCATGGATGTAGAAGGCGGTTGCTTCCGGCACGCCATCCCCGGCCACCACATTGCCCTTGAAATCGCAGACCAGCAGGCGCGATGCGGTCATTTCAGAAAAGGCCCAGCCATAGGGGTTCACCAGGAACAGATCATCCCGCCCCGGCACCACGAAGGAGAAATGGTTGCAAATCCCCTCATGCAGGCCAAGCCGCGCCGCCATGCGGAAACAGGCCGCCAGATCCACCCGCGCTGCGCGCACGGCTTCCGCATCCAATTCAGAGTTTCGCAGAATGGCAGGGGCGGAGGGTTCAAGCGCATGGGCCATGATGTTTCTCCTGGTGGCAGGCATCGGTTAGGAATGGTGTCTAAGATGCACATGAGGGCCAGGAAGATGCAACGCCCGGGCCCCCGCGCTTCCTTTGGCGCCCAGGTGCCAATTCACCCCTGGACAGGGGGCGCTCAGCGCGCCAAAGGCAGGGCGAAAGCAAGCCAAGGGATAAGCGGAACATGAGCGGCACAAATCAGCGCATTGATGGCAAGCGGCTTTGGGACAGTCTGATGGCGATGGCCGAAATCGGCGCCACGCCCAAGGGGGGTGTGAAGCGCCTGACGCTGACGGATGTGGACAAGGCCGGGCGGGATCGGTTTCGCGGCTGGTGCGAAGCCCTCGGCCTGACGGTGCGCGTTGATTCCATCGGCAACATGTTCGCCCGCCGCGAAGGCCGTGACCCGAAGCGCTTGCCGGTACTGCTGGGTAGCCATTTGGATAGCCAGCCCACGGGGGGCAAGTTTGATGGCGCGCTGGGTGTGATCGCGGGGCTTGAAGTCATGCGGAGCATCCATGACCTGAATATCGTTACCGAAGCGCCGATTGAGCTGGTGAATTGGACCGATGAGGAAGGTAGCCGCTTTGGCCATTCCCTGATGGGTAGCGGCGTTTGGGCCGGCATCTACACGCAGGAAAAAGCCTATGGGCTGCGCGATGTGGATGGCGTGAGCGTGGGTGATGCGCTTGATGCCATCGGCTACAAGGGCCCACATAAGGCCGCGCCCTTTCCGGCAGATGCCTATTTCGAACTGCATATCGAACAGGGCCCGATCCTGGAGCGCGAGGGCAAGCAGATTGGCATCGTGACCGGCGCTCAGGCGCAGGTTTGGTATGATGCGGTGATCATTGGGCAAGACAGCCACGCCGGCACCACGCCGCCTTCCGCGCGGCGGGATGCGCTGGTGGCTGCCGCGCGCGTCATTGAACGCGTGGATCAGCTGATGCGCGCGCGGGGTGAGGATGGCCGTGGCACGGTTGGCTTCCTGCAAGTGCTGCCCGCCAGCCGCAATGTGGTGCCGGGCGAAGTGCGCTTCAGCGTCGAATTCCGCCACCCGTCAGACGCGCAAATCCAGGGCCTTGCCGAAAGCTTCCCGGAAGAAGCGCGCAAGCTGGTGGAAGCCAATGGCTGCAAGCTGGAATTGACCGAGCTGTTCCGCATCCCCGCGCAGCCCTTTGATGCTTCCTGCGTTGACCTGGTGCGCCAAGCCGCCAAGCGCCTTGGCTTACCATCGCGGGAAATCATCTCGGGCGCGGGGCATGATGCGGTTTATGTCGCGCGTTCCGTGCCGACGGCGATGATCTTCACGCCCTGCAAGGATGGGCTTTC
>JBPCSO010000072.1:0-15542 GCA_051007055.1 Roseomonas sp.
GATGATCTAAGTGCGGGAGGCATATACCTTTCTTTCGTAGCGGCGTTGTGCGTTTGTGGCGCTATCGAAATCAGCTTTCTTGGCGGGATAATTACGGGTCCAAATCGAGGGGAGTTACCGCAGGAACTTTTGGGTTTTCGTCGTTTCTGGGCAGCGACACGCGTCGTTTTGTGGCATGAGCTGTTGATTTTTGGGGTTGGGCTAGCTCTTTTTAGTCTAGTCACGCCAGGCGGCAGCCGAACCGGGTTCCTTACCTTTTTGCTTCTTTGGCTTATGCGGCTGAGTGCGAAGCTCAACTTGTATCTTGGTGTGAGGAATACAGGTGAGCGGCTTTTACCGGCACATCTCGCCTATATGAGTAGCTATTTTTCCCACCGGCCCATGAATTTGCTTTTTCCTTTTTCAATTACCTTGGGTACAATTCTAAGCGCATGGCTTTTTCATAAGGCTTTCGCGACAAGTGCGGATGAGTATCAGATGATCAGTTTTATGCTGATCGCAACACTATCCAGCCTAGCGGTTGTTGAACACTGGTTTTTTATGTTGCCGCTTCCGCTTGATGCCCTTTGGCGGTGGGGTGTGCGTATTGGCGATGCTCCGCAGCAAACAACTACGTGGTCAACTAATCGTACTGGGCCGTTTGATACGCGCCGCTTGGCGGCAGTGTTGGCTCACGTCACAGCCGGCGCTTTTGGGTCGGTTGAGACTCTGCGAGGTTCCATTCGTTCGCCAGATGGATGGCTCACGGTAGATTTTGTCGATGGCATCATGCATCTAGGGCGCCATTGTGCCCCTGAAGGGGCGTCCACAGGCATTACGGTGACTGGTCGTCTGTTGGATGAGGGGGCGATTTACGCAGAGTTTGATGAATATGCGCTGAGGTACAGCGTATGAAATTCCTTTTTGTCCGAGGCGTGGCGAGACTGCCAACTGTGGGTACTGCTGCCACGGGAAGGCATTGCACAACGGGAAGACCTGGAAGTTTATTCTGGGCAAGGAGAGATTAAGATGAATTATGAGGAATTCTTCCAAGGTCAACTCGATGGGCTTCGTCGGGAGGGAAGGTATCGCGTCTTCGCCGATCTAGAAAGACGTAGAGGTGAGTTCCCGCGCGCGACCAGGCACGACAAGGGTGTCCGTGGTGAGGTAACAGTCTGGTGTTCAAATGATTATCTTGGCATGGGGCAACATCCTGATGTGCTCAATGCAATGCATGAAGCGTTGGACCGCTGTGGCGCAGGGGCTGGTGGTACGCGCAATATATCCGGCACTAACCATGAGCATGTTCTTTTGGAACGTGACCTTGCGGCGCTCCATGGTCGGGAATCAGCGCTTTTGTTCAATTCTGGCTACATGTCGAATTGGGCGTCGCTTTCAACGCTTGGATCAAAGATCCCTGGCTGTATCATTATTTCTGATGAGATGAATCACGCTTCCATGATTGAAGGCATGCGGCATAGTAAGGCCAAGCGTGTATTGTTTAGACATAATGACGTGGCAGATTTGCGGCGTATTCTTGCTGAGCTGCCGAGGGCTACGCCAAAACTTATCGCCTTTGAAAGCGTCTATTCGATGGACGGGGATATCGCGCCCATCAGTGATATATGTGATGTCGCAGATGCGCATGGCGCAATGACCTATTGTGATGAGGTTCACGCGGTTGGGCTTTATGGCGCCAGTGGCGGCGGGATCACGGAACGTGACGGTGTTGCAAATCGCGTCACGGTTATTGAAGGGACGCTTGCGAAAGCCTTCGGGGTCATTGGTGGTTATATCGCAGGCAGCACTGCCATGTGCGATTTTGTGCGATCCTTCGCGTCTGGCTTCATATTCTCCACTGCTTTGCCACCTGCCATTGCGGCGGGCGCGCGTGCTGCCATTGGGCATTTGCGTCAAAGCAAAGTTGAACGCGAAAGGCTGCATGAACGCGCAGCAGTGCTGAGGCGCCGTCTTGATGCGGCTGGTGTTCCTCATCTTGATAATCTCAGCCATATCGTGCCGGTCATGGTGGGTGACCCAGCCCTATGTAAGAAGCTCAGTGATACCTTGCTCGACGAGCATGGTATTTATGTGCAACCGATCAATTATCCGACTGTGCCGCGCGGTACTGAAAGGCTGCGTATTACGCCGTCGCCTGTGCATTCGGACGCCGATATGGATCATCTGGTAGGCGCATTAGAACAGGTCTGGGCGCAGTTTCGTCTACGGCGGGCTGCGTGATGGAAGGCGTAGTGACAGGCTTCCGTCCAGCAAGTCGCGCTGGACAAGCAGGCCAATCATCACGGCGGCTCAGTCCGCGGCCCCGCGATAATGCGGGTAGTGGCAAGGTTCAGGCGCGTGTCAGTAATGTCTATCCTTTCAGTGCCATTGTTGGTCAGGAAGAACTGAAGCGTGCGCTGACGATCGCTGCAGTGGATCCCAGTATTGGTGGCGTCTTGGTGTTTGGGGATCGTGGTACTGGTAAGTCCACTGCCATACGTTCACTGGCGGCGCTTTTGCCGCAAATGGCGACGGTCGTTGGATGCGCTTTTGCCTGTGATCCTGCAGCACCTGCCTCTGCCTGTACCCATTGCAGCAACCTTCCCAAGGGCAAAAAACCTCAACGGCAGATGGTCCCTATTCCCGTTGTGGATTTGCCATTGGGTGCAACTGAAGATCGGCTTGCTGGCGCGCTTGATATTGAAAGAGCGTTGGCGGAAGGGGTCAAGGCTTTTGAACCTGGCCTTCTGGCGGCAGCGCATCGGGGTTTTCTTTACATTGACGAAGTGAACCTGCTTGAAGATCACCTCGTTGACCTGCTGCTGGATGTTGCGGCATCGGGTGAGAATGTTGTCGAACGCGAAGGCATAAGCCTCCGGCATCCGGCGCGTTTCGTCCTGATCGGCAGTGGTAATCCAGAAGAAGGCGAATTGCGTCCGCAGCTTTCGGATCGCTTCGGCGTCTCCGTTGAAGTAGTCACGCCAAAGGATCTCGCAAGCCGAGTAGAAGTAGTGCGCCGCAGAGATTTTTTTGATCACGATCCAAAAGGTTTTCTGAAGCAATGGGCGCAGGAAGAAGCCCGCATCAGCGATTCTATACTTGCAGGAAGAAAGCGCCTGACGTCCGTTACGCTACCATTGGCTACTATTGAACAAGCTGCGAAGCTTTGTATTGCGCTTGGAACGGATGGGTTACGCGGTGAATTGACCCTGGTCCGGGCCGCGCGCGCACTGGCGGCGCTAGAAGGCGATATGGAAGTGGGGACGGTTCACTTGCGTCGTATGGCGCCTTCTGCTCTCCGGCATAGGTTGCGCCGTAATCCTCTCGATGAAAGCGTGGCCACGACGCGCGTCGAAAAGGCGCTCGAAGACGTTTTCGGTCCATGAGCAGAAGGCGGCGGAGACTCACGGAATGAGCGATCTGCCCAGTAACCACGCCGCCTCAAGTGGCGCGAATGGCGAAGGTGCGGATGGCGCAGCCTTTAGCGTTGCCGCGCTTCTCGCGGTTGATCCTAAGGGGCTAGCGGGGGCTATTTGGCGTGGGGCCGCGCATTCAGCGCGGGATGAGTGGCTTGAATCGCTCAGGAAGATGTTGCCAGCCGATGTCCCGTGGCGCCGAGTACCGCTCGGCATTGCGGATAGCCGCCTGCTTGGCGGTATTGACCTTGCTGGCAGTTTGAGTGCGGGGCGGCCTGTTGCTCAGCAGGGGGTTCTCGCTGAAAGTGATGGTGGCTTTGTCATTCTGCCGATGGCAGAACGGATCGAAAGCCAAACCATTGCACGTATTTCTGCGGTAATGGATCAGGGGGCGCTACGTCTTGAGCGTGAAGGTATCGCGATTGCGCAAGATACAAACTTTGGTGTGATTGCCCTTGATGAAGGTGCAAGTGATGAGGAGCAGGTTACGGAGGCGCTTTCAGATCGTCTTGCCTTCCACCTTGTTTCTGCACCCATGGGCGTGAAGGGCATGGTGCCATCATTGCCAGGGCGGACAGCAATATTGGCAGCCCGCACGCGGCTTGCACAGGTAAGTTTACCGGCGGATTTGCCGCAGGCGTTTTGTAGCGCCGCCTTGGCGCTTGGAATTTTATCGCTTCGCGCACCTATTTTTGCGTTGCGCTGTGCGCGTGCCAGTGCGGCGCTCGCGGGCCGCAATGAAGTGTCAAGGGAGGATGCTGAGCTTGCGGCGAAGTTGGTCCTTGCACCCCGCGCGCGCCAAATGCCAGAGGCACCAGCTGAGGATCAGGAACAGCCAGCAGAACAACCGCAGGACACAACAGGTTCAGAAAGCCATCAGCGCGAAGACCAAAAATCACTAGAGGATTTTGTACTCGCTGCGGCGCAGGCAAGCCTGCCGCCGGGATTGCTTGCAGGGCTTGGTGTTGCGGCACGGCAGATGGCTCGGCAAGCGGCTTCTTCCGGCAGAGCGGGTATGATGCGCCGATCCGTGCGGCGCGGCAGGCCGATCGGTGCGCGCCCGGCAGCTTGGCGCGCAGGGTTGCGCCTGGCCTTGGTGGAGACACTACGGGTGGCGGCACCATGGCAGGAATATCGCCGCCGGGAAAAGCCTCATCATAATGCGCTTGTGCATATCAGGCGCGAAGATCTACGCATCCGGCGTTACAAACAGAATACCGAAACGACAACGATCTTCCTGGTGGATGCTTCCGGCTCAGCGGCCCTGCATCGCCTTGCCGAAGCGAAAGGCGCGGTCGAATTACTGCTCTCAGATTGCTATGCCAGGCGTGATCGAGTTGCCGTCATTGCATTTCGCGGTCGTGGTGCGGAAGTGCTGCTTGAACCCACGCATTCCTTGGTACGTGCCAAGCGCAGCCTGGCAGCTTTGCCGGGTGGTGGCGGCACGCCTTTGGCCTCAGGAATGGCGGCAGGCTTCGCCATGGCGGAAGCCAGTCGCAAGCGTGGCCAAACGCCGGTGATCGTGGCGCTGACGGATGGTCGTGCCAATGTCACGCGTGATGGTGTGGGGGGGCGTGCCACGGCGGAATCAGAAGCCTTCGATATGGCGCGTCTATTCAAGCTATCAGGTGTTTCAGCCTTGCTGATTGATACGGCGCCCAGACCGCAGCCTTTCTCTCGCGATCTCGCGCATGCCATGGGGGCGCGCTATGTGCCGCTGCCTTTTGCCGATGCAGAGCGTATGTCAGCGGCGGTGCGCGATGCAGCGCTTACCCCGGCAGCGGAGCATTAGGAAATGGCGACCCGCGCAGATTTCCCAGATTGGGAAGGGGAAGGGCGGGATTGGCCCAATCGGCAGGCGAGCCAGTTTGTCGAAGCCGGCGGGCTTCATTGGCATGTGCAGCGCATGGGGCAGGGGCCTTGCCTTTTGCTGCTGCATGGCACGGCTGCAGCCACACATAGCTGGCGCGATCTGGCACCGCTGCTCGCGCAGCACTTCACGCTGATTGCGCCAGATCTGCCGGGGCATGGCTTTACGTCCAGCCTGCCGCAGGCACGGGTTTCGCTTGCGGGTTTTTCGGATGCTTTGCAGGCCCTATTGAAACAGCTTCAGATATCACCCGACCTTGTTCTTGGTCATTCAGCGGGTGCGGCGATAGCGCTGCGTATGGCTTTGGATGGTAAGATCGCGCCGCGCGCCATTTTCAGCCTGAATGGCGCGTTGCTGCCCTTGGGTGATGAGCACGCGGCCTTCTTCACACGCGCTGCACGGGTGATGGTTGGGCTGCCGTTTGTCTCAAAGCTTTGTTCCTGGCGCGCTTCCAAACAGGAAGTCGCAGCCAAGCTGCTGCATGATACGGGTTCCGATATCGGCCTGCGCGGTGTTGAATTGTATACGCGGCTTTTTGGCTATCCCGGGCATATTCGCGCCGCACTGATGATGATGGCGCAATGGGAATTGCGCCCGCTGCTTCGGGATTTACCCCGCCTTCAGCCAGCCCTTTTCCTGGTGGTAGGTAGCCGTGATCGTGCCGTACCGCCCATGCAGGCGCGGCGCATCCAGGCCATTCAGCCTGCCGCGCGCATCATCACGCTGGAGGGACTCGGCCATTTGGCGCATGAAGAAGCGCCTGCACGTGTGGCGGATGTGTTGCTCAAGGAATGGTTGCGCCTTTGGCAGAATGTCACCGGTGCGGCAGCATGAGCTTTGATACCGTGCTTCCGCCATCTTTTGCCAAGCGTGTGGAACTGAATGATGAGGTACATGCGCGCCCACCTGAAATTCTGATCTCGCCCTGCCGCGTTTCACAGATTGCCTTGTTGCCGACAGCCGATGAAGCGCGGGATGCGCCGTGGGCCGCACTTTGTGCGCTCGCGCAGAGCTTTTCCGTGCCTCCTCCCGCGCCTGGGGCCAATCACTACAGCGCGGATTTTGGGCCGTTTCGCCTGAAATGGGAAAGGCATGGTGAATTCAGCCGCTTCATGGTTGTGGTCGCGGGCGCTGAACCTGATCCTTTTTCGGCAGCTGCGATTCACGCCCTGCCGGCGACATGGCTGAAGG
The DNA here is from genome assembly GCA_051007055.1 of Roseomonas sp. Lineage (GTDB taxonomy): Bacteria > Pseudomonadota > Alphaproteobacteria > Acetobacterales > Acetobacteraceae > Neoroseomonas. The sequence continues at coordinate 6,457 of JBPCSO010000072.1, forward strand.
CCTTGCCAGGGCAGGTTATCGCTGCTGCGCATGTCACGCTGCTCGCTTCCAAGGAAGTTCCGCTGGCTATTAGCGAGATCTCGCGGCGCTATTTTCGTGATCACATGCTAGTGGGCGGTCCGCTGGTTAGTGGCCAGGCGCATGCCTTCACGGATTTCCGCATCCAGGATGATGGTTTCAGCCGTTTCTTGATTTATGATGCCGGCATGTCGCCCTATCAGGCAGGGCGACTCACGCAGCGCCTGCTGGAGATGGAAACCTACCGCATCATGGCGCTGCTGGCCCTGCCGGTTGCGCAGGAAGTGGCGCCGCAAATTGGCGCGCAGGAACGCGAATTGGCGGAAATCAGCGCAGCCCTGGTGGAAGCGCAGGAAGCGGATGAACCGCTGCTGCTGCAACGCCTGACGCGTATGGCGGCTGAGGCCGAAAGCCGCGAATCGCGTCATCGTTTTCGCTTTTCTGCTGCCGCGGCCTATTACGAATTGGTGCGCAACCGCATTCAGGAATTGCGTGAATTGCGTATGGAAGGCATGCAGACCTTCGGTGAATTCACCGAACGTCGTCTGGCGCCGGCCATGAATACCTGCCAGGCGGTCGGTAGGCGGCAGGAAATGCTCTCCCAACGGGTGGCGCGGGCTACGCAGCTTCTCTCGACGCGCGTTGATATCACGCGGGAGCGGCAGAACCAGGCCTTGCTTGCTTCTATGGAACGGCGTGCCCGCCAACAGCTCAGGTTGCAGCAGGCGGTCGAAGGATTCTCAGTAGCTGCCATCACCTATTACGTGGTTGGGCTTGTTGCCTACCTGGCCAAGGGTTTGGTCACTTCGGGCGTTACCTTCCGTGAAGAAATCGTGACAAGCATGGCCATTCCGGTTGTCGCTTTGGCGGTAGCGCTTGGTGTGCGGCGCTTCCGTCGCCGGACAGCCGAACATGACTGAAACAAGAAATGACGGACAACAATATTGGGGGGGCGCATGTCTCGACTGACCGGCATTTCGGCGGAGGATCTTGCTGCCTGCAACAAGCTGCTCGCGGGTGGTTCGAAAAGCTTTCGCGCCGCATCCTTCCTGCTGCCGCGCCGCATCGCCGCCCCAGCCGCGGCGCTTTACGCCTTTTGCCGCGTGGCCGACGACGCGATTGACATGAGCGATGACCCCGCAGCCTCGCTAGATCTTTTGCATCAGCGCCTTGATGGCGCCTATGCTGGCCGCCCGTGGGACCATGTGGCGGATCGCGCCTTTGCCGCAGTGGTTGCGCAATATGGCGTACCGCGTGCCTTGCCGGCGGCGCTTCTGGAAGGCTTCGCCTGGGATGCGGAAGGGCGGTTTTATGAGGATATAGCCGCGCTGGAAGCCTATGCTGCGCGCGTCGCGGCGACTGTTGGCGCCATGATGACGCTGCTGATGGGCGTGCGTTCGCCGGAAGCCGTTGCGCGCGCCTGCGATCTTGGTCTTGCCATGCAGCTTACCAATATTGCTCGTGATGTCGGCGAAGATGCCAAGGCTGGGCGCGTCTATCTTCCCCAATCCTGGTTGGCTGAGGAAGGGCTTTCGGCGGAAGGGCTGATTGCCAATCCGGCCTTTTCACCCGCGCTTGGGCGCGTTGTCGCGCGGCTGCTGGGGGCAGCGGAAGCGCATTATCGCCGCGCCTGGCCCGGCATTGCGCTGCTGCCTTGGGATTGCCGCCCAGGGATTGGCGCGGCGCGGTTGGTTTATGCCGAAATCGGACGAGAAGTTGAACGCCAGGGGCTCGATTCCGTCTCTCGCCGTGCCGTTGTTTCCGGGCGGCGCAAGGCTTGGCTTTTGGCGCGTGCTGCCGGTGCGCTCGCCGCGCAACAGGATGGTGCGGATGAAGCGCCATCAGCTGCCACGCGCTTTTTGGTGGAAGCTGTGCGCGCGGCGCCAGCACCGGAAGGGCCGCCGATTGGTGCGGGTTACGGCGAAAGGCTGGTTTGGGCGTTGGAATTGATGGATCGCGCCGATCGTGAAACGCGATTTGCCGTGCGTGCGTGAAAAAGCCTTGACATAAGTGTCAAGAAAACTGGACAATCCGAAAAGTAGATAAAAACTTACACTGGGCTGCTGCGACATGCTCGCGCCGCCCCTTCGGAGGTCCCGCATGGACGCCTTGGCCCGTATTGAGAGCAGCCTCGCAGACGCGGTGCTCTCCGCCGAGGCGAGCGGTGCCCCGCCCCGCCTCGCTGCCGCTATGCGCCACGCGGTTTTCCCAAAAGGGGCGCGCATCCGCCCGCGCCTGACGCTCGCGGTCGCTGCTGCTTGCGGTGATGACCAGCCAAGGCTTGCCAGCGCTGCGGCCGCCGCGATTGAGCTGCTGCATTGCGCCAGCCTGGTGCATGATGACCTGCCCTGCTTTGACGATGCCGATATGCGCCGGGGCCGGCCTTCCGTGCATCGCGCCTTTGGTGAGCCGCTGGCCGTTCTCGCCGGGGATGGGCTGATTGTGCTGGCCTTCCAGACCGTGGCGCGCGCCGGTTGCGGCGCGCCCGAACGCCTTGGCCCGGTAATCAATGCCATTGGCGATGGCGTTGGGGTACCTTTCGGCATTGTGGCCGGTCAGGCGTGGGAATGTGAACCGCGCGCTGATCTTTCCGAATATCAGCGGCAAAAGACCGGGGCGCTTTTCGCAGCAGCTTCGGTGGCCGGTGCTGCGGCGGCAGGTGTGACCGATGCGGAGGCTTGGCGCCTGCTCGGAGATCGGCTGGGTGAGGCCTTCCAGGTGGCCGATGACCTTCGCGATGCGGTGGAAGATGAGGCCAGCATCGGTAAGCCGGTTGGGCGCGACAAGGCGCTTGGCCGGCCATCCGCCGTGCTGCAATTGGGCCTGGATGGTGCGGTTGCGCGGCTGAAGACGCTGGCCAATGCGGCGGTGGAGGCGATTCCCGCCTGCCCGGGCCGCACCCTGCTGCGCGCGGCCATGCTGGAAGAAGTGGGGCGGCTTTTGCCGCGCAAGCTGGCTACGGCCTGAACCATGGCGCAAGCAATGCCGCTGCCCCCGCAAAGGGCTGACGGGGATCCGGGGCCATCCTGGTCTGACCGATTCAGTGCCTGGCGCGAATCCCTGACTGCACGCCCAGCCTTCCGCGCCTGGGCCGCGCGTTTTCCACTGACCCGGCCATTGGCACGTCGCCGCGCGCGGGAGTTGTTCGATCTCTGCGCTGGTTTTGTCTATTCGCAGGTGCTGGCGGCCTGTGTGCGGCTGAAGCTGTTTGAGGCGCTGCACGAAGCCCCGGCAGAAGAACGTGCCTTGGCCGCACGACTCGGGCTTTCGCTGGAAGCGATGAACCGTTTGTTGGTCGCAGCCGAATCGCTTCGGCTGGTGCGCCGGCGGGCGGATGGCGCCTGGACGCTAGGCGAATTGGGCGCGGCCATGATCGGCAATCCCGGCATCGCCGCCATGGTGGAACACCATGCCATGCTCTACGCCGATCTGGCGGATCCGGTGGAATTGCTCCGCCGCGAAAGGGGCGCCACGGCGCTCGCGCAATACTGGGCTTATGCCGGCGCGGCGCAGCCAGGGGCGCTGCCGGGTGAGAAAGTTTCTGATTACACGGCGCTGATGGCAGCCAGCCAGCCCATGGTGGCGCAGGAAGTATTGGCGGCCTGCCGCTTTGGCCAGCATCGGCGGCTGATGGATGTGGGCGGCGGCAGCGGCGCTTTCCTGACTGCGGTGGGCAAGGCCAATCCAGGGCTCGATCTACTGCTATTTGACTTGCCGGCGGTGGCCGAACAGGGCCGGCAGCGCTTCGCCCGGGAAGGGCTGTCCGATCGCGCCATGGCGATGGGTGGGGATTTCACGACAGATTCGCTGCCCGAGGGCGCTGATATCATCAGCTTGGTGCGCGTGCTGCATGACCATGATGATGATGTGGTGCAGGCCCTGCTGCGGCGCGTGCGCGCGGCTCTGCCGAAGGGTGGGCGGGTGCTGATTGCTGAACCCATGGCCGGCACCGCCGGGGCCGAGCCTATGGGCGGCGCCTATTTTGGCTTTTATTTGCTGGCCATGGGCCGTGGGCGGCCGCGCCGGCCGGATGAATTGGCCGCGATGCTGACCGCCGCAGGCTTCACCGGCGCGCGCCTGCTGCCCACCGATACGCCGCTATTGACCCGGGTGATGCAGGCCGATGCCACGGCTTGAGGCAGCTTGACTCTTTTATTGTCAATTTAACTTGACAGCTACAATCGTCACATTAGAGTTACAAAATCAAATAGGAGTCCAAGAGTGGAAACACTCGCCATCCTGCTCAGCGCACCCGAAAAGCTCTCGCTGTCGCGTCTGACATTGACGCCGCCAGGCGCGCAGGATGTTGTCGTGGACATTGATTGGAGCGGCATTAGTACTGGAACAGAACGTCTTCTCTGGTCCGGGCGGATGCCTTCCTTTCCCGGCATGGGCTACCCGCTGGTGCCTGGTTACGAATCCGTGGGCCGCGTGGTGCAGGCGGGCGCGGAAGCCGGCAGGCAATTGGGTGAGGCTGTTTTCGTGCCTGGTGCACGGTGCTTTGGCGATATTCGCGGATTGTTTGGTGGCGCTGCCGCGCGGCTTGTGGTGGCCGGTGCGCGCGTAACGCCGGTTGACCCAGCGCTTGGCGCCGATGCGGTGTTGTTGGCATTAGCGGCCACCGCGCATCACGCCATGGCGCTACCGCAGGCTGCCATTCCGGAATTGATCATTGGCCATGGTGTTTTGGGGCGCCTGTTAGCGCGCATCATCATCGCTGCCGGCCATCCCGCGCCGCTGGTTTGGGAAAGCAATCCCGCGCGGCGTAATGGCGCGAATGGCTATCTGGTGGTTGATCCGGCAGAAGATACACGGCGCGATTATCGCGCAATTTGTGACGTAAGCGGCGATGCCGCGCTGCTGGATGCGCTCATTGCGCGCCTTGCCCCTGGTGGCGTGGTGACGCTGGCTGGCTTTTACAGTGCGTCGCTTTCCTTTGCCTTCCCGCCGGCCTTCATGCGCGAAGCGCGCATCGCCATCGCTGCGGAATGGAAGCAACCCGATCTGGATGCGGTGAATACGCTTATCTCATCCCGTCGGCTTTCGCTGGCGGGGCTGATTACGCATCACGCCGCCGCTGATGACGCGCCGGAAGCCTATCGTCAGGCTTTCGAAGATCCCGCCTGCCTCAAAATGGTTCTGGACTGGAGAAACAACAAATGAACGCTGTCCCGGGGAAGCCAAACGGTCAATCCATCAATGGTATGCATAATGCGCTGCGCGCGGAAGCGGCGGCCCCGCTTGATCCGGTGCAGACATCACCGGCTGCCAAGAAAACCCAGATCATTGCCATTTATGGCAAGGGTGGCATCGGCAAGTCTTTTACGCTGGCCAATCTGAGTTACATGATGGCGCAGCAGGGCAAGCGCGTTTTGCTGATTGGCTGCGACCCAAAAAGCGACACGACATCCCTGTTGTTCGGCGGGCGTTCTTGCCCGACCATCATTGAAACATCATCTAAGAAGAAAGCCGCCGGTGAGGCTGTTGCCATTGGCGATGTCTGCTTCAAGCGCGATGGTGTTTTCGCCATGGAATTAGGTGGCCCGGAAGTGGGCCGTGGCTGCGGTGGGCGCGGCATTATTCACGGCTTTGAATTGCTGGAAAAGCTTGGCTTCCATCAATGGGATTTTGACTACGTCCTGCTGGACTTCCTGGGCGATGTGGTCTGCGGCGGCTTCGGCCTGCCGATTGCGCGTGACATGTGCCAGAAGGTGATCGTGGTCGGGTCGAATGACCTGCAATCGCTTTATGTCGCAAACAATGTGTGTTCCGCAGTGGAGTATTTCCGCAAGCTCGGCGGCAATGTCGGTGTCGCTGGCATGGTCATCAACAAAGACGATGGTACGGGCGAAGCCAATGCCTTCGCCGCAGAAGCTGGTATTCCCGTACTAGCCGCCATTCCGGCGGATGAGGATATTCGGCGCAAATCCGCGAATTACGAAATCATCGGCACGCCTGGTGGGCGTTGGGCTTCGGTGTTTGAGCAATTGGCCATGCAAGTCGCTGAAGCGCCGCCGCTGCGCCCCAATCCGCTCAGCCATGAAAATCTGCTTGGCCTGTTCAAGGGGGAAGCCGTGGGTCGCGGTGTGGTGCTGAACCCCGCCACCATGGAAGATATGTGCTCGGCTGAAGTACTGAACAAGCCATCCCTTGAAGTGGTGTATGAGGGCGTCTGAGGGCATGGACACGCTCCCCCCTCCTTCGCCGCCTGCTGCCGCTGAAGGCGCTGTCTGCCATGGCGGGCGGGAAACATTGGAAACTGCCGCGCGCGCCGCGGGCAAGTCCGAAGTGATGGACAAGCTCGCTGCTGACTATCCGCGCGGGCCGCATGATCAGCCGCAATCCATGTGCCCGGCCTTTGGGTCGCTCCGCGTTGGTTTGCGCATGCGCCGTGTGGCGACGATCCTTTCCGGTAGTGCGTGCTGCGTCTATGGCCTGACTTTTACCAGCCATTTCTATGGCGCGCGCCGCACGGTGGGCTATGTGCCCTTCAATTCGGAAACGCTCGTCACCGGTAAGCTTTTTGAAGATATTCGCGACGCGGTCGATGATCTGGCGAAGCCAGAAGATTATGACGCGGTCATTGTTACCAATCTCTGTGTACCCACGGCTTCCGGTGTGCCGCTTGATTTGCTGCCAAAGCAGATCAATGGCGTGCGCGTTATTGGCATTGATGTACCAGGCTTTGGTGTGCCGACCCATGCAGAAGCCAAGGATGTGTTGGCGGGTGCCATGTTGCGCTACGCACGCAATGAGGCTGAGGCTGGTCCCGTAGCAAGGCCACGCGATTACGCACTGGATCAACGTAGCATCGCGGTGATCGGCGAGTTATTCCCCGCCGATCCCCCAGGCATTGGTGCGTTGATCCAGCCCATGGGGCTGACGCTGGCGCCGCAAACCCCGGCGCGTGAATGGCGCGATCTTTATGCGGCTTTGGATAGTGTTGCGGTGGCTGCGGTACATCCCTTCTATACCGCAAGTATTCGTGAATTCCGTGCTGCTGGCCGGCCCGTGGTTGGTTCTGCGCCAGTTGGCGTGGATGGCACCGATGCCTGGCTTTCGGCCATTGGCGCTGCGGCGGGTGTGAAGCTATCCGAAATCGAAGCTGCCAAGGCGCGCGCATTGCCCGCAATTCGCGGTGCACTCGCAGGCAACCCGGTCAAGGCGCGCATTACAGTCTCTGGCTATGAGGGTTCGGAATTGCTGGTGGCGCGCTTGCTAATCGAAGCTGGCGCTGAAGTGCCTTATGTGGGCACCGCTGCGCCGCGCACGGAATGGAGCGCGGCGGATCGTGAATGGCTGGAAGCCCGTGGCTGCCATGTGCAGTATCGTGCTAGCCTGGAACAGGACATTGCCGCGATGAAGGAAGCGCGGCCTGATTTGGCGCTTGGCACAACACCCTTGGTGCAGAAGGCCAAGGAAATGGGCACGCCCGCGCTCTACTTCACCAATATGGTCTCTGCCAGGCCGCTTTTTGGCCCTGCTGGTGCGGCTTCCATGGCGGGCATTGTCGCGGCGCAGACCAATGGGCGTGAGCGTTTTTCGCGTATGGTATCCTTCTTTGAAGGTGTCGGCACGCCTGATGGCGCCGGCTATGGCTTCCGCGACAAGCCAAGTGATCCCCCTGGTTTTCGCGAGCGCCAGCGCAAGCTGCGCGCCGCCAAGGCCAAGGCCGAAGAAGCGGTGGGGACCTGAGCGTGCTTGTTCTCGATCATGATCGCGCCGGCGGCTACTGGGGGGCGATCTATGCTTTCTCAGCGGTGCGCGGGTTGCGTGTGGTGATTGATGGGCCGGTTGGCTGCGAAAACCTGCCCGTGACAGCGGTGCTGCATTATACGGACGCGCTGCCGCCGCATGAATTGCCAATTGTGGTGACCGGGCTGGATGAGGATTCACTCTCCCAGAACGGAACAGAAGGCGCATTGAAGCGCGCCGCCGCCACGCAGGATGCCGAATTGCCTGCTGTGGTCGTGACCGGTTCCATTGCCGAGATGATTGGCGGTGGCGTCACACCGCAGGGCAGCAACCTGCAACGCTTCATCTGTCGCACGATTGATGAGGATCAGTGGCAAGCCGCTGATCGCGCCATTATGTGGCTCTGGACTGAGTTTGGTTCTCGTGGCCGGAAGCCCAAGCCACGCACGCGCAAGGAAGGCGAAAAGCCGCGCGTGAACATCATCGGCCCCATCTATGGCACCTTCAATATGCCATCCGACCTGGCGGAGATTCGCCGGCTGGTCGAAGGTATTGGCTGTGAGATCAATCTGGTCTTTCCGCTGGGTAGCCATGTTGAAGATATCGCGAAGCTGCCGGATGCGGATGTGAATATCTGCATGTACCGCGAATTTGGCCGCAAGCTTTGTGAGGAACTGGACCGACCCTATCTGCAAGCCCCGATTGGCTTGTTTGCGACCACGAATTTTCTCCGCAAGCTTGGTGAATTGACAGGACTTGATCCTGAACCCTTCATCGAACGTGAAAAGCACACCACGGTGAAGCCGCTTTGGGATTTATGGCGGAGCGTGACACAGGATTTCTATGCCTCCGCATCCTTTGCGGTGGTAGCGACTGATACTTACGCACGTGGCCTGCAGCGTTTTCTGCATGAAGAAATGGGTATTCCCTGCGCCTTCGCCTTTTCGCGCATGGCAGGGCAGAAGCCTGACAATGCAGCGGTGCGTGATGCTTTGCGCAAGACACCGCCTTTGGTGCTGTTCGGTTCCTATAATGAACGCATGTATGCAGCTGAAATCAAAAGCCGCGCCATGTATATTCCGGCAAGTTTCCCGGGCGCCATTATCCGCCGCGCCACTGGCACGCCTTTCATGGGTTATGCAGGCGCCACCTATATCATCCAGGAATATTGCAACGCGTTGTTTGATGCGCTGTTTCATATCCTGCCGCTCGGCACTGATCTCGATCGTGTCGAGCCAACCCCGGTACGCGCGGCAGAACCCTGGGATGCGGCGGCGGTTACGCTATTGGATGAACGTGTGGAGCAGGAACCCTTCCTGCTGCGTATTTCCGCAGCCAAGCGGCTGCGCGAACAGGTTGAACGCGCCGCGCGC
>JBPCSO010000073.1:0-2777 GCA_051007055.1 Roseomonas sp.
CCGTTTGTGCAAAAGCGAAGCCTGGCAGCAGCACTACCCAAGCCAGCAACCCAAGCAAATGCCACATGCATCAATCTACCGCTTCAGCGCGAAAACCATTGCCCCAGCGCTTGATCCGTCCGCGGGATGGTGACGGGAAATGCCCAAAGCATAGAATGGTCGAGGTATCACAAGCGCATTCCATCACCCGCCGCCTGGTGGCCGCCGCCTGCACGGGATCACTATCCGCGCGCATGGAGATTTCCGGATAGCGCGCTTGCAGGGGTGAATGGATCAAATCCCCCGTCGCCAGCGCATCGGCGCCCTTTTTGCCGAGCCGCACCGCGACGTGATCAGGCGTATGGCCAGGCGTCGATTCAAGCTTTACCAGCTCATTCATCTGATAGTCATTCGCGACAAAATCCACGCGCCCCGCTTCCACCACAGGCAGCACGCTATCGGCGAAAATCGGCGAAGGCGCCTTCGCGTGTTCCTTTTCCCAATGGGCATATTCTTCCTTCGCGAAAAGATAGCGTGCCTTGGGGAAGCTTGGCACCCAGCGGCCATTTTCAAGCCGCGTGTTCCAGCCGACATGATCGACATGCAGATGTGTACACATGACGAAATCAATGTCAGCGACACCAAGCTCAAGCGCGGCGAGATTGCGCATATAGGCTTCACTCTTCATCTGGTGCCAAAAGGGATGGTTTGGCCGCGTTTTGTCATTTCCGACACAGGTATCAATCAGGATATTGTGATGCGGCGTGCGCACCACCCAGGATTGGATGCAAAGCATCAGCTTCCCCGTCTCGGGGTCCAGCGCCCTGGGTTGCAGCCATTCCCGATTTTCGGCCAGCAATTCCGGCGTGAGCGTCGGGAAAAACGTCAGCGGGTCGAAGATAGGTCTTTCTTCCTCGACAACCCGTTGAATCATCAGTTCACCAAGCTGAAAACCTTTATCCATGGACTTTCCCCTTTACGCATTTCGAGTAGCATAGCGCGGCTGGCGGGCGTTGACAGTCCCGGCGGAAGGCTTTCCGCTAGCCCTGAAGACAGGCCCTGGGAGGAGATCATGGCAAGCAATTCACATGGCGCCGTTATTGTGGGCGCGGGTTTTGCCGGGCTTTACTTGCTGCACCGCCTGCGCAGGCTAGGCATCCCAACGATTTGCCTTGAAGCGGCAGATGATGTGGGCGGCACCTGGTATTGGAACCGCTACCCAGGTGCCCGCTGCGATGTGGAAAGCATGCAATATTCCTTTTCTTTCTCTGAGGATTTGCAGCAGGAATGGCATTGGTCTGAACGCTTTGCCGCCCAGCCGGAAATCCTGTCCTATGCGCGTCATGTCGCGGAACGCTTCGATCTGCGCCGCGAAATTCGCTTCGAAACCCGCGTGACCGATGCCGCCTGGGATGATGTTGCGGGGGTCTGGAACATTACGACCAATCGCGGAGAAAAGCTCACCGCGCGCTATTTCTTCATGGCGACAGGCTGCCTTTCCGCCGCCCGGTTGCCGGATATTCCAGGCATTACCGATTTCAAGGGAAGGCAATTCCACACCGGCTATTGGCCGCACCACAAGGTAGATTTTACTGACCGCAGGGTTGCGGTGATCGGCACCGGTTCTTCCGCCATTCAATCCATCCCCGTGATTGCGGAACAGGCCGCGCAGCTCACGGTTTTTCAGCGCACGCCCAATTTCAGCATCCCATCGCGCAACCGTCCAATGGATGATGAATACGAACAAGGCTGGAAGCGCGATTACGCCAATCTGAGGCAAAAGGCGCGCATGATGCGCACCGGCATCCTTTATGGGCTCAGCGACACACCCGCCATGTCTGTCAGCGCCGAGGAACGCCGGGCCGAATACGAAAAGCGCTGGGCCGTAGGCGGCACGGCCTTCATGGGTTCCTTCCGCGATCTGCTGCTTGACCAAGCCGCGAATGATACGGCGGCAGAATTCGTGCGCGGCAAAATTCGTGAAACCGTGGAAGACCCCGCCACAGCCGAAAAGCTATGCCCACGCAATCACCCCATCGGCACCAAGCGCATTTGCGTGGATACGCAGTATTACGAGACCTATAATCGCCCCAATGTCACGCTGATTGACCTCCATGAAGCGCCGATCACGCGCATTACCGCAACCGGCATTGAAGCTGGCGGGGCCCTGCATGAATTCGACGATATTGTTTTCGCAACCGGCTTTGATGCCATGACAGGCGCCCTGCTCGGCATCGATATCAAGGGCCGCGCGGGCGAAAGGCTAAATGCCAAATGGGAAGCCGGGCCGCGCACCCTGCTTGGCATCATGACAGCAGGTTTTCCCAATATGTTCATGATCACGGGGCCGGGTAGCCCCTCCGTCCTCAGCAATATGATTGTTTCCATCGAACAGCATGTGGATTGGATCATGGATTGCTTGGCACAGATGCAGGTCAAGGGCCAAATCACCATCGAAGCTGATCGCAGCGCTGAAGATGAATGGGTTGAGGAAGTGAATAAGGTCGCGCATCGCACGCTCTATCCGCGCGCGGCGTCCTGGTACATGGGCGCCAATGTGCCGGGCAAGCCAAGGCTTTTCATGCCCTATGTGGGCGGAGTTGGAAATTACCGCGTACTCTGCGATGAAACCGCCACAGAAGGCTATCGCGGTTTTCATTTTGGCGGCGCGCAACGCCCAGCAGCGGCGGCGGAATAAGGGGGAAGTCACATGACACTTGATGCGGACGCGCAACATGTCCTCAACCTGATCAAGGAAGCCAAACGCCCGGCTTTCAATACGCTGACCCCCACCGAAG
>JBPCSO010000074.1:0-28407 GCA_051007055.1 Roseomonas sp.
ATCGGCACCGGGACCCAAGCGCCGGTTTCGTCCATGCGCCTGTAGAAACCAGGGATCTCAGACGGCAAATGGCTCACTGGCTGGCGGGCAAGGCGGGAAATCGCCTCGCCCCTTTCCAGGCATTGGCGGGTGAAATCCTCCTTTACCGTGACCGGCGCGAAGGCATTTGCCTCCAAATGCAGCCCCAGAATGGCGATGCGCGGCGCGCGCGGCGTTGGCTGAACCATTTCTGTAACAATCCCTAGGATAGACGCGGCGCGCGTCTTGTATAAAATCAGTGTCCAGAAACGATAATTGAGGGGAAGTTCGCTGGGGACGCAATCCACCACCGCCGAGGCTGGGGGTAAAGCCGTGCCGCGTTTTGCGGTGGGGTTGACCACGCCCGATCTGCGCCCGTGGCTTGGCGGCAATTGCGGCATTCCCGGCGTTTGGTCCTTCAGCGCTGCCGCACCCGGCCCGCATGTTGCGCTGGTGGCGCTGACCCATGGCAATGAAATTGCCGGCGCGATTGTGCTGGCAGATATGCTCGGTGCTGGCATCAATCCGCAACGCGGGCGGCTCAGTCTGATCTTTGCCAATACCGAAGCCTTCATGGCCTTTGACCCGGAAGACCCGACCGCCACGCGCTACCTGGATGAGGATCTGAACCGGCTTTGGGGCGAGGATCGGCTGCAAAGCCCGCGCGATTCACGCGAAATGCGCCGTGTGCGCGAATTGCTGCCGGTGATTGAGAATGTGGATGTACTGGTGGATCTGCATTCCATGCTCTGGCCATCCGATCCATTGACCCTGGTGGCTGATACGCAACCGGCAATCAAACTTAGTCTTTCGCTCGGCACGCCGCGCCTGACCGTGGCTGATCCGGGGCATATTTCCGGACGGCGCCTGGTGGACCATGCGCGTTTCACGAAGCCGGGTAGCCGCGCCGCCGCCGTGCTGGTGGAAGCGGGCCAACATTGGGAAGCCGCAACCGTTGTCGCGATGGCGCAAACCGCCCGCCGCACGCTTGGGCTATTCGAGATTGCGGGCCCCGAACCGGCCCCCTGGCCAGAGCCGCCCCTATTGGCGCGCGTTACGGAAACGGTGACCGCCACCTCTCATAATTTCATCTTCGCGCGGGAATTTCGTGGCGGCGACATCATCCCGGAAGCGGGCACCGTCATTGCGTATGATGGCGCGCGGGAAATCCGCACGCCGCATGATGATTGCCTGCTGGTCATGCCAACCCCGGTGGCACCGCGCGGCCATACCGCGGTGCGCCTAGCCAGGTTTCAGCCCCCCTGATCCTGGCACGGGGCTTGCGCGAAAGCCCGGGCCGCGCTTGCCTGCCTGCCTTGCTCAATATGGGGAAACCAGATGGCTGCCTTGAACCTGATCACTTTTGCCGATGCCGCCGGAAGCCGCGCGGGCGTGTTGCTTTCGGGCGGGCGCGTGCTTGACCTGGCCGTCGCCATGCCGCCAGCGCGCGACATGCTCTCCGTCATTGAAGGCGGCGCGCCCATGCTGGCGGCGATTCGTGCGCTCGCCGCCAACCCGCCCGCCAATGCGCTGCTGCCGCTGGCCAGCGTGGCGCTGCAAGCCCCCATCCCCCAGCCGCGCCGTAATGTGTTTTGCGTGGGCCGCAATTACATGGATCATGTGGCGGAAGGCGATCGCACGCGCGGCATTACGCAAAGCGAAATGCCGAAATACCCACAATTCTTTACCAAGGCCGCTGATTGCGTGATTGCCCCCGGCGCCAATGTGCCAACCCATGAAGGGGTCACCAAATGGCTCGATTACGAGGTGGAGCTGGTGGCCATCATCGGCACAGCGGGGCGCGATATCCCAAAAGAGAAAGCGCTGGAGCATGTCTATGGCTGGACCATCGGCAATGACGTGACAGGGCGTGATTTGCAGCGCCGTCACGGCCAATGGTTCAAGGGCAAGTCACTGGATCGTTCCTGCCCGCTTGGCCCGGTGATTGTTCCGGCGGATGAACTCAGCGCCGCTGATTTGGCGATCAGCCTGAAGATCAATGGCGAACAGCGCCAGGCAAGCCGCACCAGCAAAATGATCTTTGACGTGCCGGAAATCATCCACCAGCTTTCGGCTGGTTTCACCTTGCTGCCCGGCGATGTGATCATGACCGGCACGCCCGAAGGGGTGGGCTATGCCATGCAGCCGCCGCAGACGCTGAAGGCAGGCGATGTGATGGAATTGACTATTGAAGGCATCGGCACGCTGACCAATACCATCAGCGACTAAGTCACCGTGACCCCGTGGCGTGATTCGTCAAAGCGAATCACGCCGCACGTCGGCAAGATATCGGTTCAATGTTTGATTGGATCGGCACGGCCTTTCAGCTCATCAGCCAAACAATCACCGTCCCGCCCGAGGTCAACAAGATATGGCCAAAGGGCACAGCCGCCGTATAGCCCAGCACCGCAATCGGGCTGCCTGATTTTTCCTGAAGCGCCGCCAGCGCCGCTGTCATGGTCTGCGCGCCGGAAAGTGCGCCCAGCAGCAAAAGCGGGTTCATCCTGAGCACATAACGCCCGATGAATAATCCCAAAAATTGCGGCACCAGTGTCACGAAAACCCCGGCAATCAGCAGGCCAAACCCCACTTCGCGCACGGCGTCCACAAATACTGGCCCGGCATGCAGGCCAATCATGCCAACAAAGGCGGCAAGACCAAGCGATGTCATCATGGCAATCGCGGCATCCGGAATGCGTGCAACATGCGGCCTGCGGGACCGCAACCAGCCAATGAAAAGCCCGGCCAGCAGCGTGCCAACACTGGTTGAAAGCGCGATATGCGCGCCCGCAATATCCACGCCCACCACCGTGCCAATCAGCCCGCCGACAAAAATCGCGAGCCCAAGCGTCACGTAATCCGTCGCATCGCTTTGCCGGATCGCGGCACCCGCCAGCGCTGCCGCCGCTTCCACATTCTTCTCTGTCCCGATAAGCGTAATGATATCGCCGCGTTCAAGCCGTGTTTCCGGGCCGATCGGCACTTCAAGCCCGCCGCGCAGGATGCGGCGCAGGAATACGCCGCGCGATTCAGGTGTGTGGCTAAGCTCCGCCACGCTGCGCCCGACCACGCTTTTGCGCGCGACATAAACATCGAGCGAAAGGGCCGCGATATCCAGCAGATCCTTGTCCTCAACTTCCTTCGCTTCAGCGCCCAGGAATTCAATCAACACATCGCGGCGCGCTTCCAGCGCCACCACATCACCCGCTTGCAGCACCATGTCAGGGCGCGGTTCCAGCAGCGCATCGCCGCGCCGAATGCGCTGGATGAAAAGACGCTGCCCTGGCGCCATCGCTTCCGCCGCCGCCACGGTCTTTCCAACCAAGGCCCCAGCCTCAGCAATGGCATAGGCGCGGATTTCCACCGGCCGCCAGGCAGAGGCAATGCCAGCCCGCTTGCCGGTCATGCCGTATTTTTCCTCAAGCTTGCGCGCTTCCTCGGCCACATCAATGCGGAGCATTGCGGGGCCGACCAGGGTTGTCATCAAAATCACACCAAGCGCGCCGAACAAGTAGCAAAGCGCATCGGCAACCGCGATGTGGCTGATCATCTGATCGCGCTGTTCCCTGGGCAGCGGCAGCGCGCGAATGGCCTCCGCCGCTGTGCCGATGGCCGGAGATTCCGTGGTGGCGCCGGAAAACAAGCCAGCCGCGAAGCCGGCATCAAGCCCCAGGATGCGCGCGGCAATCACCGCGGTCGCCATTGCGGTCAGTGGTACGATGATGCCAATGGCAATGCCGGGCAGCCCATCACCCTTGACAGCACTCAGGAATTTCGGGCCGACCGAATAGCCAATGCCAAACAGGAACAGCAGAAACAGGATGGAGCGCGCCGTTTCCGAAACCGGCACTTCGGCGAATTGGCCGATCATCAGCCCAGCAAAAAGCGCACCTGTGACCGGCCCCAGGCCAAAGCCGCGGAACTTGAATTGGCCAATTAAATAGCCAAGCCCCAGCACCAGAAACACCGTGAGATCAGGATGTTTTTCCAAAAAATGAGCGAAATCACTGAAAGCCATAAGGCAATTTCCCCCGAGTCAGGTGTCTTGCCGTTAACCTGAAGGACCCGGCCAAGCCTGCCAAGCCATAGCGTTTAGCGTTCAGTTCTCGCGCGCCAGTAATTCCAAGGCTTCGCGGTAGACATCGCGGCGCTTCCGCCCGGTAGATTTCGCAACAGCTTCCGCTGCATCCTTCACCGAAAGCCTGCTTTGCAGCGCCGCGCGCAGCTGCGCGGTCACTTCCGCATCACCCACCACCGCCTCAGCCGCTGCGGGGCCGACCACGATACAAATCTCGCCGCGTGCTTCGGCGCTGGCGTAATGCGCGGCAAGCGCACCAAGGCCCCCGCGCCTTACTTCCTCGAACCGTTTGGTCATTTCGCGCGCTATGGCGGCGGGGCGCTCAGGCCCGAAGGCCGCTGCCATGTCAGCCAGGCTTTCGGCCAGCCGGTGCGGTGCCTCATAGAAAATCAGGCTGGCCGCAAGCCCCGCCTGTTCCAGCGCCTTAAGCCGGCCAAGCGCCGCTTGGCGCGCACCGGTGCGCGGCGGCAGAAAGCCCTCAAACAGGAAGGGTTCAGGCGGCAGGCCGGAAAGCACCAGCGCCATGACCGCTGCATTGGGGCCGGGAATGGCAGAAACGGGCAGGCCTTCCGCAATCGCGGCGCGCGCCAGGCGAAAGCCCGGGTCGCTCACCAAAGGCGTGCCGGCATCGGAAACCAGCACCAGTTTCTGGCCCTGACGCAACATTTCCAGTATTCGGGGAACCTCATTGGCTTCATTATGGTCGTGCAGGGCGATCAGGCGTGCGGTCACACTCAGCCGTGCGAGCATGGCGCCGGTTGTTCTGCTATCTTCACACAGCACCGCATCGGCGGCCTTCAGGGCGGCCAGGGCGCGGGGCGAAAGATCCCCCATATTGCCGATGGGGGTAGCAACCAAGGTCAGGCCCGGCCCCAAAAGGGGCAAAGCCGAAGGATGGAAAGATTGTGACCAGTCTTGTGTTTCGCCTGAAGTCACGGGTCTTGGCCCTTTTGCCGATGCTTGCCCTTGTCGCGCTTGCGGCCTGTGCGCCGCAAGCCCCCATCATGGTGGGGCCCGCCGCAGGCGCTGCACCGGTGGAGATAGCGCGCACCCGTATCGCGCTGCTGCTGCCGCTTTCCGGGCAACAGGCGCCGCTCGGCCAGGCGCTGCAACAGGCTGCTGAATTGGCGCTTTTCGCGCAGAATGATCCCCGCGTTGAATTCGTGCCGCTTGATACGGCGGGCACCGCGACGGGGGCGGCTGATGCTGCGCGGCGGGCGGTCAGCCTTGGGGTGGTCAGCATCGCCGGCCCGCTGACCGGGGCGGAAACCGCTGCCATTGCCCCCATTGCACGCGCGGCGCGTCTGCCGGTTTTGGCGTTCACCAATGATGCATCGCAGGCCGGTCCAGATATCTGGACGCTTGGTATCACGCCAGCGCAACAAATCCGCCGGGTGATGGGCTCGGCCATGTCAGGCGGGGCGCGGCAATTCGGCCTGGTGGCGGCGGATGACGCTTTTGGCCGCGCGCTTGCCGTCGCCATGCGCAGAACCGCTGCGGATTTGAACCTGCCCGCGCCGGGCATTGCGCTTTACAATGATCGCGCCGGGGCGGCGGGGCCGGTCACCGAGATGTCGCGGCAAGTGGGCGGACAGATTGATGCGGTGGTGATCGGCGCAACAGGCTTCCGCGCGCGTGAACTGGCAGCCGCCATCAGGGCGGGGACGCAAGGAAATTCTCGGCCCGCCTTGATGGGCCATGCGCTGTGGATCACTGATGCGGGGCTCGCCAATGAACCAGCCCTGCATGGCGCGCTGTTCCCCGCACCTGATGAAAGGGCGCGCGGCGCCTTTGAAACCCAGTATCAACAGGCATTCGGCCAGCGGGCACCCCGCATTGCCGGTGTTGCGCATGATGCGGCGCTGATGGCGGCAGGCTTGGCGCTTGCGCCTGCCGGCACAACGCCCGATGCCATGCCCCGCTTTGAAGGTGTGGATGGCCCGGTGCAGCTTCGCGCCAATGGCGCGGTGGATCGCGGCTTGGCGCTGTTTCGCCTCTCACCCAATGGTGATGCGGTGCTGGTGGAACCCGCCATGCCGCTTGGCGTTGGATTCTGAATCAGGCGGCGCGGCAGGTTGCTGACATGAAGCCCCTGCTGCGCTTTGCCTTTGCCATTGCCGGCGTCCCGGCGCTCGCGCTCGGCCTGCTGATGCTCACGCGAGAAGTGCGGCCCATACCGGGCTTGGCCGCGCTTGGCCTTGTATTGCTCGGCAGCCTTGCCTTGGCCTGGGGGTGGCGCGCGCGGCTTGCGCTTTTGGCGGAAGCGCTCAGGGATGCGCTGGCGCAGGTCAGGGCTGCGCCGACACGGACCGAATCCGCCCCGCTGCCATCAGCCGAGGATCTGGCCGATGGCATTCGCCGCCTGGCGCGCGGCTTGGCGGAACAGGGCGCGCTGCTTGAACGGCTGCGTCGGGCAGATGCCGCCATTCTGGAAAACCTGCCAGAGCCCGTTTTGCTGCTTTCCGCTGAACGCGCCGTGCTGCGCGCCAACCCCGCAGCGCGTGATCTGCTGGGCCCGGAAGCCGCCGGGCAGGGGCCGGATGCGGCGGCGCTGCTGCGCCACCCGGTACTGGCCTCTGCCATGGATGACGCCTTGGCGGCGGGCAATTCCGTTACGGCTGAATTGCACTTGCCCGTGCCCTTGCCACGAGAGCTCTCGGCCCGCGTGGTGCCGCTTGACCCGCCGCTTGCTGAGGGCGGACGGCTGTTGATCCTGCTGATTGACCGCAGCCGGGAAGCGGCGATTGAACGCACCCGCGCTGATTTTGTCGCCAATGCCAGCCATGAATTGCGCACGCCCCTGGCCAGCCTGCTTGGCTTCATTGAAACGCTTCGCGGCCCCGCCGCCGATGATCCTGCCGCGCAGCAGCGTTTCCTTGCCATCATGGCCGAACAGGGCGAAAGAATGCGCCGGCTGATTGATGATTTGCTGAACCTGTCGCGCATTGAGATGGAGGAGCATCAGCAGCCCACCGGCGAAGCGCCGCTTGCCATGATCACGCGGGCCGAGGCCGAGGCGCTGGCGCCTTTGCTTAAGCGGCGCGACATGCGCCTTGAACTTGATTTGGACGATGCGCTGGTGGCCAAGCCCGCCAATGCGGATCAGCTGGCGCAGGTGGTCCGCAACCTGCTTGAAAATGCCATGAATCATGGGCGGGATGGAGGGCTGATTTCAGTCTCGTTGAAGCCCGCAGCAGCCGATGACAGCGGGGCGCGCAGAGGCGCTGCGCTCAGCATTGCCGATGATGGGCCGGGCATTGCCAAGCAACATCTACCGCGCCTGACGGAGCGATTTTATCGGGTGGATCAGGCGCGGTCACGCCATAAGGGCGGCACGGGGCTTGGGCTTGCCATCACGCGCCACATCATCATGCGCCATCGTGGCAGGCTTGCCATAGAAAGCACCGAAGGTATCGGCACCAAGGTGACTGTCTGGCTGGAGACAGGGTAGCGCCAAGCCGCGCTCTCCGTCATGATCACCACAGATCAGGAATAAGACCGAGGAAACGCATGAGCGCCGCATTACCCATCGCCAGGAAGAATTTCATCATCATCGGGGGCGCATCCCTGGTTGGGTCCGCCACCGCCGCGCGGTTCTTGGATGAAGGCGCGGCCGAGGTGGTGATTTTCGATAATTTCTCCATGGGCTCAGAACAGGCGCTGGCGCATATCCGCGACAATCCACGGCTGCGATTGGTGCAGGGCGATGTCATGCGCCCATCCGATTTACTGCGCGCCATGGCGGGCTGTGATGGGGCGCTGCTGCTGGCCGCCTACATGACGCTAAATATGGACCGCGACCCCTGGGGTGGCTTGGATGTGAATATCCGCGGCGTGCAGAATGCGCTGGAAGCGGCACGCGCCACCGGGGTACGCAAGGTGGTGTTTGCATCTTCCAACGCTGTCTATGGCTATGGGCCGGGTGTTGCGGGCGATCTTGTAGAAACCACGCCATTTCATAGTGTGGGCGCCCCGCCCGCTGCGATTCTTTATGGCGCCACAAAAATCATCGGTGAACAGCTTTGCCGTGACATGAAGCGCCGCTTCGGGCTGGACTATGTGGTGCTGCGCTATTCCACGGTTTACGGCGAACGCCAGCATTACCGCGCCGCCAATGCGCTTTACATCATTGAGACCTATGACAGGGTGAAGCGCGGCCTGGCGCCCAAGGTTTTCGGTGATGGGTCGGAAACCAAGCATTTCGTTTATGTCGGCGATCTGGCGCGCGCCAATCAGCGCGCTTTTGAAGCCGATGCCTCCGATGTTGCGGTAAACACATCGGGTCCCAAGCCGATCACCACGCTGGAATTGGTGCAATTGGTCACCAGGCTTGCCGGTGGCGGCCCCGCGCCGGAATTCATTGGCGAAGAACCGGGCAAGGTGCGGCTTACTTCGGGCGGCGCCTTTCGCATCGCGCATGAGGAAGCCTTCCGCGCCATTGGCTGGAAGCCGGAAGTCAGCATGGAAGAAGGGCTTCGCCGCCTGATCGCCTGGAAAGAAAGCAATGAGGGGAAAATGTCATGAAGATGCAACGTCGCAGTCTTTTGACTTCAGCCGGTGCTTTGCTGGCCGCGCCCGCGCTGGCGCAGCCGCGCTGGCCCGACCGGCCCATTGAAATCATTGTCGGCTTTACCGCCGGCGGCGGTACGGATCTTGATGCGCGGAGTTATGCCGCGGCGCTTGAAAAGCGCATTGGTGGTTCGGTGGTGGTGGTCAATCGCCCCGGTGCGGGCGGGGAAGTGGCCTTGGCGGCCGTCGCGCGCTCGCGCCCCGATGGGCACACGATCGGCACCACGAATATGCCGGGCTTGCTCACCATCCCCATCGAAAGGACAGCGCAATTCAAGCTGGATGATTTCGTGGGCATCGGCAATCTGGTGACCGATCCTTCAGCGATCACCGTGCATGAGGAAAGCCCCTACCGGACGCTTGCGGATTTGCTGGCGGCGGCGCGGGCGCGGCCCGATACCATCACCTATGCCTCCCCCGGTGTGGGCACGGATGATCATCTGCAATTGGTCTTGCTACAGGCGGTAACGGGCACGCGCTTTACCCATGTGGTCTATCAGGGTGATCCGCAATTACGCACGGCGGTGCTTGGCAAGCAGGTGGATAGCATGGGGCTGAACCTTGGGCCCGTGACGGCGAATGCGGATAAGCTTCGCGTGCTGTCCCAAGGCGGCGCCACACGCAGCCGCTTCCGTTCCGATGTGCCAACCCTGATCGAACTGGGCTTCCCGGTGCAGATGGCCTCCGAACGCGGCTTGGTAATGGCGGCAGGCACGCCACCCGCCATTGTGCAGCGCCTGCGCGAAGCGACAGCCGATATCGCGAAGGATCCGGATTTCGTGAAAATCCTGGAAAGCCGTTTCACCGAACCGGCTTATGAAGCGGGCGATGTCTGGTTTGAACGGCTACGCCGGCAGGAAGCGGAATACCGCAAGCTCTGGCAGACCACGCCTTGGTCACAAAAATAAGCTGAAAAACGGCTTCGGTTGACCCTGCCCCGCCACAATGCCATGGCGGGGCGTGATCCCTCATTCGCTCAATGCGCCCGGCAAGCGCCGCTTTCTGTTTCTGCAAGGCCCGATTTCGCCGTTTTTCGCCCATGTCGCGGCGGGGCTTCACGCGCTTGGGCATCAGGTGCATCGCGTCAATCTGCATTTGGGGGATCGGGCTTTCTGGCCCGGCCCTGGCAGCGTGGATTTCACCGGAAGGGCAGACGCATGGCCGGGTTGGATCGCGGATTTCCTGACGCGCCATGCCATTACCGACCTGCTGCTGATTGGCGAACAGCGCCCCTATCACCGCATCGCCATAGAAGCCGCGAAGGCGCGCGGGATTGCAGTGATTGTCACCGATTACGGCTATCTGCGCCCGGATTGGATCACGCTGGAACGCGACGGCATGGGCGGGAATAGCCTTTTCCCCCGTGATCCAGCGGAAATTCGCCGCCTTGCGGAAGGGCTTTCGCAGCCGGATCTGAAGCCGCTCTACAGTGACCATTTCGCCACCATGGCGCTTCGGGATGTTTACTATCACGCGCTGGCGCAATGGCCCTTGCCGTTCCGACATTATCGGCGCCATCAGTTACAGCACCCGTTTATGGTTTATGCGGGCCTTGCGCGGCGGCTTTTGCTGCGCCGGTTTGAAGATCACCAGTCTACCCAGGTGTTTGCAGGGCTGAAGGCGCGCGGCAATCCTTTTTGGATTTTCGCGATGCAGTTGGAAACGGATTTCGCCATCCGCGCCTATTCGCCCTTCGCCGATATGGATGCGCCGCTCCGGCAAGTGATGGCGTCCTTCGGTTCCCATGCGCCGGCAGGGGCGGAGCTTTTGATAAAACTCCATCCGCTTGATCCCTGCTGGAAGCCCTGGCCCAAGCGCATTCTGGCCATGGCACGGGCGGCGGGCCTTGCCGGGCGCGTGCATGTGATGCCACGTGGCCGGCTGCCGGATCTGTTGGCGGCGGCGCATGGCTTGGTCACGGTGAACAGCACCGCCGCCACCAGCGCCATGGTTTTGGGCAAGCCCGTAAAACTGCTGGGCCAGGCGGTTTATGATGTGTCGGGCCTGAGCTTTCAGGGGGGCTTGGATGATTTCTGGACCAAGGCCCCACCGCCCGATGCTGAATTACTGAGCGCCTTTCTGGCCCTGCTCTGCGGCGCCCATATGGTGCGCGGCGCTTTTCATCAGGATTCCGGGCTGGCGGCGGCAGTGGCGGGCGCGGTGGCCCGGTTGGATCAGGGCCACATCAATCTGCCGCAAGCCGCCTGAGGCAGCGGAGGTCACGGCGCACCGCATCAGCGCCGCCGCAGGAGCCGCGCGGCTTGCCGCAGCAGCCAGCCCTGCGCCGCCCGTAAGCGCCCGCCGGGCGCCAGCGGCCAATGCGCGGGTTCGGCAAGCCGTTCCAGAAACACCTCAACCGGGCAGGGCAATTGCGTCACGGGGTCAATATAGCGTGGATACAGGATCAAAGCGCCGGCAATCAGGCTTTCCAAATCAAGCCGCCGGCGGCGGCGCGCAGCGGGAAAGGCCGGGCCGCGATCCTCAGTCAGGCCCCAGCCGGCGTAGAAGGGCTGGCCCCAAAGCGTCACCGGCAGGCCGCGCAACAAAGCCTCAAACCCCGTGAGTGAGGTCAGGCAATGCACCGCATCCACCTGCGCGAGCAGCCCGGCCATCGGGGTTTCCACAGCGACGTAATCGGCCAGCCCGGCAAGCTCCCGCGCTGCAATGCGCCCCCGGCGAAACCCGGCTTCGACATCCGGGTGCGGCTTATAGATCAGGAAGGCATCAGGTGCCGCGTCGCGCACGGCACGGAGCAAAGCCAGGTTCGTCATGCCGCCCCCGCCTTTAAGGACGGAGGCATCATCCTCCACCTGCCCCGGCACCAGGATGCGCCACTTGCCTGCTGGCGCGGCAATCGCGGGCGCTTTGCCGGCCAAATTGTATTTGGTCAGGCCGCGGGCGAGAATCGTCTGGCGCAAGGCGGCGGCACGGGCGCGGAGCGGTAGAGCGAAATCCGCCCCGTTTAACAGGGCCTCCAGATCGGATGGCTGGGCTGGGTCGTAATGCGGCCCCAGATGGTCCAACACGAAGGAACCGCCGGGACGAAAGGCCGCGCCAATCCCGGCGGAGCGCAAAAACCCGTCTTCCAGGAAAACCAGGGGCACCTGCGCTGCCTGGGCCTTGGCGATAAGGGCCGGCTTCGTCCGCGCCGCCCAAACCAAAGCCGCGCCGCCCTTGGTTTTTGCGGCAGCAATGGCGGCCTCCGCGCTGCTGGTAAAGTCAGGCGCCGGACCAGCAGAGCCGAGCAAAGTGCTGACCCTTTCCTGCTTCCAACCTTGCACGCCAAGGCAGACCATAATGCGCCGGTTTTCTGCCTCCTGCCGGCGCCAAAGGGCAAGCACATCCAACGCTTCCGCCAAGGTGCAAGGGTTGCCGCGGAAGGGATCGGCAGAGCGGGTCGCGGCGATCAGCCGGGCATAGGACTCCTCAGCGTCCGCCCCCGCCAGGGGGCCATCGGCCAAAGCCACACCAGCGGCCAGCGCCAGCAAGGCCATGGGGCGAGAGGCGCCATGCAGTAGTGCCGCGCCATCAAGCAGGCTCCAGGGATCGAAAGCCCCCTCAGTTCCCGGCCAAAGTGGCGCGGCGTCTTGCGCGGCGAATGGGTCGCGAAAACAGCGGAGAGCCCGGCCGGCGGCACGGGCGGCATTGCGGGCATGCTCGGCGGCGCTACGCTGGGCAGGGTCGCAGGGATCAAGCAGGATGATGGCACCCTGCGGGGCCAGGCCAAGCGCTGCACCACCGGGATCGGCCAAGCCGGATGGCCCGCCAAGCCTTGCGGCTGCAAGCTGCGTCATGATCGCCGGCGCCGCGCGGCGCGCGGCCTCTGGCGCGGGGGTGGCAAGGGCGGCGGCAATGGGGTCAGGCGCCTCGGCCTGCACCAGTGCGGTCATGGGTGTTCGCCGGCCAAGGCGAATACTGCCCCAGGGGCCTGGGGTGAAGCGGATCAGGCGTTGGGCGCCATTCGGGGCGCCCTCGTTAAGCGGTAGCGCAAGAAAGGGGGGCACGGTGCCGCCATGCCAGCCCGTGACATGATATTCCGGCCAGAAGGCGGGCAGATGTGGCGCATGCGTCAAAAGCTTGGCGGGCAAGCCTAGAATCGACGCCCCATCCCCTGAACTAGGAAATCTCTGCCTTATCGTACCACTCCGCGAAGCCATGGCTTCAGAATTCCAATTGCCTTAAGCATTTGGGTGATACTATTCAACCGTTGGGCGGACCATGGACTCGGGGTCGCTATTTTGTTTGGGGGAGAAGGCTTACATGTTGATGGGCAGGGAATTCCGGCGCCGTTTGCTGGCTTTGGCCATGCTGTCGCTGCCCCCTGTGCTGCTTGCCGGTTGTGGCGAGATGCAGTCAGGAGCGCCTGTTGCCGCGCCGGAGCCCATGCGGATTCTGGACCCAGTCACTGCCTTTGCCGCTGACCCGCCACCCAATGGGGAAGGCATGGTGCAGCTGGCCGATACTGGTGAGATGGCGCGGCTGCGCCTGGTGCGGCAATATACTGCGGCCAGCGGGCGTGAATGCCGGGAAGTGCGCATTGCGCGACGTGGCGGCGATCAATCCCGCCTATTTTGCCGTGCCGGCGCCGGCTGGATTGAAGCGCGGCCGCTGCTGACGCAGGCCGCGGCGCGTAAATGAACCCGCAGGGCGAAGTCGCCCTGGTTTTGCGCGGAGCGCGGCTGCAGGCGCGGGTTATTGGCGCGCTGATTATTCGCGAAATGCACACGCGCTTCGGGCGCCACTACATGGGCTATATCTGGCTTTACTTTGAGCCCTTGCTGCTTGGCGTTTGCATTGGGTTGATCCATGCTTGGCGGGATAGCCCAATGACCTTTGGGCCCTTTGAGTTTCATGCCATTGGCTATATTCTTTTCTTCGTATTTCGCGGCATCCTTAATCGCGCGACCATCGCAATCAATATGAATCGCGCGCTGCTTTATCATCGTAGCGTCACCTTGCCGGATGTGTTTTTTGCCCGCCATATCATTGAATTCCTGTCCTGCACGGGTGTCATGGTGGCAATGATTTTCGGATTATTCGCGGTGAATGGCGATTTGCCGGAAAGCCCGCTGAAAATGGCGCTGGCCATGATCATGATGGCGCTGTTCAGCCAGGGCTTGGCGTTTCTGGCTGCTGCGCTAACGGCGGCGATTGAAGGTTCCGAACGCGTTGTGCACGCCGTTACCTATTTGCTTCTGCCAGCGAGTGGCCTGTTTTTCCTGGTTGAATGGCTGCCAGAATGGTTGCAGCAGGCCGCGCTTTGGATCCCGACTGTGCATCTTTTTGAATTGCTGCGGGATGGGCAATTCGGGTCACGCTTTCACGCGGTTTACGATCTTGCCTATGTCTGGGGTTGGATCATGGTGACCCATCTGATTGGGCTGGCGGCACTGCGTATCACCCGCGCCCGCATCGGGCTGGATTAGGCACCGCCATGGGGCTTGAACTGATTGATGTCCACAAAACCTACCCAATGCGGGGCGGCAAGAAGGACATTCTGCGCGGCGCCAATGGGTTTTTCGCGCGGGGCGAAAGGGTGGGCATTCTGGGCCGCAATGGTTCGGGCAAATCCACCCTGGTACGATTGCTGGGCGGGGTGGAAGCGCCGACCCGCGGGCGCATCCGCCGCAACATGACCATTTCCTGGCCAATCGGCATGGCAGCAGGCTTTCAGCCCATGCTCTCGGGGGCGGATAATGCGCGCTTCATCGCGCGCATTTATGGCCGCGCAGTGCAGCCGACTGTGGATTTCGTTGAGGATTTCGCAGAACTTGGCGAGTATATGCGTATGCCTATGATGACCTATTCCTCCGGGATGCGATCAAGGCTCGCTTTGGCCGTTTCGCTCGCGATCGATTTCGATTGCTACCTGGTGGATGAGGCCCTGGCCGTGGGCGATACCCGCTTTGGGCGTGCCTTCGCGGAACGCATTGAACGTTCCGGATTGATTCTGGTTTCCCATTCCCCTGCCTTGGTTCGGCGGCTTTGCACACGTGCGGCTGTGCTGGACCAGGGTCGGCTAACATTCTATGATGATCTCGATGAAGCTCTCGCCACCTATCACGCTCTCTGAAGCCGGCGCAGGGCCGCTGAGCTTTGCCGAGGAACCGCAACCCGCGCCGCGGCCCTGGTATGCCAATTTCTGGCGCCGCCCCTTCTTTTTGCTGGTGATTGTACCGGGCCTGATCGCGGCACTTTACTTCTATGCCATTGCCGCGCCGCAATATGTCTCCGAAGCGCGCTTTGTGGTGAGCGCCCGCGGCAGCGATGGTGGCGCGCCACCCGCGATGCGCGGCATGGCGGCATCGGCATTTGGTGGCCTTGGCGGCATGGCTTCCAGTGAAACCAACAGCGTGCGGGATTTCCTGACGTCGCTCGATGCGGTGATGGAAGCCAATGCCAAGCTTGACCTGATTGCACTTTGGCAGCGCCCCGAAGCGGATTTCCTGGCGCGGCTTTGGGATACAGAACCTGAATTGCTGGCGCGGTTCTATAATCGCATGGTGACGGTTTCGTTGGACCCGGCCACCAATGTGACCACCTTACGGGTCAGAAGCTTCCGCCCGGAAGATTCCAAGGCCCTGGCTGAAACCCTGCTTGCAGCCTCCGAGACTTTGGTCAATCGGCTTTCGGAGCGCAGCAGAAACGAAACCTTGCGCATCGCCCGTCAGGAGATGGAGCTTTCCGAACGGCGGGTGCAGGAAAGTCGGGCGGCTTTGATACGTTTCCGGGAACAGGAACGGGAATTGGATAGTGCAGGGGCAGTTCAGGCTGCGGTGACTCTTCGCGGGCAGATGGAAACCGCGCTGGCGCAGGCGCGGGCTGAATTGACCGAAAGGTTGAAATTCATGCGCCCGGATAACCCCGCGCTACAGGCAACGCGCAACCGGATTGAAGCGCTAGAACGCCAGATTGCCGCAGAGCGGACGCGGCATACCGAAACCGTGGTCGGAAGCGATGGCGCGGTGCTTGCGCGCCAATTGGCAAGTTATGAAAGACTGATGCTGGAACGCGAATTCGCGGATAAGCAGCTTGCTTCCGCAACCGCGAGCCTTGAAACGGCGCGGCTTGAAGCGCAGCGTCAGCAGCTTTTCCTTTCGCGGATCGTTGAACCTAATCTTGCGGTCTATCCGCTTTACCCCAGAAAATTCGTGAATGTGGCAAGCATCGTGGTAGGGCTTGCGATTTTCTACGGCATTGGCTGGCTGCTGGTTGTTGGGATGCGTGAACATGCTGGCTGAATTGCAGATGCGGCAGA
This sequence comes from Roseomonas sp., assembly GCA_051007055.1. Lineage (GTDB taxonomy): Bacteria > Pseudomonadota > Alphaproteobacteria > Acetobacterales > Acetobacteraceae > Neoroseomonas. The sequence continues at coordinate 15,924 of JBPCSO010000074.1, forward strand.
TAGGGCGGCTTTTCCTTGGTTTCGCGCTCTGCGCAGGGCTTCATTCTGTGGCACTTGGCCAACAACCCATGCCGGCGCCGCCGCAATTTCAGCAGCCGCAAACCGCCCCCATGCCGATGCAGCAGACCCCCGGGCGGGTGCCTGGGCAGCCGCAGCCGGGCATGGCTTCGCCGGGCATTATCCCGGGCATGCCGATGATCCCTGGCGCCATGATCCCAAGCCTGCCCGGCATACCGGGCATGCCCCCGGGTGGCGACCAGTTGCGTGTGCCGCCGGTGTTCGATCAGCGCAGCCTTGCCGATTTGCCGGGACAGGCACGTGGGACGGAACGCGCCGGTAGCCCTACCCAGGCGGAAGGTGGGCCAACCCTGGTCACGCCGCTTGGGGATCCGCAGCGCAGCGCCGGGCCAACAACGGCAGTATTCGGCGCCGCGCTTTTTACCGGCATGGCGCAATCTTCTTCCGATGCGCCCAATCCGAATTACATCCTCGCCCCTGGGGATCGCATTAGCGTTCGCGCCTGGGGCGCGGTGGATACCGAACAGGTTTCCCAGGTTGATCCTTCAGGTAACCTGTTTTTGCCGAATGTCGGGCCCATTCGCGTGGCCGGCACGCGGGTCGGTGATTTGCAGCGCGTGGTGGAAGGCGAAATACGGCGCGTTTATACCCAGCAGGTCCAGGTTTACGCCACCGTGCTTTCAACCCAGCGCATTGGCGTTTTTGTCACGGGCTTTGTGCGCAGTCCGGGCCGCTATGCCGGTGTTGCTTCCGATAGTATTCTTGATTTCCTGATGCGTGCCGGCGGCGTTGATTCCGCGCGCGGTTCCTTCCGCGACATCAGGGTCCAGCGCGGCAATGCAACAGTCGCGCGCGTTGATCTTTATCGCTTCCTGCTCGAAGGGCGCATGCCTGAAATCAGCCTGCAGGAAGGCGATACCATTGTCGTGGACCGGCAGCGCCCGCTGATTGGCGCCGATGGCGCGATACGCAACAACTATCTGTTTGAAAGCGCGCAGCTTGGCCCAATGCGTGGCCAGGATTTGATCAATTACGCGCGGCCCTTGCCGGCAGCGACCAATGCGGTGGTGCGCGGCGTGCGCAATGCGCAGCCTTTCTCCCGCTATGTGACCGTGGCCGAACTCGCCCGCCAGACATTGCATGATCAGGATACCGTAACCTTCGTGGCCGATGTCGCCTTGCAGACGGTGCGCATCACCATTGAAGGTAGCCGGCTCTATCCTTCAGTCCTGGTGGCAGATCGGGATTTCTCCTTGTGCCAGATGCTGGATCATGTCGCTGTTGACCCGATGCTGGCCAATACATCGGCCGTCTTCCTGCTGCGACCGCGCCTAGCCTTGCAGCAGAGGCGTTCGATTGATGATGCGCTGGACCGGCTGGAACGTCAGCTTTTCCTCTCCCCAGCCATGACACCGGGCACGGCAGCCGCACGTTCGGCGGAAGCCAATCTGGTTCTGGCCTATATCAGCCGTGCGCGCCGCAGCCAGCCGGAAGGCCGGCTTGTGGTGGTGAATGAGGACGGCACCTGCGCCCCGATCCGGCTGGAAGATGGCGATGTCATCGTCATTCCGGAACGCTCCCAGACTGTCATGGTGCAGGGTGAGGTTTCCATGCCGCGCGCCGTGCTGTGGCGTGAAGGCATGACAATTGAGCAGTATCTGGATCAGGCAGGTGGCCTGACAGCACGCGGGGCGCGCTCCACGCTCATGCTACGTCGCCCGAGCGGGCAGATCATTCTTGACCCGCGCCAGCCGCCGCAGCCCGGTGATGAACTGATTGCGCTGCCTTATCTTGATCCGAAACTCTTCATCATGGGTCAGGAATTCATCACCGCCTTGTTCCAGGTGGCGCTGGCCGCGCGGGTTTTCCAGAATAACTGACCTGGACGCCAGGCGGCTTCCGCAGCGCGTGGGGGATTGATCCGCGCGCCGCGACGGGTTCCTCTGCGGGTATGAGTGATTCTCCTGCCCCGGTGCCAACGCGCGCCGATCTGTTCTTGACCTATGGCAAGATCGGGCTGATCGGCTTTGGCGGCATCAATGCCTGGGCGCGGCGCGTGCTGGTCGAAGAAAAGCGCTGGCTGACGGAACAGGAATATGCGGAAACGCTTGGCCTTGGGCAGGTGCTGCCGGGGCCCAATGCGCTCAATGCCGCGATTATGGTTGGGGATCGCTTCCATGGCGCCGTGGGGGCCTTGCTTGCTTCCTGTTCCATGTTTGGTGGGCCGCTGATCATCCTGATGGGGCTCGCGGTGCTCTATGATTCCTATGGGGAAGTGCCTTTGGTGAAGGCCGTGCTGGCCGGTGTAGCCGCGGCGGCGGCAGGCATGGTGCTCGGCACCGCGGTCAAGATGGCGCAAAAGCTGAAACCGACCTTGGCGCTTTTGGCGGTCGGGCTTTGTGCGCTGGCGGCGGCGGGCTTCCTTAGGGTGCCGCTACCGATGGTGGTACTGGGCTTGGCGCCCTTTGGCATTCTGGCGTCCTGGTATGGGGCGCGCGGCAAATGACCGCGACCATCTTCTGGCAGTTGCTGCTGGGTTTTGGCGCGATTTCGCTGGTTTCGGTCGGGGGTGGCATTGCCGTGCTGCCTGAGATGCATCGGCTGGTTGTGGATGTGCATGGCTGGATGAGTGATGCGGATTTCGCGCGCCGTTTCGCGCTTGCCCAAGCCGCGCCTGGGCCCAATGTGCTGGTGGTTGGGCTGTTTGGCTGGCATGTAGGGGGCATTCTTGGGATGCTGACGGCCTCGGCCGCCATGACCGTGCCGACCAGCGTCATCGCCTTTGGTTTTTCGCGGCTCCGCGCGCGGCTGCTGGGGCGGCCGTGGCTGCGCATCATCGAACGCGGGCTGGTGCCGATTGCGGTTGGGCTGATTGCCTCATCGGGCTTGATCCTGGCGCAGGGTTCCGCGGAAAGCTGGGTCACTGTGGCGCTGACCATCTGTTCGACCATTTTCGTCTGGCGGACTGATTTCAGCCCGCTTTGGGTGCTGGGTGCGGGCGCCATCATCGGGGCCTTGGCACTGTGACTGGGCAAGGCATCGCGGCCCCTGACTTCCGTGATGCCGCGCCGCGTGGGTTATGTACGGATTGCGGGGTTTCTCGCCTGCAGGACCCCAAGGCATGCGGTACCGCCTGCCAATTCATCAAGCCGGATTATCCGCGCCTGGAAGCCGCCGTGCATGGCCGTGCGCGAGACCCCAAACGCCCGGATGAGCTTCATTTCGGCCCGTTCCGCCAAATGCTACGCGCATCGCTGAAGCCGCCTCAACCCGGCGCGCAATGGACCGGCATCACCACGCGCTTGGCCGAAAAACTGCTGGAAGCGGGCGCGGTGACCGCCGTGCTGACCATGGCGCCGGACCCTGACGATAAGTGGAAGCCCGTGCCGGTGTTGGTGACGAGGCCTGAAGCCATGGCCGCCTGCCGCGGCATGCGCATGGGCTATGCGCCGCTGCTGGCACTGTTGGAACCCGCTGCTGAGGCCGGCCACAAGCGCATCGCGGTAATCGGCATTCCCTGCCAGGTCTATGCGCTGCGCGCCTTGGAAGAACGCCTTGGGCTTGAGGCGCTTTACGTCATCGGCACGCCCTGTTCGGACAATACCACTACCGAAAAATTCCATCATTTCCTGAAGCTTTTGTCGGATGCACCGGAGACGATCACCTATCTGGAATTCCGCGCCGATTACCATGTGGAATTGCGCTTTGCCGATGGCAGCAGGCGCGAAATTCCCTTTCTGCAATTGCCGATAAGCCAATTGCCGTCGGATTTTTTCCCCCTCACCTGCCGAAGCTGCGTGGATTACACCAATGTGCTGGCCGATATCACGGTTGGTTATATGGGCGGCCAGGGTGAGCAATGGCTGTTGGTACGCAATGAACGTGGCGAGGAATTGCTGCGCCTGCTTGGGGATGAAATCACCACAAGCGCGCCTGGTACCGCCGGCAAGCGCGCCGGCGCGGTGAAGGGTTTTCTGGAAAACACGCGCCGCGCTGCGGGTGGTTTGCCCTTGCGCCGCATGCCGACTTGGCTCAGGCCGATCATCGGCTGGCTGATGCCGCGCGTTGGCCCGCGCGGCCTGGAATTCGCCCGCGCACGGGTTGAAATGAAAGCCGTTGAAAGCGTGCTGCATCTTGAACGCGCCGAACCCGCCAAGATGCGCAACATGATCCCGGATCATGTCTGGGCACTGGTCGCGCCCTATGGGTTAAAGAAACCCGTTCCGAAACCGGATTAGCCTTCGGCGCGGTAATTCGGTGCCTCACGCGTGACCGCCACATCATGCACATGGCTTTCGCGAAGCCCCGCACCCGTGATGCGCCGGAAGCGCGCCTTGGTCTGCAATTCAGCAATCGTGGCGCAACCAGTATAGCCCATGGCGGCGCGCAAGCCGCCGACCATCTGATGGATCACGGCGCCAACCGGGCCTTTGTAGCCCACGCGCCCTTCCACACCTTCCGGCACGAGCTTCAGTGAATCCTGCACCTCCGCCTGGAAATACCGATCCGCCGAACCGCGCGCCATGGCGCCGAGTGAACCCATGCCGCGATAGGATTTGTAGGACCGGCCTTGATAGAGAAATACCTCCCCAGGTGCTTCATCCGTGCCGGCAAAGATGCTGCCCATCATGGCGCAATCGGCGCCGGCGGCCAGCGCCTTGGCAAGGTCACCGGAAGACCGAATGCCGCCATCGGCGATCACCGGCACGCCTTTTTCGCGCGCGGCGGCAGCACTTTCAAGAATGGCGGTAAGCTGCGGTACGCCAACACCCGCCACAATGCGTGTGGTGCAAATGGAACCGGGGCCAATGCCGATCTTCACCGCATCCGCGCCCGCTTCAATCAAGGCCAAAGCGCCTTCGGGTGTGGCGACATTGCCGGCAATCACCTGCACGGAATTGGACAGCCGCTTGATGCGTTCCACCGCCTGCATCACGCCACCGGAATGCCCATGCGCGGTATCCACGACAACAACGTCAACGCCCGCCGCCACCAGCAATTCCGCGCGGTGCAAGCCATCATCACCAACGCCCGTCGCCGCTGCGGCGCGCAGCCGCCCCATGCCATCCTTCGATGCATGGGGATTGGCCTGCGCCTTATCCATATCCTTCACGGTCACCAGACCCACGCAGCGCTGCGCTTCATCCACCACCAATAACTTCTCGATGCGGTGCTTATGCAGTAAAGCGCGGGCTTCATCCGGTGTTACATCGGGGGATGCGGTGATCAGGCCCTCACGCGTCATCAACTCATAGACCCGCAGATTGGGATCGGTCGCGAAGCGCACATCGCGATTGGTGATAATGCCAACCAAGCGGCCAGAACCACGTTCCACCACGGGAATGCCGCTGATGCGATGCCGGTCCTGCAGCGCGCGCACTTCAGCCAGTGTCTGGTCCGGATGCACGGTCAGCGGGTTCACCACCATGCCGGATTCGAATTTCTTCACCTGCCGCACCTGCGCGGCCTGATCTTCTGGCGAGAAATTCTTGTGGATCACGCCAATGCCGCCCGCTTGCGCCATGGCAATCGCCATGGGGGCTTCGGTCACCGTATCCATCGCCGCTGAAATCAGCGGAATATTCAGCCGGATTTCCTTGGTGAGCCGCGTATGCGTGCCCGTCTGCGCCGGCAGCACGGTGGAGTAGGCGGGCACCAGCAGCACATCATCAAAGGCATAAGCCTCAGCGATGGGCATAACGCCACTAAAAGAGCCTGCGGAGGGGGGAGGAGAATCAAGTGCCATGGAGGGGCTTTCGCGTTGCGCTACCTTGGCGACCCTCCATAGTCCTTGATCCCGGTGTGCGCAATCACTTACGCGGTTATTCAGCCGCGAAAGCCGCTCGCCACCACATATAATTCGGCTGATTCCTTCCGGCTGGCCGGTGGCTTCACATGCCGCACGCTGGTGAAATGACGCTTCAATGTCACCAGCATGTCTTTTTCAGACCCGCCCTGAAACACCTTCGCAACAAATCCGCCACCCGGGCCCAGCACCTTCAACGCGAAATCAAGCGCCAATTCCGCAAGCGCCATGATGCGCAAATGATCCGTCGCGCCATGGCCCGTGGTATTGGGCGCCATATCTGAAAGTACCAGATCCGCCTTGCCGCCAAGCGCTGCGATAATGCGTGCCTCGGCCTCCTGCTCCTGGAAATCGCCTTGCAGGGTGGTTGCCCCTGGCACCGGGTCCATCGGCAGGATATCAAGCGCCACCACCTGCCCGCGCGCGCCGACCTCCTGCACCGCAACCTGAGTCCAACCGCCAGGCGCCGCCCCAAGATCCACCACCCGCGCGCCGGGCTTCAGTAGCTTCACCTTCTCATTCATCTCAAGCAGCTTGAAGGCCGCGCGGGAACGGAAGCCGCGTTCCTTAGCGGCACGCACATAGGGATCGTTCAATTGCCGATTGAGCCATTTCTGGCTGGCCGTGCTGCGCCCTTCGGCGCTGCGCAGGCGCTGGGAAAGGCCACGGCTGCTGCCGGGCTGGCTGGGCTTAGACATGGCTCAGGCTTACCAGCGCCCAGGCGGGCTGCGCCGCGCCGCTTCCCGGTCAGCACGCATCATCCGAAGCAACATCCCCTCCCTTAGGCCACGATCCGCGACCCGCAGGCTGCGCGTTGGCCAAATGCGCCGGATGGCGGCGTAAATCGCGCAGCCCGGTAGCACATAATCCACCCGTTCCGGCCCCACGCAGGGGTGGGCCGCCAATTCCGCGCGCCCCATGGCAAAAAGATCACCCAAAGCGGCATCGGCGGCTTCGCAATCAAGCGTCGAGCCATCCACCAGCGGGCGGCGATAGCGCGGCAGCGCCATGACAACGCCGGCGAGTGTGGTGACGGTGCCGGAAGTGCCCATGAGCCTGACGCCGCCGGCATGGATTTCCTGGCCGATGCAATGCAGCCGATCAAAGGCTTCCAGGCGCGCTGCTACCTCATCCACCACCGCGAAGAAACCTTCCTGGGTGAAACAGGCGGCACCACAACGCTCGGCCAATGTCACGACGCCCACGGGCAAGGAGATATAGCCGATCAGCTCCGGCACATCACCAGGCTTGGCGGCGGCGCGGATCCAGGCGATTTCCGTACTACCGCCACCAATGTCAAACAACAGCGCGCGGCGATCGGCTGGTTCTAGCAGCGCCGCGCAGGATTCCATGGCAAGTTCCGCTTCTTCTCGCCCCGTGATGATGCGAAGCCGGATGCCGGTTTCTGCCTCAACCCGCGCGATGAAGGCCGGGCCATTGCCCGCTTGGCGGCAGGCTTCGGTCGCCACCGCTTCAAAGCCGCGCAAAGGCCGACGCGCGAGCTTTTCGGCACAGGCACCAAGGGCGGCCAAGGCCCGTTCCATGGAAGCCGCCGAAAGCTGCCCGCTGCTGCCCAACCCTTCCCCAAGCCGCACAACGCGGCTGAAGGAATCCATCACACGGAAGCCTGTCTGGCATGCGGACGCAATCAATAGCCGACAATTATTGGTGCCAAGGTCAAGCGCCGCATAGGCCGCGCCAGTAGCTTCCGCCCGTGCTGGATGCGGGGCGGTTTCGGCTGCGCGGGCAAGATGCGGGGCGGTTTCGGTCATGCTTCCTTCAGCTTAGGGGCGTATCTTCCAACCGCTCCATGATCCGTGTATCTGGCCCCTGGAGCAAGCGCTTTCGAGGGGGCGAGTTGAAGCGCAACCGGCGCGGTGCTACATCCGGCTGCCCTTGGGGGATAGTTTAGCGGTAGAACTCCCGGCTCTGACCCGGGCAGCCTTGGTTCGAATCCAGGTCCCCCAGCCAAATTCCTTCAGAACCCCCGCTTGGCAAGGCCACACAGGCCATGTGCCACCGGTCATGCCGCGCCTTCAGCCGCGCGCTGGTACGCCAGCCACACGGGCCCCGGGCGCGATGTTTTCAACCACCGCCGCGCCGGCGCCGATTACCGCCCCCGCGCCAATGACAATCCCGGGCCTGACCACCGCGCCAGCACCAATCAGCGCGCCGGCGCCAACCCTGACACCACCGGCCAGCACCGCGCCGGGACCGATATGCCCGGCCTCATCTACCACGCAATCATGTTCCACAATCGCGCCGGTATTGATGAGCACGAGGGGGCCTATCACCGCCTCAGGCCCGATCACGGCGCGGGCAAGGATGGCCGCGCCATCCGCCACGCGCGCGCCACGCCCGATCAGCGCGCTGGGGTGCAGCAAGCTTGGCAGAACAAAGCCCACAGCCCTAAGCCGCCCCGCCGCCGCAAGCCGTGCCGCATTATCCCCGATGGCAGGATGGGCCAGCGTGATCCCCTGCGCAAGCAGCCCGCCCATCAGGCCTTCATCACCCAGCACCGGCAGGCCCAGCACCTGGCTGGCCTTGGGCGCAGCATCCAGGAAACCCGCCACATCAAACCCACCATGGGCCAGCAGCAAATCCGCCACCGCCTTGCCGTGCCCGCCCGCACCAAGCAGCACGATACGCCGACGCGTCACGGGGTAGATCCAGGCCGGGGCAGCGTTGCCGCGCGTGGCGGCAGGGCAAGCCCGCCCGGCGCAGCATTGGGCTGGGCCTGCTGGCCCGCTGCCCCTTCCCGCGCCGGCATGCCGCCCGCATTTTCAATCACGCGCTGCACGCCGCCCGCAGCCTCAGCCGCCGCGGCAAAGGCGATATCGCCCCAATGCCGGTCCAAAAGCCCCGCCGGGATTTCATTCATTTGCAAAACCCGGCCCAAATCCTGCCCATCTCGGCGGGAGATGATCCAAAGTATTTCCACCCTTTGCATGCCCCGTCCCACGGGGACGACATTCACGCGCCCATCAGCGGCGAAGCCCGCGCCATCGGCCACATCCTGGGCCAGGATGCCGTAATCCCCCAAGGCTTCGCGCATCCGCGCTGTCAGGCTTTCATTGCCATCGCCAGGCGCACCCCGGACCGGCAACAGATAAACCCGTGGCGGGCCTGAAGCCGTGAGCGCGGCAGGGTTCGAGGATTTGCGCGCCGCTTCAGCCCGCAGCAGCAAATCCGCCGCGCGGCGGGACGCATCATTGGCAACATCAGTAAACAGCGCGGCATTGGGGCGCGCCCAATCGCGGGCGCGAATGGCGCTGCCTTCCGCAACACCCTGGGGGGTGCCATCGGGGTCAAACAAGGCATAGCGGGGCAGCACGCGGTCGCCTTCAAGGCGCATTTCAACCACTAGCCGCCAATCCAGCGGCAGGGGGGCTTCTACCGCCGCCGCTGGCACTTCCCGTCGCAGCAGGGCCTCAGCGATCGACTTGGCGAAGGTGTCCGATTCGGCGGCGGTGAGCATGGCGACCTCGGGCGGTGGGACCGCCAGGCGATAAGGCGGCGGGACCGCAAGCCGCCCCGCCATGCCACCCGGATTGCCACGAAAGGGCTGGGGCAGATCGCCACAAGCCGCCAGCGCCAATAACGCCAACCCCACAAGGAAACGCCGCGTCATAGCATGACGCAGGTGGCAAGCATCGTCAGGAAGCTGAGGACCAGGAACATGACAAGATAGGGCATCGAGCTTTCATGCCATGGGCGAGGCAGCGCGGGAAGATCGGAGCCCGATTTCCCCAGGGCGGTTTATGTTCTAATCAGGGCGCAGTTCCCCTTTCGCATTGGCCGTCACTTCACATGAACAATACCCCCGCAGCGGCTGAGAAAGCCGCGCCGCGTTACGATTTCCACGCTGCCGAGCCGCGCTGGCAGCAGGCCTGGCAGGATCGCGCCTGCTTCGTGGTGCCCGATGTGCCGCCGGAAGGCGCGCGGAAATACTACGTGCTGGAAATGTTCCCCTACCCCAGCGGCAAAATCCATATGGGCCATGTGCGCAATTACACGCTGGGCGATGTGGTGGCGCGCTACAAACGCGCGCGCGGGCATTTGGTGATGCACCCCATGGGCTGGGACGCTTTTGGCTTGCCGGCGGAAAACGCAGCGCGCGAACGCGGCATCCACCCCGCCAAATGGACCTATGACAATATCGCCAATATGCGCGCGGAATTGCAGCGCATGGGGCTTTCCTTGGATTGGGCGCGGGAATTCGCGACCTGCGATGTGGAATATTACGGGCGGCAACAGAAATTATTGCTGGATTTCTGGCGCGCGGGCTTGGTGGAGCGCAAGGAGTCCTGGGTGAATTGGGACCCGGTGGATGGCACCGTGCTCGCCAATGAACAGGTGATTGATGGGCGCGGTTGGCGGTCTGGCGCGCTGGTCGAGAAAAAGCAGCTCAGCCAATGGTTCTTGAGCATCACGAAGTTTGCGCCTGATTTGCTGGAAGCGCTTGGCGGGCTGGATCGTTGGCCGGAACGCGTGAAGCTGATGCAATCCAATTGGATCGGGCGGAGCGAAGGGGCGCGGGTGAAGTTTGCCTTGACTGAGGCGGCGGCTGATATTTCTGAAGTTGAAGTGTTCACTACGCGTCCTGATACCCTGTTCGGCATGTCCTTTCTTGCCGTTGCCGCCGAGCATCCCTTGGCGGCGGAGGCTGGCGCGCGTGATGCCAAGGCCGCAGAGTTCATCGCCGAATGCCGCCGCATGGGTACCTCGGAAGCCGCAATCGAACAGGCCGAGAAGCGCGGTTTTGATACGGGCTTTAGGGTCAAGCACCCCTTCAACGGGCAGGAATACCCTGTCTGGATCGCCAATTTCGTGCTGATGGAATATGGCACGGGTGCGATTTTCGGCTGCCCCGCGCATGATCAGCGCGATCTGGATTTCGCGCGCAAATACGGGCTTTCCGTGACCCCCGTGGTGCTGCCGCCGGGCGCGGATGCCGCCACTTTTTCGGTAGGCGATGTCGCGCATACCGAAGATGGTGTTGCGTATAATTCAGGCTTCCTGGATGGGCTTGGTGTCGCGGCAGCCAAGCGCCGCGTGATTGATGAATTGGAAAGGCAAGGCGCCGGCACGGGCATTGTGAATTGGCGCCTGCGCGATTGGGGTGTTTCGCGCCAACGCTATTGGGGCTGCCCCATCCCCTTCATCCATTGCGATGATTGCGGCGTGCTGCCGGTACCAGACGACCAATTACCGGTGCGCCTGCCCGATGATGTAGATTTCGCGAAGCCCGGCAATCCCTTGGATAATCACCCAAGCTGGAAGCATGTCGCCTGCCCGAACTGTGCCAAGCCCGCACGGCGGGAGACTGATACCTGCGACACTTTCGTGGATTCATCCTGGTATTATGCGCGCTTCTGCTCCCCCCGCGCGGCGGAGCCGGTGACCAAGGGGGCGGTGGATGGGTGGCTGCCGGTTGATCAATATATCGGCGGCATTGAACATGCGATTTTGCATTTGCTCTACTCGCGCTTCTTCTCCCGCGCCATGAAGGAAGCGGGGCATCTTTCCGTGGAAGAACCATTCGCGGGCCTGTTTACGCAAGGCATGGTCCAGCATGAAAGCTACAAGGGCGCTGATGGCCGCTGGCTTTATCCCGAAGAAATTGACTTCGCCGTCGCCGCCGATGGTACCCGCAGCGCGACCGTGAAGGGCAGCACCGAAGCAGTGACAATTGGCCGGGTTGAGGCCATGTCCAAATCCAAGCGCAATACGGTGGACCCCGGCGCCATCATCGCGAAATACGGTGCCGATACCGCGCGCTGGTTCATCCTTTCCGATAATCCGCCAGAGCGCGATATGGAATGGACGGAATCGGGTGTCGCCGGCGCTTATCGCTTTACGCAGCGCGTGTTCCGCATTGTGGAAGCGGCACTCCCCAGCCTGCCGCCCGCAGGCAGCGCGCCGGAAGAAGCTGGCAAGGCGCTGCGGCGCGCGACCCATCGCGCCATTGCAACGGTGACTGAAGCGCTTGAGACCTTCGCCTTCAACGTCGCGGTCGCGCGGCTTTATGAATTCGCCAATGCCATTGAAGCGGCGAAGGATGCGCCGGGCGGCGCGCGGCGGGAAGCGTTTGAAATGCTGGCACGCCTTTCCGCGCCGATGATGCCGCATCTGGCGGAGGAAGTTTGGTCCCTGCTACGACCCGATGATACGGCGCTGGTGGCCGAACTCCCCTGGCCAGAAGCCGATCCGGCGTTGCTGGTGGCCGAAAGCATCACGCTGGCCGTGCAGGTGTTGGGCAAGCTGCGCGCCACCATCGAAGTGCCCGTGGGTGCCAGCGAGGAAGCGATTTTCGCCGCCGCCGAGGCTGAGGAAAACGTCAAGCGCGCGGTGGGCGACAAGCCGATCAAAAAGCGGATCCATGTACCCGGAAGGGTGGTGAATTTTGTTATCTAGACGCAGCCTCATCGCCCTTGGCCTACCGCTGTTGACGGCGGGCTGCGGCTTTCGGCCCATGCATGGGAGCAGCGGTTCACGCGAGGATACCGAAGTGGCCGCCGCGCTGGCCGCCGTGAAGGTAGGAGTTATCACCGAACGCCAAGGCCAATTGCTGCGCCGGCGCCTGGAACAGGGCCTTGCCCCGAATGGGCGCGGCGCGGTGGCTGCGAAATATGATCTGCGCGTCGGGATTGGTTATGC
>JBPCSO010000075.1:0-41759 GCA_051007055.1 Roseomonas sp.
GAGGCGCCAGCCCTGAAAGCGCGTCACCCCCTGCATGGGAAAGACGCGTCAGCGTGTCGGCGTCGGCGGTGTTGTACTGTAGTCGTAGAACCCGCGCCCGGATTTCCGCCCATACCAGCCGGCTTCGACATATTTCGCGAGCAAGGGTGAAGGCCGATACTTGGAATCGCCCAAGCCTTCATGCAGCACCTTCATCACCGAATAGAGCGTATCGAGACCCACGAAATCCGCGAGCTCCAGCGGCCCCATGGGATGATTGGCGCCAAGCTTCATGCCGGCATCAATCGCCGCCACATCGCCCACACCTTCCATCAGCGCCTGTATCGCCTCATTGATCATGGGACACAGGATGCGGTTGACCACAAAGCCCGGCCAATCCTGCGCCATGACCGGCGCCTTCCCCATGCGCTTCGCCAGCGCTTCCACCGCCTGATAGGTCGCGTCTTCCGTGGCCAGGCCGCGAATGATCTCAACCAGCTTCATCATCGGCACGGGGTTGAAGAAATGCATGCCGATGAAGCGGCCCGGCCGATCAGTTGCCGCCGCAAGCCGGGTGATGGGAATGGAAGATGTATTGGACGCCAAGAAAGCACCCGGTTTCAGCACCGGGCACAAGGCTGCGAAGATCTTTTTCTTGATCTCCTCATTCTCGGTTGCGGCTTCAATCACCATGTCGCAATCGGCGAAGGCACTATTATCCGTGGCGGTGACAATGCGCGCGAGCGCAGCATCGCGATCAGCGCCGCTGATGCTGCCTTTGCTGACTTGCCGGTCCATGTTCTTCGCCATGGTCGCCAGTGCGCGATCAAGCGCTTGTTGCTGCACATCCATCAGCACCACCGGAATGCCGGAAAGCGCCGCCACATGGGCAATGCCATTGCCCATCAGCCCCGCGCCAATCACGCCGAGTTTATTGATTGCCGCCATGATGGATGCTCCTGTTGCTGCAAGCCTCGGGGCGGCGCATTAACCGCGCGCCCCGAGCAGGCAAATCACTTCTTGTCGAGTTCGGCTTCGAATTCCGGCATGGCCTTGAACAGATCGGCCACCAGCCCGTAATCAGCCACTTGGAAGATCGGCGCTTCTTCATCCTTATTGATGGCAACGATCACCTTGCTGTCCTTCATGCCGGCCAAATGCTGGATGGCACCGGAAATGCCAACCGCGACGTAAAGTTCTGGCGCCACAATCTTGCCGGTCTGGCCAACTTGGTGATCATTCGGCGCATAGCCCGCATCCACCGCAGCGCGTGAGGCACCAATCGCCGCACCAAGCTTATCGGCCACGCGTTCGACAATCGCGAAGTTTTCCGCCGAGCCCATGGCGCGTCCGCCGGAAACCACAATCCGCGCCGCCGTCAATTCCGGGCGTTCGCTTTTCACAATCTCCGCGCCCAGGAAACGCGAAAGTCCCGGATCGGCAGCACTCGCCACGGCTTCAATCGGCGCCGCGCCACCTTCGGCGGGCACGGGATCGAAGGACGCCGCGCGCACCGTGATCACCTTCTTCGCATCGGCGGATTTCACGGTCGCCAAAGCATTACCGGCATAGATCGGGCGCACAAAGGTATCAGCATCCACCACGCCGGAAATGTCAGACAGGATCTGCACATCAAGCAAAGCCGCAGCGCGCGGCATGACGTTCTTGCCGCCGGCGGAAGCAGGGGCCAGCAGATGCGAATAGCCAGGCGCAAGTCCGACCAGCAAGGCGGCCATGGGCTCGGCCAGGCCATGGGCGTAGATGTCAGCCTCGGCGGTCAGAACCTTGGCAACCGAAGGCAGCTTGGCAGCAGCCGCGGCGGCGGGGCCGGTGGCGCCGCCCGCGACCAGCACATGCACATCGCCAAGCTTGGCGGCAGCTGCCACCGTGCTGCGGGTTGGCTGGGACAGCGCGCCGTCCTGATGATCGGCAAGAACAAGCACCGCCATGGTCAAATCACCTTCGCTTCATTGCGCAGTTTATCAACAAGCTCCTGCACGGAACCAACCTTCTTGCCGGCCTGGCGCTTGGGCGGTTCTTCCACTTTCAGCACGGTCAGGCGCGGCGCGGGATCCACACCCAGATCGGCGGGCTTTACCGTTTCAATCGGCTTCTTGCGCGCCTTCATGATATTCGGCAGCGAAGCGTAGCGCGGTTCGTTCAGGCGCAAATCGGTGGTGATGATCGCCGGCAGCTTCAGCGCCAGCTTCTCAAGCCCGCCATCCACTTCGCGCGTGATGTTCAGTGTGCCATCGGCGATTTCAACCTTGGACGCGAAGGTGCCTTGCGGCCAGCCCATCAGCGCGGCCAGCATCTGGCCGGTCGCGTTCATATCATCATCAATCGCCTGCTTGCCCAGAATCACCAGATCCGGCGCTTCCTTTGCGATGATCGCCTTCAGGATTTTGGCAACCGCGAGCGGTTCCAGCACGCCATCATGTTCCACCAGAATGCCACGATCAGCACCCATGGCCAGCGCAGTGCGAATCTGTTCCTGCGCCACGGCGGGACCTGCGGATACCGCGATGATTTCGGTGGCGATACCCTTTTCCTTGAGCCGCACGGCTTCTTCCACCGCGATTTCGTCAAAGGGGTTCATGGACATTTTGACATTGGCAGTTTCAACGCCCGTGCCATCCGCCTTGACGCGGACCTTGACGTTGTAATCCACCACCCGCTTGACGGGTACCAGAAGCTTCATGATGCAACCATAGCCTTCAGGAAATGGGGGGACGATTGGCGCCGAAATGCCGCGCGCGGGTTTCAGCCCCCTCGCTCGACATGATTCGTATTAAAGCCCTGCGCCGAGCCGGGCAAGGCAGGGTGGAGTATTTTCAAGCCAAGTGACTTCACTTGGCGACTCGGAAAATACGACCAAGCAAAGTATTTTCAAGCCAAGTGGCTTCACTTGGCGACTCGAAAAATACGACCAAACTAACTTTTCAACAGCAAAAGCAGAATGGCGAAAAGCGCCACCGCGATGAACTGAAAGATAATGCGCCAGCGCATCAGCCAATTGGCGGTTCTGGGATTGGCCTTGCCGCCGGCCATGCCCAGAATCCCGGCGAAAAGCACACCGACTGTAGCCAGCATGGCAAGCCCGACCAGAATGGTGAGGATCGTCGTCATGGTGAGAACCTATACACTTTCATGCGCGGGAGACAGCCCCGCCCCGAACAGACCACGCCAAGGCCGCGCCGATCAGGGCCGTGATGACGCAAAGCGCGAATCCGGCCTCATAACCGCCGCTCAAATCCACCAGCAGGGAAAAGAAAGGCGGCGCCACCAGCATGGAAAGGCCGAAAACGAAGCCCGCCGCGGCTGTGGTGGCACCCACCTGCCCCGCCGGCGCCAGCCGCGCCATCTCCGCCAAGAATACGCCATTCCAGCCAATCGCGGTGGCGCCCATCAGCATCCCGGCCAGAATAATCGCCAAGCCCGGCCAGCCAGGCCCGGCCAAGAGCAAAGCCAAACCGGCCACCGCCGCGCCAATGCCCAGGCCCGTGAAAACCGGCGCCGCGCCGGTGCGGTCAGCCACCAGGCCCCAAAGCACGCGCCCCGCAACCCCTGCTGCCTGGGCAAGTGCCAGCCTCATGCCCGCTTCGGTCAGGGATGCGCCAAGGCTTGCCACCTGAAACACCACGAAAAAGGTCGAAAAACAGAATTGAGAAACGCCATAAAGCGCGGACATGATCGTCATGCGCCGCAAGACCGGGAATTGGCGGAGCAAGCCAAGGCTTGAAGCCGCCGCCGCCCAAATCTGCCCGAGCCCCCGAATGGCAGCCTTGGGGTCACGTTCCGCATCCAAAGCCGCCCGCAAGGGTTGTAGGCAAAAGGCTGAAACGGCGAGGAAAACCACCACCGCCAGCACCCCCTGGCGCCAGCCAGCGGCCACAGCAATGGGCGGCACAGCGGCGGCAATCAACATGGCACCTGCAGGCACGCCGCATTGCTTCAGGCTGAAGATCAAGCCCCTTCTTCGCGCCGGGGTGCGGGCCGCGAGCAAATGGCTCCCCGCCGGTGTCACCGGCCCATGGCCCAACCCGGCAATGATGGCAGAGGCGAAAAGCGCCGCCGGATGCCCAAGCGCGGCCAGCGAAATGCCAAAGGCCGAGATCAGCATCCCCACCTGCAAGACTCGGATGCCGCCAAAGCGATGAATAAAGGCCCCCGCCAGCGGCCCAGACACCATGGCCCCCAGATAGACCAGCGCCGTATGCACCCCGGCCAGGGATGCGGCGATGCCAAGTTCCGCAGCAATTGCGGGGGCGAGCACCGGCACGGTCAGGAAAACGCCCATCCCCGCCAGGTGCGTCCCCAAAAGGGCGACCATGACTGTCCAGACGGAGGGGGAAGCAAGCATGGTTGCGGTGTAACGGCGCCGCTGCCCGCCGGCAATTGGCGCGCGAAGAAGACTTGACCCGCGCCCGGCAATGGGCTCGGAAGCCCGACATGGGCAATTTTTTGCAGTTTCGACGCTTAATCCCGCTGTTGCTTGGCTGCATCATGCTGGCGGGCCACGCTTTTGCGCAGCCGGAACCAGGCAATCCGGTACAGCAGGCGCCTGCCCCCGCAGCAGCCCCAGCCAGCAGCGCAGCTTCGCCAGAGCTGGAAGCGCTGCTTCGGGTTTTGCAGGATGATGCGCGCCGGGCGGAACTGATCCGCGCACTTCGCGCCGCCGCCCCGGAAGCGGAAGCGGAGGCTCCGTCCGCCAGTTCAAGCGCTGAGCCCGCTTTGCTCGCGCCCAATACGCTTGGTGCACAATTGCTTCAGGGGGCTTCCCAGCGCCTGGCGGCGTTTTCCGATCAGCTTGTGGCCACGGTGCAGGCGATTGCTGATCTGCCCGCGGTGCTTGGCTGGCTGACATCCCTGGCGCGGGACCCGATCACGCAATCGCGCGTGTTGGATGCTTCCTGGAAGCTGCTGCTGGTGCTGGGGCTTGGCCTGTTGGCGGAATGGGGCGCCATCCTGGCCCTGCGTCGCCCCCGCGACTGGCTGGATGCCCATGCGCCGCCGGAAGCAACGGGCTGGGCACGCTTGAAGCGCGTGCCTTTGGTGCTGGGGCGGCTTGGGCTTGATTTGATACCAATCGCGGCTTTCGCGGTGATTTCCTATGGGTTGATCGGCGCGGTGCGGCCCCTGCCAAGCACGCAACTTGTCATGCTGACAGCGAACAATGCTTACATCGTATCACGCGTCATCATGGCGGCGGCACGGATGCTACTTTCTCCGGCATCCACGCATTTGCGCATCATGCCTGTGTCGGATGAAACCGCAGCCTATGCCACCATCTGGCTCAGGCGCATCGTGCTGGTGTTGATTTCAAGCTATGCGCTTTCGGAAGCTGGGCTGCAATTCGGCCTGCCTTGGTCGGCATATGATTCCATCTTGCGCATGGCGCTGCTGCTGATCACGCTATTTCTGATCATCATCATCTTGCAGAACCGCCAGTCGGTATCAGACCTGTTGCGCGCACCGGAATTGGCGGAAGGGGAAGAACCGGATCGCGCGCGGCGCTTTTTCCGCATGCTGCGCGACCGGGTTGCTGATATCTGGCATCTGGTGGCGATTGCCTGGCTGATGGCAGCCTGGGGGGTTTGGGCGCTTGAAATCCAGCAAGGATTTTGGCGGCTGCTGAAAGTTTCCCTCAGCACTATTCTGATCCTTTCCGTAGCAAAGCTTGCCGACATGGCCATCCGCCGCGTGATCAAGCGCGCCTTTAGCATCACGCCCGAATTATCTGCGCGCTACCCAGGGCTTGAAGCGCGCGCCAATCGCTATCTGCCCGTGCTGAAAGGTAGTGCCAGCATGGCCATCGGCGGCATTGCCCTTCTATTCCTGTTGGAAAGCTGGGGTCTGGAGGCCTTCGCCTGGTTCGGCCATGGCAAGCTTGGTAATCGGCTGGTGTCGTCACTGATCTCCATCGCGCTCACCATCACCCTGGCGCTGGTGATCTGGGAGGGGATCAACGCCGCCATCCAGCGGCATCTGGAAAAACTCTCCCGCGATGCCAAGGCCGCGCAGGGTGCCCGGGTGCGCACGCTTCTGCCGATGCTGCGCACGGCACTTCTGGCGGTGATCCTGATATTTGTTGTCCTCTCCGTACTCACAGAAATCGGCGTGAATGTCGCGCCGCTGATTGCTGGCGCCGGTGTCGTCGGCATCGCCGTTGGTTTTGGTAGTCAGCGGCTGGTGCAGGATGTGATCACCGGCATTTTCCTGCTGTTTGAAGATGCGGTTGCGGTCGGTGATGTGGTGCAATTGGGCGGCCTTAGCGGCGTTGTGGAACATCTTTCCATCCGTTCCATCAAGCTGCGTGCCGTGGATGGCAGCCTGCACATTATCCCCTTCAGCGCGGTCACCAGCGTAACCAATCAGACGCGTGATTTCGCCTTTGCCGTGATTGATGTGAGTGTTGATTACCGCGAGGACACCGATCATGTCGCGGAGACACTCCGTCAGATCGCCACTGAAATGCGCCAGGATCCACGCTGGCGCCCTGTGATCCGCGATGATCTGGATGTGATGGGCGTGGACCGGCTTGGCGATTCTGGCGTGGTGATGCGCGTGCGGCTGAAGACGGAACCATCGCAGCGCTGGGCGGTCGGGCGGGAAATGAATAGGCGCATTAAGCGGCGCTTTGATGAGCTCGGGATTGAAATTCCCTACCCCCATCAGAAGCTGGTACTGGAAGAAAAACACCCTGCGCAGGCGGGAAATACAGCGCCGGAGGCACCACCGGCGGGGACGAGTTAACCGCCCCCCAACGACACTTCCAGCCTGAGCGGCGGCAGGCCGCCACCGATCCATTGTTCTGAGCGGATCAGCATGCGATCCTCTGCGCGAAACCAAAAGCGATTGGTGAAAACCGCCGCGCCGTCACAAAGCTCGATACGTTCAATCACGCCGCCAATGGCGGGTTCCTCAGCTTCAAACCGGCATTGCACCACCTGGCCGAAGCGCATCTGGTCTGGCCGGCCCTCAGCCCCGGCGAAATCGAGGCTATGAGCCAGGCGAAGCGGCGCAGGGCCAAGGGGTGCTGCGCGGCGAAGCGGATCATCACCAATGGCCGTGCTGGCCAGCAGCATGCTGGGAAGCCCGGCGGTCGCCACGACCCGCCCGCCTTCGGTAACAAAGACCAAACCCTCATCCATCCGCCAGAAGCGCCGCGGGCCTTCCTCACGCACCGGGCGCGCCAGACCCGCATCTTCGCCAAGTTCGGCCCAAAGGGCACGTCCAGCGGGCGGCGCGGCCAAGGGCGCCAGGGCCTCCGGCGGCGCGAGCTGGCCTTGCGGCGCTGGGCTGGTCAGCCCTGCCCCGCCCAGCAAGCCGCACCCCCCCAGCATCAAGGTGCAAAATAATACTGCTGCCTTCATGGTACTGAGCCTTGCATATTCACCCCAGGGTTGCGAGCCACAAAAGCTGCTTGACCTGCGTCAAGAAGCGCGCGCGCAATTTCGCCTAGCCTTACCCCGTAAACCGGAGGGATAGGCCCCATGTCCATGCTCCATGCCCGTGATCTCATGACCACCGATGTCATCACCGTGCCGCCAGAAACCCCTGTGGTTGCCATGGCACGGCTATTGGCCGAACGCGGCATTTCCGCCGTGCCGGTACTTGGCGCTGATGGCGCTTTGCTTGGCATGGTGACCGAAGCGGACCTGATCCGCCGCCTGGCGGGGGAGGAAGATAAGCCCGCTTCCTGGTTCAGCGGCTTATTCGGCGACCCCGCGCGCGGGGCGGAACATTACGCCCGCACCCATGGTGCCAAGGCGCGGGATATCATGACGGAAAAGCTGGTCACCGTGGAACCGGATGCCACCGCCGCCCATGTCGCGCAAATCATGGAAAAGCAGGGCATTCGTCGGGTGCTTGTGGTGCATGAAGGCCGGTTGCGCGGCATTATCAGCCGGGCCGATCTGCTGCGCGCCTTGCTGCTACCCCCCGAAAAATCCGAAGGCATCCCGGATGAGCGTATCCGCGCTGCCGTGCTGGCCGCCATGCGCAAGGAACCCTGGGCCGATACCTATTACATCATGGTGGATGTGAAGGATGGCGCTGTGACCTTCCATGGCTTTTCGCGGTCAGAGGCAATTAAGCGCGGCCTGCGGGTCTTGGCAGAGGGCGTACCGGGGGTGACCTCGGTGACCGATGAGACCCAGCCGCTGCCGATGTATCTTTACGCAGCGAGCTAAGGGCGGAGCGCGCTTTATTGCCGGAAACTTGACCAAATCACCCCTTCCCGCCTAGGCCCCGGGTGAAGCCTATGTTAAGGCGACGCCGCCGGGCGGGGTGGGGCGCGAGTCCCAGGCCATCGGGCAGCCAGCCGCATTGTTTTGGGGAGCGCGGGCCAAGCCCCGCCAAATGGAGAGTTACGCGATGAGCGATACCGCCGAGAAGGTCAAGAAGATCGTGGTCGAGCACCTTGGCGTCGAAGAAGCGAAGGTGACTACTGAGGCATCCTTCATTGATGACCTGGGCGCGGATAGCCTTGACACGGTTGAACTGGTGATGGCGTTCGAAGAAGCCTTCGGCGTGGAAATCCCGGACGATGCCGCCGAAAAGATCACGACCGTGAAGGACGCGATCGAGTACATCGAAAAGCACAAGGGCGCCTGAGCGCCCCTTCGCTGATCCAACGGGGAATCGCGCGTGTTCCAAAAGGGTTTTGCGCCTCGTCGCGTTGTCGTGACGGGCATGGGCATTGCCTGCCCGCTGGGTGTCGGCGTTGAGCATGTGTGGAAGCGCATGCTGGCCGGCCATTCCGGTATCGGCCCCATTCATTCGTTTGATGCGTCTGGTCTGCCGGCGCGGATCGCGGGGCAAATCCCTGCGGGCCAGAAGGCGGATGGCGGGCTCGACATCAATGAATGGATCCCGGTCAAGGATCAGAAAAAAATGGATCGCTTCATCCAATTCGCGATGGTCGCGGCGGATGAAGCGGTAGTCGATTCCGGCTGGGTGCCGCAGGATGAAGATCAACGCTGCCGCACAGGCGTGATGATCGGGTCTGGCATTGGCGGGCTTGAGACGATTCAGGAAGCGGCTTCGCTAATCTTGCAAGGCAAGATCAAGCGTATTTCGCCGTTCTTCATTCCATCGGCGCTGATCAATCTGGCATCCGGCCAGGTTTCCATCCGCTATGGCTTCAAGGGCCCGAACCATTCCGTGGTCACGGCTTGCGCCACCGGTGTACATGCGCTTGGCGATGCTGCACGCCTGATTGCCCTTGGCGATGCGGATGTGATGGTGGCCGGTGGCGCCGAAGCCGCAGTGGGCGAAATCGGCATGGCCGGCTTCTGCGCCGCGCGTGCGCTTTCCACCAGCTTCAATGACAATCCAACCGCTGCTTCCCGCCCCTGGGATGAAGCGCGTGATGGCTTTGTCATGGGCGAAGGTGCAGGCGTTTTGGTGCTGGAAGAATTGGACCACGCCAAGGCGCGCGGAGCCAAGATTTACGGCGAGGTTATCGGCTATGGCATGAGCGGTGATGCCTATCACATCACCGCCCCGGCGGAGGGCCATGATGGCGCCTTCCGTGCCATGAAGGCAGCCCTTGCCAGTGCTGGCATTACGCCAGAGCAAATCCAGTATGTGAATGCGCATGGCACTTCGACGCCACTTGGCGATGATCTGGAATTGGAAGCGGTGGAACGGCTTTGGGGCGATGCCGCACGCGGGCTTGCGATGTCTTCCACCAAATCGGCTGTCGGGCATTTGCTGGGCGCAGCCGGCGCGGTGGAAGGGATCTTCTCCATCCTCGCCATTCGTGACCAGGTGGCACCCGCCACGCTCAATCTGGAGAAGCCATCGCGTGAGAGCGCGATTGACCGCGTGGCGAAGGAACCCCAGCCGCGCAAGATTGATATCGCGCTGTCCAATTCCTTTGGCTTTGGCGGCACGAATGCCAGCATCATCTTCCGTGGTGCGCCCTAACATCAGATGAGTGAAACGAAGCCCGCACCGCGCAAACGCCGCGGGCGGGTGGCGCTTATCCTAGTCGGCATGATCCTGGCATTACTGATCGGGCTCGGCGCGGCAGCTAAATGGGCGCGCGAGCTTTACGAAGCGCCCGGCCCGTTGGCCGTAGAGCGCGCCTTGGTCATTCCGCGCGGCGGGACAGAGGCGATTGCAGGCGCGCTCAAGGAAGCCGGCATCATTGCCGATGCGCGTCATTTCCTGATTGCCAGCCAGATCACGAAAACTGCTGGCCCTTTGCGCGCGGCGGAATTCGCCTTTCCGGCCGGCGTATCGTTGAAGCAGGTGCTGGAAATCCTGCGTGACGCAAAGCCCATCCAGCGCCGTGTGACGATCCCTGAGGGGCTTTCCGCCCTACAAATCCAGGCCCTGCTGGACAAGACCGAGGGGCTGATGGGTGAGGCAGAGCCGATCGCCGAGGGCAGCATCCTGCCCGAAACCTATGCCTTTGAATGGGGCGATAGCCGTGCTGCGCTGATCAGGCGGGCGCAAGCTGCGATGAATACGGCGCTGGACGAAGCCTGGCGGGACCGCGCGCCCGATCTGCCGCTGCGCAGCGCACGGGAAGCGCTGATCCTGGCTTCCATTATTGAACGCGAAACCGGCAAGGCCGAAGAACGCGCTTTGGTCGCTTCCGTCTTCATCAATCGCCTCAGGCGCAATATGCCGCTGCAATCAGACCCGACAGTGGTTTATGCAGCTTTGGGCGGAGCGGCTTTGGACCGCCCCATTACGCGGGCCGATCTGGACCGCGACAGCCCCTTCAATACCTATCGCAATCGCGGCCTGCCGCCGGGGCCGATTGCGAATCCTGGCCGCGAGTCGCTGCGGGCCGCCACAAGGCCTGCGACGAGCAATTTTCTGTATTTTGTGGCCGATGGCTCAGGCGGGCATGCCTTCGCCGAAACCCTGGAAGCGCATAACCGCAATGTGGCCCGCTGGCGTGAGATTGAGCGGCAGCGGGGCAGCAGGCCATAAAACAAAACCCGCGGAAGTTACCCCCGCGGGTTGAAATGGCTAAATGAAAAAAAGCCTTAGGCGGCCTTCGCGGCCTGCGCGCGTTCCAGCCGGCGCTTCAGCACAATGGCGTCCACCGTCAGCTTGCGGTCCGGCGTGCCGAGCAGGAAGGCATCAAGCCCGCCATTATGCTCCACCGTGCGAATGCCATTGGTGGAAAGGCGCAGCTTCACAGGCGCAGCTAGGATTTCCGACCAGAAGGAGCTTTCCTGCAGATTGGGCAGGAAGCGGCGGCGGGTCTTGTTGTTAGCGTGACTGACATTGTTACCCGTCAGAACACCCTTGCCAGTAATGACGCAGCGGCGAGACATGGCAGAAATCCAAACATAAAGGCGCGCAAGCCAAGCCTGCGCGCGGGGTTTAACGTGACGCCGCGCTTTTGGCGGGAAGTCCCGCGCGCGTCAAGTATCAAGCCGAAGGAGGGGCACGAAATTCACCGCTTTCCACCGAAGCCAGCGCCTGGCGCAGCACGCCGGCCACGGCGCGGTCATCCAAAGTCCGGGTCAGCACCCCAAGCGCCCCGCCGAGGAGGGCAGAGGCGATGGAAATCGGCTGGATTTGCTGTTCCATCATATATTCGATCGCCTTGTCCACGACCGAACCGGCATGGCTCAAATCCTCGGGCGCGATGCCTTCCGGGTCCATCTGCATGGGTCACTCCTAATTGTAACAGCCAAATAGGGAGGGTCAGGTGCCAGGGGAAGGGGGGGCCGCATTGGGGCGCTGCCGGGGCATTTCCAAATCCGCCGCCGCCTGGGCGCGGGCGGCGGCCTCGGCAGCGGCCATGGCTTCCGATTGGCGGCGCCACATATCGGCATAAAGCCCGCCGGCGGCGATCAGCGCGCCATGGGTGCCGCGTTCGGCAATGGCACCTTCCTGCAGCACAATGATCTCATCCGCCTCCACCACTGTGGAAAGCCGATGGGCGATCACCAGCGTGGTGCGGTTGCGCGCCACGTCACGCAAAGCCGCCTGGATATCCTGTTCGGTGCGGGTATCCAGTGCGCTGGTCGCCTCATCCAATATCAGCAGGCGGGGGTCTTTCAAAATCGTGCGCGCAATCGCGACCCGCTGCTTTTCACCGCCCGAAAGCTTGAGGCCGCGTTCACCAACCCGCGTTGCATAGCCATCCGGCAAGCGCATGACGAAATCATGCACCTGCGCGAGCTTGGCAGCGTTTTCAATTTCCGCATCGGTGGCGCCCGGGCGGCCATAGGCGATGTTGTAGCGGATCGTGTCATTGAACAGCACGGTATCCTGCGGCACGACGCCAATGGCAGCGCGCAGGCTTTGCTGCGTGATGGCGCGCACATCCTGCCCATCCACAAGAACGCGCCCACCCGTCACATCATAAAAACGAAACAGCAAACGCGAAATCGTTGATTTCCCCGCCCCGGTTGGCCCGACAATGGCCAGCATCCGGCCGGGTGCCACGGTGAAGGAAACGCCTTTCAGAATCTCACGATCCGGCCGATAGCCAAAGCGCACATCCTCAAAGCGGATTTTACCAGTACCCAGCGCAAGTGGCACGGCATACGGCGCATCGCGCACTTCAGCAGGCACATCCAGCAGCGCGAACATCTGCTCCATATCCGTCAACCCTTGCTTGATTTCGCGATAGGCGAAGCCAAGGATGTTCAGAGGCTGATAAAGCTGGATCAGATAGGTATTCACCATCACCAGATCGCCAATGCTCATGCTGCCATCAGCAATGCCACGGCCTGCCAGCAGCATGGTAATGGTAAGCCCGACCGCCATGATGGTGGCCTGGCCGGCATTCAACATATTGAGCGTGGTTTCGCTTTTGACATAAGCGCTTTCGTAGCGCGTCATGCTTTCATCATAGCGCCGCGATTCATGCGCCTCATTGCCGAAATACTTGACGGTTTCGTAGTTCAGTAGACTGTCCACCGCCTTGGTATTCGCTTCCTCATCCGTCTGGTTCATCTGGCGGCGAAAGCGCAGCCGCCAATTGGTGAAAATCAGCGTGAAGGCAACATAGGCGATGATGGTGCCAAGCATGGTCAACGCAAAGGAAGCCGCGAACATCCACCAAAGAATGACCGAGACGAAAAGGATTTCGACAATGGTCGGAATGATGTTGAAGAGCAGGAAATTGAGCGATGTCGCGATGCCGCGCACGCCCCTTTCAATCACGCGCGAAAGCCCGCCAGTTGCGCGGTCCATGTGAAAGCGCATGGAAAGCGCGTGCAAATGGCGAAACACGTCCAGGGCCACGCGGCGCCCGGCGCGCGCCTGCACCTTGGAAAACACCGCATTGCGCAATTCCCCAAGCGCTGAGGACATCACGCGAAGCAAGCCATAACCGACCAGCAGCGCAATCGGCACTGCAACCACTGCGCCAGCGCCCGATTGCGGCGCCAGCGCATCCACGGCGCGCGCATAGGCGATGGGCACCAGCACATTCGCGGCCTTGGCAGCCGCCAGTAGCAAAAGCGCGCCCACCACGCGCAGCCGCAGCATGGGCTCCCCCACCGGCCAAAGATGCGGCGCGATGCGGCCGAGAGCCGAGAACGGAACACCGGCACCTGGCCGGTTGGGGGTGGTGGGCGGGGTCATGATCCGTTCTGTCATGGGCCAGAGAAGCCCTTCCGGGCAAGCCCTATAGCCTGGCTCGCCTTGCCGTGACGCCCGGTGTTAAATGGACTGATGGAGCGCTTCGCCCGGCATATCGCCGCCTGCAACAACATCCCCTCCCCCGCCGGTTTCCTCGCCTTTCACATGGGTGGCGCACAGGTGGGCTTCATCACGCCGGAACTGGCCCGCGCGCTGACCTTCCGCCCGCGTGATTTCCATTTCGACCAGCAGGGTGTCGCCATGGCCAGCAGGCTGAAGACAAGCCGGGCGCGGAGCGATGCGCTCGCCGCCGCGCTGCCGAGCCTTGCTGAGGGTGGGTTCCTGCGTATCCGGCGCGAAGCCTTTGATGTGCGCCAAACCAGCGATGGGCCGGTGCTCGCCACGCTCGATCGCGGGGCGCTCCCGGCCTTTGGTGTCATGTCCCAGGGCGTGCATATGAATGGCCTGGTGCGCCGCGCCGATGGGCTGCATGTCTGGATTGGTATCCGCGCGCGGGACAAGGCGGTGGCGCCAGGGCAGATTGATAATCTGGTCGCCGGCGGCATTCCGGCGGGGCTCACCCCGGATGAGACCCTGGTGAAGGAGGCTGCCGAGGAAGCCTCCCTGCCCCCCGAATTGGCGGCCTGCGCGCGTCCAGTTGGGCGGGTTTCTTACATTCTACTGAATAATGAGGGGCTCAGGCGCGATGTGTTGCATTGCTATGACCTGGAATTGCCCGAGAATGTAACGCCCGAGCCCAATGATGATGAGGTGGAGCGGTTTGAGCTTTGGCCGGCACGGCGCCTGCTGGAAGCTGTCGCCGATTCGGATGACATCAAATTCAACGTCAACCTGACCTTGATTGACCTTTTCCTACGCGAAGGGCTGCTGGCCGATCCTGATGGTTCCTTGCGCGCGGGGCTCGATCAGGGGCCAGCCTAGCGCGCCATCTGGACAAGCCGCATTTCCCTTATACACATGGCCTTGAAAAAGGTTGAGGATAACAAGCGTCATGATGGACCTGACACGGGTCTGGGATGTGATGGTCGCGGGCGGTGGCAATGCCGCGCTTTGCGCCGCCATTACCGCGCGCCAGGCCGGGGCCAGCGTGCTGCTGGTGGAACACGCGCCGCGCAGCATGCGGGGCGGCAATAGCCGGCACACACGCAACCTGCGCGCGCTACACCCGGCGCCGACCGATGTGCTGACCGAAACCTATCTGGAAGATGAATATTGGGACGATCTGCTGCGTGTGACCGGCGGCAAGACGGATGAACATCTGGCGCGCATGTGCATTCGCGCATCGCAACACGCGCCGGATTTTCTGAAATCCTGCGGTGTGGTGTTTCAGCCATCCTTGTCAGGGACGCTTTCGCTTTCGCGCACCAATGCCTTCTTCCTGGGTGGCGGCAAGGCGCTGGTCAATGCGCTCTATCGCACCGCGGAACAGCTTGGCATCGGCATTCTGTACGATACTGAGGTGCAGCATATTGAAGTGCAGGATGGCTTCGCGACGGAAGCGATCATTTCCCATCATGGCTTTCCCGAACGTGTGCGCTTCAAGGCGCTGATTGCCTCGTCTGGTGGGTTTCAGGCCAATCGTGATTGGCTCCGCAAATATTGGGGCGATGCCGCGGATAACTTCCAGATTCGCGGCACGCCTTATGCGCAGGGGCGGGTCTTGCGCGATCTGCTGGATCAGGGCGTGCATGAAGTGGGGGATCCCACGCAATTCCACGCCGTTGCCAATGATGCGCGCGCACCGATGGAAGATGGCGGGCTTGCCATGCGCCTGGATTGCGTGCCCTTTGCCGTGGTGGTGAACCGCGATGTGGAGCGGTTTTATGATGAGGGTGAGGATGTCTGGCCCAAGCGCTACGCCATTTGGGGGCGCCTGATCGCGCAACAACCAGGCCAAGTTGCTTTCGCCGTCACCGACAGCAAGGCCCTGCATAATTACCTGCCCAGCGTCTTCCCGCCCTATAAGGCCAATAGCATCGCGGAACTTGCGGGTATGGCGGGGATTGATGCAGGCAAGTTGGAAAAAGTGATCGCGGATTACAACGCCGCAGTGCGCCCCGGCACCTTCCAACCCATGAAGCCCGATGATTGCCGCACAGAGGGACTAAGTCCTCCCAAAAGCCATTGGGCACGGTTGATTGATACGCCGCCCTATTACTGCCACCCGCTCAAGCCCGGCATCACCTTTACCTTTTTGGGCGTGAAGGTGAATGACCGCGCGCGGGTCATCATGGCCGATGGCAAGCCTTCGGCGAATATGTTTGCGTCCGGCGAGATCATGGCTGGAAATATCCTGGGCCAGGGCTATCTGGCAGGCTTCGGCATGACAATTGGCACCGTATTCGGCCGGCTGGCGGGTGAGGAGGCAGCACGCAATGTGCGCAATTGAACAAGGCAGGGCGTGCTGATGTTACCTGAGAACGAAACCACCGCCGAAGCCCGCCGGCACATGGCGGTGTGCAATTCCTGCCGTTATTGCGAAAGCTATTGCGCTGTCTTTCCCGCCATGACGATGCGGCGCGAATTTTCGACCGGCGATCTGACGCATCTGGCGAACCTCTGTCATGGCTGCAAGGGCTGCTATCACGCCTGCCAATATGCGCCGCCGCATGAATTCGGCATCAATCTTCCCGTAACCTTCGCGGAAATCCGCGCCCAATCCTACGCACATTACGCCTGGCCACGCGCCATGGGCACGCTGTTTGAACGCAATGGCACGGTGGTGACTTTGGCGGCAGCGCTTGGCGTGACGCTGGTGCTACTGCTGACCATGGCCCTGGTTGATCCTTCCATCTTGTACACCGCGCAGCGCGGCGAAGGCGCTTTCTTTCGTGTGATCCCCATGTGGCTGATGGTGAGCCTTGCCGGTGCCACCTTCGGCTATGCGATCATCGCCATGCTGATCGGCGGCATACGTTATTGGCGCGAAGTGGGCGGCGGCGCACCAGCGCCGGGGCCTGTGGTGGATACGGCAGTGGATATCCTGACGCTCCGGAACCTCGGCGGTGGCGGGCATGGCTGCAATGATGTGGATGACAGTTTCTCAAGCCAAAAGCGCTGGATGCATCAGGCCGCCTTCTATGGCTTCATGTTATGCTTCGCCGCCACCACAACGGGGGCGATCTATCATCACTTCCTTGGGCTGCGGTCACCGCATCCTTTCTGGTCCTTACCGGTGCAGTTCGGCACTTGGGGTGGGATTTTGCTCTGTATCGGGACGGTGGGCCTGATCAGGCTGAAGATCATCACGGACCCGGTGCCGGTGGCGAAGCGCCTGGTGGGTGGTGAATACGCCATGCTGTCGCTGCTATTCCTGGTGAGCGCGACAGGGCTTTTGCTGCTGGTGGTGCGCCATACCGGGGCGATGGGTGTGATGCTCGCGTTGCATCTTGGCCTGGTTTTGGCGCTGTTTGTGGCGCTACCCTACAGCAAGATGGTGCATGGCGTTTATCGCGGGCTGGCACTTTGGCGCCATGCGCGGGAAAAGCGCGGTGGTGGGATGGTTGCAGCGGAATAAACCCTTGTGGCGCGCGGTTGGCGCGCCATTTCAGGGCGATGAATGCCATCGCCCCTGCCCTGCCCGATATCGCGATCTCCGAGATGCCCGCTTGGCTGATCGGCGAATTGCGTTCCGACCATGCTGGTGAGACCGGCGCGGTCATGATCTATCGCGGCATCCTTGCTTTCTGCAAAGACCCCGCCATCCGCGACTTCGCTGAACGCCATGGCAAGACGGAACAGGGCCATCTTGATCTGTTGAACGCGCTGTTGCCGAAGGACCAGCACAGCACGCTTTTGCCCATTTGGCGCATCGCCGGATGGATGACCGGCGCCATTCCCGCGCTATTTGGCCCACGCGCCGTCTATGCCACGATTGATGCTGTCGAAAGCTTCGTGGATCACCACTACCAGCAGCAATTGGATAGGCTTGAGGCGGAGGCGCTTTTCCCACCCCTGCAAGCGCTGCTGCGCCATTGCCAGGAAGAAGAAATCCATCATCGCGATGAAGCGCGTGAAGCCGGTGAAGGCCGCGCCTATGGCCCGCTGATTGGCGCCTGGGCCTGGGTGGTGGGGGCTGGATCCAAAGCTGCAGTGGTGGCGGCGAAGCGGATTTGAAGCGCGCTTGGCCTATCTGCTGATTTGCGTCTCCCGCCACCACACCAGCAAGCCGCCACCCAATATCGCCGCGGTGCCGACCCAGGTCCAAAAATCGGGGAAGGTCTGAAACACCAGCCAGCCGACAATGGCCGCGAAAATGATTTGAATGGTGCTGAAGGGCGCCAGCATGGAAGCCGGCGCGCGCTGAAACGCCGCAACCAGCAACATCTGGCCGCATAGATTAAGCAAGCCCGCCGCCGCAAAGGCGGGCAGATCGCCAATATCTGGCACGGTCCAGACCAACGGCACAAACGCCGCCGCCAGCGCCAATTGCACGGCACTTGTCCAGATCAGCGTGGTGATGGCGCCATCGCGCGGCATCATGCGCGTAATCACCAGCGCAAAGGCCCACAGCACGGCCTCAGACAACGGCCAAAGCGCCGCCGGGCCGAATACGCCCATGCCTGGGCGCAGCACCACCAGCACGCCAAGAAAGCCAATCGCCACAGCCACCCAGCGCTGCCAATCCACTTTTTCCTTGAGCAGCCAGATGGAAAACAGCACCACAATGAAGGGCGATACGTAAGCGAGTGCGGTACAATCCGCGAGGTCAAGCAGGCTTAACCCCTGCACGAACATCACCGTGCAGAAATAAATGCAGGCACCGCGCAGGATTTGCAGGCGCGGATGCGCGCTTCGCGCTACGGCAGAGCCGCGCCAGGCCATGAAGATCAGCAGCGGCAAAATCTGAAACACCGCGCGGCCAAAACCGATTTCCAGCGCGTGATAGCGTTCCGTCAGCACCTTGGATGTCGCATCCACCATGGTCAGGATAAAAAACCCCGCGAGCAATAACAGCACCGCCAAAGCGCGATTCTGCGCCGGTTGCTGGGGGGAAGCTGCTTGTAGTGTTTGCATTAGCAATCGCCAAAAAATTCGCGCGGCGCTGCGTTATCCGTACCCAGCATAAGTGCTGCAAGCCGGGCCATTGCAGCATCGCCAATCACGGGCGCGGCAAAGCGCTGGCATTTCGCCATCACCGCTTGCGCATCGAGCGCAAGGCCCGGATCACCGGCGATGGGACCGACCGAAGCTTGATCGCTTTCACCATCGGCGAGTGTTGCGATCAGCCGCGCGCCACGTTTTTCGGCGGCTGTCAGTGCCGTGTCTTCAACCAGTTCTACCAAACCCTCAAGCTTGCGCAGCGCTGGATCAGCCAGCGCGGTATCGGTATAGGCAGCAGGTCCAAGATCACCCTGCATCAGCGCCGCCGCCACCGCCCAGGAAAGGCTGAATTGCGCCTGAATGGCGCGCGCCGGCGCGCGATTGCCAGAGTAGCGCAACGCCTCGGCGTAGGTTTCCAAACGCAAAGCCTTGATATCACCAAGCCTGCCATCCACCGCCGCAAACAATTCCAACGCGGCGGTAGCGGCGTAATGCGCATGGCGCACACCGGCGAAGGGCTTGATATAGGCTTGCTCGATCAGCCACTCGCCCGCTGGCGCACGCGTGGCAGGTGCTTCATGGAGAAGCGCGATGCGCCGCGCCTCGGCCAAACCATCCTCGGGCGCATCCATGCCAGCACGCGCCGCCGCCGCTGTCATGGCACCAAGCAGCGCCGCATGGGCGGGGTAGCTGTTCCGCCCATCCATCCCGGCGGCAATTGGCGCGTAAAGCGCGAAGGGGATTTGGCAGGCGGCCAGGCGTATGGCGCGCGCTACCTCTGCCACATCACCACCGGCCAGCCTTGCCGCCGCCGCAGCGGCGCCGAGTGCATGCCAAGACCCATCCACATGCATGCCAGGTCGGATGCGCCAAATCTCTCCGGCACGGGCAGCGATTTCATAGCCAAGGGCGAAAGCGGTATGGGCCACGCTCGGCGCAACCCGCCCCGCCGCCAAAGCCGCGATGGAGAGTGGTGCGACGGCCAACCCAGGCCTGCCATGGGCGCGGGCCAGCCCCTCATTCGCTTCATCCCAGCACATGGCAGCAGCCAGCACCGCTGCAGCGCCGGCTTCCGAAAGCCTGGCCGTGCATCCCGGCAAATGCACCGCACCGGGCATGGTGATAGCCAGCGCATCAGCAAAACGGCGCGGCGTGGCATGGCCCAGCCCCGCAATCATGCAGCCAAGGCTATCCAGCAACAGCAAGCGCGCGGATTCCGCCACAGCACCCGCCGGCCCATCCCAGGCGAAGGCAATCACATCATCAAAATCGCCGTCAGGGCATGCGGTCATACGTGATCCACATGGTGCGTTTCGCGACGCGATCGTAAACGCCGCGGCCACGGTAATTATCATCCGCGGTAATCCAACGGACCACAGACCAACCACGTTCGCGCGCCATGGCCGCCAGATGATCAATCAGCGCATCCGCCACGCGCTGGCCGCGCAGCGCGGGATCAACAAACAAATCATCCAGAAAACAGCCCGTGCTGGCCGAAAGGGGCCGTGCGTAGGGGCGGTAATGCGCCAGGCCAATCGGCACACCTTCTGCGTTCTCGGCGATCAGACCCTTCACCTCATGCGCTGGGTCCTGCGTCCAGGACCACACACGCGCGCGCATCTCAGGCGTTTGGGTCACGCGATAGAATTCCGCATAGCCCGCATAAAGAATCTCCCAGTGTGCACGATGATGCGGTGCCAGCGGCACGATGCGGAGTGAAGGGTTCATGGTGTTGCACCTGATGTGACATGAAACTGTACGCGCCCAATCGCCTGCAGCGCGATCATCATGGAAGCAACATGGGCGGCTTGCAGAAAGGCGCCTATGCCGACCAATGCGGGAAGCTCCGCCAGCGGCAATAACTCCACCGCAATCTCCTCACCCGCATCCAGGCTTTGCGCGCCATCGGCATAGGCACCCAGCGCCAGCACGATATGGATGCGATTGGTATGCGTGGCCGAATTGGGACTGAGGCTGGTGATATGGCGAAACTCCCGCGCCGCAAAACCGGTTTCTTCGCGCAATTCGCGCGCGGCGGCTGCAAGCGGGCCTTCATCCGCCGCATCCATCACACCGCCCGGCAATTCCAGATGCACGCAGCCCGCGCCATGGCGATATTGGTGGTTCGCCACCAGCCGATCATCATCGGTCAGCGCCACCACATGCACCCAATCGGCATATTCCAACACGTAATAGGGGTCCAGCACCGCGCCTTCCGGCGTGATGCAATGATCCGCGCGCAGCCTGATCCAGCGATCGGCATGGATCAGGCGGCTGCCGGCCACGCGCCAAGCACCTGGCCGGCGCATAGCTATTCCGCCGCGATTTGCTGGGCGTAGCTTTCCAGCGGCGCGCAGGTGCAGACCAGATTGCGGTCGCCATAGACATTATCCACGCGCTTGACCGGCGGCCAATACTTCCGCGCCTTGACGAAAGGCAGCGGAAAGGCAGCCTGTTCGCGGCTATAGGGGTGCGACCAAGTCTCCGCCATCACCTCGGCCGCCGTATGCGGCGCGTTTTTCAGCGGGTTATCGGCTTTGTCCATGCGGCCTTGCTCAACCGCCCGAATTTCGGCGCGGATCGCGATCATCGCATCAATGAAGCGATCAATCTCGGCCTTCGGTTCGCTTTCCGTCGGTTCCACCATCAGCGTGCCGGCCACCGGCCAGGACATGGTGGGCGCGTGGAAGCCGTAATCCTGCAAGCGCTTGGCGATATCTTCCACCAGCACACCGCCGCCTTGTTGGAAGCCGCGGCAATCCAGGATGCATTCATGCGCGACCATGCCATTGGCGCCTTTGTAGAGCACAGGAAAATGCCCATCCAGGCGCTTGGCCATGTAATTGGCGGAAAGGATCGCGACCTCGGTCGCGCGACGCAAAGCCTCAGGCCCCATCATGCGGATATAGGCGTAGGAAATCGGCAGGATGGAAGCGGAACCGAAAGGCGCCGCACTCACCGGGCCAAAGCCCGTCGCCGGGCCGGCTTCCGCCAGCATCGGGTGATTGGGCAAATGCGGCGCCAGATGCGCGGCAACACCGATTGGCCCCACACCAGGCCCGCCGCCGCCATGCGGAATGCAGAAGGTCTTGTGCAGGTTCAAATGGCAGACATCCGCGCCAATCGCACCGGGGCTGGTCAGGCCCACCTGTGCGTTCATGTTCGCGCCATCCATGTAAACCTGCCCGCCTTTGGCATGCACCAGGGCGCAGATTTCCTTGATCTCGGCTTCAAAAACGCCATGGGTGCTGGGGTAGGTGATCATCAGCGCCGCAAGCTTGGCGCCATGCTGATCAAGCTTCGTCTTCAGATCATCAATATCCACATTGCCATCGCGGTCGCAGCCGACAACCACCACCTGCATCCCCGCCATAACGGCGGAGGCCGGGTTGGTGCCATGCGCGGATGATGGGATTAGGCAAATGGTGCGGTCCGCATCGCCACGCGAAAGATGCCAGGCGCGAATGGCGAGCAAGCCGGCATATTCACCCTGGCTGCCGGCATTGGGCTGCAAGGACACGGCAGCAAAACCGGTGATGCGCGCCAGCCAGGCTTCAAGCCGGCGGATCATGGTGATGTAGCCCGCCGCCTGATCCACCGGCGCGAAGGGATGGATGTTGCCGAAACCGGGGAAGGTCACCGGAATCATCTCGGCCGTCGCGTTCAATTTCATAGTGCAGGACCCAAGCGGGATCATGCTGCGATTGAGCGCCACATCCTTGTCTTCCAGCGATTTCATATAGCGCAGCATGCCATGTTCGGAATGATGGCTATTGAAGACAGAAGCCGTCAGGAAAGGCGAAGTACGACGCAGCGCCTCCGGCAAGTCACCTGCAAGTGCCAGCGCATCAAGCGAAGGCGCAGCCTTACCTGCCGCTTCCGCCAAGGCGCCAACCAGGCGCGTTAGATCGTCGCGGGAGATCGTTTCATCCATGGCAATGGCGACACCGCCATCATCCAAACGCCGCAGGTTGAAGCCATGCTTCAACGCCGCCGCCATGACGGCATCGGCGTGCGTACCGGCTTCCAGCGTGATGGTATCAAAGAATTCCTGATGGCGCAGCGTAAAGCCAAGCCGCGTCGCAGCATCACCCGCCAAACGCGCCAACAACCGCACGCGTTTCGCGATGCGCGTCAGCCCTTCCGGCCCATGCCACACCGCATACATGCCCGCCATGACAGCCAGCAGAACCTGCGCGGTGCAGATATTGGAAGTCGCTTTTTCTCGGCGAATATGTTGTTCGCGCGTTTGCAGCGCGAGCCGCATCGCCGGCGCACCCGCCGCATCCACGGAAACACCAACAAGCCGGCCCGGCATAAGGCGCTTATGCGCATCCGTCACCGCCATGAAGGCCGCATGCGGCCCGCCATAGCCCATCGGCACGCCAAAACGCTGCGCGCTGCCCACCACCACATCGGCACCCATTTCGCCCGGCGGCTTCAGCAATGTCAGCGAAAGCGGATCAGCCGCTACAATCGCAAGCCCGCCCACCGCATGCACGGCGGCGATCTCGGCGGTCAAATCACGCACTTCGCCCGTGGTGCCAGGATATTGCAGCACCAGCGCGAAGGGTTTTTCCGCCACACACGCAGCGGCAATGCCGGCCACCGCCGCCACCACCACGCGATAGCCAAGCGGTGCCGCGCGGGTTTCCAAAACGGCGCGGGTTTGCGGGTGCAGATCAGCGGCCAGCACAATCACGTTGCTTTTGCCGCGTGTGGCGGCATAGGCCAGCGCCATGGCTTCCGCCACCGCGGTCGCCTCATCCAGAAGGGACGCATTGGCCACCGGCAGCCCGGTCAAATCCGTTACCATGGTCTGGAAATTCACCAAGGCTTCCAGGCGACCTTGCGCAATTTCCGCCTGATAGGGCGTATAGGCTGTGTACCAGCCGGGATTTTCCAGAATATTCCGCAGGATTACCGGCGGCGTCAGCGTGCCGTGATAGCCAAGCCCGATCAGGGCTTTCACATCGGCGCGGTTCTGTTCGGCAAGCGCGCGCAATTCGGCAATCGCCTCCGCCTCGCTCACGGCCGGCGGCAGGGCGAAAAGATCGGCTTCCAGGATCGCAGCCGGCACGGTGCGCGCGGCAAGTTCCTCAAGGCTGCGCGCGCCGACCACCTTCAGCATTTCCAAGATTTCAGCTTCCGATGGGCCGATATGCCGCCGATCGAATGCGTAATGCGCTTCAAGCGCAGTCAGTTCGGCGGCGCTCATGCCAGGCTATCCACGAAGGAATGATAGGCACCCTCATCCATCAGCGCGGCGATTTCGCCAGCATCGGCGGGCTCAATGCGGAAGAACCAGCCGCCTTGCGTCGGTTCGCGGTTCACCAAGCCAGGGTCATCGGAAAGCGCCGCATTCACTTCAATGATCTTGCCTGCGATTGGCGCATAGACATCGGAAGCGGCCTTCACGCTTTCCACCACCGCACAGGCCTCACCAGCGGCGACCACGCGGCCCACTTCCGGCAAATCCACAAACACCACATCGCCCAGCGCATTCTGCGCATGATCGGTAATGCCAATGGTCGCGCCATCGCCATCGGTGCGGATCCATTCATGGTCTTTGGAAAAGCGCATTTCGGACATGGTGCAGGGCCTTTCAGCGAGCATAACGATGGGGGGTAAAGGGCATGGGCGCGACACGGGCAGGAACCGCCTTGCCACGCACCATCAAATCAAGGGCAGTGCCGTCTTCGGCAAAGGGGCGCGCGACATAGCCCATGGCAATTGGCGCACGAACGGAAGGGCCAAACCCGCCGGAGGTCACTTCGCCAATCACCGCGCCATCAGCGCCGGCAATCGGCGTATGGCCACGCGCCGGTTGGCGGCCTTCGGGGCGCAGCCCAACGCGCAGCCGCGTTGGGCCATTGGCCAATTCTTCACGCACGTGCTCAGCGCCCGGGAAATTCCATTCCATGCGGCGGCGCTTGCCGATGCTCCAGACCAAGCCCGCTTCAACGGCGCTGGTGGTTTCATCAATATCGCTGCCGTAAAGGCAAAGCCCCGCTTCAAGCCGGAGTGAATCCCGCGCCCCCAGCCCCGCTGGCATCACGCCAGGCAGCGTCAGCAAGCGGCGCGCAAAAGCTTCCGCCTGATCAGCGGGCACTGAGATTTCGACGCCATCTTCGCCAGTATAACCACTGCGGGAGATGATGGCGTTCACGCCACCAATATCGAAGCTGCCAATCCCCATGAAGGAAAACGCGGCAAGCCCCGGCGCCAAGGTCACGAGCGCCGGCACCGCACCCGGCCCTTGCAGCGCCAGCAATGCGCGATCTTCATGCCGATGCAGCGTGACACCTTGCGGCAAATGCGCCGCGATATGGCCGAAATCATGTTCCTTGCGGCTCGCATTCACCACTAGAAAAATCCGGTCGCCCAGGTTGGCGAACATGAAATCATCCAGAATGCCGCCGCTTGGCGATGTCAGCAGCCCATAGCGCTGCCGCCCGGGCTTGAGGCCAGCCACATCGGCGGGGGTCAGCGCTTCCAAAGCCGCCGCTGCACCTTCGCCGCGCAATTCGGCTTGGCCCATATGGGAGACATCGAACAGTGCTGCGGCGCTCCTGCAATGCAAATGCTCCGCCATGATGCCGGCGGGGTATTGCACCGGCAGCGCATAGCCGGCGAAGCCCACCATACGGCCGCCCAATTCGCGGTGCAGCGCGGCGAGCGGGGTTTCCGCCAGGGACTCGGTTTGGGACTCGACCACGCTGCCTCCCGCCGCATCGCGCGGCGAAATGGGTTCAACACGTGGTCCCCCTCTGTCTGATGACCTGAGAGATTCGGCGGGGGCGTTACCTCACCTTACTCCGTCGGTGCCGTAGCTTGCGCCACGGGCTTTCCAGAGGCCCCTTCCCCGCGCGGCCCTTGTTGCCTGAGCGTTTCCGGGGACCGGTTGCGCCTTCGGCGGCAGGAAGACCTGCTCTCTCCCGCGCGGAATCAAACGGGACGCGGGCTGAATGGCAGATCGGGCGGGGGCGCGCAATATGGAAAACTTCCGCCCCAAAAAGCGCGCGATTTAAGGCTTTCTTCAAGGCTTCTGGTGGACTATGCGGGCTTCGGAATTCGGGGCCAAAACGGGCATGGACGGCTATTTCCTAGGTCAATCGCGCGCGGCGCATCACCCCCCGGTGGCGCGGTTTGAGATTTGTGCAGATGCGCTGCTGGAAGCCCATGGCGGCATGGTCTATCGCGACTCGGCTTTGCGCGGCCCCTGCATGAATGGCATCAGCCTTGGCATGTTGAGCACCTTTCTGGGTGAGCCCGCTAGCATTAGCCGGCTGATGCGCCTGGATGAGGCACTGACGCGCCGGATTTATCGCCGCCTGATCTGGGATGAGCTTGGCGCGGACCGCCTGCCGCCAGGCCTTGACCTGGCGTTGATGGCCTTCACCTTGGAAGCTGGGCCGCATGGGGCGATCCTGGCGTTGCAGGATGCGCTTGGGTTACCGCGGACTGGCGCCCTGGACGAACCTAGCCGCACTGCCATGCTGGGGCTTGCCGCCAAGCCAGTCATTGCCCGGGTATTCGCCACGCTTTTCAAGCATTGCCTCGCGCTGGGTGAACTTCCGGGCCGCGCGCTGGAACAGTTGCGTGACGATGCACACGCCATGGCGTTTTCAAACTGATCCATGCTGGTCTTCCAGCAGGCGCCCCGCACGGTGCCGGCGCAGCAGCCAAAGACCGATCAGCACCGAAAGCACAAATAGTACCGCCGCCAGGCCCATCTGCCAGGCGCCATCCACCCTGATCCCCTTACCGAGTAGGGCAAAAATCACCGTCTGTGGCAGATAGCCAAGTGCCGAGGCCGCCAGGAAAGCGAGCGGCGGCACCGCCGCCATGCCGGCCAACAGATTGACCGCCAAATTATTGCCAATCGGCAGCAGCCTGAGTGCCAGCGTGGCGCCAAAGGGGCTGCCCAACAACACATCGCGCATTGGGCGCAACCGGTGGCCAAAGCGCCCGGCCAGCCGCGCCTCCGCCCAGGGGCGGCCAATGGCGCGTGCCCAGGCATAAGCGATGGCGCAGCCCAGGATTTGCGCCGCCATGGCCAGGGCCGTGCCTTCCACCGCACCGAAGGCATAGCCGGCCAGAAAAGCGAGACCTTGGCGCGGCACGCCGGCTGCCGTCAGTGCTGCACCCGCCAGAACGAAAACCACATCGCCCAGCAAGCCCTGGCCCAGCACGTATTGGTCAACCCATTCCGTGCCTGGCGCGGCGCCGAGGCTCCTCAGCATTACCCCACCGGCCATGAGGCCAAGCGCCAGCACCAAAAGCCGGATCAGCGCCGCGCGCCGCCGGGCGGATGGCGCGGGGCCGTCCTTCATGCCTCAGGCTCGATCACCGGGCGCTTGCCGCGCCTTTGCAGCCAAGCCACGCCAATCAGGTCCAGGATACTAACCGCAAGCCGATCCAGCGTGCCGTAATTGGATGTGCCGCGCACACGCGGGCGGTGATTGACGGGTTCGCTGATCACCACGCCGCCCGCGCGCAAGGTCAGCGCCGGCAGGAAGCGGTGCATGTGATCAAAATGCGGCAGGCCGAGGAACAGCGCGCGGGAAAACACTTTCAGCCCGCAGCCGGTATCGGGCGTGGCATCGCGCAGCATCCAGGCGCGGAAGCGATTGGCGAAGCGGCTGCTGAAGCGCTTCACCGCCGAATCGCGACGATTGACGCGATGGCCTGCGATCATCACCGGTACGCCCTTGGCGGCTTCAAGCTGGGCGCGGGCCAGAAGGCGCGGAATATCGGCGGGGTCGTTCTGGCCATCGCCATCCAGCGTTGCAATCCAAGTGCCCCGCGCGGCCTTCACGCCCGAGATCACGGCAGCGGATTGCCCGCAGGAAGCGCGGTGGCGCAGCACCCGCAAGGGCGCGCCAGCGGCCTTGGCTACTGCCAATTCCTGAGGCGTGGCATCGGTGGACCCATCATCCACATAGACAATCTCATGCGCCACGCCGGCCAAAGCGGCGCTGATTTCGGCGATCAGGGGCGCGATATTGGGCGCTTCATTGCGCACCGGCACCACCACGGAAATCAGCGGCACGGCCGGGGGCGGAGCATTGTCGGAGGACATAAGAATTTCGCGGTAGCAGGGCAGCCAAGACACGGCAAGCAGGGGTGCATCGCGGAACAACCACCCCTATATGCGCGCCATGCCCTTTGACACACGCTCCCTGCCCACTGATATCGCCGCTGCCCAGGAACAGGATGCGCGCCGTGCCATTGCCTTTTGGCTGCTCGGTGTGGCTGGCATGGTCTGGTTCATGGTGGGGCTTGGGGGCGCGACGCGGCTCACGGGTTCGGGCCTTTCCATCATGGAATGGGCGCCCATCGCCGGCACCCTGCCGCCGCTTTCACAGGCCGAATGGCAGCGGCTTTACGATTT
This sequence comes from Roseomonas sp., assembly GCA_051007055.1. Taxonomy (GTDB): domain Bacteria; phylum Pseudomonadota; class Alphaproteobacteria; order Acetobacterales; family Acetobacteraceae; genus Neoroseomonas. The sequence continues at coordinate 28,013 of JBPCSO010000075.1, forward strand.
GTATCGCACCATTCCGCAATATCAGCTGGTCAATCAGGGCTTCGGGCTGGAAGGCTTCAAGGAGATTTTCTGGCTGGAATGGGGGCATCGGCTTTGGGGGCGGCTGATTGGGCTGGCTTATGTGGCGGGGCTTGCTTGGTTCTGGCTGCGCGGGCGGGTGCCGGCTTCGTTTAAGCCGCGGCTTTTGCTGCTGCTGGCGCTGGGCGGGCTGCAAGGCGCGGTCGGCTGGTTCATGGTGGCATCGGGCTTTGCCGCGGACCGGACGGCGGTTTCACCCTATCGGCTCGTGATCCATCTGGGGCTTGCCTTTGTGCTATTTGGGATTTTGTTCTGGACGGCGCTGAGCCTGTTGCGTCCCGCGCGTAGTGGCCCGGTTGATGCCGGCGCGCTGCGCGGGCTGGTACATGCGACAGCCGGGCTTGCCGTATTGGCCATGCTGGCGGGCGGCTTTGTGGCCGGGATTCGCGCGGGCTTCAGCTACAATACCTTCCCGCTGATGGATGGCAGGTTGGTGCCCGAAGGCTATTGGGATTTGGCGCCGGCGATCAAGAATTTCACCGCCAATATCGCCGCCGTGCAATTCAACCATCGGCTTTTGGCGAGCGCCGTACTGGTGGTCGCCAGCATTGCCGGGGTACTTGCTTGGCGCCGGTTGGCGCCTGGTTTTGCGCGCAACGCCGTGCTGGCGTTGGCGGGTTCTGTGCTGCTGCAATATGCGCTTGGTATCGCGACCTTGCTGGCGGTGGTGCCGGTTTGGCTGGGCACTTTGCACCAAAGCATTGCGGTGCTGGTGCTGGCTGCGGCACTTGCTGCGATTCATGGCTTGCGCCGCCCGCGCGCAACCGCTTCTCTGACCGCCTGATCTGCTAAGGACCCGCCATGAACGCGCTCGGCATTACTGATGAACTGTTCTTCACCAAGCTGGATCGCGCTCAGGCGGAACGCCAATTGCGCGACGCGACCATGGGCTGTGAGGATGGCGAGCTTTTCCTGGAATATCGGGAAAGTGAGGCGATTTCGCTGGATGATGGTCGCATCCGGTCTGCCAGCTACGACGCAACGCGCGGCTTCGGCCTGCGCGCCGTGGCCGGTGAAGCTGCCGGCTATGCCCATGCCGGCGAATTGTCGGACGCCGCGCTTTCACGCGCCGCCGCCGCGGTGAAGGCCGTGCGTCAGGGCCATAGCGGGGCTTTGGATATCGCGCCACGTGCAACCAATGCGCGGCTTTACACGGATGCGAATCCACTGACGCAAATGGGCTTCGCCGCAAAGACCGCGCTGTTGCAGGAAATTGACGCCTATGCCCGCGCGCGTGATCCGCGCGTGGTGCAGGTAATGGCCTCCATCACCGGGGAATGGCAGGCGGTGCAAATCCTGCGTCCGGATGGGCAGCGACTTGCTGATCTACGCCCATTGGTGCGCTTCAATGTCTCAGTCGTCGTGGCCGAGGGTGATCGGCGGGAGACCGGTAGCTTTGGCACCGGTGGGCGCCATGCCTATGACCGCGTACTGGGTGGAGATTCCTGGAAGCGCGGTGTGGATGAGGCGCTGCGCCAGGCCTTGGTCAACCTTGGTAGCGTGCCCGCACCGGCGGGCGAAATGGAAGTAGTGCTAGGCCCGGGCTGGCCAGGCATTCTTTTGCATGAAGCGATTGGCCATGGCTTGGAAGGCGATTTCAATCGCAAGAAAACATCGGCCTTTGCCGGGCTGCTTGGCCAGCGCATCGCCGCCCCCGGCGTGACGGTGGTGGATGATGGCACGTTGCCCGATCGGCGCGGCAGCCTGACGGTGGATGATGAAGGCACACCAAGCGGGCGCACCACGCTGATTGAAGAGGGCATCCTGGTTGGCTTCCTGCAGGATCGGCAGAATGCGCGGCTGATGGGTGTGGCGCCCACCGGCAATGGCCGGCGCCAAAGCTACGCGCATAGCCCCATGCCACGCATGACGAATACGGTGATGCTGGGCGGGGCACATACGCCCGAAGAGGTTTTGGCCAGTGTAAAGCGCGGGCTTTACGCCGTGAATTTCGGCGGCGGGCAGGTGGATATCACCTCCGGCAAATTCGTCTTCAGCGCGTCAGAAGCTTATTTGATTGAAAACGGCAAAGTCGGTGCGCCGGTGAAGGGTGCGACATTGATCGGTAATGGCCCGGATGCGCTAACCAAGGTGGGCATGGTTGCCAATGACATGGCACTCGACCCCGGCATTGGTACATGCGGCAAGCAGGGCCAGGGCGTGCCGGTTGGCGTTGGCCAACCGACACTAAAGCTGAATGGTCTTACAGTGGGCGGGACGGCTGTTTAGTACGCCTCCGCTTCACATTCGTTCAGCGGATACGTACTAAATTTTTGTTTGGTCGCATTTTCCGAGCCGCCAAGTGAAAACACTTGGCTTGAAAATGCTCCTAACTCGCCTTCGCCGCCGTGCGCATCAATTCATATGCGCCGCGTTCGCCGGAGCTTGGCACTAGGCGCGTGGTAAGACCAAGCACGGTTTCCGCGCCGCCCAGATAAACATAACCATCAGGCTGCAATTGATTGGCGATATTGGCCAGAACCTGCGTCTTGGTGGCTGAGTCAAAATAGATCAGCACATTACGGCAGAAAATAATGTCGAAACGCCCAAGGACGGCTGGGCTTTCCAGCAGGTTGAAGCATTGCCAGCGCACCATGCCGCGCAAGCCGTCCGCAATCCGCCACCGGCCCGCTTCCGGCTTGAAATACTTCACCAGCAATTGCACCGGCAGGCCGCGCTGTACCTCAAACTGAGAGAATAACCCTTCTTGCGCGCGTGCCAGAACTTCGCGGGATAGATCCGTGCCGATAATCTCCACGCGGCGCCCACCAAGCGCCGGGCCCAATTCATTCACCACCATGGCAACAGAATAGGCTTCCTGCCCGGTAGATGCCGCAGCAGACCAGACACGCAACGGCTGTCCCACTGGACGCGACGCAGCAAGCTTCGGAAGAAGCTGGCGCAAATGGTCAAATGGCCTGCCATCACGGAAGAAGGAGCTTTCATTGGTGGTGAGCGCTTCCACCACTTCAGTCGCCAGCGGCAGGGAAGGCGCATTGCGCAGCCGCCCTGCGAGCGCGTCCAACGACACGAGCCTTTCGCGCTTCAGGATCGGCGCGAGGCGCGTCTCGAGCATATAGGCCTTTTCCGTGGTCAGCACGATTCCAGAACGTGTTTTCACGAGGCCAGTGAGAAACTGGAAGGATTCAGGGGTCATTTTTTTGCACCCGGCAATTTGAAGATTTCGAGAATGCGTTCCGCCAGGGCCTCTGGCGGCAATTGAAAGCTGGCAATGCCGGCGCGCGAAACCGCACCCGGCATGCCCCAGACCACGGAGCTTGCTTCATCCTGAGCGAAAACCGCGCCGCCCTTGGCGACCAGGCTGCGGCAGCCTTCCAAGCCATCCTGGCCCATGCCGGTCAGGATCACCCCCAGAACGCGCCCGGAACAAATTCGCGTGGCGCTTTGCATCATGGGGTCAACCGCAGGCCGGCAGTAATTCACCGGCGGGCCGGTATCGAGCTGCGCAACCAGCGTATCACCACTGCCTGCTTCGACCATCAAATGATGATCACCCGGCGCAAGGTATATCCGCCCAGGCTGAAGCACTTCGCCATGCTTGGCTTCAGCGCAGGGCATGACACCAAGCTTATCCAGGTGTTCAGCCAGCATGGTGGTGAAGCCCGCAGGCATGTGCTGCACAATGACCACAGGTATCGGTAAAGGCCGCAGATTCTTGAAAAGCGCGGCCAGTGCCTGTGGCCCCCCGGTGGAGCTGCCCACCACCAAAAGGCGCGGCGGCAACATGGCCCGCCCCGCTGGCCGCAAAATTGGCTGCGGCGTGATGGGCGCAGGCGGCGGTTTGCGCAAGCGTGCTTCCGGCGTGCGCTGCATACGCGCCCAGCCATGCACCTTGGCAATCAATTCATCGCGGAATATCGGGCTTGCCGCACCACCAGCCGAACTCATCGGCTTTGGCACATAATCCACTGCCCCAGCGCGCAAGGCTTCCATGGCGGTTCGCGCACCACGCTGTGTCAGCGCACTCGCGACAATAATGGCTGTACCGGGCGCTTGTTTCAGGATCAGCGGTATCGCTGTCATGCCATCCATCACCGGCATTTCAAGATCCAGCAGCACCACATGCGGCTTGGTTACAGCCAAGGCGGAAAGCGCGGCCTGTCCATCACCTGCGCGATGAACAATCCTGATACCAGCGTCGGTTTCCAGAATACGGGCCATGATGCCGCGCATAACGACGCTGTCGTCACAAAGCATCACCCGCACCTGTTCCGGCGTGGAGGCAAGGGCAGGGAAGGTCACGCAGCGTCCTTAAGCAGGCCCGCCTGGACGAATTTATCGTGCAGGATTCCAGCATCGAACGGCTTCATGATGTATTCCTGCGCGCCCGCAGCCAGGGCTTCCACAATACGATCAATACCGGCTTCAGTCGTGCAAAGCACAACGACAGGCTGTGAAGGCCCATGTTCTGCACGCACATGCTTCAGGAATTCAAGCCCATCCATCACGGGCATATTCCAATCAAGCAAGACAGCTTCCGGCATTTCGGTACGGCAAGACACCAGGGCTTCGGCGCCATCCTTGGCTTCGCGCACGGTGAAGCCAAAGCTTTCAACAATGCGACGAGCGGCACGCCTTACAACCTGGCTGTCATCCACAATAAGGCAAGAGCGATTCTGCATGATTCTGTTCATCCGATATTGAGAAGGCGTTCGACATCCAGCATGACAATCAGGCGGTCTTCTTCGCGATAGACACTCACCGAAACGTCACGCCACAATGCATCAAGCGTTGGCGGATTGGGGCAGATGCCGGCGGATGGCAGCGGCAGAACTTCCCCCACCTGGTCAACGATCAGGCTATATAATTCGCCAGCCTGCTCCACCACCACGCTCATGGCCTTGCTGCTATCCTCAGCGGAAGGCAGACCAAGGCGGCGGCGCAAATCAATCGCTGTCACAATACGCCCGCGCAGATTGAGACCACCTGCAACTTCCGCCGGGGCAAGTGGGATGGGCGTGATCGCCTGCGGCCCCAATACATCGCGCACCAACAGCACGGGAATGCTGCAGGTCTGGCCAGCAACGGTTACTGTCAGGAAGACATCGTCTTCACGTTCGGCCAGGGCAAGCGCCGCAATGGCAGGACCGGAACGCTGGGTTTGGCTCATGGTTTGCATCTTGGCCTCCTTCAGGCGGCAATGGGCGAGCTCAGGCATTCGCGCAGCGAAGAAAGCAGCGCGTCCCGATCATATTTCGCGACATAATCGGTGAAGCCGGCTTCGCGGCCGCGTGCGACATCATCCGCTTCGGCACGGGAAGAAAGCGCCACAAGCGGCAGGCGGGCCCACGCACCGGAAGCACGGACATTGCGCGCGAAACTCAGCCCATCCATTTCCGGCATTTCGATATCGGAAATCAGCGCTTCGAATTCCGCACCCGCATCACGCAGGCGAAGTGCCTCGGCTGGGCTTTCCACCGCCGTTACATCAAAGCCGGCTGCCGAAAGTGCAGGTACAACCAGATGGCGGAAGAAGGTGCTGTCATCAATCAGCAGCAGGCGTGGTTTCTGGGTGGATGAAGCCATCTTACGATCGCCACGGAACCAATCACCGCCAGTATGGGAAAGCCAATAGACGGTATCAATAACATCCGTCACGCGTTCCGCGATGACCGCACTGCCCAGATAGCCCAGCCGATCCGACCCAGGCTGGATCAGCAATGGTTCCTGAACCACATCCAGAATCTCATCCACCATAAGCCCCATGCTGCGCGTGCCTTCGGTGAAGACCAACACGGCCTGACGGCCCGATTCGGGCGCTTCCCAATGGCCAGAAATCGGCACCATGGGCATCAATTGCCCGCGATACTGCACAACCGGCGTACCACCCGACATTTCAATGCGTTCCACCGGAATATCTTCAAGCCGCGCAACCAGCCCAAGCGGCACTGCCTTTGGTGTCTGGTCTCCGGCGCGGAACAGCAGCAGGGATGTGCTGGAATCTGAGCGGATACCGCCCGTCATGCTGATGGTCTGCTGATCTTCAGCGCGGCCTTCGGCATTGATACCAGCGCCACGCGCAACCCCATTTGGATCCAGGATCATGATGACACTGCCATCGCCCAGAATGGTATTGCCGCTGAACATGGTAATGTGCCGCAGGATCGGCGCCACCGGCTTGACCACGATTTCTTCCGTATCGAAAACCCGGTCAACCACGATGCCAAACACATTGGCACCAACCTGCATGACCACAACATAACCCGTGAGTGCAGCGCCAGTCGGTTCACGCAATTGCAGCAGAGCGGAAAGCGATACCAGCGGCAGCAGGCGGTCACGCAGGCGAAGCACCGGCGCATCCTTGATCATTTCAATGCGGGCACTGCCTTCATGTTCATCGCCAACGCGCACCAATTCGACCACACCAATCTGCGGAATGGCGAAGCGTTCACCACCTGCTTGCACAATCAGCGCAGAGACAATGGCAAGCGTCAGTGGGATCTTAATGGTGAAGGTGCTGCCGCGCCCTTCCTTCGAACGCAATTCAATGGTGCCGCCGATTCGTTCGATATTGGTCTTGACCACATCCATCCCAACCCCGCGGCCGGACACGGAAGTGATTTGCTGCGCCGTGGAAAAGCCCGGGCGGAAGATGAAGCGCAGCACATCATGTTCATTCATCTGCGCGAGTTCGGCTTCCGTCGCCAGGCCCTGGGACAGCGCCTTCGCGCGGATTTTTTCAACCGGCAGGCCACGCCCATCATCACCGATTTCGATGATGATATGGCCACCCTGGTGATAGGCGTTCAGCAGAATGCGCCCGGTGTCAGGCTTGCCCGCCGCGCGGCGTTCCGCTGGGTTTTCGAGACCATGATCAGCGCTATTGCGCACCATATGCGTCAGCGGGTCCTTGATCAGTTCCAGCACCTGGCGGTCCAATTCGGTTTCCGCACCGCGCATATCAAGTTCGATTTTCTTGCCCAATTCATTGCCCAAATCGCGCACCAGCCGGGGCAGCTTGGCCCAGGCATTGCCAATTGGTTGCATGCGCGTCTTCATCACGCCTTCCTGCAATTCGGACGTGATGTGCGACAGCCGCTGCAAGGGAACCGAAAGCTGGCTATCGGAAGAAGCGCGGGCCAATTGCAGCAGCTGATTGCGTGTCAGTACCAATTCGCTGACCAGGGTCATCAGGTCTTCAAGCACTTCGACGGATACGCGAATCGTCTGCTGCGCCGCGACGGATTCGGCCGGACCGGCTTCGGCGACCGATTCGGTTGGGCGGGACGGCGGAACGGCGCTGACAGGTGCGGCCGCGGGCGGCGCTTCCGCCGGGCTAGCAGCCTTTGTCGGCTGCATCGCGGGCACTGCCAATGATTCGCCGCGGGCGGCGGCGTCCAGCGCTGCGATGACCGCAGCGTCATCACCTTCCGGTTCCTGGCCATTTTGTTCTAGGCCCACGACAATCTTGCGAATCGCATCCACCGCCGTGAAGATCAGCGTGATGCCTTCAGGCGTCACGGTCAGTGTGCCGTCGCGGTAAAGCCCGAGCATGGTTTCGGCGGCATGACCCACCTTTTCCAGCCGCGACAGGCCAAGAAAGCCACAGGTTCCCTTGATCGTATGCACCTGGCGGAAAATTTCAGCCAGCGTCGGCGCATCATCGGGCGCGCGTTCAAGGCGCAACAGCGCCTCGTCCACGGCGCTCAGGCCTTCATGGGTTTCAGTAAGAAAGTCGGCGAGCAGATCGTCCATATCCATCCCCAGGGAATGTCTTGTCTGGGGATTATGAGCCAAGGCTTGCGAATAAAGCGTAAAGCCCGCGCAGTTTCAGCCAGGCAGTTTCATAATAAGTGCCGGCGCCGCATCATTTGGCGACAAAGCAAGGCTGTAGCGAACGCCCGCAGCCTCAGCGCTGACGCAAAACCACAGTGCCAAAGCGTCGCGGCTGGATATTTCGGTCGGCAGGCTATTGCCGGCGGCTTGGCGCAGCAGCACTGGGTTCCAATTGGCCCCCGTGCCGACGGGGAGAATCATAATTTCTCTTTGCAGATCGCCGCCAAGGCGGACCACACCGCCGCGTGGCAATGCCTCACCACCCAGCAAAAGCCCGGTCATCAATAAAGGGACCAGGGTTTCCGACAGTGACAGGCTATCGGGCAGGTCGCCAATATCCAGATGCGCCCGCCCGCCGGCGATTTGCCCCTTCAGCAAGCCAAGCGCCGCACCCAGCGTGCGCGCTTCCCCACTGCCGAGCACAGTGCGCCACAGCAGCAGGCGCCGGCGCAGCATATCCGCCGCTTCCCCAGCCAAATCCGCCGCTTCGGCGCCAGCATCATTCAGCATTTCAAGCGCATTGCCGATGGTGCCTGCCAAGCCCCCCAAATCATGGCAAAGCCGCAGCCCGATCAATCGGGTCAGGCGCAGATGAAGATCAGCGCCTTCGGCGCTTTCAGGCTCAGGGGTTACTTGTGTCATGGGATGGAACAGTATCCTCTTAACCCTAGCGAGTTATTAAGAACGAAAGCGGTTGGTGATGGCATTGATAGAACCTGGCATGCGTGTGCGCCACCCGACCGAACCAGATTGGGGTCTGGGCCAGGTCCAATCTGTGGTGGGGGAACGCGTCACGGTCAATTTCGAGCATGCCGGCAAGGTATTGATCAATGCCCGCCTGATTGACCTGATCATCGAAGCTCCGCCCGCAAGATGACCGACCTGATCAACGCTGCCATGCCGGTGCTGACCGATTGGCGGCTGCTGGGCGCGGCCCTTGCCACCGCCATTGCCGGCCTCATGCGCGGCTATGCCGGCTTTGGCACGGCGGTGATCCTGGCGCCGATTTATTCGGTGCTTTGGGGCCCCAAGGCCGGGGTGCCAGTGATGCTGCTGATGGAACTGATTGTCTCCATCCAACTGCTCCCCAGCGCGCTGAAGGATGCCGATAGGCGCGTGATCCTGCCCATTGGCGGCACAGCAGCGCTGATGACGCCCCTTGGCGCCTATATCCTGATCACCGCGGATGGGGAGGTTCTCAGGCGCGCTATCGGGGCCTTTGTGCTGGTTTTTGGCGGGCTGCTGCTGTCGGGCTGGCGCTACAATGGGTCCCGCCCATTGCCGCTGAATATGGCGGTGGGGGCGGTTTCAGGCTTGCTCAAGGGCTCCACGGGCATGTCCGGGCCGCCGGTCATTCTCTACCTTCTGGCGGGGCCGGAAGCGGCCAAGACGCATCGGGCCAATCTGATCCTGTTCTTTTCGGTGATTTCGGTGATTTCCGTCTTCCCGCCCCTTTTCCTGGGGCTGATTGACCTGTCCGTGCTGATCCGCACTGCCGTGCTGCTGCCCATTATGGTGCTCTGCGTGCCCACTGGGGCGCGGCTTTTCCATGTGGTGCCGCAAAGCTTGTACCGGCCCTTTGCCCTGATTGTGCTGATTGGTGCGGGGTCCATCGCGCTTCTCGTGTGAAGGGGTCTTGCACCGGACCCCGCTTCGCCCCCAAATCCCGCCTATGAATGCTGTAGCCCCGCAACCCGTGCCCCTGGTGGACCCCTTCGGGCGCCATGTGTCCTATTTGCGCGTCTCGGTGACGGATCGCTGCGATCTGCGCTGCGTCTATTGCATGGCAGAAGACATGACCTTCCTGCCCAAGGCGGAGATTCTGACGCTTGAGGAATTGGAACGCCTGTCTGCCGCCTTCATCGCGACCGGGGTAGACAAGATCAGGCTGACGGGTGGTGAGCCGCTGGTGCGCAAGAATGTGATGTCGCTGATCCGGGGCTTGGGCCAGCGCATCGGGCCTGGTGGCTTGCGTGAACTGACGCTCACCACCAATGGCACGCAATTGGTGCGCTATGCGGATGAGCTTTTTGCGGCCGGTGTGCGGCGCATCAATGTATCCCTCGATACGTTGGATGCGGATGCCTTCGCGGCTGTCACGCGCTGGGGCAAGATTGAACAGACTTTGGATGGCATTTTCGCCGCCAAGGCCGCCGGGCTCGCCATCAAGATCAATGCCGTCGCGCTGAAGGGCGTGAATGAGCATGAATATGACCGCATGATCGCCTGGTGCGGTGAACACGGCTTTGATCTCTGTTTGATTGAAACGATGCCGATGGGCGATATCACTGGCGATCGCACGGATCAGTATTTGCCGCTGTCGCTGGTGCGCTCCCGCCTCAAGAAAAACTGGACGCTGGAAGATACGGATTACAGCACGGGCGGCCCGGCGCGTTACATGCGCGTGAAGGAAACCGGCCAACGGATCGGCTTCATCACGCCCATGACGCATAATTTCTGTGAAAGCTGCAATCGCGTGCGCCTCACCTGCACCGGCACCCTTTACATGTGCTTGGGCCAGGATGATGCGGCGGAATTCCGCGCCATGCTACGCGACCCTGGCGTGGATGACGCGGCGCTTTTGCAAGCGATCCACGATGCGATTGCCCGCAAGCCCAAGGGCCATGATTTCGTGATTGACCGCCGGCAGAACCGCCCTGCCGTCGCCCGGCACATGAGCGTCACCGGTGGCTGAGGCGCTGCAAGCCCTCATTGCCGCCCTCACCTTTCCGGGCCTGCCCAGCTGGACAGGGCTAATCCTGGCACTGCTTTTGGGCCTTTTGGTGCTGGCCTTCCTTGGCATGCCCTTCGCCGTTTATGGCGTGAAGTCGCGGCTGGAAGCGTTGGAACTGCAATTGGCGGAACTCCGCGCCGAATTGCGCCGCACAGGGCCTGTAGCCGCCCCGCGCCCTCAGGTGGAGCAGGATTGGGAAGAACCTGCAGGCTTCACCCCCCGGCGGGAAACTGAAATCGGCCCGCGCATGAACCCGCCCGTGCCACCGCCAGCGGCCTACAGCCCGGCCCCGTTGCGCGAGCGCCGCGCCGAACCCAAGCTCGATTGGCGCCCACCCCGCGCCTGAAGCCCTGCCCCCCTTGCGGGCAAGCCCCCGCCCCGGCTTGATGGGGGCGTCATATGGTCAGGAGTAAGCGGATGCGCGTCAGCGTGATCCAAATGAATCAGGGCAGCGATAAGGCCGCGAACCTCGCGCAGGCCGAAGCGCTGATCGAAGCCGCGATTGCCGGGGACCGCCCCGGGTTGGTCAGCCTGCCGGAAACCTGGACCAATCTGGGCGGTGGACGAGATGCCCGCATGGCCGCCGCCGAAGTGCTGCCCGCACCGGGCGCCGAAGGTGGCCCGGCCTATGAGCTGCTGCGCGGCCTGGCCCGCCGGCACGGCATTACCGTGCATGGCGGTTCCATCATCGAAAATGGTGGCGAGAAGCTGTTCAACACAACGCTGGTTTTCGGCCCGGATGGGGCGGAGATTGCGCGCTACCGGAAGATCCATCTGTTCGACATCACCGCCCCGGATGGAACAGGCTATCGCGAAAGCGCGCTTTATGGCGGCGGGCGCGATCTGGCGCTGTTTGATGCGGGCGGCATTCGCTTTGCCTGCACAATCTGCTACGATATTCGCTTTCCGGAATTATATCTGGCGCTCCGGCAAATGGGTGCGGAGGCTATCCTGGTGCCGTCCAATTTCACGCTGCAAACCGGCAAGGATCATTGGGAAGCGCTGCTGCGCGCGCGCGCAATTGATACGCAATGCTGGATCATCGCCGCCGCTTCCTTCGGCCAATATGAAGAACGTGGCGCGCAGCGGAGCGTCTATGGCCATTCCCTCATTGCTGATCCCTGGGGCCATGTGGTCGCCAAGGCGAGTGATGGCAAAGGTCACGCCACCACACGCATTGACCAGACCCTTACAGCACGCGTGCGGCGCGATATGCCGTTATTGGAACATCGCGCTGCCGCTCAAGGGTGGCAGCGCGCATGAACGCCTTCGCGCCCCGCCGCGTTGCCATCCTGGCTGGGCAAAGTGCCGAGGCGCAAAAAGCCCGCGCCGCGCTGGTCGCGCGCTATGGCAGCGCGGCGGAAGAGGATGCGGAGGTGGTGATCGCCCTTGGTGGCGATGGCTTCATGCTGGAAACGCTGCATCGCTTCCTGCGCCGTGGCTTGCCCGTTTATGGCATGAACAGGGGCAGTGTCGGCTTTTTGATGAATGATTATCGGGAAGATGATTTGCCCGCGCGGCTTGCTGCCGCACAAACCGCCATTGTGCATCCTTTGCGCATGGTGGCGCTGCGCGAGAATGCGCCATCGGTGGAAGCACTCGCCATCAACGAAGTCTCCCTGCTGCGTGAAAGCCGCCAGGCGGCCAAGATACGCATATTGGTGGATGGCAAGGCTAGGCTGCCGGAATTGATTTGCGATGGCATTCTGGTGAGCACGCCCGCCGGCAGCACCGCCTATAATCTTTCCGCCCATGGGCCGATTGTGCCATTGAGTGCGAATCTGCTGCCGCTGACGCCGATTTCCGCCTTTCGCCCAAGGCGCTGGCGCGGCGCATTGCTGCCTTCAGATGCAACGGTTGTCTTCGATATTCTTGAGCCGGATAAGCGCCCTGTCGCCGCAGTCGCGGATTATACCGAAGTGCGCGATGTGACACGGGTTGAGGTGCGGGAAGCGCGCGATGTATCCCTGACCCTGATGTTCGACCCCGATCACGGGCTTTCCGAGCGTATCATCGCCGAACAATTCACCGTGTGACTGACGCGCCGCGCATTGCGCCCCGGTTATTGTTCTGGGGCACCGCGATTACGCAGCTTGTCGGCTGGGGCTGCCTTTTCACCCCCTTCCAATTGATGGTCGCGCCGATGGAAGCGGAGCTTGGCTGGTCGCGCGTGTTGATCTCGGGCGCCTTCACCTGCGGCTTGCTGGTATCTGGATTGGTCGCGGTGCCGGCGGGGCGTTGGCAGGATCACCACGGGCCGCGCGCGATGATGACAGGCGGCGCGCTGCTGGGCGCACTATTGCTGGTGGCGTGGAGTTTTGTGTCTCACCCCATCGCCTTTGTCGTGGTTTGGGTTTTGCTGGGTGCAGCGCATGCCACATGCCTTTGGGGGCCGGCCATGGCGGTGGTGGTAGCGGAAGCGCGTGATGTAACGCGCAGCATCACTGCCATCACGCTGATCACGGGCTTTACCGGCACCATTTTCATCCCCTTGGTCGAAGCGCTGATTGGGTTATTCGGCTGGCGTGATGCGTTGTTGGTGCTGGCGTTGATCCAAGCGGGTTCGGCAGCGATCACGGGCTATATGCTGCGCCATGCCGGGCCACCGAAACGCCTCACGGAAAGCGCAGCGCCAATATCTTTATTCCGCCGCTTGCGTGACCCGGTGTTTCTGGGCCTTGCCTTTTGCTTTGCAGCACACGCCTTCATCGGCACGGGGCTTGGCGCGCATCTGGTGTTGCTGCTGCGCGAACGGGGCTGGCCGGAAGCAACCGTCCTGCTGCTGGCCGCCGCGCATGGGCCGGGCCAGGTGGCGGCGCGGTTGGTGCTGTTCACGCTGGGCCGAGGCGTTGCCATGCGCCATGTAGGGCGCTTTGCCTTGTTGCTGCTGCCAATTGGCATGGCGCTACTCGCACTCGCGCCAAATAGTCTGGCGCTGACCATTGCCTTCATCATCGCCTGGGCGGTGGCAGATGGTTTGCTCACCATTCTGCGTGCGGCAGGGGTGGCAGAGATTATGGGCCGTGATGGCTTTGGCGCCACATCCGGCGCGCTTTCCGCTTTTGCGGTACTGCCGCGCACTGCCGCGCCCTTGGCGCTTGCCTTGGTGTGGGATGGCGCCGGCGGCTATGGCCCGGT
>JBPCSO010000076.1:0-27916 GCA_051007055.1 Roseomonas sp.
GCCCGCCACGCGCGCGGGCCAATTCAGCAGCGCGTCGCGCATGGTGCTGGCGATTTCATCAATCGTCACATTGGCGGTCGCGACATCCAGCAAGCGGCCCTTGCTTTCATCAAGCGCCAGGCGCTGCGCTTCCACTTTCAGGGCAAGCTGCGCGACCTTGAGCCGGGCGAAGGGCATGCCCTCGGCCGCCGCGCTGCCAGCGAGAGGGGAACGCTGCGGGTCCGCGGTCTCGCGCATTTGCGCGCGCAGCTTGGCGATGTCCCATTGGCCATCGGGCTCCCGCATGATGCGCCCTGTGCGTTCGGCCTTGTGCATGGTGGTATCGCTGACGCCAAGGCGTCGAGCGGCTTCGCGCGTGGAGGATGTCAGTTCAGCCATTGCGGCGACCTCCCGCCGCGCGTTGGTAGTTGTTCAGAAGCGTCAGTGAGTGGCGCGCTGCCGCGCTGCGTGGAATGCGGTCAGGGCAGCCTGCCAGTCAGCTTCAGGCGCTGCGCCTATCGCGCGCAGCGGTTCCAGCTTCACCCTGCGCCGGCTGTAGTAGTCGCCCTGCATGCGTGCCAGCCTGGTCTTGTCACGATTTTGTGCCGCTCCTCTGATCACCTATTGTGCAGCAAAGGAGCTGAGCCATGAGCACAGGCAGGACGAATGAATTTCGTAAAGAAGCGGTGCGTATAGCGCTGACCAGCGGGCTTTCGCGGCGCCAGGTTGCGGATGATCTGGGGGGCGGCTTTTCGACCCTGAATAAATGGGTGAGCGCGTACCGGGACACGGGTGTGGTTTCTGCCGAGGACCGTGAGCTTGCGCGGGAGAATGAACGACTTCGTCGTGAGGTCCGTAACCTGAAGGAGGAGAGGGACATCCTAAAAAAAGCCACCCAGTTCTTCGCGAGCCAAAAGCCGTGAGGTTCAGGTTCGTCGAAGAACAGCGTGGGGCCTTTCCGATCGATCGGCTGTGCCGCGTGATGAATGTCAGCGCACGTGGCTTGCGGGCCTTCCGCAAGCGCCTTGCCAGCCCCAGGCAACGCATGGACATGGTGGTTCTGGCCCATATTAAGGAGCAATCACGCCTGAGCCTGGGGAGCTACGGCCGCCCGCGAATGACGGAAGAGCTGAAGGAAGTTAGGGTTGAAGTGGGGCATCGGCGTGTTGGGAGGCTGATGCGCGAGAATGGAATTGTCGTTGAGAGAACGCGTAAATTCAAGGCGACGACAGACAGCGATCACACGTTCAACATCGCTCCAAACCTGCTGGAGCGCGATTTCACTGCCGATCAACCCAATCAGAAATGGGCAGGAGGCATCAGCTACATCTGGACCCGGGAGGGATGGCTCTATCTGGCGGTGATCTTGGACCTTCACTCCCGGCGCGTCATCGGCTGGGCCGTCAGTGATCGCCTGAAACGCGATCTGGCGATCCGCGCGCTGAAAATGGCCATTGCGCTCCGGTCCCCGCTGCGGGGCTGCGTGTTTCATAGCGACCGTGGCAGCCAATACTGTTCGCACGACTACCAGAAAATTCTGCGCGAATATGGGTTGCAGTCGTCAATGAGCGGCAAGGGCAATTGTTATGACAACGCCGTTGTCGAGACGTTCTTCAAGACCATGAAGGCCGAGCTGATCTGGCGCAGGACGTGGGAAACCCGCCGCCAAGCAGAAACCAGCATCTTTCAATACATCAACGGCTTCTATAACCCG
Source organism: Roseomonas sp. (assembly GCA_051007055.1). Taxonomy (GTDB): domain Bacteria; phylum Pseudomonadota; class Alphaproteobacteria; order Acetobacterales; family Acetobacteraceae; genus Neoroseomonas. Next base: position 1,694 of record JBPCSO010000076.1, read on the forward strand.
CGCCGCAGGCATTCTGCGTTGAGAGGCAAAAACCCCCTGGCTTTCGAACGCCAAGCAGCCTAAACGAGAAATCAGAGCGGCATAAATACGCGACAAGTCCAAAAAGCGTTGAAGGCATCGAAGTCTACGGACACGCCGAAGGCGTTCATTTTTAAGCAGGGTGCGGATGGGTATCCTGTCGCGGAGATCTGCCGCAAGGCGGGTATATCGGAGACGACGTACTTCAAAATTGGAAGAAGAGGTACGAAGATTTGCTGCCTGATGAGCTGCGGCGGCTGAAGCTGCTGCGTTTCATCCGTCCGTCCCCTCAAAAAACAGACTCTACGAAAACTATCAACAATTCAGGGAGTACGTCAGGCCATGAAAAAACAGCAAAAGAAGACCTCTGCCAGGTCAGGCTTGATTCAACTGCACTTTTATCAGGATTGTCGCCCAAATGAACTGGGGCAAGGCTTCAAGCGCAGCGGAATCCGGCACGCCAATTTGTCTCCAATTATTCGACGGCCGGCAATCAAAAAGGGGCTGAACAGCCCCTTTCGGCGCGAATCAAATGATCTGGAATTCGGCATGTGTCACTGAACCGATAACTGATGTAAGCGTCGCAAACTGTATGGCAGCCACTGCACCTATTCCATCCGCATCGTAGAGCAGTTCACCAGTGGTGCTGTTGAAGATGATGCGGTGGCTCAAGGTTAATGCCGTGGTTCCAATCACAAAAGCGCTTTCCGCCAAGGTGCCAAGCCCGCCAATCGACGTAAAGACCGCGTCATCCAGCATGATGGTATCATCGGCAACGCTATATCCCAAAACCAAATCGCCATTGTTCGCGCTGAGCGCGGTGGTGAAACAAAAGCTATCAATCCCATCACCACCAAAGAGCGTATCTTGGTTTGCCCCCCCGTCGAGCCGATGGTGACCATCGCTTCCAGCAAGACTGTCGTTGCCCGCACCGCCACTGATCGTGTCATTGCCTGCACCGGCAATGAGGATATTGGCAGCGCCATCACCAAGCAGGCTGTCATTGCCGGCGCCGGTGACGACGTTCTCAATCCCGGCAAAGGTATCATTCCCCGCCGCGCCAGTCGCCCGCAGCGCCACAAGATCAACCGTAACCGCCTGGCCGGACGCCGTAAGATCAGCGTAGCTCAGCAGATCACTGCCAGCGCCGCCATCAATAGAATCATTCCCAGCGCCACCACTGATCGTGTCATTCCCATCCCCGCCGCTGAGCGCATCATTGCCCGCAAGGCCCTCAATCGAATCATTACCGGCATTGCCCGGCGGTCAGGGCATGTGAAGTCCGCCGTTCACCTCGATCACCTGACCGGTAATGAACCCGGCCATCTCCGAGGATGCCAGGAAAAGATAAGCCCCAACGCATTCCTCAACCGTGCCAATCCGCCGCATGGGCGTGAGCTTGATTGAAGCCTCAAGCTGATGGTTTGGCGTCGTCTTTGACTTGTCGGGCTTGCCGATCACACCAGGGGCAATGGCGTTCACGCGAATGCCGTGGCGCGCAACCTCCTTCGCCAATCCGCGGCTAAAGGTCGAAACGAACGCCTTTGAAGCGGCGTAGAGCGTGGATTTGCTGCCCCCACCGGTACGCGCCGCGATAGATGTGGTTGAAATGATCGCGCCGCCGCCCTGCGCCTGCATGATCGGCACCGCGGCGCGGCAACAGGCGAAGACCGAACGCGCATTGAGGTTCACGATATCGTCGTAGAGCGCGTCTTCAATCTCATGCAGCGGGTGCCGCTTCACCACGCCACCAGCATTATTCACCAGCACATCAAGCGCCCCAAGGCGCTGCTGCGCCTCAGCCACCAGGCTCTGGCAAGCATCAACGGAACGGACATCGGCCCTAAGCGCGATAGCGTCACCGCCCGCGGCGCGGATCTCCTCTAGAACCTGTAACGCCTGGGCTTCACTGGAATTGTAGTGCACCGCGACGCGCGCGCCCTGCGCGGCGAAGCCCTTGGCCACGGCAGCCCCGATGCCGGTGGACGCGCCGGTAACCAGAACCGCCTTGCCGACGAGGTCAGTGATTCGCATGGGACGTATCCTCAGAGATGCGACCAACCGGCGGGCGCTTGGCCCAGCCAGCGATCAGGTTCACCGGGCCACCAAGGCCAGCCATCCAGCCCTACGCCCCAGCCAGCGCCAACGCCCTGCACTTGCAGCCCGTCTTCAGCGCAAGCGCGGTAGCAGACATGGTGGTGCCCATGGATGACGAGGCGCGCGCCCATCCGTCGCGCCAACTCGTCAAGCGTCGAAACACCCTGCGGATGGCTTGATGGCGCCTCATGCGTCACCAGCACATCCGCGCGCAGGGCAGACAGCGCCTCCACGTCCTCGGGCCAGATCGCCATGGCGGCGAGCGCATCGGCCATCGAGCGGCGCTGCTCCTGGGTCCAGTCAGGGCCAAGGCTGGTCATGTCCGCCGGCAACTCGTCGCGCGAGCGCAACTGCGGGGGCCTCGGCGGTTCCCAGACGCGGCGGCGGAAGGTGCCGCCTAGCCCAGCGATACGCAGCCCGCCGATATCGGTCACGCGCGCGTTGAGTTCACCGTGGCGGGTGCGCGGGTTGCGGCCCGCATCCACCAGGTTGGTCCACATCTCCGGCCCGCCATCATAGTCATGATTGCCCCAGATCCAGTGCACTTCGATCCCGACATCGAGCAGCGGTGCGGCGGCAACGTCAAGCGGCTGGTCGCATTCCATATCCCCGAGCAGTACCGCCACGCGCGGCCGCCGCTCGGCCTTGGCAAGGCCCTGCGCGACGTGCCGCCACTGACGATGGATGTCGCCGATGAAGACAATATCCTGTTCCCATGCAGGCCCCTGCATCACGGCCTCAAATCACCCCTTCATCGGCCAGCGCCGCGACCTGCGCGGAGGAGTAACCGAGTAGCTCACCCAGGATTCGTGCATTATCCTCGCCATAGCCAGGCGCGCCGCGGTTGATGATGCCGCCGCTATAGGGCGGCGTGGCAGCAAGCTTCGTTGGGATTTCAGTTACCGGCCACCGGCCGATCTTGGTGCCCGTCACCTCCGTCAGCCAGGATAATGCCCGAAGTTGCGGGTCATTGTCGCACCGGTCCTCCGCCGTTTGGCAGACACCCGCCGGCACGCCCGCCGCCTGCAGCGCTGCCATGCAGGCATAGGCATCCTGGTCCAGCGTCCATTCAGTCACGGCAGCATCCAGCGCGTCCTGGTGCAGCAAGCGGCTCTCCAGCGTCGCGAAGCGCGCGTCTGCCAGCCAATCTGGGCAACCGGCTACGCGAACAAGCGCCTGCCATTCGGCTTCGTCGAAGGCGGCAATGGCAATCCAGCGGTCCTGCCCGGCGCAGCGGTAGGCGCCGTGCGGCGCAGCCGCCTTGTAGGGAGAACGGTTGCCGATGCGGCGCCAGCTCCGCCCGTTCGCCGACCAATCGAGGATCGGTACCGGCTTGAGGAAAATGCCGGACTCGCATTGCGAACTATCAATCCACTGCCCCTGACCGGTACGGTCGCGGTGAAAAAGCGCACCCGTGATCGCTGTTGCAAAACTGTAGGCCCCGATCCAATCGAGGAAGGAATAACCCCAACCTGCGGGCATGGCAGGTTCGGGCAGGCCGGACATCTCCGAGGTACCGGCGAAGGCTGCAGCGACAGGGCCGATGGTGCGGAAGCGCCCATAGGTGCCAATGCCGCCCATGCCTGACTGCTGCACGTAAATGATGTCCGGTCGGAGCGAGCGCAGCACATCGTACCCCAGACCGAGCCGCTGCAGCACACCAGGCGAAAAGCCTTCCGCCACCACGTCAGACATTGCAATCAGGCGTCGCGCGATCTCCATGCCCTTGGGATGACGGATATTGAGCGAGATGCCGCTCTTGCCTGAATTCTTGTTGTTGAACTGCCCGCCCATGTCGGAATCGGTAACACCCTTTAGCGGCGCCGTCGCTGCCTCACGCGCTGCACGCCCGCCAACGGGCGACATGGCCGCAAGGCGCGTATCGGGATTGTCCTTCCACTCAACCTTGATCACATCCGCGCCCAACGCGGCAGCGAAGCGTGTACCGCCTGCCGAAGCAAGAAACCAGGAGAAATCGAAGATTCGCACGCCCTGCAGTGGAAACGGCTTTTCGTGCGGGGAGAGCCGCAGCGCTACATCACTGCGCGGCCTTGCAGGCTGCGTCAGCGGCTTCCTCGGCGCAAGCGCGCCAAGCACGGCTGCGGTGTCCTCGCCCAGCAGCGGGGCGCGGCGGCCGGATTTCCACACCGTCCCGGTCGAGAGCCATCGGCTGACCGGATAGTGGTAGGCGCGCCCATGTTCCGAATGCTCTACCTCGGCAAACGTACCGCGCGTCTGCCAATGCGCATCAAGCACGTTCTCGTGCGGCTTGCGCAGCGGCGACCATAACAGCCCGGCTGCCTGCGCTTCCCGCCATGGCATCGTTTCATAGCGGAAGGATCGGATGAAGCGCTGCACGATCTCAAGCACATGAGACTTCGTTTCGTCGTCCGCGCCCGAGCCTGGAACGTTGCGCGCCTTGGTGTCGGCGTCACCGCCCGGTGCCTGCAGGTCCGCGGCCATCCCATAGCCGGACAGGAAGGGCACAAGACTGGTCTGATCGCGTACCGACACACCGGCGGCGATATACCAGCGCCCATCCTTGGTATGGCCAATACTTGGCACATGCGTCGGCTTTTCGATCGCGTGCCGGCAGGTCTGGCGGAATAGCGGCGCGCGTCGCATCACCCAGGACATCACATCCAGTTCGGTATTCTTCGAGACTGCCTCGTGAATCGCCACGCACAGGTCCTGGCCTTCACCCGTGTGCAGGCGATGGATCAGCGCGGCAAGGATGCCCACCACCATCTGGTCGCCGGCGATGTGGTAGGCATGCCAAAGCTGTGGCGCGATAGGCGGCAGGTCGTAGTGCTTCGACGGATCCGGGTCGTAGCCGCAATTCATCATGATCCCGCCCAGCGCCAGGTGGATCAGGTCTGATGCCTTGTGATCCTTCCAGGGCCCTTCGTCGCCGAAGGGCGACATACGAGCGGCGATCAGGCCGGTGAACTGCGCGGCGATGTCACGCGCGGCGACGCCCAGCACAGATGCCGCCCTCCCCTCGCTCGCATCGAGGTAGATGTCGGCGGAGGCCACAAGGTGGCGGAAAGTCTGCTGGCCGTCCAACGTATCAAGGTCGAGCACAACGGACCGCTTGCCCCGATTATAGCCCCAAAAATGCAGCGAACGCTCGGGACCGGGTTCATCGTCCAGAAAGGGTCCGATGGCGCGGGTAGAAGAGCCCTGCGGGGGTTCCACTTTGATGACCTCAGCGCCGAGGCCGGCGAGCGTCATGCCAACATATTCGGCTGTCTCATCAGCCAATTCTACAACACGCAATCCCTCCAGCATGCCAGGCAGGTTCCCGGCCTTATCGCGCGTGAGGGGTAGGATGCTCGGCGCAGTCGTCATGCTGAAGTGTCCTTGCGGCGGGTCATACGTGGCGGGGCAGTGGAACCCCGCACCACGAGTTCAAGTGGAAGTTCTTCGGGTATGGCGAAGTCGTGCCCGCTGATGCGGGCAAGGAGGTAGTCGGCTGCCATGGCACCGATCGTGTGCTTCGGGGAACGCACGGTGGTCAGCGGTGGCCTCATATGCGTCACAATCTCAAGATCACCGACGCCAACAATCGAAAGCTGCGCTGGCACGCGGATACCCTGCGCCTGCGCTTCCAGCAGCAGGCCGAGCGCCACGACGTCGTTATTGGCGATCAAGGCTGTTGGCAACTCGCCCTTTCGCTGAAATACGCGGAAAGCCTCTCGTACCTTGGCGATGCGATACTCGGTCTGGACGATGCGGTCGGCCGGCAGCGAAATGCGGTGGCGGCGCATCGCCGCGCGCAGACCGGCGATGCGCGCGCGCACGCGGTCATTATGCTGCGTAAACCCTGCCACAACCCCAATATCGCGATGTCCCAGCCCAACAAGATGATCCACCAGCAATCGCGCGGCAGTCGCGTTGTCATAGCCAATGGTTGGATGCGCGCTGGCCCGTGCCGGAGCCCAGGTCTGTACGAAGGGAATGCCCGAGCTATTCAGCAGCAGTTCGAGTTCCTTGCTGTGGGTCACACCAACCAGCACAAGCCCGTCCACGCCGCGTTCGATCATGGTGCGGACGCTGCGGAATTCCGCCGCCTCGTCATAGTTGAAGGTGGCCAGCAGCATCGTGTAGCCCTGCGGTTCCAGCCGCTTCTGGAAGCCTTCAATCATGTCGGAAAAAATCGTGTTCGATAGATTGGGCACCACCGCGCCCAGCACGCGCGATCGGCGTGACGCGAGCGCCCTTGCCGCGCCATGCGCAACATAACCCAGCTTCGACGTCGCCTTTAGCACTTTGTCCCGCAGATCCTTCGTGACCAGCGATGCGTTGTTGAGCACGCGCGATACGGTGGCGGCAGACACGCCGGCCTCCTGCGCAACTTCTTCCAGCCGCACCTTCGGGGCACCGGTTTTTCTGCGTCTTTTGCCCACCGGCTGAGGCGTTCTTGCCTTGGTCGTCATGTGTGCGGCAAGGGCCCTACACGGTTGCGGCGCGAAGGTGACAGGCGACGCCGTGGCCCGACGCGTCCACCACCAGCGGCGGTTCCTCCTGCCGGCAGCGCGCGACCGCGATTGGGCATCGCGTATGGAAGCGGCACCCTGTGGGCGGGTTGATCGGGCTTGGCACATCACCCGTCAGAACGGTGCGAGCCCGTCTTGATCGGGGGTGGGAGACCGGCACGGCGGCCAGCAGTGCCTCGGTGTAGGGGTGGCGTGGCGTCCCAAACAGTGACGCCCGAGCGGCTATTTCGACGATCTTGCCGAGATACATGACTGCGACGCGGTGGCTGATGTGCTCGACCACGCCAAGATCATGCGCGACGAAAAGGTAGCTCAACCCGAATTCCTGCTGCAGGTCCATCATCAGGTTGATGACCTGTGCCTGCACTGAGACATCGAGCGCAGAGACCGGCTCATCCCCGATGATCACGCTGGGGCCGAGCGCCAGGGCCCGAGCGATGCCGAGCCTCTGCCGCTGCCCGCCGGAGAATTCATGCGGATAGTTGGCGCGTTGGTCCGGACGCAGCCCGACACGGGCAAAGAGCAAGGCGACGCGATCGCGCTGTTCGGCGCGCGAACCGATACCGAAATTGATCAGCGGTTCCTGCACGATTTCGCCCGCCGTCATGCGAGGGTTCAACGAGGAATAGGGATCCTGGAAGATAACCTGCATCCGCTTGCGTCGGTCGAGTAGGGCTGCGCTGCCAAGGCCGGTGATCTCCTCACCCTCCAAGGAAACATGGCCGTAGGTTGGTTCCACCAAGCGCAGCACCGCCTTGCCAACCGTGGACTTCCCGCAGCCGCTTTCCCCTACCAGGCCGAGCGTTTCCCCCTGCCCTATACTGAAGGAAACGCCATCCACCGCGCGAAGCTGCTTACGTCCGCGCCCGAAGAAGCTGCCACCCACGCTGTAGTGCTTGACAAGGTCGCGCACCTCAAGAACCGGGACCTGCGCGTTCATGCTACGGCTCCTTGTCCGACTTCCCAGCAGGCGACGTTGTGGCTGCCGGCAAAGCTCCGCAGCGGCGGCGCTTCCACGTGGCAGCGCGACGTCGCAAGGCCACAGCGGGGCGCGAAACCACAACCCCGAGGCCGCGCATTCAGTGCCGGCACCACGCCAGGAATCTCGGCCAGTCGCCCGCCATGGGCACCCCCCAAATGCGGCATCGCGCCCATCAGGCCGCGCGTATAGGGGTGGGTGGGGGCGTCGAAGATTTCCTCAGCGGTGCCTTCCTCCACCTTGCTTCCCGCGTACATCACCAGCACGCGGTCGGCCATTTCCGCGACCACGCCAAGGTCATGGGTAATGAGCAGGACAGCTGTACCTGTCTCCCGCTGCAGATCGCGGATCAGATCTAGGATCTGCGCCTGAATGGTGACATCAAGCGCCGTAGTCGGTTCGTCGGCCAGCAATACGCGTGGGCGGCAGGCCAGCGCCATCGCGATCATGACACGCTGGCGCATGCCGCCGGATAATTGATGCGGATACTCGTGCAGGCGGCGTTCAGGTTCAGGGATCCGCACCTGGCGCAGCATCTCGAGTGCGCGATCCATGCAAGCTTGCCAGGGCAGGCCCTCATGTACCATCACCGTCTCGGCGATCTGGCGGCCAATGTTCAGCACCGGATTCAGGCTGGTCATCGGTTCCTGGAAGATCATCGAGACGGCTCGGCCCCGGACTTCGCGGATCGCGGGTTCCGACACCTGCACAAGGTCCCGTCCTTCAAGTAGCACGCGCCCCGCGCCGACCCGCCCATAGGGCCGCGGCAGAAGGCGCAGGACGGACAGCGCCGTCAGGCTTTTGCCGCAACCAGACTCGCCCACAATGCACAGGGTCTCGCCGCGGTTCACTTCGAAGGAGAGGTCGTTGACCGCGACCGCCGGTGGACCATCGCCGGTCGCGAATTCTGTGCGCAGCCCCTCGACGCGCAGGACGGGTTCTGAGGTCATCAGATCCTCCGCGCCAGGCGGGGGTCGAGCATATCGCGCAGACCGTCGCCAAGGATGTTGATGGACAGCACCATCACCGCGAGGAAGACGCTCGGAAACAGGATGTTCCAGAACGCGATCTGCACATAAAGCCGACCCTCCGCGATGATATTGCCCCAGGACGGAATCTCCGGCGGGGTTCCGACGCCCAGGAAGCTGAGGTAACTCTCGACCAGCACGGCAGAGGCGGCGATGTACGTCGCTTGTACAATCAGCGGCGCGAAGGTGTTGGGCAGTATGTGGCGCAGCATGAGCCGCGGAAACCGCGTGCCAACGGCACTCGCTGCCTGGATGTAGACCTGCTCGCGCACAGAAAGCACCACTGAGCGCACCAGGCGCGCCACGCGCGGCACTTCCGGAATGGTGATGGCCAGGATGACGATCCAAACACTGGCCCGCGTCAGCGACATGAGCGCGATGGCGAGTAGAATGCCGGGAATGGCCATCAGCCCGTCCATGATCCGCATCAGGATGGCGTCAGCCGTACGGAAATAGCCGGCTATCACGCCGATCAGGAGACCAACCACAGTGGCCGCCACGGCAACCGCCGCACCGATCACGAGCGATACGCGCCCCCCGTAGAGCGTGCGGGTAAAGATATCGCGGCCATAGGCGTCCGTGCCGAACCAGTAGGTCTCGTTTGGCGGCAGCAAGCGGTCCACGACATTCATCTCGAAAGGGTCATATGGCGTGAGCCACGGCGCCAGCAGCGCTGATAGTATCAGGACGATCAGAAGGGCACTGCCCAGGACTGGCAATGGGCGCCGGGCCGCGCGGCGCAGCAGCCCCGGGGCGCTCCGCGTCCTCGGGACAACGGCGGCTGCCGCGGTGATGTCGGTGGTGGCCATCAGTAGCGGATCCTCGGGTCGAGCAGGGAATAGGTCAGGTCGATCAGGAGGTTCACGAGAACATAAACACCGGCAACGACCAGGATCACACCCTGGATCACCGGATAGTCCCGCTGCAGCACGGCATCTATGGTGAGGCGACCGATGCCGGGCACAGCGAAGACGCTTTCGGTCACAACGACGCCGCCGATCAGCAGCGCAAGCCCGGTGCCGATGGTGGTGACAATTGGCACCGAGGCGTTCTTAAGGGAGTGCAGGATCAGCACCCTCGGCTCGCCAAGGCCCTTGGCGCGGGCGGTGCGGATGAAGTCCTCGTTGAGCGTCTCAAGCATGGTGGCGCGCGTGATGCGGGCGATCAGCGCCGTATAGACCAAGCCAAGCGCCACGGTCGGCAACACAAGGTGGCGGAAGAACGCGACCGGGTCCTCGGAGAGGCTCACAAAGCCCTGCACCGGCAGCAATTCCAGCGTCAGGGAGAAGCCGATCACGAGCCCGTAACCAATTAGGAAAACCGGCACGGAGAAGGCCAGGACCGACAATGCCATGATGGTCTGGTCAATCCATGTGCCGGCGCGCCAAGCCGCCAGGACGCCAATGGGCACCGCCAGTACGACGGCGAAGATGATGGTTGACACTGAAAGCGCCAGGGTCGGCTCCACCCTCTCCAGGATCAGGCCTAGCACAGGCCGTTCAAGGTAGATGGAATTGCCGAAATCGCCGGCAGCGAGATGCCCTATCCACCGAACGAACTGCGTCAGCAAAGGACGATCCAGGCCAAGATGCTCACGGATTTTCGCGATGTCTTCGCTCGTTGCGTCATCCCCGGCAATGATCGCCGCCGGGTCTCCCGGGCTCAATCTGAGCAGAAGGAACACGATAACCGCGACCACGCCCATGACGGGCAGGGTCGCGAGGATCCGCTTGGTGACGTAGTACCACATGACCGGCTTCCGTCAGGTCATCGCTTCTCGATGTTCCAGTAGACCGGGATTCCGGCCTCCAGAACTCCGTGCACGTTCGAACGAACGGCCACGGGCTGTGTGTACTGACCATAAGGAACATACGGGATCACTTCCCAGGCGCGGCGATGGATGCGCTCCAGGATCGGGGCGCGGGCCTCTGGGCTCGCTTCCCGCGCCCAATCGCCGACCATCCGGTCCAGTTCAGCATCGCAGGCCCAGCCCGGATTAGCACGCTCACAACGCGTATTGAACCAAGTGTTAGACGGCGGCAGCGCCGTGGTAGGCCCCCCATGCGTGGTTACGAACAGATGGTAGCCGCCCTGGTAGGGGTCGTTGCGGCTAGCGCGGCGCGATAGCAGCGTGCTCCAGTCCATCGCCTGCACATCAACATTGACGCCGGCGCGGCGCAGCGCCTGGATCAGCACCATGGTCGCGGCGTTGTACTGTGCTCGGTCGGTCGGCTGCAGCACGACAATGGGCTCGCCATTATAGCCCGCCTCGCGCAATAGCTGGCGGGCACGTTCGACGTTGGGTTCGCGGAAGGGCTCGCTGCCTACCTCGGTGCCGTTCGCCGAACCACACATAAAGAAGGAACCGCAGAAAGGCCTGTAAAGCTGCGGGTTACCCACCACCACGCGCATATAGTCTTCCTGGCGCACGAGATGCGCGAGCGCCTGGCGTGCACGGGGGTCGTTGAAGGGTGGGTAGAGGTGGTTTGGACGGATGAGGCCCGACGTACCGATGGCGTCAATATTGACGATGCGGATGTTGCGGTTACGCGCGAGGACATTGATGAAGTCCAGTGGCGGTGCCTCGAAATAGTCAATCTCGCCCGCGTTCAGCGCGGCGAGCGCCGTGTTGTGGTCCGGCATATAGAGCCACTCAACACGTTCAACGAGGGCGCGCTTGCCACCGGAAAGATAGTCCGCCGGTTCAGAGCGCGGCGCATAGTCTGGATTGCGCCGATAGACGACGCGGTTACCCGGGCGCCATTCGTCACGCACGAAGATGAAGGGGCCCGAACCGATCGTTTCGGTCACCTGCGTAGTGGCGGGCGTCTGCGCGATGCGTTCCGGCATGATGAAAGGTGGGTTGGACGGCTTTGCTAGCGCATCGAGCACCAGGCCCCAGCGTTCCTTGAGTCGGATCTCGAAGGTCTGGTCATCCACCGCGGTGATCGTATCAGTCACGGCGGCCATCTGCTGGCCCATAACGTCGCGGCTCATCCAACGACGCAGTGATGCAACAACATCCTGCGCCCGGACAGGGCTGCCGTCGTGGAAACGCAAGCCTTCGCGCAACCGGATGCGATAGAGTAGGCCACCTTCCAGAATCTCGTGCCCCTGCGCCATTTGCGGCAGAGGTTCAAAACGCGAGTTCATCGCGTAGAGCGTGTCATAGATCAGGTAGCCATGACGGCCCGAAATGAAGGCCGTGGTCCAGACCGGGTCAAGAATTTGCAGGTTGGCATGCACGACCACCCGCAAGGTATTGGCGCGCGTCGCCGCCGGCGGCTGCGCTTGAGCCTGGGCCGACGGGACCAGCGGCCCCATGATTGCCATCGCCATCGCCAGGGCTGCTGCCCTCAAGGTACTTCTCATGGTCCTTTTCCCCCCTTAGAGGCCCCGGTCCCGGCCGAGGCTTTGTTCAGACGCCAACGCGGAACTTCGGCAATGTCAGCTGGTCATCAACTTGCTCAAAGACAGCGGTGACGGGCGCGCCGATCTCTGGCCCATCGGCAGGGGCATCAACGATGCTGGTCATCAACATCGGCCCTTCCTCAAGGCCTACGAGCGCGACCAGGTAGGGGATGTCGGCGCGGAAACCATCCCAATAGGCACGGTGGAACCGCACCCAGGAAAGCACCGTCCCGCGGCCAGAGACCGGGACCCAGGATTGCTTTTCCGATAGGCATTTCGGGCAGACCGGCGATCCCGGAAAATGAATATCCGAACAATCGTCGCAGTGCTGCACAGAAAGGCGGCCATCGCGAGCGTTTTCCCAGAAACCGCGGCTGACGGCATCAATCCGCGGACGGGGCTTGGCGGGGGTTGTTGGTTGCATGGAGTCCTCCCTCAGCCCGGTGTGTAGATGATGGATCGTGAACACGGCGTGGCGCCGCAGTACTGCACGACCTCTGCGTCCTGCACTTGGCGTGCACCGCATTCACCGCGGATTTGGCGCACGGCTTCGATGTTGAGCGCCCAGCCCTGCATGTAGGAGTTCGATAGGTGCCCGCCATCGGTGTTGGTCGGCAGCCGGCCACCGAGCTTAAGCGCCCCCCCCTCAACGAAGGAGCCCGCCTCGCCTTGCTTGCAGAAGCCGAGACCCTCAAGGCTGAACAGCACCGTAGGGCTGAAATTGTCGTAGCACATCAGCGCATCAACATCGGACGGCCCGACACCCGCCATCCCATACGCCTGGGCGGCGACGTCCTGCATCTCATCGTACCAGAAATTAAGGTCGAAGTTGGAGATGGACGCCGTGCTGTAGGACTCCCGCGCGCCGATACCGGAAATCATCACGGGGCGCTTGTTGAGATCACGCGCGCGTTCTTTCGTGGTCATGATGATGCAGACGGCACCGTCGTTGATCAGGCAGTAATCGAGCAGGCGAAGTGGTTCGGTAATGAAGCGGGCCGCTTCGTGGTCATCAATGGTGATGGGCTGCTTCATCACCGCCGAAGGATTGAGGCAGGCGTGATGGCGAAAGGCCACAGAGACCTCGGCCAATTGGCGCGTCGTCGTGCCATAGAGCGCGCGGTGACGCTGGAACATAAGCGCATGTGCCGCACCTGGCGAGGTGAAACCCCAAGGATCCCACACGCCTGGGCTTTCATCGCCCCCGTAATTCACGCGGCGGGAGCGGCCAATATTCGCATAGATCAGGGCCGCATAATCGCAAAGCCCGGCCTCCAGCGCCGCCGCCGCTTCGATGATTGCCATGCCGGACATGCGCCCGTGCGGCGGCAGTTGGATTGTCCAGCGCGGATTAAGCCCAAGAATCTCACCCATGCGCGCATAATATGGCACGCGGCAGGTGAGCAGGCCGTCAATCCTATTCTTGTCCAGGCCACAATCCTCGATCGCGTTGCGGAAGGCCCGGGCGCCAAGGCCGTAATCGTCTATGTCAGGGAAGTTGCCATAGTCCGTATTGCCGACGCCGACGATAGCGATGCGGTCTTTAAGGCGGTGCAGCGCGTTCACGAGCCGCGGTTCCGCGCACATGCGCCGGGCCGCAGGGCCCTGCGCAGGATTCGGGGCTGTACGCCCATTACTGTTTCCTCCTCAGGTAGCAATGTGCTTTGTGCATTATCGCTTAATCTTGCGCCCAAAAGAAAGCGCTTTCAAGCAGCTTCGCGGACAAATGGCGTCATTGTCAATGCTCAGGAAAAATTGCTCAAAAATACCGGCAGAGAACTCCCGAGACCGCCTGTAGCCCGCTTTATGTGGGTAAATGTTTGATTGGACGCTTGGGCAAGGTGCTCTACGTGAATAAAGGTTTCTCTGAAGTTCCTTCAGATTCGGCGGTGCCAGGGCTTCGCTTCCCGCATGGCCTGATCCATAAAGGCCGCAGCAAGCTAGGCGCCGCGCAGCAGAAATTCGTGCTGTTTGGCCCCACCTGCCATTCGGCAGATGTTATGAAAGGTTCATGGAGTTAGCCTAGCCATATAGGCGAAGGAGAAAGGATCGAAATTGGGTAGCTTGGGGCTTATGGCAAGGCATTGAGGGCGGCCTTGAATGGCTTCGACCCGGCCTTAGTAGCCGAAGTTGCAGACGCGCCGTTGCCGCTCAACGCGCATGACATCAAACACGCGCCGCGCACGGCGTGACTTGGAAGGAAAAGTACCATGAAACACACTGCTTTCACTGCCCGCCTGCTGGTCCTTGGCTTTGGTTCCATCGGCCAAGGGGTACTGCCCCTGATCCTGCGCCATATTGATATGCCAAAGGATCGGATTGAGATTCTGACTTCCGACGCACGCGGCGAAGCAATTGCTGCCGCGCATGGCATTCGTCACACCATCCTCCCCCTCACGCGGGAGAATTACGCCGCGGAACTCCGCGCACGGATTTCACGCGGAGATTTTCTGCTCAATCTCTCGGTAGATATCTCATCGGTTGCGTTGGTGCAGCTCTGCCGCGATCTCGGCGCGCTTTATCTGGACACCTGCGTGGAACCATGGGTAGGTGGCTATACGGATACGTCGCTGTCTCCCTCACTGCGGTCCAATTACGCGCTGCGGGAAAGCGCGCTGGCGCTTAAGGATGGCACGGGGCCGACAGCCGTCATGACTCATGGCGCCAATCCGGGGCTTGTTTCGCATTTCGTCAAACAGGCGCTGCTGAATATCGCTCAGGATACAGGCCATGTCGTGGCCATGCCAAAATCCCGCGCGGATTGGGCGACGCTGGCGTACGCGCTTGGCGTGAAGGTCATCCACATCGCCGAACGCGATACCCAGGTTACCGCAACTGTTCCGAAGCGCCGCGGCGAATTCGTCAATACCTGGTCCATTGACGGCTTCACGGGTGAAGGCTGCCAGCCGGCAGAACTTGGCTGGGGTAGTCATGAAAAAGTGCTACCTGCTGATGGTTTGCGCCATGATTTTGGCTGCGACGCGGCGATTTATCTGATGCGCCCGGGCGCGGCGACGCGCGTGCGCAGTTGGACCCCGCTGGAAGGCCCGATGCAGGCTTTTCTGATCACACATAATGAGAGTATTTCGATCGCGGATTACTACACGCGCCGCGATGCTTCAGGCGCAGTAATCTATCGCCCGACGGCGCATTACGCCTATCATCCCTGCGATGATGCGGTGCTGTCGCTGCATGAATTTGCCGGCCAGAACTGGAAACTCCAGGAAAGCAAACGCCTGATGATGGATGAAATTACCTCAGGCATGGATGAGCTTGGCGTCCTGCTGATGGGGCACAAGAAAGGCGCCTACTGGTACGGTTCACGTCTGACCATTGAGGAAGCACGCGCCCTTGCCCCGCACAATAACGCGACTTCGCTGCAGGTATGCGCGGCTGTACTGGCCGGCATGGTCTTCGCCATAGAAAACCCAGAGCTTGGCGTGATGGAAGCCGATGAGTTGGACCATGTGCGTATGCTGGAAATCTGCCTGCCTTATCTGGGCGAAATGGCCGGAGTTTATTCTGACTGGAGCCCGCTTCAGGATCGCGCCATGCTTTTCCCGGAAGAACTAGACCAGGACGATCCCTGGCAGTTCGGCAATTTCCGCGTGACGTAATACGTCACGTGGCACCTAAGCCTGGCGTGATCTGCGCTCACAGATCACGCCAACAGGCCAATTAGCCCGTTGCCTTCAACACGGCGGGGCCCTTTTCTGCCAATATCCAAATCCTTCCCCGATCAACCAATTGGGGTAATCCGTTCGCTTGGCCAGTCATACGGCAAATAGGGTGTTCGATGTTTTGATGCCCCGGCAAAGACAATCTCATCCCAAGACACGCAGAAGCAATCTAGTTCCGGTCTAAATGAGTTTTGCCCTTAGGCGAGTAACAATAATCTCTGCCAAGATTACCACCATAAGTATCGCGAGCAATATCGTTGCCACGCGGTCCCATTGAAAGAAATTGATCGCATCATCCAGTACAACACCGATGCCGCCGGCGCCTACCAGCCCCAGCACCGCACTTTCACGGATATTGATATCCCATCGGAATAGTGCCACCCCCCAGAAGGCAGGGGCGATTTGCGGCCAAGCGCCCTTCAGTAAAACATGGCCTTTCGAAGCCCCAGTTGCTTCCAAAGCTTCCAAGGGACCAGGGGAGATTTCCTCCAGCGCCTCAGCCAAGAGCTTACCGACAAAACCGATACTGCGAAACGCAATCGCGAAGGTGCCTGCCGCAGCGCCAGGCCCGAAAATCGCCACGAAAATCAGCGCCCAAACCAGCGAATTGACAGAACGCGAGGTCACCAAAAGAAGCTGCGCAAGAGCGTTCACCCCGCGATAGCGGCAGATATTGCGCGCTGCCAGTAGCGCTAGCGGCACAGCAAAAATGAATGCGAATAACGTGCCGAGCGAGGCGATATGCAGCGTTTCCACCAGTGCATGATGTACCGCCGGATGATAATGCCCAAGATCAGGCGGCCACATGCGCACCAGAAGATCGAGCATCTGTTCCGAAGCATCAATCAGGAATTCCGGGATAATTTCAATACTGCGTACCGCCCAGACCAATGCCAAGACTAGCGCAAAATAAACCGCCCAGCGCGTTAAGCGTTCCATTGGCGTGAAGCGCTGCCATTCGCGCATAAGGGCATTCATCTAAGCAGCGCCCGAATCCACCCGGAAATAAGCTCCGCGATGAAAATAAGGACTATGATGGAAAGCAGGATGGCAGCGACAAAATCATAATCAAAGCGTTTGAAAGCTGCGAAAAGTGTACCGCCAATCCCACCGGCGCCGACAATGCCAACCAGCGTGGAATTGCGCAGATTGGAGTCGAGCTGATAAAGTGAAAATCCGATGAAGCGCGACGATACCTGCGGCAAAACACCATAAATCAGCACGGCGCCGAAGCTGGCACCGGTCGCGCGAATAGCTTCTACCTGCTTTATGGAGATCTCCTCAATCGCCTCGGCAAACAGTTTGGCGATGAAACCCATGGAAGCGATGGTAAGCGCCGCCACCCCTGCCAAGGCACCAAAGCCTATGGCTTTGACAAATAGGATCGCGACAATCACATAATGCAAGCTGCGGCAAAAGGCGACAAAGCCGCGTGTGGCGACCGCAAGTGGCCAGGGTGCCATATTGCGCGCCGCCATCAGCCCAAGCGGCAGCGCCAACAGGATGCCAAGCGCGGAAGCAATCACTGCGATTTGCAGGCTTTCCAGCAAGCCTTCAATCAGCAATTCCGCGCGGGAAAAATTGGGCGGCCACATGCGGGCAAGGAAGCGCCCCGCTTCCCCTAAGCCAACCGAAAGCCTTGCCCAAGTGATGTCCAATTGGCCAAGCGCGTAAATCGCATAAATGACCAGACCAAGCGCCGTAGCACGCGCGCCCCAATTCGGCGGAAAGGCGCGACGACGCAGAGTACTTGCGCTCACAGCCAATCCTCACCGCCGTAAATCTGGCGGAGATGTGCTGGTTGCAAAGCTTCGGGCGGACCGTCAAAGACGATCTCCCCACCAGCCATGCCGATGATGCGCTGCGCGAAACGCCGCGCCAAATCAACATTATGGATATTCACTACCAATGGCACACCGGCTGAGGTGGAAAGCCCAGTCATCAGCTCCATGATCTCAACCGCGGTACGGGGATCGAGCGACGATGTGGGTTCATCCGCCAGTAGTAATTCTGGCCGCTGCATGAGCGCGCGCGCAATCCCCACGCGCTGACGCTGCCCGCCGGAAAGTGCATCCGCACGACGGGTCGCCTGCTCTGGCAGGCCTACTGAATCAAGCAGCGAAAAGGCGCGCGCGATATCGGCTTCAGGGTAGCGCCGCATCCAGGCCCGCCAGAGTGAGACATAACCAAGCCGGCCAGAAAGTACATTTTCCATGACGGTAAGGCGTTCCACCAAATTATATTCCTGAAACACCATGCCAATACGCCGACGCGCCATGCGCAAGCTACGCCCGCGCAACGGCACAAGATCCTGTCCGTTCAGCAGAATCTCACCCGCGGTCGGCTCAATCAGCCGATTGATGCAGCGGAGCAACGTGGACTTCCCCGTCCCCGAAGGCCCGATGACGGCTGTGATGCCTTGGGGCGCGATAGCAAGGTTGATCCCGCGCAAGACTGGCTTGCCCGGGACATATTCCTTGACCAGATCCTTGATAACAAGGCCTTGCATCGCGCCAGCCTGCCTCACTGCGGCCTGGCCGGTGCTTGCTGCTGCTGTTCCTGCTGCTGGCGCTGTTGATTGCGGCGCTGCTCGGCTTCCAATTCGCGCCTGCTTTCAGCGTCAAAGGCCGCCCGGTTATAAGGCGCATTCACCGCATCAGCCACAGCGCGCACCGGCGCCCAATGTTCGGAATAGGTCGCCGGCCAGAAGCGATCATTGCCACCCAGATCGCGCCGGAGAGATTCCGGGAAACGATAATCAAAGAAACACTTGCGAATGCGTTCCGCCAATTCAGGCTTCAGATCATGCGCCAGCGCGAAGGATGACGTCGGGAAAGGGTCCGACTGCCAAATGATACGGAAGTTATCGCGCCGCACCTGGCCGCGTGCGACCATGCGGTTGAAGACGTCCGACGCTACAGGCGCGGCATCATAATCCCCGGCATTCACGCCCATAACGCTACGGTCATGACCGCCAGAATAGACGACGCGATAATCCGTGTCCGGCGCCAAGCCTAGGCCGGGAAAGAAGGCGCGCGGCGCCAGATTGCCGGAATTGGACGTAGCCGAGGTATGCGCAACGCGTTTGCCCTTCAGATCAGCCAGCGATTGAAACGGGCTATCGGCGCGCACCAATGTAAGCACGCGGTAGCTTTCAAAAGCATCCGCATTGCCCTTGATAGCAAAGGGTACCGCACCCGCCAGATTCACGGCGAATGCGGTCGGGCCTGTCGAAAAGCCCGCTATATGGAGCCGGCCGGAACGCATGGCTTCAACCTGTGCGGCATTGCTGGTGACCTGGAAATACACGACGCGGCGGCCCACGCATTGGCCAAGATAGTCCAGCAGCGGGCGAAATTGCGTGGCGTAAAGTGCTGGGTCTTCCACCGGCGTATAGGCAAAAACTAGCGTGGATGGATCACGCTGCCGCGCCGCATCAGCGGGCACATCCGCCACCATGTTGCGATTGGCGTCGCAATAGGCTTCATCCAAGGAACCACGGAAGGCGCAGGCAGTTTGTGCGGCGGCGTCAACCGCCAATGCAGTGACAAGCGCCGCGGCAAGGCCGATAGCGCCAAGGCTTTTCCGGAACATGGTGCTCTCCCTATGCTGGTGATTTGAATTGCTTGGTGATTTGGCGACTTTGAGCGCGCACCACAAGGTTATGATCATGGCCGAACCAGGACCACCCCTTCCGGGTCGAGCGTGACCACAACCGCGCTACCGGCGCGACGACGATTCAACCTGTCAGGATGGATAGCGAAAAGCTCCCCAAGGGGGGTGGCGATCAGGTACTCCGTATGCGCGCCCATATAGGTTGCACGCGCGATCTGACCCGTGATGCCGGGGCCGCTATCCGAAAGCCGGATCGCTTCCGGCCGGATCACCACATCACATGGCCCAACCCCAAGGCCGCGATTGGGAAGTGACAGCTTCAGCGTATCAAGCGCCACCTGCGCCGCGTCCCCGGTGATGCTTTCGATGGTACCGCGCACGTGGTTTGCCTCACCCATAAAAGTCGCGACAAAGACATTACCGGGGCTCGCGTAAAGCGCTTCCGGCGTGCCGCTTTGCGCGATCTCTGCATTACGCATCACAACAATCTTGTCGGAAACCGCCAAGGCTTCTGCCTGGTCATGCGTCACATAGACCACGGTCAGGCCAAGTCGCTGCTGCAGGGCGCGGATTTCTTCGCGCATACTGCGACGGAGGCGGGTGTCCAGATTGGAAAGCGGTTCGTCAAACAGCAACACCGCCGGTTCCAAGACCAGTGCGCGCGCCACCGCCACACGTTGCTGCTGCCCACCGGACATTTCCGAGGGCAGCCTTGCGCCGAACCCGCGCAGGCCCACGGTTTCCAAGGCGGCTTCGGCTCGCGCTGCTGCGTCACGCTTGTTGAATCCCGAAGAAATCAGCCCATAGGACACATTCTCCAGTACCGTCATATGCGGAAACAACGCATAGCTTTGAAACACCATGGAGACATTACGTTCGCCAGCAGACAGCAGCGTCACATCCCGCCCGCCGATAAAAAGCCGCCCAGCACTTGGCTGTTCCAAGCCAGCGATCATGCGCAGCAGTGTTGTCTTCCCGCAGCCCGATGGGCCAAGCAGGGTCACCAGCGTGCCACCTTCAATGACAAGATCAAGCGGCTTAACCGCCTCAACCTTGCCGTAGCGCTTGGCGATGCCTTCAAGCCGAACTTCGGCGGCCTTATGGGTCATGATGCGCGCCCTCCTATTGGTGCGGCGGCTTGGCGGCGACCCAGGCGCCGGCTACCGACCAGCAGATTTATCAGGCCGATCGCCGCCATCATCAGCACAATCAGCGCGCTGGAATAGGCGATGGCAAGCCCGTAATCACCATTGATGACGCGGTTGATGATAAAAACCGTTGCCATTTCATATTGCGCCGAAACCAGGAAGATCACGGCGGACACCGTCGTCATGGCGCGCACAAAGGCATAGACCAAAGCGGTGACAATAGCGGGCTTAAGCAGCGGCAGAACCACGGTACGAAGGCTGCGGAAGGTGGAAGCGCGCAGCGTAACCGCAGCCTCATCCAGGGATTTGTCCAATTGGCTCATGGCGGCAACGCCGGAACGCACACCAACCGGCAGATTGCGGAAGACAAAGCAGGCAACCAGGATCATGGCGGTGCCGGTGATTTCCAATGGCGGCAGATTATAGGTCAGGATATAGGCAACGCCGATCACCGTGCCGGGCACGGCAAAGGTCAGCATCAGCGCAAATTCCAAGGCGGTCCGGCCGACAAACCGCTGCCGCGACAGTACCCAGGCCGCGAGCAGCCCAAGCGCTGCGGTGATGGGTGCCGCGATGGCCGCAAGCTTGATGGTGGTAAAAAGCGAATGCCACGCACCGCCTGAGAAAATCAGCGCACCGCTTGCGCTCCATTCCAAAGCAAAGGCGCGCTGAAAATGCGATAAAGTGGGTGTCCAATCACGCCCCCAGACGCGCACAAAACCCCCAGCCAGTGCCATGGTATATACCGTGATCGTTAGCAGCGCCCAGGGTAGCGCAATGGCATAGGCGAGGCGCCGCACCGGTGTTGGCAGCGGTGTTGGCAGCCCAACATCGCCCTTGCCGGTGAGCGAGACATAGGAACGGCTGCCAATCACTGCGCGCTGAATGATGAAGGCACAAAGCGCGATCACCAGCATAATGGCGGCCAGCACCGCGGCCCGGCCGAAATCCTGCTGCGCGCCAACCACGGCGAAGAATATCTCGGTCGAAAGCACGCCAAAGGATCCGCCCAGCACAATCGGGTTACCGAAATCCGCAAGGCTTTCAACAAAAACCACCAACCAGGCATTGGCAATGCCAGGCAACATCAAGGGTAAGGAGACCGCGCGGAAAGTCCGCATCCGGCTGGCGCGGAGCGTGGAGGATGCTTCTTCCATGGCGGGCGAAATGCCTTCAACCACGCCAATCAGCACCAGAAAGGCGGTCGGCGTGAAGGAGAAAACCTGCGCCAGCAGCACGCCATCATAGCCATAAATCCAGCGGCCAAGTTGCATGCCAAAAAGACTATCGGCCAATTGATTCACCACGCCCGAGCGGCCAAAAATCAGGATCAAGCCGAGGCCAATCACGAAGGGCGGCGTGATGATGGGCAGGACCGTCAGCAGCCGCAAGGCGCGCCGCGCGGGGAAGTTTGTGCGCGTGACAATCAGCGCAAAGCAAAGCCCAAGCAGCGTTGCCGCAGTAGCCGTGGAAGTCGCCAATACCAGCGTATTCCAAAACACGCCGCAATTCACCGTGCAGGTCACGCAAGCAAGCCCCCAGATCTTGCGATCAAACAGCCGCGCCGCCATGGCGTCCGCCACACCAAGATCGCCCTGCGGCGTAAAGATTTGCGCGAGGATGGTGGTGACCGGCCAGGCCGTGAAAATCACAATGCAGGCGATCAACACGCCGACCGCGCCAGCGATAAAGCGGTCCCCCTTAAAATAGCCACGCAGCGCCAAGCCATCTGTCAGCAGTACCAGAAAGCCGATGAAGCCAAGCGCGCCGCCAAGCCCCATGCCGAACTGTCGATCCTGTAACTCGCCAAAGACTGCTTCAAGAAAGGGGTAATTCCACCCTTGAATGCCAATCGCGAAGCCCTGGGCGATGATGGCAAACAGGCCAAAGCTGCCCGCGATGATCAGTAGGCGCCCGCGCTTCCGTGCATTGGCGAAAGGCAGCGCGCCAGGCAACGCCAAAGCCAAAGCGATTACGACCGGCCAGAACCAGAAGCGGCCGAAATTGAGCGCCTGCCAAAAGGCAGATGCGGCTTCCGAATCTTCAGCGCCAAGGCCGATCAGCATCGCAAGGCTGATGCCATCCTGTTGCATATGCCAGGGCAGGATCAGCGTGCCCAAGGCAGCGATCACCCAGAAAAAGAAGCTGCTGCCGAAGAACATTGTCGGGATTTCAGCGCGGGAGCGCGCCGACCTCCCGATCCCAACGCGCCAGCAGGCGGCGGCGTTCAACACTCGCGCCAAAGCGCGCATTATCATAGTCAATGATGCGTGCGGTCGCCATATTCGGCGCGCCATCGGTCAGCGGCACGCGACGATTGGCCATGGTTTGCAGCTTCTTCGCTTCTTGGGAAGCAGTAAGCTGCGCTTCAGCGGACAGCGCCCAATGATAAAAGCGCTGCGCCGCCGACATATTGCGCGCACCTTTGATGATGGACATGGACCCGATTTCATACCCCGTGCCTTCGCAGGGTACGGCATGGCCCACTGGAAAGCCAGCCGCGCGTTCTTCCGCCGCATTATGCACGAAAGAAATGGAAAGCGCAGTTTCACCACGTGCCACCGCCGTAATGGGCGCGGTACCAGAACGCGGATAGGCATTGATACTGCCATGCAGCCGGCGCAGAAAATCAAAGGCTGGATCTTCGCCCATCATCTGTACCAGCGTCGCGACGACGATATAGGCAGTGCCGGAGCTATTGGGATTAGCCATCTGGACCTCGCCGCGATATTCGGGGCGCAGCAAATCGGCCCAGCAGGAAGGCGCAGGCAGGTTCTTGCGCGTCAGCAGTTCCGTGTTGAAACCAAAGCCCAGCACACTGGCATAAACGCCAACCGTGCGTCCTTCAGTCTGGCGCCATTGCGCCTGTGCCCAATCATGCAATTCGGCAATGCGCGTACTTTCATAGGCTTGGGTCAGCCCTTCCTCACCCGCGGCGACATGCGGATCGCCAGTGCCGCCCCACCAGACATCACCGCGCGGGTTGCGTGCCTCGGCCCGTAACTGCGCCAGCATTTCGCCAGTGGATTTCTGCGCGAGTGTCACACGGATGCCGGTTTCCCGTTCAAACCCGCGCGCGATGGGCTGGCACCATTCGATGGTCGCTGAGCAATAGAGATTGAGACTGCCCTGCGCCCATACTGGTGCAGTATTGCCCAGAAAGAAAGCGGCAGCAAAACCCAGAACGCGCTTCATCATTTTTGTCTCCACAAATTTTTCAGCGCGGCAGCGAACCAATCTCTCTCTCCCAACGTTGCAGGATATGACGGCGCCGATTGCTCTCACCAAAGGCAGCGAAATCATAATCAATCAGCTTCACCTGGCTGAGGTCCGGAATGCGTGGATCGGGTGTTGCATCTTTATGGGCCGGCACATGCCATTGATTGACCTTGGGCCCGATATCCATCGCCGCCGGCGTCAGATACCAATCATAAAAGCGCCGCGCCTGTGGCAGGTTGCGCGCACCACGAATGATGGACATGCAGGCCACTTCGTAAGACGTGCCTTCCGATGGGTAGACAAGGTCAATGGGGAAGCCCGCCTGCTGCATCGAGGCCACTTCCATATTGAAGCTGACCGCAAGCGCGGTTTCGCCACGGGATACTGCCTGCATTGGCGCCGCACCTGAACGTGTATAGGCATTCACATTCGGATGCAGTCGGCGCAGATATTCAAAGGCGCGGTCCTCATCCCAAAGCTGGATAAGCCCAGCAATAATCGTATAGGCCGTGCCGGAAGAATTCGGATTAGGCAACTGTATTTCGCCGCGATAGGCGGGATTCAACATATCCACCCAGCTTCGCGGCAGCGGCAGGTTCTTGCGCGCCATCAATTCGCGATTCCAGGCAAGGCCAATGGCGCCAGATGAAACACCAACGCAACGCTCACCCGCCATGACATGTACGCGTTTGGCCCAATCATGCAGCCCCGCCATATTGGGTGAGGTATAGGCTTGCAGCAGATTACCCTCGGCGGCGGAAAAATGCGTCTCGGCCGATGCGCCAAACCAAATATCGGTGCGGGGATTCAGCGCTTCGGCCCGGATTTGCGCTAGGATTTCGCCAGATGATTTCCGCGACATAGCGACCCGAATGCCTGTGTCGCGCTGAAAGGCGGTGGCAATTGCCTCACACCAATCAGCGGCCGGCGCGCAAAGCATGTTCAAGCTGCCCTGCGCCGTAGCCGGCAGGGCAGAAAAGGCCAGGGCCGCAAGGCCCGCCAGCAGGCGAAGGGGCTTCTTCATGGTGAGGCGTTCCCTTTGCTTCAGCGTGGGAGGGCGCCGATATCGCGATCCCAGCGCGCAATGAGCCGGCGCCGTTCCGCCGCCTGCCCAAACTTCGCAAAATCATATTCAATTAGACGGATTTTCGAAAGGTCAGGCGCATTCGGTGGCAAGGGTGCCGCGCGGTTGGATGGCGTTTGCAATTGCCCGCCCGCTTCAAAGCCCAGGCGCTGCGCCCCTTCGGTCAGCGCCCAATCATAGAAACGCCGCGCCTGCGGCAGATTGCGCGCGCCACGAATGATAGACATGGAACCGATTTCATATCCCGTGCCTTCGCAAGGTGTCGCATAGGCTACCGGGAAACCGGCGTTACGTTCTGTTACCGCATCATGTACAAAAGAGAGCGATACGCCGGTTTCGCTGCGCGCCACCGCCTTGATGGGCCCGGTACCGGAACGCGCGTAGGCGTTGATGTTTGCGTGCAGACGGCGCAGGTAATCAAAGGCTGGGTCTTCACCCATGATCTGCACTAGCGTCGCAATCACCACATAGGCCGTGCCCGATGAATTCGGATTGGCCATCTGGATTTCACCCTTGAAGCGCGCATCCAGCAAATCCGCCCAGCAGGCGGGTGCGGCAATATTCTTACGCGCCAGCAATTCCGTATTGATGCCAAAGCCGATAGCGCCCGCGTATACGCCAATGGCGCGCTGCTCGGATTGGCGCCACTGCGTCAGCGCCCAGGGCTGCAATTCAACATTATTTGCGCTTTCATAGGCCTGTGTCAGGTTTTCCTCGCCTGCCGCCATATGAGGGTCGCCGGTGCCGCCAAACCAGACATCGGCGCGCGGGTTCTGAGTTTCGGCCCGGATTGCGGCTAGGCTCTCCCCGGAGCCACGCTGCGTCATATTCACCCGAATGCCCGTATCGCGCTGAAAATTGGTAACAATCGCCTGGCACCATTCATTCTGGACCGAACAATAAAGATTCAAGGAGCCCTGCGCTGTCGCAGACTGCGCCACCCCAAGAACCCCAAGCGCAATGGCTAGCAAAGCCAGTTTTCTGGTAAACATTTTAAAGCTCCCTCAGCTTATGTGACACTTTTATGACGCTCTTTTGGCAAGAGGGAGAGCACTTGGCAATCTATTCGTGAGCGACTGATGGCGCAGGAACCATAAAATCGTTTAATTTTGCGCTTGTGGTGTCTGATAACGCCCGCTAGTTTTCTCTTGGAAATGCCCATCACAGCGTTCGTGCGTTTCTTGATATTCTTCCATGAGCCAAGTCTTTCGATTTGGATCACGAAAGCGCGCATCTTCTAGTGCCCCAGCTTCACCTTGCCTACCTGCGCCGGTTCTTCAGCACGCAGCGCGATCCGCCCCTGGATCAGATCCAGCTTCAGGCCATGCCGCAGCACCGGCAGGCAGGCGTGGGCATCATATTGCCCCGCAGAACGCCCAGCTTCGAAGTCCAGGAACAACCCCGTCAGCGCCGCGTTGTTGAACACATGCCGGTTGCCATCTTCC
>JBPCSO010000077.1:0-25051 GCA_051007055.1 Roseomonas sp.
AAGCGACCTGCCGCGGCTATGGGTGCCGCTGCCGGCGCTGGGGTTTTTACGTGGGTAGTTGGTGTAGGGAGTGGGGGATGGTTCATGGAGGGGCGCTGCCCCTCCAAACCACCCCGCAAAAGGCCGGGGGGCCTTTGGAAACCGGGTTTTTTTGGGTATGCAACCCTTTAGTTTTACACAATGAATATCTAGCAAAGATGGACCAGCCAGAAAAAACCTGCCACGCTCAGCTTTGTCCGGGGTCTGTCTCAAATGTGGTCAACGTAAAGTGAGTTTCGTAGTTTTATGTACGGAAGGTTGGCGATGATTTTGTACCAACAGCGCGGAAGTTAATCCATCATGCGATCACCCCGTTTTGATATCCGCGCTAGAAAATTAAGAAAGATATTCGCACCTAAGAACATAGAAAAAATTTGGAAGAAAAAAGTTCGGATCTCAATGCGCGAACAGTTTACGTGCGACGGAATCGAGAATCTCGATTTTCACATATCTATTTCAGTAGAGAGTCAAAAGCTTTCGCGCCTGATTTTGTCGGGTGACTATGCACCACAGAAAGCTCAACGGATTTTGGTCGAGAAAAGTAAGGGGCTATGCAGACAGTTAGTTATACCGACCGTACGGGACGCCATCGTACTTCAGTGCTTATCTGATGCGCTGTATTCCGCGATTAAGTACAAAGCCCCCACAAACAATGCGTTTTTCGAGCCCAAGGATCATAAGTTCTCGTCACCGCCAAGTGGCTACGGCACGTTCGCAGCTTGGCTGAATTTCCAGAAAGAGCTTTTCAAATTCTCAAAAAATCGCAAGTTTATCGTGGTAACCGACATCGCCAATTATTACGATAGTATTTCTTACGTTCATCTACGAAATGCAATAGCCTCAATTATCGGTGATGAAGACTGTATAATTGACATGCTAATATATGTTCTTAGTGATTTACTTTGGCAACCTGATTACACTCCTCGTATTGAAGTTGGTCTGCCTCAGATGAATCTAGATGCACCTCGTTTGTTGGCACACTGCTTTCTCTACGAATTAGACACCTATCTCGCCAGTGATTCCGGGCGAGACTTCGTTCGCTATATGGATGATATTGATATCGGCGTCGACACCATTGTTGATGCCAAGCAAGTACTAAAGAATATCGATCTTGTCCTCCAAACGAAGCAAGTTCGTTTGAACAGCGGCAAAACGGTCATCCTTAACAGGACTGACGCTATAAAACATTTCCAGATTTTCGAGAACGCGCGACTAGATTCAGTCCAGGCTAGCGTTGACCATCATAGAAAAAAGTCACTTTCGTTAGGCCGGCATCGCGCCCTTGTTGAAGCAAGACTAAGGCAAGGAGTTCGCAAGCAGTCGTTCGACAAAGGCAACGGAGAGAAGATATTAAAACGATTACTTGGGCTCGCAGTAAAAACCGAAGCTAAGATAAAGCCTGAAATGCTCGAAGAATTCATCAGGCTGAGACCGGGGGTCCGAACCAATGTTTATTCGCTCATAAGGAGTCGCCCTCTCACGCCGCGAATAGCGGCTGTCTTGGCTCAGGCTGCACAATCAGGCCTTTTCGTTGATGACGCTGCCATGGTGGAGCTGTCAAATCATCTTGTAGAAACCTTTGTCAAAACAAGGCATTCGCACAAAATGATTGAAGCAATAATCAGCAGCAATGACACAAAAACATATTTTGGTTTTTATTCTAAAATTTGGCTACAGTCAAAATACGGAACGACAGCACAGCTTTTCCAAACCCTCAAAGACAGCCAAGATTTCTGGGCACCGCATGAGCGTCTTGGTCGTCTGGCAGCATCTTTTATTCCTTTGTTCTACTACTCGCCCGAAGAACGCCCCTTCATGAATCTTCTCAGTGCTACGTTGAATCCCGGCGTACGCGATGTTTTGAATTTCCATAGGGACCTTGCCGAAAACCGATCAACATTCAATTTAATGTTTGACACTCTTCAGGCACCAAACACGTCGCGTGGAACCGGCATAACGCACGCGAAGTTTTTATGCCTTCTGTCCGCACTTAGGAATACCGCAGCTCCTCCAGCACAAATTACGACGTTGAAAAACAATCACACACGCGCCTTTGGAGATATTTACTACAAAGCTATTGGTAAGCGGCTTGGTCTTTAGACTGTTAGGAGAAGGAATACATACCGACAACGCCGATATATCCATCCGTTAAAACATAGCCCCTCACCCCCTTCTCACCCCCAAATAACAAACCGCAAACGCCGCCAAGCCCCCCAGCACCGAAACCACCACATACAGCACCGCAACCCACGGCGCCCTTTCCCACAGCAAGCCGGTTTCCAGTGAAAAGGCGGAAAAAGTCGTGAACCCGCCAAGCAGGCCCGTCACCAGTAGCAAGCGCGCCTCACCGGCAATACCCAGCGCGCCAAGCACGCCAATCAGCGCGCTGCCAATGATATTCACCGCCAGCGTCCCCCAGGGAAATCCCGCGCCAAACAGCATCACACCAGCGTGGGAAATCGCGTAGCGCAGCACGGAACCTGTCGCACCGCCCAGGGCCACCAGCAGCAAGGACAAGGGCGAAAATGCAGCGTTCATCAGCGTTTCCTTTTGCGGCGCAATTCGGCGAAGCGCGCCAGGCGCTCGGCAATTGCGGCCTCAGCGCCGCGGTCGGTGGGGCGATAGAAAACGCGCCGCCCCATTTCCTCGGGGAAGTAATCCTGGCCGGAAAAGCCGCCCTCAGCCTCATGGTCATAGGCATAGCCAGCGCCATAGCCAATTTCCTGCATCAGCTTGGTTGGCGCGTTCAATATGTGCTTGGGCGGCATCAGGCTGCCGGTTTCCCGCGCGGCGCGCATCGCCTCATTAAACGCCAGATACACCGCGTTGGATTTCGGCGCGGTCGCCAAATGCACCACAAGCTGCGCCAGCGCCAATTCGCCCTCCGGCGATCCCATCCGCTCAAATGTTTCCCAGGCGGCGATGGCAAGCGGCAGCGCGCGCGGGTCGGCCATGCCGATATCCTCAGCCGCGAAGCGCGTCAGGCGCCGGGCGATGTAGCGCGGGTCCTCACCCCCGGTCAGCATGCGCGCAAACCAGTAAAGCGCCGCATCGGGGTCTGATCCGCGCATGGATTTATGCAGTGCGGAGATCAAATTGTAATGTTCTTCGCGGTCCTTGTCGTAAAGTGCGGCCCGTTTCGCGAGCAAGGCTGAAAGCCCGGCAGGGTCCAGCGGCGGTGTGGCTTCGGGCAGCGCGAATAATTGCTCGGCCATGTTCAGCCCGTAGCGGCCATCGCCATCCGCCATGGCGCGCAGCGTGGCGCGGGCTTCGGGCGCAAGGGGCAGGGCGCGGCACATGAGTGCTTCGGCGCGGGTCAGCAGCAATTCCAGCGCGGCATCATCCAGGCGCTTCAGCACCAGCACCTGGCAGCGGGACAGAAGGGCGCCGTTCAACGCGAAGGATGGGTTTTCCGTGGTGGCGCCCACCAGGGTCACGGTGCCGTCTTCCACTACGGGCAGAAAGCCATCCTGTTGCGCGCGGTTGAAGCGGTGGATTTCATCCACGAAAAGCAGCGTGCCTTGGCCGTTGGATTTGCGCGCGCGGGCTTCTTCAAAGGCGCGCTTCAAATCGGCCACGCCGGAAAACACGGCGGAAAGGGCGGTGAAGCGCAGCCCCGCCGCATCGGCCAGCAGGCGCGCAATGGTGGTTTTGCCAACCCCTGGCGGCCCCCACAAAATCAAGGATGCCAGGGAACCGCGCGCCAACATGCGCGAAAGGCTGCCCTCCGCCCCCAGCAGATGATCCTGGCCGACAACCTCGGCCAAGCTGGCGGGGCGGAGCCTATCGGCCAGCGGGCGCGCGGCCTCGGCCTGGGGGGTGGCGGGTTCGGGGGAGCCGAAAAGATCAGGGCTGGCGGGGGCGCGGGCCATGGGAGGGGGTCAGCGGATCGCCAGCGCATTGCCGGGGCTGCCAATGCCGCCGCGATGGTTCAAGGGGGCTGCGGTGAAAAACGCCGTGTAGCGGCCTGTGGTGGCGCTGTCCTCCGCCAGGGCTTCGAAGTCAAAGAACTCGCCCAGGCACAAGCCAAGCCGGGCGATGGCGAGATGGAGCGCGGGCTTCCAGGGGAAGATCGGCCAGGCTTCAACCGTTGGGTTATCGGCGGCGACAGCGGCAATGCCCTGGTCCCACAGGAAGCGCCACATGCCCTCCCCGCCATCAAGGCCGGAATAGTCGCGCGCGCCGGCTTCGCCCTGGATCAGCAGGTGGCGTGCATCAGCGTCCGGCGCGGCGCGGAAGGCGGCAAGCCAGCCGGTGCGCACCAGCAGGATATCGCCGGGGCGGAGGGTGACGCTTTGTGCGGCAAGGCAGGCGGCCAAGTCCTCGGCAGTGGCACGCCGTCCGCCCATGGCGCCCCAATCGCGCCCGGTGCGGGCGAAATGCCGCGCGAGGTCAGCCAGCACCGCGCGCCCGGCAATGCCATGCGCGAGTGCCTTGTCTATGCCGTTGCGGCTTTGTGGGCCATGCACAATGGCAGACAGCGGCGCGTGATTGTAGAAACCATGGGTGGCGTCAGCGAAATGCGAAAGCCCATCCCATTGCGTGCTGCCTTGCAGCCAAAAGCCATCCAATCTGTCGTCGCGCGTGATGCGGCCGGGGTGTTCTTCACTCACCATCACAGGCTTGGGGGCAGCGCGGCGGCGATGGGCGCCTTCATGCGCGGCGCCGAAGGGCTCGTCCAGCGGCAGGTTCACGTTGAAGCGGCGGCCTTCGCGGATTTCATCGCGTGCGGCGGCGACGGTGGCGTCCGTAATGCGGTTCAGCGTGCCGATCTGGTCATCCGGCCCCCAAACGCCCCAGGAAAGCGGCAGGCCGGTGGGATCGCCCTCGGGGCGCGGAAGGTCTTCGTAGCGCGGTGGAGTCTTCATGGCGCCAGTCTAACCCCAAGCGGGGCCGCGCATCACCCCTGGCTTGACGCGCCCTGCCCGCGCCCGCACATGCGGCGCGAAGATAAGGAACGCCGCCCATGAAACTGCCTCGCCGAGCGCTACTTGCCGCCGCCGCCACCCTGCCCCTGCCCGCCTTGGCGCAGGCGCGCAGCATCCGGCTGGTGGTGCCCTTTGCCGCCGGTGGCGCGGCGGATTCGGCAGCGCGCACCTTGGCGCCGCGCATGGCAGAACGGCTGGGGGCGACGATTGTGGTGGAAAACCGTACCGGCGCGGGCGGTTCGATTGGTGGTGCGGAAGTGGCGCGCGCCGCACCCGATGGCAACACGCTGCTGTGGGATGCGTCATCGCATATCGTGAACCACGCCCTGCTGCGCGGGCTGACGTTTGATTATGCCTCGGCCTTCACGCCGATCAGCATGGCGACCAGCTTCCCCCAGGTGGTCGCGGTGAAGGCGGATTTCCCGGCGCGCGATCTGGCGGGCTTCATTGCGGCGGCCAAGGCGCGACCTGGTGCCATCAGCATGGGGACGCAGGGCAATGCCACGGCGGGGCATTTGGGCCTTGTGCAATTCACCCGCTCGGCCGGGATTGAGGTAATCCACGCCCCCTATCGCGGTGGCGCGGATGCCGCGCGCGACCTGGCGGGCGGCAATCTGGATGGCGTTTTCATCACCGCCCTTTCCGCCGGCCCGGTGGTGGAAAGTGGGCGCGCGCGCTTCCTGGCAGTTGCCAGCGCCGCCAGGCTCGCCGCGCGGCCCGAGGTGCCAACCATAGCCGAAAGCGGCTTCCCCGGCTTTGATATCAGCGAATGGGTCGGGCTTTTTGCCCCCGCCGGCACCCCTGCCCCCATGATTACCCGCCTGCATGAGGCCCTCGCCGCAAGCCTGGCCGAGCCTGAGGTGCGCGCGCGCCTGGTGGCACAGCTTGGTGCCGTGCCGGTCGGCAGCACACCCACTGATTTCACGCGCTTCGTGACAGAAGGCCGCGCCGCCATGACCGTGCTGGTCCGCGAAGCCAATATCCGTGTTGAATAAAAGGGCGGTCCTCGCGCTGCTGGCGCTATGCGGCGCTGCCCCCGCGCGCGCCATGGACCCCGATATCATGAGCGTGATCGGCCAGCCCGTGCTTGCCCTGGCGCAACGCCCGGAAGTGGGCGTGGTGCTGCGCCCGGCCAGTGGCGGGCATCGCAGCGCAATTGCCGACGCGCTGCGCGAAGCCGGCCCGCCCGTTGGTGTGGTGGATGGCCAATACCTGCACGGCTATGGCTGCAACCACGAAGGCTGCCGGGTGCGGGGCATCTTCCTCGCCTGGGATTTGAAGGGAGAGAGGATGTTCATGCTGCTGACGGAAGAAGGCCGCGTAAGGCTCTCCATCCCGCCCGACCCGCGCGCCTGGCCGCGTGAACTGAGCGCCCCGCTTGCGGGTTTCTCCCCGGCGTTATCGGAAGCGATTGGAAAAAGGTGAAATAAAAAAGGCGGCCCTGATCAGGGCCGCCTTTGCGCTTGGGTAGAAGAAAGCCTCAGCTTTCCGCCGCCGCTTCCTCCGCCACTTCCGGCTTCGGCCCACTATCCAGGCCCTTGGCGCCCGGGTTGCGGTCTACCAATTCAATCACCGCCATATCGGCCGCATCGCCATAGCGCATGCCGGCCTTCAGCACGCGGCAATAGCCGCCGGGCCGCGCCTTGTAGCGCTCAGCAATTTCGCCGAACAGCTTCGCCACCACCGCTTCATCGCGGATCTGCGACAGCGCCTGCCGGCGCGCATGCAGGCCACCGCGCTTGCCGAGAGTGATCATCCGCTCAACATAGGGGCGCAATTCCTTGGCCTTGGGCAGCGTTGTCGTGATCTGCTCATGCTTGAGCAGAGAGGTCGCCATATTGCGGAACATAGCCGCACGATGACTTGACGTGATATTGAGCTTCCGCCCAGACAATCCGTGACGCATCTTTCTTACCCTTCAGAACGAGCCGATCAGAACGGCTCATCTGCCCTTTTCGCCAAATCCTCGATGTTTTCGGGCGGCCATTCCGGCACGGTCATGCCGAGGCTGAGCCCCATCGCAGTGAGGACTTCCTTGATTTCGTTCAACGACTTGCGTCCGAAATTCGGCGTGCGCAGCATTTCTTGTTCGGTCTTCTGCACTAGATCGCCGATATAGACGATGTTGTCGTTCTTCAGGCAATTCGCGCTGCGGACGGAGAGTTCAAGCTCATCAACCTTGCGGAGCAGGTTGCGGTTGAAGGGCAGATCATCGCGCAGTTCGGAAGCCAGTTCAGGCCGTGGCTCATCAAAGTTAATCAGGATTTGCAGCTGTTCCTGAATGATGCGCGCGGCAACCCCCACGGCATCTTCCGGCGCTAGCGTCCCATCGGTTTCGACCGACAGGATCAGCTTGTCATAATCCGTGCGCTGGCCAACGCGGGTCGGTTCCACGCGATAGGCAACGCGGCGCACCGGAGAATAAATCGCATCCACCGGAATAAGGCCGATAGGCGCATCTTCCGGACGATTCTCTGATGCCGGCACATAGCCCTTGCCGGTATCAATGATCAATTCCATGGAGAGCTTGGCGCCGTCATCAAGCGTGCAGATCACCAGATCAGGATTGGCGACTTCGATATCACCCGAGGTCTGGATCTGCCCTGCTGTGACTTCACCAGGGCCAGTGGCGATAAGCGCCAGGCGCTTTTCACCCTCACCCTGATAGCGCAGCGCGAGTTGCTTCACATTGAGCACGATGTCCGTCACATCTTCCCGCACGCCGGGAATGCTGCTGAATTCATGCAGCACACCATCAATGCGAATTGCCTTCACCGCGGCACCAAGCAGCGAGGAAAGCAGCACGCGGCGCAGCGCATTACCAAGCGTCATGCCAAAGCCGCGCTCAAGCGGCTCCAGCACCAGCGTGGCGCTGCGCAACGGGTTGATCGTCGGCTCGATGTGCTTCTGCGTTTCGATCAGGGAACGCCAGTTGCGGTCAAGCACGTTCATGTCTCTCCTATCGGGCTGCGGCGGTCAGGCGTGGCACGCGTCTCAGACGCGGCGGCGCTTGCGCGGGCGGCAACCGTTATGGGGAATGGGGGTCACATCGCGAATCGCAGTGACCTGAAAGCCAACAGCCTGCAGAGCACGGAGCGCGGATTCACGACCCGAACCAGGGCCGCTCACCATAATATCCAGCACTTCCATCCCATGCTCACGCGCCTTGCGGCCAGCATCTTCAGCGGCAACCTGCGCCGCATAGGGGGTAGACTTACGGCTGCCCTTGAAGCCCTGCGCACCAGCGGAAGACCAAGCAATGGCATTGCCTTGCGCATCCGTGATGGTCACGATGGTGTTGTTGAAGGTGGACAGCACATGCGCAACACCGGAAGAAATATTCTTCCGTTCCTTGCGCTTAACCGGGCCACGAGCGGCACCGCCGCGGGGTTCACGAGCCATCTTACTTCGTCACCTTCTTCTTGCCGGCGATAGCAACCGCCTTGCCCTTGCGGGTACGCGCATTGGTATGCGTGCGCTGGCCACGCACAGGAAGGCCCTTGCGATGACGCAGACCACGGTAGGAACCAAGATCCATCAGGCGCTTGATGTTCATCGCCTGCTCACGCCGCAAATCACCTT
The DNA here is from genome assembly GCA_051007055.1 of Roseomonas sp. GTDB lineage: Bacteria > Pseudomonadota > Alphaproteobacteria > Acetobacterales > Acetobacteraceae > Neoroseomonas. Next base: position 8,550 of record JBPCSO010000077.1, read on the forward strand.
CCACGCGGTATTCGCGGTCGATCAATTCGCGGATGCGCAGAATTTCATCGTCGGTCAGCTGATTCACGCGGCGATCCGCCGGAATGCTCAACTGCTCGCAAATGACCTTCGCGTTCTGCGGGCCAATGCCATAGATATAGCGAAGCGAGATCAAGACCCGCTTGTTGGTCGGAATATTCACGCCGGCGATGCGCGCCACAGTGCCTCTCCTGGGGCCGAGCCCCCCGATACCGCCGCGGTTGCCCTATGGGCCCTGCCGGCGGAGTGTTCCGAATGATTTTGCAACGACAAAGGGCGGCCAGAGATGCCCCCCGCCGCGGGAGCAGGGAGATTAACCCTAGCGCCCTTCCCCGTCAAGCCTCTCCTGACAAAATTTCGCCGATCTGGCGTGCGACTTCCGACATGGAAGCCATACCATCAACGGCTTTCAACTTTCCTTGCCCTGCATAGTAGGGAAGCAAGGGGGCAGTCTGGCGGTGATAAGCATCAAGCCGTGCTGCCACGGTTTCCGCCTTGTCATCCGCCCGGCGGGAAAACTCACCCCCGCCGCAGCTATCGCAAACCCCGGCCTTGGCCGGCTGCTTGAACGTATCATGATAGCCAGCGCCGCATTTGGCGCAGCTAAAGCGGCCAGAAATGCGTTCCACCAGCGCGCCATCATCCACCTTAAGCTCAATCACATGATGAAGCTTGAGTCCGCTTTCCTTCAGCATGGCATCCAGCGCGGCCGCCTGCGGCGCCGTACGCGGGAAACCATCCAGGATAAACCCCTTGGCGCAATCAGGGCGCGCCACGCGCGCCTTCAACATGGCGGTGATCACCTCATCCGGGACCAGATCACCACGCTCCATGATTGCCTTGGCCTTCAGGCCAATGTCGCTGCCCGACTTCACCTCAGCGCGCAGCATGTCGCCGGTGGAAATCTGGGCGATGCCGAATTTCTCTTCCAGCATCTTGGCCTGTGTGCCTTTGCCCGCACCAGGCGGGCCGAGAAGGATAAGGTTCATCCGTTTCCTCTGGTCTCAGCGCCCACGCGGCTGCCCACGGCCGCCGAGACGCGCTTTCTTGATCAGGCCTTCGTACTGATGAGCAAAGAGATGCGATTGCACCTGCGCCACGGTATCCATAGTCACCGAGACAATAATCAGCAGGGAAGTGCCGCCAAAATAGAAAGGCACGCCGTATTGGCTGATCAAGATTTCGGGAATGATACAGACAAGGCAAAGATAAGCGGCGCCCAAAACTGTCAGCCTGGTCAGCACTCGGTCAAGATAATCTGACGTATTCTGCCCAGGGCGGATCCCCGGAATAAACCCGCCATACTTCTTGAGGTTATCCGCCGTCTCGGTCGGGTTGAAGACAATGGCCGTGTAGAAAAAAGCGAAGAACACGATCATCGCCATGTAAAGGACCATGTAGGCGGGGCGCCCATGGGCCAGCATAGACGTCAGCGTCTGGAGCCAGCCATCCGCCATATCCTGCGAAAACCCAGCAACCGTTGCCGGCAGCAGCAGTAATGAGGACGCAAAGATCGGCGGAATGACGCCTGAGGTATTGAGCTTGAGCGGCAGATGCGTGGCTTCCCCGCCAAACATGCGGTTACCGACTTGGCGCTTAGGGTACTGCACCGGGATGCGCCGCTGAGCGCGCTCAATGAAAACCACGAAAGCAATCACCAGAAGGGCGATGATCAGAAAGGCGATGATGAAAATCGTGGAAAGCGCACCCGTGCGGCCAAGTTCAAGCGTGCTGATCAACGCCGAGGGCAAATTCGCCACAATGCCCGCAAAAATGATCAAGCTGATGCCATTACCAACGCCGCGCGCCGTGATCTGTTCCCCAAGCCACATCAAGAACATTGTGCCGCCAACCAAAGTGATGACGCAGGAGATGCGGAAGAACAGTCCGGGATCATAAACTGCCGCGCCGAATTGGCCGCGCATGCTCTCAAGCCCAATCGCGATGCCATAGGCCTGAAAGACCGCAATAGCCACTGTCAGGTAGCGCGTATATTGATTGAGCTTCTTCCGCCCCGACTCACCTTCCTTCTTCAAGGTTTCCCAAGCGGGAATCGCGGCGGTCATCAGCTGCACAATAATGCTGGCGCTGATGTAGGGCATGATATTAAGCGCAAAGACGGTCATCCGCCCAAGCGCCCCGCCCGAGAACATGTCAAACATGCCAAGAATGCCGCCGCCGTGCTGGGCAAGGATTTCGCCCATCACCGCCGCATCCACGCCAGGCACGGGGATATAGGTGCCAATACGATAGACAATCAAAGCACCAAGCGTGAACCAAATACGGTTCTTGAGCTCGGTCGCCTTGGAGAGCACGCCGAGGTTCAGATTCGACATCGCCTGTTCCATGGCGGACGCCATGCGCATTCTCCCGAGCTTACCAAGCGCCCAAACACTGCGCTTTAGACCTAAGCCTTATGTGGCCCCCCACCTGCGCGAGACAAGCCAGGGGTGCCGTAACAACAGCGGCGCCCGAGTTCCCCCGCGCGCCGCAAAGAATCAGCCGCGCATCGCAATCAGGCGGCGCGGTACCGACAAGGTTCAGCCAGCCTCAGCCAGCGCAGCCGCCACGGTGACGGTCACGCTACCACCAGCCGCTTCCACCGCAGCAATCGCTGCTGCCGAAGCGCCAGACACAGTGATACGCACCGCCCGCTTGATTTCGCCCTTGCCGAGCAAACGCACACCTTCAAACTTGGCGCTGGAACGAACAACGCCGGCATCACGCAGCGCCGCTTCGTCCAGATCCTGACCCGCAGGCAAACGCCCCGCTTCAATCGCCGCATCCAACGTGCCAATATTCAGCGTAGCGTAGAGCTTGCGGAAATTATTCACGAAGCCGCGCTTCGGCAGGCGCCGATAGATGGGCAGCTGACCGCCTTCAAAGCCGTTCAGCGAAACACCCGTACGCGCCTTCTGGCCCTTCACACCGCGACCACCGGTCTTGCCCTTGCCAGAGCCAATACCACGGCCAATGCGCTTGAACTTGGGGCGCGCGCCTGAGTTGTCGCGGATTTCATTCAACTTCATGGCTTAATCCTCCACCTTGATCAGGTGGGCGACCTTACGAATCATGCCGCGCACCGCAGGCGTGTCTTCAAGTTCGCGCGTACGATGGCGCTTATTGAGACCAAGGCCAATAAGGGTTTCTTTCTGGCCAGGCTTGCGCCCGATAGGCGACCCAAGCTGGGTCACCTTCACTGTCTTCTTCTCAGCCATTCGCGGCCTCCTGCGCCTCAGCGGCGGCTTCCTTCCGCGGGCCGAGAATGTCAGCCACCTTCTTACCACGGCGCGATGCAACAGCACGCGGGCTGGTGCAGCGCTGAAGCGCGGCAAAAGTGGCCTTCACCATGTTGTGCGGGTTGGCAGAACCCAAGCACTTGGCAACCACATCGCCCATGCCCAGCGTTTCAAACACGGCACGCATCGGGCCGCCAGCGATGATGCCGGTACCAGCCGGTGCCGCACGCAACACCACGCGCCCCGCACCGAATTCGCCAACAACATCATGATGCAGCGTACGGCCTTCACGCATCGGCACACGGATCATTGTGCGCTTCGCGCGTTCCGTCGCCTTGCGGATGGCTTCAGGGACTTCGCGCGCCTTGCCAGCGCCCCAGCCCACGCGACCTTTTTCATCACCAACTACAACCAGTGCCGCGAAGCTGAACCGACGACCGCCCTTCACCACCTTCGCAACGCGATTGATGGTAACCAGCTTGTCCTTCAGCTCATCGCCTTCTTGGCGTTCCGTGCGCTGTTCCCGATCACGATCACGGCCACCGCGACGACGACGTTCACCGCCTTCACCGCCTTCGCCACCGCTCCTTGGTTCACGTGCCATCTTGTTCAATCCTTCAGAACGACAGCCCGCCCTCGCGGGCGCCGTCCGCGAGCGCCTTGACGCGCCCGTGATAAAGATAAGGTCCGCGATCGAAGACCACGGCAGATACACCGGCAGCAACAGCGCGTTCAGCAATAAGCTTGCCAACTGCTGTCGCGGCCGCAGTATCGGCGCCAGTCTTCAAGGCTTCGCGCATGGGCTTTTCAAGCGAAGACGCCGCAGCAACCGTGCGGCCCTGCGCGTCGTCAATGACCTGCGCATAGATATGCTTGCCGGACCGGAAGATGGAAAGGCGCAGACGCCCACCCGACTTCATCCGAATCTGGTAGCGGAGACGACGCTTGCGCCGCTCCTGAAGATCGAGCTTGCTGGCCATTACTTCTTCTTCCCCTCCTTCCGGAGGATCTGCTCATTCTCGTACTTGACGCCCTTGCCCTTATAGGGCTCAGGCCCACGATAGGCGCGGATTTCAGCGGCAACCTGGCCGACCTGGCGCTTATCAGAACCTTCAACCTTGATCGCCGTTGGGCGTTCACAGGTGATCTTGATGCCAGACGGAATGGGGTAGCGGATTTCGTGGCTGTAGCCGAGGCTCAGCACAAGATCCTTGCCCTGCACCGCAGCGCGATAACCCGTACCGTTGATTTCCATGGCCTTCACGAAGCCCGTGGAAACACCCGTCACCATGCTATTGATCAGGCTGCGTGTGGTACCCCACATGGTGCGCGCCCGACGATCATCACGGCGCGGCTTCACCGCCACCTGCTGATCGCTAATTTCCACATCCACATCATCCGTCAGATCAAGCTTCAATTCACCAAGCTTGCCTTTGGCGACCAGCGTGCGACCCGAAAGCGCAAGCTGCACCCCCGACGGCACCTGAACCGGATATTTTCCGACGCGAGACATTGCCAAACCCTCCGTCAGAATACGCGACAGAGAACCTCGCCGCCAACATTGGCAGCGCGGGCCTCATTTTCGCTCATCACGCCACGCGGCGTGGAAAGGATGGACATGCCAAGCCCGTTATAGAACTTGGGCAGTTCAGCGATTTTCGAATAAACGCGACGGCCAGGCTTTGACACGCGCGTAATTTCCCGAATGGCAGGCTCGCCCTCGGAATACTTCAACTCGATATCAATCAATTTCACGCCAGGGCGGAGTTCTTCGGTGCGCCAAGCTCGAATGAAACCTTCGCGCTTCAGCACTTCCAGCACATTCTCGCGCAGCTTGGACGCCGGCGCCTTGCACCGGGTCTGGCGCGCGGATTGCGCATTGCGGATGCGGGTGAGCAGATCGCCCAGCGGATCGGACATGGACATGCCGGGCTTCCTTACCAGCTTGCCTTCACGACGCCCGGAATCTGACCTTGATTGGCCAGTTCGCGGAACGCGTTACGACACAGCTTGAATTTGCGATAATTGCCGCGCGGCCGGCCCGTAAGCTCGCAGCGCAGCCGCACGCGATTCTTGGCGCCATTGCGGGGCAATTGCGCCAGTTTCAGCGTCGCTTCGAAGCGATCTTCCATAGGCAGCTCGCGATTCATCACCGCAGCCTTCAACGCAGCGCGCTTGGCGGAATGCAGCTTCGAAAGCCGCTCCCTGCGCTTGTTCTTTTCTACAGACGAGGTCTTTGCCATACCGTCATAACCCTCCGGAACCTGCCGGGCTAACCCGGCGGTTTTCCAAAAAACTCAATTCTGGAAAGGAAGCTGGAACGCCTTAAGCAGCGCCTTCGCTTCCTTGTCGGTCTTCGCCGTGGTGACGAAAACAATGTCCATGCCGCGAATCGTATCCACCTTGTCATAGATGATTTCGGGGAACACGATCTGCTCCTTCAGGCCAAGGGCATAATTACCCCGACCATCGAAGCCGCGATTGCCCGGCACGCCGCGAAAATCGCGCACGCGCGGCAGCGCAATTGTCACAAGCCGATCAAGGAATTCATACATGCGTTCCTTGCGCAGCGTAACCTTGCACCCAATCGCCTGGCCTTCGCGGATCTTGAAACCCGCGATCGCCTTCTTTGCCTTGGTCTTCACCGGCTTCTGACCGGAAATCAGGGTCAGATCCGACACTGCGGCATCAAGCTTCTTCTGGTCGCCCGCGGCTTCGCCGACGCCCATATTGATCACGATCTTCTCAAGCTTCGGCACTTCCATCGGATTCGTGTAGCCGAATTCCTCAGAAAGCTGCTTACGCACCACGTTATCGTAGTGCTGGCGCAGCCTGGGCTGTTCCTTCACGTCGCTCATGCGTCAAGCACCTCGCCGGAGGAACGCGCCACCCGGACCTTCTTGCCATCTTCCAGCATTTTAAAGCCAACGCGGGTCGGCTTGCCGGATTTCGGATCAATCAACGACAGATTCGAAAGATGAATCGGCGCTTCCTTCTCATTGATTCCGCCAGGATTACCAATGCCAGTCGGCTTCTGGTGACGCTTCACCAGATTGATGCCCTGCACCAGCGCGCGATCTTCGGTCGGCATTACGCGGATCACTTCGCCCTGCCGGCCCTTGTCACGACCGGTGAGGACCTGAACGCGGTCGCCCTTCCTGATCTTCTGAGCCATGGCTTACAACACCTCCGGGGCCAAAGAGATGATCTTCATGAACTTCTTCGCGCGAAGTTCACGCACCACCGGGCCAAAGATACGCGTGCCGATCGGTTCATTCTGCTTGTTGATCAGCACCGCCGCATTGCGGTCGAAGCGGATCACAGAACCATCATTGCGGCGCACCGGGAAGGAAGTCCGCACGATTACCGCGCGCTCCACTGTACCCTTCTTCACCTTACCACGCGGGATCGCTTCCTTGATCGAAACAACGATCACATCGCCCACGCCAGCTGTCTTGCGCTTGGAACCACCAAGCACCTTGATGCACTGAACGCGACGCGCGCCGGAATTGTCAGCAACTTCAAGATTGCTTTCCACTTGAATCATGGATCAGCTCCCCGCCGCCGGCGCCACGGCTTCGCCGTTGCGCGCCACTACCGTCCAAACCTTGCGCTTGGAGATCGGCGGGCATTCTTCAATCTGCACCACGTCACCTTCCTTACACAGGTTGGCACCGTCATGCGCCGCATACTTCTTAGATTTGCGGATGAATTTCTTGTAGAGCGGATGCATCACGCGACGTTCGACCAAGACCGTAATGGTCTTGTCCATCTTGTCGCTGACGACCCGCCCGGTGAGGACGCGCTTCGGCATCGCCGTCGGTCTCCTCTCAGGCTTTGGTTGCGGCGGCGCGGCTGCGCTCACCGATGATGGTCTTCACCCGCGCAATGTCCCGACGGACTTGGCGGATGCGGCTAAGAGCTTCAAGCTGCCCGGTTGCGCGTTGGAAACGCAGATTAAACTGCTCCTTACGCAAATCAAGCAACATAGTGTTCAGCTCATCAGCCGATTTGGCGCGAACATCGCCGATCTTGGTCATGGCCATGATCAAGCCTCCAGACCCAGACGGGTCACGAACTTTGTCTTGATCGGCAGCTTGGCAGCACCGAGGCTAAGCGCTTCACGCGCCACTTCGTTGCTCACGCCGTCAATCTCGAACATGATGCGGCCGGGCTTTACCCGGGCCACCCAATATTCCGGAGCCCCCTTGCCGGAGCCCATGCGGACTTCGGCCGGCTTGGTGGAAACCGGAACATCCGGAAAGATGCGGATCCAGACGCGGCCCTGGCGCTTCATGGCGCGGGTGATCGCGCGGCGGGCCGCTTCGATCTGTCGCGCGGTCACACGCTCAGGTTCCAGTGCCTTAAGGCCGAAACCGCCAAAGGACAAGGAAAACCCACCTTTGGCCAAGCCATGGATGCGGCCCTTATGGGCCTTACGGAATTTGGTGCGCTTCGGTTGCAGCATTTCCCTATACCCTTAGCGCTGCGGCGCCTGTTCGGCGGCGCGCCTGTCTTGCGCCATCGGATCATGCCCCATGATCTCACCCTTGAAGACCCAAACCTTCACACCACAGGTGCCATAGGTGGTCTTTGCCGTCGCCGTACCGTAATCAATATCGGCGCGCAGAGTATGCAGCGGGACGCGACCTTCGCGATACCATTCCATCCGCGCAATTTCAGCACCGCCCAAACGACCAGAACAATTGATCCGAATGCCAAGCGCGCCAAGACGCATTGCAGACTGCACCGCACGCTTCATAGCACGGCGGAACGCCACACGGCGTTCAAGCTGTTGCGCAATGCTTTCAGCGACGAGCACGGCGTCGATTTCCGGCTTACGGATTTCGACGATGTTAAGCGCCACTTCAGCACCCGCCATCTTCTGCAAATCCTTGCGCAGGACTTCGATGTCAGCGCCCTTCTTGCCGATCACAACGCCGGGGCGAGCAGCATGAATGGTCACGCGCGGCTTCTTCGCCGGACGTTCAATCACTACGCGGCTTACGCCAGCGCCCTTCAGCCGATCACGTAGCTTTTCACGCAGCTTGAAATCTTCATGAAGCATCTTGGCGTAGTCAGCATCGGCGAACCAGCGACTATCCCAAGTGCGATTGATGCCAAGCCGAAGCCCGACGGGGTTAACTTTCTGGCCCATACTACGCGGCCTCCTGAGTTTCAGCGGCTTCCGCCACAACCTGTTCGGCCACGACGATCTTCAGATGGCTGAACCACTTTTCAATGGTGGATGACTTGCCACGACCACGGGCATGGAAGCGCTTCATCACCGATGCACGCCCCACTTCAGCGCGGGCGACAACCAGGCGATCCACATCCAAGCTGTGGTTGTTTTCAGCATTCGCAATCGCGCTTTCCAGAGTCTTCTTCACGGTGCCGGCGATGCGGCGCTTGGAGAAGGTCAGCTGCGCAACAGCATCCTGAGCCTTCTTGCCGCGGATCATGGCGGCTACCAAGTTCAGCTTGCGAGGGCTCACGCGGATATTGAAAGTGACAGCCTGGGCTTCACTATCGGTCAGGCCGCGCGGGTGTTTCGGCTTGCTCATTGGTCTCAGCCCCGCTTCGTCTTCTTATCCGCCGCGTGCCCCGTGAAGGTGCGCGTGGGGGAGAATTCGCCGAACTTGTGACCAACCATGTTTTCGGTCACCTGCACCGGCAAGAACTTCTTGCCGTTGTAGACACCGAAAGTAAGGCCCACGAATTGCGGCAGGATCGTGCTACGACGCGACCAGATCTTGATGATCTCGTTACGGGTAGAGGCACGAGCGGCTTCCGCCTTATTGAGCAGATACCCGTCAACAAACGGGCCTTTCCATACACTACGCGGCATCGCGATCAGCCCTTCGTCGCGTTGCGGCGACGGACAATAAAGCCATCGGACCGCTTGTTGTTGCGCGTCTTCGCACCCTTGGTCGGCTTACCCCATGGCGTCACCGGATGGCGACCACCAGATGTCCGGCCTTCACCACCACCATGCGGGTGGTCAATCGGGTTCATGGTCACACCACGGTTATGCGGCTTGCGGCCAAGCCAACGATTGCGACCTGCCTTACCAAGTTCCTGGTTGCTGTTGTCCGGATTTGACACAGCACCAATGGATGCCATGCATTCCGCACGAATCAGGCGCAGCTCACCAGACATCAGCTTCACCTGAGCGTAGCCTGCATCCTTGCCGACCAGCTGCGCAAATGTACCAGCAGAGCGCGCGATCTTGCCGCCGGCACCCGGCTTCATTTCGATATTGTGGATGATGGTACCCACAGGAATGGCCGCCATCGGCATCGCATTGCCCGGCTTAATGTCCGCGCGTTCGCCCGACACCACCGTATCACCCACTTTCAGACGCTGCGGTGCGATGATGTAGGAAAGCTCCCCATCCTCGTACTTCAGCAGCGCAATAAAGGCCGTGCGGTTAGGGTCATATTCCAGCCGTTCCACCAGCGCAGGCACCCCGAACTTATCGCGCCGCTTGAAATCCACGATGCGATAGGATTGCTTATGTCCACCGCCACGGAAGCGGGAGGTAATGCGCCCGTGATTATTGCGGCCACCCGAATGGGACTTGCCCTCGGTAAGCCCCTTGACCGGCTTGCCCTTCCACAATTCGGATCGGTCAATCAGAATCGTGCCACGCAGTGAGGGCGTGATCGGGTTGAAACTCTTAAGAGCCATGACTTAAGCGAGCCCCGTCGTGAGGTCGATGCTTTGGCCTTCAGCAAGCCGCACCATCGCCTTCTTCCAATCAGACCGCTGGCCGGGACGGCCGCGGAAACGCTTGGTCTTGCCCTTGACCACAATGGTATTCACGGCAAGCACCTGCACCCCGAACAGACCTTCAACCGCTGCCTTGATTTCAGGCTTGGTCGCATCGCCCGCCACCTTGAAGGTGACCTGGCCACGTTCGCTGTTGAGGGTCGCCTTTTCGGTCACCAGTGGGGAGAGGATGGTTTGATACATCCTTTCTTTGCTGATCACCGGCTTCTTCGGCTTCACGGCGTTCTCGCTCATGCCAGCCGCTCCTTCAGGGCTTCCACGCCGGCGCGCGTCACTGCGAGCACTTCGTGGTTCAGAATATCATAGACATTGGCGCCGATCGTGGGCAGCACCTGCACCTTGGGAAGGTTACGCACGCAGCGGGCGAAATTCTCATCCGCAGCAACATCCACCACAAGCACGCTCTTCCAGCCCAGCGCCTTCACCTTGGCTGCCATCGAGCTGGTCTTGGCGTCAGCGCCAAGCGCCGCACTCTCCAGCACAACCAACTTGCCTTCGGCGGCCTTCTGGCTCAGTGCGCTGATCAGCCCAAGCCGCCGCACCTTTTTGTTCAGGCTGTAGCCGTGGTCACGCACAACCGGCCCATGGACCACGCCGCCTTTACGGAATTGCGGGGACCGTAAGGAACCTTGGCGCGCATTGCCAGTGCCCTTCTGACGATAGGGCTTCTTGGTCGTGCCCGAAACTTCGCCCATGCCCTTAGCTTTGTGGGTGCCGGCGCGGCGCTTGGCCAATTGCCAGTGCACAACACGCGCCATGATATCGGCGCGCGGGGTGGCACCAAAAAGCGCTTCCGGCAATTCGATCTCACCAGCTTGGGTGTTCTCGAGGGTGATGACAGGAGTTTGCATCTTCGCCTCGTTCACGCGATGGCCGCTGGGAAGGGAGCATCAGCATGGCGAGCGCGCTTCACCGCGTCGCGCACCAGCACATAGCCACCCTTGGAACCCGGCACGGCACCTTTGATCAACAACAAACCTTTTTCGGCGTCCACGCCCGCCACTTCCAAATTCTGGGTAGTGACACGCTCAACGCCGAGATGGCCAGCCATCTTCTTGTTCTTGAAGGTCTTGCCCGGATCCTGACGGTTACCGGTAGAACCATGCGAACGGTGGCTGACGGAAACCCCGTGCGAGGCTTCAAGCCCCGAGAAGTTCCAGCGCTTCATCGCACCCGCGAACCCCTTACCAACCGTGACACCGGTCACATCCACCTTCTGCCCGGCAACGAAATGCGCGGAAGAAAGCACGGCACCAAGATCCAACATCGCATCACTGGCGACACGGAATTCCACCACCTTGCGCGGCGCTTCAACACCGGCCTTCGCGAAATGCCCTTTATTCGCCTTGGAGACGTTCTTGGGCTTCGCTACGCCAATACCAAGCTGGAGGGCTTCGTAGCCATCCTTCTCGGCGCTGCGCTTCGCCACCACGCGCACGTTATCAACATGCAGCAGCGTGACGGGAACGGTCGAGCCGTCCTCATTGAACAGCCGGGACATGCCCAGCTTTTTGGCGATCAGGCCAGTGCGGCCATTTTTCGCGGCCATGATGGTAAACTCCCCCGGCCCTTCAGATCTTGATTTCGACATCCACGCCAGCGGCGAGGTCGAGCTTCATCAGCGCGTCCACCGTCTGCGGCGTGGGGTCAACGATATCAAGAAGACGGCGATGCGTGCGGATTTCGAACTGCTCGCGGCTTTTCTTGTCTACGTGCGGCGAACGGTTCACAGTGAAACGCTCAATATGCGTCGGTAGCGGAATTGGGCCCCGTACGCGTGCGCCTGTCCGCTTCGCGGTATTCACAATCTCCCGCGTGCTGCCATCCAGCACGCGGTGATCGAACGCCTTGAGGCGGATGCGGATATTTTGGCTGTCCATGATGTGGGACCCGGTATCCTGTTCTTACGCCGTGATCTTGGCGACAACGCCGGCGCCGACGGTCCGGCCACCTTCGCGAATAGCGAAGCGCAAGCCTTCATCCATCGCGATCGGCGCAATCAATTCTACATCCATCGACACATTGTCGCCCGGCATCACCATCTCAACACCTTCCGGCAGAGACACAACGCCAGTCACATCCGTCGTACGGAAATAGAACTGCGGACGATAATTGGTGAAGAACGGCGTATGACGGCCACCTTCTTCCTTCGTCAGCACATAGGCTTCCGCCTTGAACTTCGTGTGCGGCGTGATGGACCCAGGCGCCGCCAACACCTGGCCGCGTTCCACATCTTCACGCTTTGTGCCACGCAGCAGCGCGCCGATATTGTCGCCCGCCTGGCCCTGATCCAGCAGCTTGCGGAACATTTCAACGCCGGTCACCGTCGTCTTCACCGTGTCCTTCAGACCAATGATTTCAACTTCTTCACCAACGCGCACAATCCCGCGTTCCACACGACCAGTCACCACCGTGCCGCGGCCAGAGATCGAGAACACGTCTTCGATCGGCATCAGGAAGGGGCGATCAATCGTACGCTCAGGCTGCGGAATATACTCATCCACCGCTTCCATCAACTTCAGGATCGCCTGCTCACCCTTCTCAGGATCGCGGTCTTCCAAAGCGCAGAGCGCAGAACCATGGATGATCGGGATATCATCGCCCGGGAATTGGTAGCTGCTCAGCAGCTCACGCACTTCCATTTCAACAAGCTCAAGCAGATCAGGATCCGCCATATCAACCTTGTTGAGGAACACGACCAGCGCCGGTACGCCAACCTGGCGCGCGAGCAGGATGTGCTCACGCGTCTGCGGCATGGGGCCGTCAGCGGCGGACACCACCAGGATCGCGCCATCCATCTGCGCCGCGCCCGTGATCATGTTCTTCACATAGTCGGCATGGCCGGGGCAATCCACATGCGCGTAGTGACGGTTCGCAGTTTCATATTCCACATGCGCCGTGGAAATCGTAATGCCGCGCGCACGTTCTTCCGGCGCCTTATCAATCTGATCATAGGCAGTGAAGGTCGCCCCACCCGCCTTCGCCAGAACCTTGGTGATCGCCGCCGTCAGCGACGTCTTGCCATGGTCCACATGCCCGATCGTCCCGATGTTGCAATGCGGCTTGTTCCGCTCAAATTTTGCCTTGGCCATGTTCGTGATTCCAGATCGGGGGTTGCTTACCAGCGGTAGTGACTGAAGGCCTTGTTGGCTTCAGCCATCCGGTGCGTGTCTTCGCGCTTCTTCACGGCGGAGCCGCGATTATTCGCCGCGTCCATCAGCTCAGCCGACAGACGCTCTTCCATGGTGTTCTCGCCACGCTTGCGCGCGCTTTCGATCAGCCAGCGGATCGCCAAAGCCTGGCGGCGTTCCGCACGGACTTCGACGGGAACCTGGTAGGTGGCGCCACCAACGCGACGGCTACGCACTTCCACGGCAGGCTTTACATTATCCATCGCCTCATGGAACAAGCGCAGCGGGTCGCTGTTGGGCCCACCCTTCTTCTTCAGCGTATCCATCGCCGCATAGACAATGGATTCGGCCACGCTCTTTTTCCCGTCATACATGAGAACGTTCATGAAACGGCTGAGAACGATATCGCCGAATTTCGGATCCGGCAGAACCTCACGCTTTTCAGCGCGGTGACGACGAGACATGGTTCAGATCCTCACTTCGGACGCTTCGCGCCGTAAAGCGAACGGCGCTTGCGGCGCTTGGCAATGCCCTGGGTATCCAGCACGCCGCGCAGGATGTGATAGCGAACACCCGGAAGGTCCTTCACGCGGCCACCGCGGATCAGAACCACTGAGTGTTCTTGCAGATTGTGACCTTCGCCAGGAATGTAGCTCACGACCTCGAAGCCATTGGTCAGACGCACCTTCGCAACCTTACGGAGCGCGGAGTTCGGCTTCTTCGGCGTGGTCGTATAGACGCGCGAGCAGACGCCGCGCTTCTGCGGGCTGCCTTTCAGGGCCGGAACCTTGTTCCGGGCTGGCTTCGTCTCACGCCCCTGGGCGATGAGTTGGTTGATCGTCGGCATGACGCCCCTTCGTAACCATCCAAATGACCTTACACTCCGCCAAAAGGTAGAGCCCGGCACGGCGCGAGGAATCGCGCCCTCCGGGCTTCCAATCGGCTGCCGGCCTCAGCCCCTCAGTTAGAGGGGCGGCGCCGGCGGCGCAGCTTTGGGTCCAAAATCGGCAAAACCCGTATGGGCATTCGCGCGAGGAGCGGCCTTTTACGTCCCGCCCCGGTTCAAGTCAAGCGCCGTTCACCATCTGGAAGTGGATAATTCCACCTGTTTCCACAGGGAAATTCGCCCCATCCAGCGCTACGGCCCAAACCATCCTTATTCGGCTGCCTTGGGTTCTGGCAAAGCCGGGGAAGCAGCCGCCAAGCGGCCACGATCCCGCTGCGCGGCCAGCGCCCGCAGGCGGTTCATCACGGAACCCGTCCCAGCCGGGATCAAGCGCCCGACAATGACGTTTTCCTTGAGGCCAGCCAGGTAATCCACCTTGCCCGCCGTGGCCGCTTCCGTCAGCACCCGAGTCGTTTCCTGGAAGGACGCGGCTGAGATGAAGGACCCGGTCTGCAGCGAGGCCTTGGTGATGCCTTGCAACACCGGTTCAGCCACCGCCGGGCGTTCCTTGGCAGCGATCCGCTTCTCATTCTCGATTTCGAACTCGATTCGGTCCACCTGTTCGCCGATCAGATAGGTGGTGTCGCCCGGATCGGTGACCTCAACCTTCTGGAGCATTTGGCGGACGATCACTTCAATATGCTTGTCGTTGATCTTCACGCCCTGAAGCCGATAGACTTCCTGGATCTCGCTCACGAGATATTCCGCAAGCGCCTCCACACCCAGGACCTCGAGGATGTCGTGAGGATCAGGTGAGCCGCCGACAAGATTGTCGCCGCGCTTCACATAATCCCCTTCCTGCACCTCGATCATCTTCGATTTCGGCACGAGATATTCGACTGGCTCCGACCCATCGTCAGGAACGATCGCGATCTTACGCTTGGCCTTGTAGTCGCGCATGAAGGTGACCTTGCCGGACACCTTCGCAATGATCGCATTCTCCTTGGGCTTGCGAGCTTCGAACAGTTCGGCGACTCGCGGCAGACCGCCCGTGATGTCGCGCGTACGAGCGGCTTCCCGCGGCATGCGGGCCAACACCTCGCCAGCTTCGACGACCTGGCCGTCTTCGACTGCCACGATGGCACCTGCAGCAAGCCGGTAGACGCCCGCCTCCTTTGCCTTCTCGCCGGTGAGCGTCAGACGCGGATGGAGCGACTCCTTCTTCGACTTGGTCATGTCCTCAGTGACCACGCGCTGCGTGATGCCGGTGGATTCGTCGAGCTGCTCCGTCATTGTCCGGTTCTCGATGAGGTCCTGGAACTTCACCGTTCCGGCCTTTTCGGTGACCACCGGGCTGAAGGATGGGTCCCACTCGGCGATGCGATCGCCTCGGCTTACGATGTGGCCGGACTCGCACAGCAGGTGGGCACCGTAGGGAACCCTGTGAGTGGAAAGCTCGCGCCCGTCCATGTCGACGATCGCGATCTCACCCGAGCGGGACAACGACAGGTGCCGACCGCGCGGATCGACGATCGTGGGCATGTCCCGGAACTCGATTGTGCCGTCGACCGGAGCTTCGAGGTTGGACTGTTCGTTGAGCTGCGCCGCACCTCCGATGTGGAAGGTACGCATGGTCAGCTGCGTGCCCGGCTCGCCGATCGATTGAGCGGCGATGACACCGACCGCCTCACCGATGTTGACCGGAGTGCCGCGAGCAAGATCACGCCCGTAGCATTTGGCGCAGACACCCTGCCTCGAGGCGCAGATCAGCGGCGAACGGATTTTCACGCCCGGCAGTCCGATCTCCTCGATCCTGGCGACCATGGCCTCGTCGAGCAGCTCGCCCTCGGCGATGATCGTCTCACCCGTCTTGGCGTCCACGATGTCCTCAGCCGTGGTGCGACCGAGCACTCGGTCGGCCAGCGACGCGATCACTGCGCCACCCTGTACGATCGCGCGCATCTCGAGTGCGCGATCGGTGCCGCAATCGTCCTCAATGATGACCGCATCCTGACTGACGTCCACCAGACGACGCGTGAGATAGCCCGAGTTCGCTGTCTTGAGCGCGGTGTCGGCGAGGCCTTTGCGGGCTCCGTGCGTCGAGTTGAAGTACTCGAGAACGGTCAGGCCCTCCTTGAAGTTCGAGATGATCGGGGTCTCGATGATCTCGCCCGATGGCTTCGCCATCAGGCCGCGCATCCCGGCGAGCTGCTTGATCTGCGCCTGGCTGCCGCGGGCACCTGAGTGAGCCATCATGTAGATGGAGTTCAGGTCGGCCTGGCGGCCGTCCGGACGCTTCGGAGTTGCCGAGATCTCCTTCATCATGGCGCTTGCGACCTGGTCGCCGCAGCGGGACCAGGCGTCGATCACCTTGTTGTACTTTTCCTGCTGCGTGATCAGCCCGTCCTGATTCTGCTGCTCGTAGTCCTTCAGGAG
>JBPCSO010000078.1:0-61765 GCA_051007055.1 Roseomonas sp.
CCCGCGCATTGGCGAATTGGCCATTCCCAATCTGGTGCCGCGGCTTTCGGAAACCCCCGGTGAGGTGAAATGGCTTGGCCCCGCCATGGGCGAGCATAATGGCGAAATCTATCGTGATTGGCTGAATTTATCCGAAGCCGAAATGGAAGCGCTAACCGCTGCACGAGTTATCTGAAGCCAACCCGCGCAGCGAAGTTGCAAGATCAGTAAGCGAGATACCCGCCATCCACATGCATTTCCGACCCGGTCATATAGGATGACTCGTCCGACGCCAGGAACAGGATAGCGTAAGCCACTTCATCCACCTCACCGGTGCGGCCCATCGGTATATGGCCGAGCATTTTCGCGCGAAACACTGGGTCGGCCGTGGCACCACTGGTGCGCATGGGTGGCATCAGGCCGGGATGGACCGTGTTCAACCGAATGCCGGAAGCGCCTTCCTGCACCGCGATGGATTTTGTGAGCAAACGCACTGCCGCCTTGGATGCGTTATAGCCGCAATGAATGCGTTCCTGCCCAACCACGCCGGAGATTGAGGACAGGTTGATGATAGACCCGCCGCCTGATTGCCGCATGGCGGCAACGCCGTGCTTCACCCCCAAAAACACGCCGCGCGCATTGACGGCCATGATGCGATCCCAAAGCGCCGTATCATAAAGGTTGTTGGTATTACTGCCGGAAATGCCGGCATTATTCACCAGCACATCAAGCCGCCCGTGTGCCGCCAATACGGCGGCGATGGCGGCTTCCCATTGCGCTTCATCCGCTACATCCAGGCCGATGTAGCTGGCGGAACCGCCGGCCTTGGTGATCTCGGCCACCACGGCACGGCCTTCGGCTTCCATCATATCGGCCACTACCACCTCGGCACCTTCGCGCGCCAAAAGCCGCGCGGTCGCAGCCCCCATGCCGGAAGCAGCCCCTGTAATCAGCGCGACCTTATTTGCAACACGCATGATGTTTCCTCCTGTTCATTTCTGATCAGGAAGCCTTGCAAGCCTTGGGCGCGGCCGCAAGTCAGCCGTAGGTCATGCTAGATTCCGCACCACGGCTCATATCGCGCGGAATGGACTGGCCGGTCAGGGTCAGCGCCAGCGCCTCGGCCACGCGGATGCCATCCACACCGGCGCTCAGGATACCGCCGGCATAGCCAGCGCCTTCCCCGGCTGGGAAAAGCCCTGCCGTATTCACGCTCTGAAAATCAAACCCGCGCGGGATGCGAATGGGGCTGCTGGTGCGGGTTTCAACGCCGGTCATCACCGCATCGGGCCGCGCGAAGCCGGGTAATTGCTGATCGAAAGCGAGCAGCGCTTCACGCATGGCGGCCACGGCGAAATCAGGCAGGCAAAGCGCGAGATCGGTGGGCGTCACACCTGGCTTGTAGCTGGGCAGCACATCGCCAAGGGAAGTGCTGGGGCGGCCTGCCAGGAAATCGCCCACAAGCTGCGCAGGCGCGCGGTAATCGCCACCGCCGGCAGTAAAGGCCACGCTTTCCCAATGGCGTTGATAGGCTATGCCGGAAAGCACATCGCCCGGATAATCTTCGGGTGAAATGCCAACCACCAGGCCGGCATTGGCATTGCGTTCGGCGCGCGAATACTGGCTCATGCCATTAGTCACCACGCGGCCATCTTCGCTGGTGGCGGCCACCACGGTCCCGCCTGGGCACATGCAAAAACTATAAACGGCGCGGCCATTCTTGGCGTGATGCACCAGTTTGTAATCGGCGGCACCCAGCAGCGGGCTGCCGGCATTCGGCCCGAAACGCGCACGGTCTATCATGCCTTGCGGGTGTTCAATGCGCACGCCGATGGAAAAGGGCTTGGCCTGCATGGCAACTCCGCGCGCATGCAGCATGGCGAAACTATCCCGCGCGCTATGGCCAAGGGCGAGGATGGCGTGATCCGCCTCAATCACTTCGCCATCCCCCAAAACCAAACCACGCAGGCGGCGCGTGCCATCCGCTTCGGTTTCGATGATTAAATCATCCACCCGCGCGCCGAAGCGGTATTCGCCGCCCAGTGCTTCGATCTCAGCACGGATATGTTCCACCATGGAAACCAGGCGAAACGTACCGATATGCGGCTTGGAGACGTACAAAATCTCCTCAGGCGCGCCAGCCTTGACGAATTCCGCCAGCACCTTGCGCCCGTAATGGCGCGGGTCGCGGATCTGGCTATAGAGCTTGCCATCGGAAAAAGTGCCAGCGCCGCCTTCGCCATATTGCACATTGCTTTCGGGATTGAGCACGCCACGGCGCCAAAGCCCCCAGGTGTCCTTGGTGCGTTCGCGCACCACCTTGCCGCGTTCGAGGATCAGCGGGCGGAAGCCCATCTGTGCGAGCAGGAGCGCCGCCATAAAGCCGCAAGGTCCGGTGCCCACCACAACGGGCCGGCGAATGCCCGATGGTGCGCGGGCAACAAAGCGATATTCCGTATCCGGCGCCGGGCTGATCCGCTGATCCGCCGCATGGCGTGCCAGCAAAGCGGCTTCATCAGCCACTTCAACATCCAGCGTATAGACGAGCATGATCGCCTGGGGCTTGCGTGCATCATAGCCGCGGCGGAAGACATGCATCGCCTTCAGGCCACCATCGGCAATGCCAAGCCGCGCCAGCACGGCGGTGCGCAGGGCATCCTCCGTATGGTGCAGCGGCAGGCGCAATTCGGTCAGGCGAATCATGCGGGTTCTATAGTCCGTCTTGCGCCAGACTGCGAAGTGCGACGCTTTATAGCAAGCTATATGCGTTCTGATGTGGGGTACCAGCGGGCCTTTGGGTCATCATCCGCGAAGCTATAAAATTGAGCTTTTCTGTTCTTAATTTGTGCAATGCAAGGAGTTCAATAAAGCAACAAAATAAAATGACGCTGCGCATCCGGCGCTGATACCCATCAGCCCAGGCCAACCGGCAGCCCATGATAGCCACGCGCGTAATACATCAGGCAGCCCGCCTGCATATCGGTAAAGCGCACTGCCTCAACCTTAGCAAACACCACACTATGCGTGCCCTGTTCCATGATTTCCGTGATGCGGCAATCGAAGCTGGCGGCAGCGCCTTCCAGCACCGGGGCGCCGGTGGCAAGTTGCGTCCATGTGCCGGCGGCGAAGCGGCTGGCCATATCGGCCTTGTCGCTGGGCGCCGAAAAAGCGCTGGAAACCGCGGTCTGGGCCGCTGCCAGTGTATTCACGCAAAGTACGCCATTTGCCAGGAACAGGGCGCTGCGCGGGCTGGTGCGGTTCAGGCAGACCAGCAGGGTTGGCGGATCATCCGTCACGGAACACACGGCGGTTGCTGTAATGCCGCCCAGCCCCGCCGCGCCATCTGTGGTGATGATATTCACCGCCGCACCAAGCCTGGCCATGGCGTCGCGAAATTCCTGGCGAGAGGTGGTCATGTCGGGCAATCCTTGAAGCGGGCTTGGGCGCCAAGCCTCTATCACCCCAAGCCCGCGCCGTCACGCCAGCCGGCCTGGGTCAGGCGATAAAGCAAATGCCGCCGGTAATGATGGCCCTCTGGCAGGCGCGGATGATCGAATTCGCCTTCGTGGCGCATGCCGAGCTTTTCCATAAGCTTCCAGGAAGCGGCATTACCCGGCACGGTGAAGGCGACGATGCTTTCAAGCCCGAGCGTGCCGAAGCCAAATTCCAACGCCGCGCGCGCCCCTTCGTCGGCATGGCCCTGGCGGCGAAAACGCGCCCCAATCCGCCAGCCGATTTCGATCGCCGGGGTGAAATCCGCCTGCCAGGGAATGGTCATCAGCCCGACCACGCCCACGAAATCGCCCGTCGCGGCTTCCGCCACCACCCAAAACCCCCAACCATGTTCAGCGAAATGCGCGCGCATCCGCTGGGCCCAGGCATCGCTTTCCGCACGATTCATGGTGGCAGCGAAATAGCGCATGCTTTCAGGATCACCATTGATGCCGAAAAGCGGCGCCAAATCCTCATCCTGCCAGGGGCGCAGGATCAGCCTTTCGGTCGTAAGTGTTACGGGGTCCATGACCGCTTCTTACCCCAGGCGCGCGCCCGCACCAGCCCCTAGCTTGCAGGGGCCACGCCCGGTAGCATGCGGGCAAAGGAGAACGCCATGACGTTGCAAAGCCTTGAAGCCCTCGCCGCCGAGGTGCCCGATGGGGCGAGCCTTGCCTTGCCTCCGGATAACTCCCTGCCCTCCGTCGCGCTGGCGAAGGCGCTGATCCGGCGCGGGGTTCGGAACCTCAATCTGATCGGCGTGCCGGTTTCAGGCTTTGCGACCGATATCCTGATTGGGGCCGGTTGTGTGGCGAGTGTGCAGACCAGCGCGGTTTCGCTCGGTGAGGCCGGCTTCGCGCCGCGCTTTTCGGCGGCGCTCCGTGCCGGCGCGATCAAGGTGATTGATGCCACCTGCCCTGCCATTCACACCATGCTGCAAGCGGCCGAAAAAGGCGTGCCCTTCATGCCGCTACGGGGCTTGATCGGCAGCGATATCCTGGCGCATCGGCCCGATTGGAAAGTGGTGCCCAACCCCTTCGCAGCGGAAGGCGAGGACCCCATCGTGCTGCTGCCCGCGCTCAACCCTGATTTCGTGTTTTTCCATGCGTTGATGGCGGATGAGGAAGGCAATGTCTGGGTCGGGCGGCGGCGCGAATGCGCGACCATCGCGCATGCATCAAAGCGCGCCTTGGTGACGGTGGAACGCGTGATGCCGGGCAATTTCCTGGAAGATGAACGCCTCGCTTCCGGGGCCATCAACGCCACCTATATTGGCGGCATCGCCATTGCCGAACGCGGCGCGCATCCGGTCGCTTTGCTTGATGAATATGGCTTCGATGGCGCTTTTGTCAGCGAATATGCGCGAATGGCCCGCAGCGAAGAAGGCTTTGCCGCCTGGTGCGCGCGTGAAGTGTTTGAACAAAAAGCACAGGCCGCAGAATGACCGAGATCAAGCTTGAAGAACGCATCGCCGTTGCGCTGGCGAAGCTGATCCTGGACCCGAGCGCACCGCCCGCGCGCCATATCGCCGTTGGTGCCGCATCACCCATGCCGGCAGCGGCCTGTTGGCTGGTAAAAAAGCAAGGGCATCCCGTGCGGCTTTCGCTGCTGCATAAGCGCAGCGGCAATCCCTTTACGGAAGGCACGCGCGAATTATTTGACCTGACCGGCCAGGGGCGGATTGATCTATTCTTCCTGGGCGGTGGGCAGATTGATGGCAGTGCTAACCTCAATCTGGTCGGCACCGGCGAATGGCCCGGCATGGGCGTGCGTTTTCCCGGTAGCTTCGGTTCCGCCTTCATGTATTTCATGACGCCGCGCACCATCCTGTTCCGGGAAGAACACACGCCGCGCGTTTTTGTGGACAAGGTGGATAACATCTCCGCCCCCGGTGTCTCCCCGCCCGGCGTATTTCGCCGCGGCACGGCGCAGGCGCTGGTGACGGGGCGCTGCGTGTTTCGCTTCCACCCGGATCGTGCGCGGTTTTCCCTGGAAAGCGTACATCCCGGTGAGACGGTGGAAAGCGTGCGCGATGCTACGGGATTCACTTTCGATGTGGCGGGTGATGTGCCCTTCACGCCAGACCCGACGCCAGAAGAACTCGCCCTACTGCGCGGGCCGATTTGTGATGAAATGATGGAAACCTACCCGGAATTCTGCACCCGGGTCTTTGGCAGGAAACAAGCGGCATGAATGACGCAAGCATCGCAACGCGTGGCCTAGCGCGCTCAGCGGGCGCCTTGGCGGGGCTGCGCGTGGTGGACCTCACGCGCGTATTGGGTGGGCCTTATTGCACCATGGTGCTGTCTGATCACGGCGCTGAGGTGATCAAGCTGGAACCCCCGCAGGGTGATGAGGTGCGCGATTGGGGCCCGCCCTTTGATAGCGCGGGTGATGCTTCCTATTTCGTCGGCGTCAATCGCAATAAGCGCAGTGTCGGGCTTGATCTATCAAAACCCGCCGGCAAGGAAGTGCTGCTGCGCCTTTTGGAAGGCGCCGATGTGCTGGTGGAAAACTTCAAGCCTGGCTCGATGGAAAAATGGGGGCTTGGGTATGAAGCGGTGCTGTCAAAACGCTTCCCGCGCCTGATCCATTGTCGTGTTTCCGGCTTTGGCGGTGAGGGCCCCTTGGGTGGCTTCCCCGGTTATGATGCGGTGTTGCAGGCCATGGTCGGGCTGATGTCCATCAATGGCACCGAGACTTCCGGGCCAACGCGGCTTGGCACGCCGATTGTGGATATTGCGACGGGGCTGTTTTCCACCATCGCGATTTTGATGGCGCTGCATGAGCGTGAAAAATCCGGCCAAGGGCAATATTGCGACATGACGCTGCATGATTGCGGCATGGCGCTGCTGCATCCCCATGCGGCGAATTACTTCCTGTCCGACAAGCGCCCCAAGGCGACGGGTAATCCGCACCCGAATCTGGTGCCCTATTCCAAATTCAAGACGAAAACCTGCGAGATTTTCATCGCCGCCGGCAATGACCCAGCCTTTCGGAAATTCTGCGAGTTTCTTGGCATTCCCGATGTCGCAAAGGATGAGCGCTTTGCCACCAATGGCGCGCGCGTCATCAATCGCGATGCGCTGACGGAGATTCTGGAAAAGCGCTTTTCCACGGAAGATGGGCATGACCTTACACGGCGCATGCTGGCGGTTGGCCTGCCGGCCGGGCCGGTGCTGCATGTGGATGAAGCCATGGCAGCGGACCATACTGCGTTCCGCGACATGGTTGCGGATATCGGCGATTTCCGCGCTTTGAATACGCCAATCAAATTGTCCCGCACGCCGGGCGGTGCGCGCACGCGCCCGCCGCGCTTCAACCAGCATGGGCGGGAAGTGCTGCTGGCGCGTGGCTTTAGCGAGGCGGAGATTGCCGCGCTGGAAGCCGATGGGGTGATTGTGGGCGCGCGCAGGAAAGCCTGAACACGTTAAGCAGCGGCCGCGATTGTCGGCCCCTGCCCCGCTACCGTCGTGCGCACCATATGGCGCCGCTCAGTCGTGCTCGCGAAAGGTGTCGCGCGGTGCAGCACGGCGCGATTATCCCAGATCAGCAGATCATGCGGCGACCAGCGATGGCTATAGATGAAGCGATCTTCCGTCGCATGCGCCATCAGGCGTTCGATCAGGTCTCGGCTTTCGGCTTCCCCCATGCCGTCAATGCTGCGCGCATGGGCGCCCAGGTAAAGCGCGGGGCCATAGGGGTTTTCTTCCAGCACCGCAGCTTGGCGCACCGGCGGATGCTGCGCGCGTTCCGCATCACTCACCAGGGCCGCATCAACCCGCGCGCGCGACCAGCCGAAATCATGGCAAGCCACCAGGCGCTTAAGGCGTTGCTGTTCTGCGGCATCCAGCGCGGCAAAGGCGCCGCGCATGAAGGCGAATTCCGTATTGCCGCCCGCGCTTGGAATCTGCCGCGCTGACAGCAAGGAAGCCCGTGCCGGTACAGGCTTGAAGGATGAATCATGATGCCACAGGCGATTGGCCTTGTTGTTCAGCACCTGCTTGTCGCTTGGCGCCACAATCTCGCCGCCCGCGCCCATATTGGTCAGCACAATCACCGCACTGCCCGCGCCATGCGCGCCGGGGCGGGTCATTTCCAAGGCGCCGAACCCCTCGCTGAAGGCAATCTGCGCCGCGTCATCCAAATGCTGGCTTGGCAGCACCAGCACCGCGTAACGGTCCAGCGCATCCCGTAGCGCTGCCATGACCGGCGCAGCAACCGGCCGCACCGCATCAACGCCTTCGATGCGCGCGGCAAACAGCGGGTGCAGGGGCGTGATATTGAGCATGGCCTATCCCTCCGAATTGGAGGCTAGGCGGAAAGAAGCCCCTCAGAAAAGACCCTCAATCCGCCCTTCCCCATCCAGGCCGATAGTCTCCGCCGCCGGGCGCCTTGGCAGGCCGGGCATGGTCATGATGTCCCCGCAGACCGCGACAATGAAACCAGCGCCGGCGGAAAGCCGCACTTCGCGCACTGGCAGCACATGATCCACCGGCGCGCCGAGCTTGGTGGGGTCCGCGCTGAAGGAATATTGCGTCTTGGCGATGCAGACCGGCAGATGGCCAAAGCCCAATTCCTCAAACCGCGCGAGGCGCTTCGCTACATCCGCCGGCAGCGCAATATCGCGCGCGTGATAGATTTGCTGTGCGATGGTGCGGATCTTGTCAGCCAAGGGTATGGCATCGGGATAAAGCGGCGCGAAACGCGCCGATTTCGCCGCGATGCGCGCTTGCACGGCGCGCGCCAATTCCGCTGCCCCCTTCGCACCATCACCCCAATGGGTGCACAGAATCGCTTCCGTCCCCGCCGCCTGAATGGCCGCTTGCACCGCGGCGATTTCCGCATCCGTATCTGAGGTGAAGCGGTTCAGCGCCACCACCACCGGCAGGCCGAACTTGCCCATATTCTCCACATGGCGGGCAAGGTTGCTGATACCGCGCGTCACTGCCGCGACATCTTCCCGCCCAAGATCAGCCTTGGCGACCCCGCCATGCATCTTCAGCGCGCGGACGGTCGCCACAATCACACAGACGGAAGGGTTCAACCCTGCCAGGCGACATTTGATATCAAGGAATTTCTCGGCCCCGAGATCAGCGCCAAAACCCGCTTCCGTCACGACAACATCAGCCAACTTCAGCCCAAGCCTGGTTGCCATGACGCTATTGCAGCCATGGGCGATATTGGCGAAGGGTCCGCCATGGACCAGCGCGGGAGAACCTTCAATCGTCTGCACCAGATTGGGCGCAAAAGCATCGCGCAGCAGCGCCGCCATGGCGCCATCGGCCTTCAGATCAGCCGCGGTGATCTGCCGCCCATCACGCGTCTGCCCCACCACCATGCGGCCCAGGCGTTGCTGCAAATCCGGCAAATCCCGCGCGAGGCAGAATACCGCCATGACTTCGGAAGCGACGGTAATGTCAAACCCATCCTCACGCGGGAAACCATTGGCAACACCACCCAATGAGGAATTGATGCCGCGCAGCGCGCGGTCATTCATGTCTATCGCGCGGCGCCAGGAAATGCGGCGCGCATCCAGGCCAAGGTCATTGCCCCAATAGATGTGATTATCTAGCATCGCCGCCAGCAAATTATTGGCGCTGGTGATGGCGTGGAAATCGCCGGTGAAATGCAGGTTGATGTCTTCCATCGGCAGCACCTGGGCATAGCCGCCACCTGTCGCCCCACCCTTCACGCCAAAGCAGGGGCCAAGGGATGGTTCGCGCAGGCAAATCATGGTGCGCGTGCCAAGCGCATTCAGCGCGTCACCCAGGCCAACCGTGGTGGTGGTTTTTCCCTCACCGGCCGGGGTTGGGTTGATGCCGGTCACCAGCACCAGCGCGCCATCGGGGCGGTCCGCCTGGGCGCCAATGAAATCCAGCCCGATCTTCGCCTTGTATTTGCCGTAGGGTTCCAGCGCATCTGCCGGAATGCCGGCACGTGCGGCGATTTCGGCAATCGGCTTCAGCGTTGCGGCGCGCGCAATATCAAGATCAGTGGCCATCCCAGCTTCTCCCCTGGCGTGTAGTAACCGCAACGCCATGGCAGGCCAGTGCTGTCAAGGCCGCGGCGGGCGAAACCGGTCCAAATACGCAGCGCGATGCGCATAGGCGCCAACATGGGCCACCGGCATATCTGTCAGCGCCCAAATGGCCGCACCCGGCAGATCAAGCCAGCGGCGGCAAAAGGCGTAGTCTTCAGAAATAAACCCATCAGGCAGGTTCATTTCATCAAAGAAGCCCCAATACTCGCCATCTCCGCCCAATTGGCGGAAGCTTCCGGATTTGTGGCGCGCCACGCCACCGCTCGCGATCAGTTTCTCGAAAGCGCTGCGCGCGATCATGATGCAGCCAAAGCCAATCCGATTGACACGTAACAAGCCATTGCGAATCACTGGGTCCGCCGCATCCGGTTCAATATTGAATTGCCGTGACAAGGCATTCAACCTGGCAAGGTCCGGTGGGCCTTCCGGCGCATCACGCGCGGCTTCCGCGAAACGTGCGATTTCAAAATGCCGCAGCGGGCAGGCAAGGCCAATCACTTCCTGCCCTGTGCGCAATAGCCGCGTGATGGCGCCTGAAGGCACGCCAATATCGGAATCAAGAAAAAGCAAATGGGTGAAATCAGTTCGCGCCAGAAACATGCTGACCAGAAGATGGCGCGCGCGCGTGACATAAGCGCCATCATAATTGAACCAATCCGCCCAATGCCCGGCATCGCGCAGTTCATTGAGCATACGCACAATGGAAAGCGTGGTTTCCACCTGCATGGTGCTGGCAATGGTGGGGGTTGCGATGAAAACCTTCATGCTGCCGCCGGCAAGGCCTCAGCCAGAGTTTCACGGAATACCGCAAGGGCGCGCTGCATATCTTCCGGCGTCAGCGCGCCAATCGCACCAATGCGCATGGTGGGTTCAGCCGTGTTCCAGAAATTGCTGATCAGCACACCGCGCGCCTTCAGCGCTTCCACATAGCGCGGGAAATCAAAGCGCGGATCGGCGGGCTGATGCACCGTCACAATGATCGGCCCCTGCTCTGACTTGGTCACATAGGGCTTGATGCCCATGGCGATAAAGCCATCGTAAAGCGTATCGGCATTGGCGCGATACCTTGCATACCGCGCGGCCTGCCCGCCTTCGGCATCAAACAAATCAAGCGCGACATCAAAAGCCGCCAAGGCCTGCACCGGCGGGGTGAAGCGGAAGGAACCAAAGCCCGCGCGTTCCGCATGGGTCAGCACATCGGCCAGATCAAAGCACCAGGACCCTGCCTGCCCTGCCCGCGCCTTAATGCTATCAATCCGCGCCACGGCAAAGCCAATGCCCGGCATGCCTTCCAGGCATTTGCCGGATGTGAACATCAGCGCATCGCATTCGGGATGCTCAGCCAGGTTGAAGGGCAGCGCGCCAAAGGCCGAAACCGCATCCATGATCATGCGCCGCCCGGCCTTGCGCACCGCGCGCCCAATGCCCGCCGCATCATTCACAATGCCGCTGCCCGTTTCGCTATAAACAAAGGACACATGGCTGATCGCCGGATCAGCGGCCAGCACCGGGGCGATATCTTCTTCCCGCGCGCCGCGCGTATCGGGCAGATCAAGTGTCACCACGTCGCGCCCGATCTCACGCGCAATGCGTTCCATGCGCGATGCATAGGAACCATTCATCGGGATCAGCAGCTTCCCATCCGGCGGCACCAGGCTGCGAATGGCCGCTTCCATCATGAAGTGCCCGCAGCCTTGTAGCGGCAGGGTCACATGCTCCCTGGCGATGCCACCCGCAATGGCGCGCACACGCTCACGGATGCGCGCATAGGTCGGGCGAAAGCCGTGATCCCAGGGCGCGATATCCTGGGCCATGGCGGCGCGTGTTTCAGGGCGGGTCTGCACGGGACCGGGAATAAGCAGCATCATAAGCAAAGCCATGCCAGACCCATCAGACGATGAAAACCCCCGCAATTTCACGCCGCAGCTTTTCCCGAATGGCAGCGGCGAAGGCCCCATAATCCTGGCAATGCATGACAAAGGCACCGGGGCCGCCGATCACCTCAGCAGCGTAATGTGTCATCAGGTCAGGCTCCTCATTCAAGACAGCCAGCGCATTGATGGTAATGCCCGCCTGTACACCGATATCGCGGATCGGCCCGGGTGGGCGGCCCTGATTATGCGCGCCATCGCCCGAGACATCCAAAACCATCCGCTGCGCCAGTTGCGGGCCTGAGGCGAAAAGGGCGAGCGCCGCCGCCATCCCCTCCCCCAGCGCAGTTGCGCCGGGCGGCACCAGCCGGGGCAATTCTTCAATCTCCTCCGCCAGCGCGGCCACATCGGCGGGGGTGGTCAGCATGCGCCAAGGGATGGCGATTTCTTGCGCGCCCTCGCCGGACCAGATCAGCATGGCAAGCGCGGCAGCCCCCACGGGTCCAGCAAGCAGGGCATGGGCAATCTCCATATCCCGGAAGGCCGCGGCATAGCCGCCAATCATCAGGTCGAATTCTTCGCGGTCCACCGAAGATGAGGCATCCACGGCCAGCACCAGGGCAAGATCAACGCGCTGCATGGCGACAGATTGCCACAGGCGGCCTTCCGCTTCACCCCATCAAACTTGCGTTGGGTCAAGCAAATCGCCCTGAGATTTCGTTATGTTGCCGCTTCAAGACAGGAGGAAGCCATGCGGGAACGCAGCATGGGTGAAATAGTGCGCGACCAGCACCCCTTGACCATGGGGCCGGATGCGACCGTGCAGGAAGCTTGCGCCGCCATGCATCGCCGGCGTGTGGGCGCGGTGCTGGTCACGGACCCCGAAGGCCGGCTGCTTGGCATCTTCACTGGCCGGGATGCGGTGCATTTCCTGTCCCATGGCAAGGAAAGCACCGAAATCCGCCTGGGCGAGGCCATGACGCGCCACCCGATCTGCCTACCGCCCGAAGGCAACGCCATGGATGCGCTGCATATGATGACCGATGGCGGGTTCCGGCATTTGCCCATTGTGCGCAATGGCAAGGTGGTTGGCATCGTCTCCCGCTATGATTTCCGAGCCAAGGAATATGGTCAGTTGGATCAGGAATCCGGGTTTTTTGAATGCCTGAGATAGGCTGAAGGCGCCCCTCTAGCCCTCCTTCCCTGCTCGACCTACTCTCGCCGGGACGGAGGAATGACATGCCCGAAAGCCCGATGGACACCAAACTTGCCGCTGAAGCCGCCCTGCCGCTGGCCGGCGTGCGTGTACTGGACCTGACACTGGCCCGCGCCGGCCCCACCTGCGTGCGCCATTTGGCCGATTGGGGGGCAGAGGTGATCCGGGTGGAACCGCCGGCCAATGCCGATGGCTTTGGCGGCGACCGCGAGGGGTATGATTTCCAGAATTTGCATCGCAATAAGCGGTCCATCGCGCTCAATCTGAAATCACCGGAAGGCAAGGCAGCTCTAATGAAGCTCGCCGCAAATGCCGATGTGCTGGTTGAGAATATGCGCGTGAAGGTGAAGCACCGGCTTGGCATTGCCTATGATGATCTGAAGGGGATCAATCCGCGGCTGATCTATGCCTCCATCTCGGGCTTTGGGCAGACCGGGCCTTATGGGGAACGCGCCGGGGTGGATCAGATTGCCCAGGGCATGGGCGGGATGATGACCATTACCGGCGAACCAGGCCGCGGGCCGATGCGCGCGGGCATTCCCTTTGTGGATTTGACGGCGGGCAATCTGCTGGCGCTGGCCGTCATGATGGCGCTGTTCCAGCGGGAGAAAACCGGCAAGGGCCGCTATGTGCATACCAGCTTGCTGGAAGCCATGGTCTTCATGCTGGACCTGCAAGCGGCGCGCTGGCTGATGGATGGTGAAATTCCAGGCCAGGCTGGCAATGACCACCCGGTGAATATCCCGATGGGCGTTTTCCCGACGGCCGATAAGCCAATCAATATCGCGGCGTCTTCACCGAAGATGTGGGTGCAATTCGCGGAAGCCCTGGGCAGGAAGGATTGGCTGGAGGTTGAGGAATGGAAGACGCTGAAGGGCCGCAGCGCTGATCGCGCGCGGCTCAATGAAACTATCGGCGCAGTGACCAGCACCAAGCCGAGTGAGTTTTGGATTGATCTGCTGGAACGCATTGGCATTCCCTGCGGCCCGATCAACCGCGTGGACCAGGTGTTTGAAGACCCGCAGGTGAAGCATCTGGCCATGGCGCTGCCGATGACCACGCCCAAGCGCGGCCTGACCCATATCGTCGGCACCGCGATCAATATGCAGGGGATTGAAAGCAGCGTGCGGCGCATCCCCCCCAGGCTTGGCGAGCATTCCGCCGAAATTCTGCAACAAGCCGGCTATGGCGCGGCGGAGATTGAACAATTGCGCGCACTTGGCGTGATCAGCGAGGGATAAGTCAGATGGAATTCGCAGACGGCAAGATACTTGCCGAAATCAAGGACGGCGTTGGCCGCATTACCTTCAACCAGCCGGAAAAGCGCAATGCCATGTCGGTTGCGATGTGGGATGGCATGGGCCAGGCTTTGGATGTGTTCACGGCGGATGCATCTGTCCGCTGCGTGGTGCTGACTGGCGCGGGCGATAAGGCTTTCGTCTCAGGCGCTGATATCAGCCAATTTGATAAAATCCGTTCGGATGCCGATGCACAGAAGGAATATGGTCAGCGGACCGCCGTCGGGCGCTTGAAGCTTGCCACCTATGCCAAGCCTGTCATCGCTGAAATCCGTGGCTTTTGCATGGGCGGCGGGCTTGGCATTGCCATGTCCTGCGATATCCGCATCGCGGCCGAAGGTAGCCAATTCGGCATTCCGGCGGCGAAACTTGGCATCGCTTATGGCTTTGACATGGTGAAGCACCTTGTCTCGCTCGTCGGCCCCGCCCATGCCCATATGATCTTGATGACAGGGGAACGCTTTGACGGCCGGGAAGCCGAAAGGGTTGGCCTGATCAATAAGCTGGTGCCGGCGGATGCGCTGGCCGGGGAAGTGGCCAGGCTGACCGCAACCTTGGCGCAGAACGCGCCACTGTCGCTTTATGCCAATAAGCGCACCGTGCAGGCGGTTTTGCAGGACCGGGCAGAACGTGACATGGCGGCGATCCAGGCTGATTTGAACGCTTGTTTTGACAGCGCGGATTACAAGGAAGGCCGCAAGGCTTTCATGGAAAAGCGCAAACCCGCCTTCCAGGGCCGGTAATTCGCTATTTTCTGGGGCCACCCAAGCTGGGTGGTTCCCGCTTGCGGCAAGTTTTATCAAAGGTAAGTTGAACCCGGCCAGCGGCACGCTATGTAACTGGCTCCGGTAACCCCAAACCCAGGACGCCCTCAGCCCCCCCCATGGACGACGCCCTGCCCCCGATTGCCGGCAATCATCAGAATGCGCCCATTTCCCGCCTGATTGCGGAGGTGGTGGAACGTTGCCCGGGCGAACGCATCACCCTTGGCGAAATGGCCGAGGCGTTTGGCGACCGCGCCTTTGGCCTGTTGATTTTGCTGCTTTGCCTACCGGGGCTTTTGCCTGGCATGGCTTCAATCTTCGGTACACCTATGTTGATTTTGGGCGTACAGATGGGGCTTGGTTTTCGCCAGCCGAAGCTGCCTGCCTTCATCGCGCGGCAAAGCCTGAAGCGGACTGATGTGATGCGGCTTTCGAGCGGTTCCTCCAAATTACTGGCTCGGGTGGAACGTTATGTCAGGCCACGCCCCGGGCCCTTCACCAATAACACGGCGGATAAGGTGGTGGGCTGGCTGACTGCCTATGCGGCGCTGATGCTGATCCTGCCGGGGCCCGGTACGAATGGCCCACCCGCATTCGGCACCATCGTCATGTCGCTTGGCGTGGTGGAAAATGACAGCAAGGTGGTGGGGATTGGTATTGTTACGACGATACTCGCCAATATTTTCGCAACCGGCGTGCTGCTCGCCATTGTCTGGTTCGGTATTGAAGCGCTGGGTTACGTGTTTTGAGTGTCAATTTTCCTAGACAAATCGCTCAAATCTGACTAGCTTTTGCTCATGCTTCGGTGGCCCGAAAGGGCTGAAACGGGAACGCGCGAGACGGTGAAACCCACCGCCAATCCGCGGCTGCCCCCGCAACTGTAGGCGACCATATCTGCCCATGAGCCATTGCGTGCAAACGCGAGAAGGCGGGCAGAGAGGAGGATATCCTCCGGGTCGCGAGCCAGGAGACCGGCCGCTGCATAGTTGTCTCGCGCGTATCGGGCGGGGTGCACCGATGCAACGGACCAAAGCTGTGCGGGCGCGCCCGCGCATCTCCGTCTGCGAACAGCGTAGGAAATGCCCCAGGGCCGCAAGGCTTTGGGGTGCGTTGATACCTATGCGCGGAGGAATGCCGGATGAAACACCGGATTCTCGTATTATTGGCGCTTGCCCCACTCACCCCGGCCTGGGCGCAAACGGCAAGCCTTCCCGAAACTGTTGTCACAGCAACAAGGATACCCACGCCGCAGGAACGCCTGCCGGCCGCGACCACGGTGATTGATCGGCAGATCATCGAAGAACGCGGCTATGTCACGCTGGCTGATGCGCTGGTGAGCGTGCCTGGCTTCAACATCGTGCCCAGCGGCGGCATGGGGCAAGTGACATCGGGCTTCATGCGCGGCACCAATTCGAATCACGTGTTGGTTTTACGCGATGGCGTACCGATGAATGATGCCAGCCACCCAAGCGGCGCTTTTAATTTCGGCAATACGCTGCTCGGCGATATTGAACGCATTGAAGTCGTGCGCGGCCCGGTTTCCGCGATTTATGGCACGGCGGCGATTGGTGGTGTGATCAATCTGATCACGCGCCGTGCGCCCGCTGATCGGCAGGCTCAGCCCTATGGGGAACTTGCCGGCGGAAGCAATTACACGGCGCGCGGCGTGGCAGGTGTGGCTGGCACCATCGGCAATACGGATTACGGCGTGACGGGGCAGAGCCTTTCAACACGCGGTTCAAACGCGGTGGCGCCAAGATTCTACAATAATCAGGGCGAACGGGATGGCTTGCGATCCGGTGTGATCACCGCACGCGCTGGCGTGAATATCGGCGAAACCGCGCCGGCCAGCGTTCTCGGTCGGACGCGACTGGATGGCTTGGTGATCACGCGGGAAAACCGTTTTGGCCAGGATAATGTGCCACGCGATGATCCCAATTACAGCGCGGATGATCGCAATTGGATGGGCTTTCTGCGTAGCGCTACGGAA
Source organism: Roseomonas sp. (assembly GCA_051007055.1). Classification (GTDB taxonomy): domain Bacteria; phylum Pseudomonadota; class Alphaproteobacteria; order Acetobacterales; family Acetobacteraceae; genus Neoroseomonas. Next base: position 16,654 of record JBPCSO010000078.1, read on the forward strand.
TTATTCGGCGGCGATTGGACCACCGGCTTCACGCTCTCCGCAAGTCAGGATCGGCGGCGCTACACGAATTGGCCTGATGGTACCGATATTGAAACCACCGATGAATATTATCGCGGTCGCCGGGAAAGGTTTGCCTGGGACAATACACTACGGCTTCCCGCGCTTGGCGGCTTCACCGACAATAATCTGATTTTTGGCTTAGGCACCGAAAGAGAATCCGCCATAAGCCGCACCCAGAGTGATGGCGCTTATGGCCCTTATTCCGCCAGCGTAGACAAGACGCAACAAAATGGCTTCGCCTATATCGGCACGCAGCACCGCCTCTGGGAAAGGCTGGATATCACCACCGCGCTGCGGCAGGACGCGCCGGATGGCTTTGATGGCGCCACCACCTGGCGATTGGGTGGCGTGCTGGCCTTACCTGAAATTGCCTCACGCCTGCGTGCCTCAGGCGGCACTGCCTATCGCGCGCCAGCGCTGTATGAACGCTACGGCGCATCGGCTTCGCTTTACGGGAGTTTCCGCGGCAATCCCGATTTGCGACCTGAAAACGCAACCGCCTGGGAAGCCGGTATTGAAACCGATATCAGCAAGAATCTGACGCTCTCAGCGCTTTATTTCGAAAGCCGCATTCGTAATCTGATCACGGAAAACGCCAATTTCTCCAGCTACGAGAATGTTGCGAAAGCACGCATCAAGGGTGGCGAATTCGGCGTGAATTGGCGCGCCTCAGACAGTTTTTCCATGCGGGCCGCCTGGACCGTGCAGGAAACATTGGATGAGGAGAAGGACAAGCCCCTCGCCCGCCGTCCACGCAATAGCGCTAGCCTATCGCCGCGTATCGCGCCCAAGGTGGATTGGGTGGATGTGCCGAATGCGCGGCTGATCATCGCGCCTGAGTTCATTTATGTCGGCAGGCAATGGGATTACATCTATCCCGATAATGCCGGTTTTGGTTCCAATGGCTACAATGATGAAGGATTTGTCTTCAACATGACCGCGTCCCTGCCCGTCACGCAGCAAATCACCACCTTCATCGAAGCGCGCAACCTTGGCAATCGGCGCTATGAACCGGCCAATGGTTTCGTCATTCCAGGCCGTAGCGCCATCCTCGGCATGCGCGGCGTTTTCTGAAACCGTGTGGGCGACGAGGGCTCACCCCCTTGTCGCCCCCGGCACCCACAGCACATCGCCAGCGCCATTGCCATTGAGCCGCCGCGCAAGCACGAAAAGATGATCCGATAGCCGGTTCAAATAGCGGATCACGGCAGGGTTCACTTCCTCCTCTGCCGCCAGCGCCACCACCAGGCGTTCCGCGCGGCGCGCCACGGTGCGCGCGACATGCGCCGCAGCAGCGCCTGGTGTGCCGCCTGGCAGGACAAAGGATTTCAGCGCGGGCATTTGCCCATTCATCGCGGCCAATTCCGCTTCCAGCCGCGCCGATTGCGTATCGGCAACGCGCAGCCGCGCGCCCGCTTCCCCGGGCACGCAAAGATCAGCGCCAATATCGAAAAGATCGTTCTGGATACGCGCCAGCATCGCATCGGCTTCCGCGTCTTCGCGCGCATGCAAACGCAGCACGCCGATTGCGGCATTCGCCTCATCGACCGTGCCATAGGCTTCAACGCGCAGCGCATCCTTGCGCACCCGCGCCCCATCACCGAGCGAGGTTTCCCCGCCATCACCACCACGCGTGGTGATCACATCAAGCTTGACCATCATTCAATCCTTGCAAAAGCGTCACATCGCCTCAGCGCCGCGCGGTTTCAAGGCGGAAATGCACCGCAGTGGTGATGCTGGCCGCAACCGGTAGTCCCGCGCGCTGCGCCGGGCGAAAGCGCCAATCGCGCAGCGCTTCCGTGGCTGCCGTATCAAGCGCGCTGAAGCCAGAGCTTTCCACAATCCGCACCTCCGCAACTCTGCCATTCGCGTCCACGCTCAATTCCAGCAGCACTGTTCCTTCCTGCCCGCGCCGACGGCTGATCTCCGGATAGGCAGGGCGGCGGTTGCGCGCGGCATCCAGCGCTTCTGGCGGTGCCACGCGGCCTTCCAGGCTGAAGCTTTCCATCCCCTGCAAGGCGGCATTCAGCCGCACCGGTTGGGGCGCTGGCTGCGTCGCGCTTGCCCGCTGCGGTGGGCGGCGTACCGGCGCTGCTGCTGGCGCGTCGGCGACCTGCCGCAGCTGTTCCGCTTCCGGCGTGGGCTGTGCTTCCGCGACTTGCGGCCGGGCTTCCTCAACCGGCGCCGGTGGCGGCAGCAGGATCGGCGCTGCCAAGGCTGCGGGGGGCGGTGGCGCAGGCGGCGCGGGTACCGCGGCCATCACTGGCGGTGGTGGCGGCACCGCAGCGATGCCGGGCGGCGGCGGCGGCGGCGGCACTTCTGGCGCCGGCGGCACGGCAGTAAGTTCGGGTGGGGCGGCGGGGGATTTCGCCATCCCAATTTCCGGCGCGCCTTCATAAATCACCGCAATACCCTGTGCTTCCGCCAAGTCACCGGAAAGATGTTCCGCCGCCGGCCACAGGATCAGCAGCGTTGCGAGCAACCCATGCAGCGTAACCGACGCAAACAGCCCAAAGCCGCGCGGCGCTGACCTCACAGCACCGGCACCCCCTGCTGCTTCGCCTTGCCTTCGGGTTCGACATGAATGGTGATGATTGCACCTTCAAGCTCCGCTTTCAGCGCAGCTTCGATCCGGTCGCAAATCTCATGGCTTTCACTGACGCGCATATCGCCCGGCACTACCAGATGGAATTCCAGAAAAGTATGCCGCCCCGCATGGCGGGAACGTAAATCATGCGCCTCAATCGCGCCGGATGCCTGTTCGGCCACAATGCGGCGGATGCGTTCCATGGTGGCCGGCGGCACGGCTTCATCCATGAGCCCGCCGACACTTTCGCGCAGCAAACGCCCGCCAGAAATCAGAATATTCACCGCCGTCAGCGCCGCCAGCAGCGGATCAAGCCATAAAATCCCCGTCAGCGCGACCAGCCCAACGCCGATCAGCACGCCCACGGATGTCACCACATCCGCCCATAAATGCCGTGCATCTGCCATCAGCGCAGGGGAGCGTAAGGCCCTGCCCCGTCGTCCCAGAAAAAGTGCCCAGGCGGCATTCACACCACTCGCCACCGCAGATACCGCAAGCCCGATGCCCACCTGATCCGGCACGCGCGGCGCCAGATAAGCCGCCCAGGCTTCGTGCAGAATCAGCAGTGCAGCAACAATGATCAGCGCGCCTTCCAAGACGGCCGAGAAATATTCAACCTTGGCATGCCCATAAGGGTGGTTCGCATCCGCCGGCAGGGCGGATAGCCGCACCGCCAGCAGCGCGGCCATAGCTGCGGCAACATTCACGATGCTTTCCAAAGCATCGGCGTAAAGCGCGACCGATCCCGTAACCCACCAGGCAATCGCCTTGAGTGCGAGAACCGCCACAGCAATGGCCACACTGAAGGCAGCCAATTGCGCGGCGTTAGAATGCCGGGTTTCAACCATGGAGGGGGTTTAGCCCGTCAGGGCTAGACCGAGAAGTACTTGGCCCGCGGGTGATGCAGCACAATGGCGCTGGTGGATTGTTCAGGATGGAGCTGCCATTCATCGCTGAGCGACACGCCAATCCGCTCAGCGTCCAAAAGCTTGAGCAAGCCTTGCTGATCTTCCAGCTTCGGGCAGGCCGGATAGCCGAAGGAATAGCGCCCGCCGCGATAGCCCTGCTGGAGCATTTTTTCGATATCGCGATCATCCTCGGCCGCAAAGCCCAATTCGGCGCGGATGCGCTTATGGACATATTCAGCCAGCGCTTCCGCCATTTCAACCGAAAGCCCATGCAGATATAGGTAATCCTGATACCGGTTTTCCTCAAACCAAACGCGCGCGATATCCGATGCCTTTTGGCCGACAGTGACCACCTGCAGGCCGATCACATCACGCGCATTGGGCCCATCATCCACATCACGCACGAAATCCGCGATGCAATCGCCGTCATCCTTGGGCTGACGCGGCATATTGAAGCGGCAGACTTCCGTGACGCCATCTTCGGCAAACAGGATCAGATCATTGCCCTGGCCCGCGCATTTCCAATAGCCATAGATCGCTTGAGGTTTCAGGATATCCTGTTGTTCCGCAAGTGCCAGCATGCGCTTCAGCACTGGGCGCAATTCCTGCTTGGCCCAGCCGAGGAAATCTTCAAGCGAACGCCCCGCCTTCCGGAAGCCCCATTGGAATTGATAGAGGCTGCGTTCATTGATGAAGGGCACCAGCGCCTTGGGCGCGGCTTCCAGTACGCGCGCCCCCAAGAAGGGCGGCGTCGGCACGGCGCTTTCGGCGGCGACGCGCCGACGGCGGGTTTGCGCGTATTTCACATCAACCGGCGCAAAACCGCGCGGGTCCGCGGTGCCAAGGGTGCGCTTTTCATTGCGCGCCTTGCCGGAACGCTTGGTTTGCAGCGCGGCCAGATAATCATCAAAGCCATTACCCATGACCTTGTCCATCAGATGCAGGCCATCAAAGGCATCGCGCGCATAGGCAACACGGCCGGAAGCATAGGCGCGCACGCAATCATCTTCCACGTAATTGCGCGTCAACGCCGCACCGCCCAACAGCACGGGAATATCCACGCCCTGGCGCGACATTTCTTCCAGATTTTCGCGCATCACCACGGTTGATTTGACAAGCAACCCCGACATGCCAATCGCATGCGCCTTGTGTTCGCGTGCCGCTGCGACAATTTCCGTCAGCGGCACCTTGATGCCCAGATTGACCACGCGATAGCCGTTATTGGTCAGGATGATATCCACTAGATTCTTGCCGATATCATGCACATCGCCCTTCACGGTGCCGAGCACGATGGTGCCTTTTTCCTGGCCTTCCACCCTTTCCATATAGGGTTCCAGATAGGCAACGGCGGCCTTCATTGTCTCGGCCGATTGCAGTACGAAGGGAAGCTGCATCTTGCCGGCGCCGAACAGCTCGCCCACCACCTTCATGCCATCCAGCAGAATGTCATTGATGATGGAAAGCGGTGCGATGCCCTTGGCCAAAGCATCGGCCAATTCATCATCCAGCCCCTTGCGGTCGCCATCAATGATCCGGTCCTTGAGGCGCCCTTCCACCGTCTCCGCGCGCTTCTTTGCCGTGGCATCGGCGGCCTTGCGGCCGGCGAAAAGCTCCAGCATTTTTTGTAGCGGGTCATAGTCCTCCGTGCGGCGATCATAGATCAAATCTTCCGCAACCTTCACTTCCTCGGGCGGGATCTGATGGAGCGGCTTGATCTTGGAGACATGGACAATCGCCCCCGTCATGCCGGCCTTCACGGCGTGATCCAGGAAGACGCTGTTCAGCACATGCCGCGCGGCGGGATTGAGCCCAAAGGAAATGTTGGAAAGCCCAAGGATGATCTGAATATCGGGAAATGCATCCCGGATCATGCGAATGCCCTCAAGCGTCCAAAGACCAAGCTTGCGGTCATCCTCATTGCCGGTCGCAACCGTAAAGGTCAGCGGGTCAATCATGAGGTCTGATTGCGGCAGCCCGTGCTTGTCGCAGGCGAATTCCACCAGGCGGCGCGCGATCCTAAGCTTATCTTCGGCGGTCTTCGCCATGCCGACCTCGTCAATGGTCAGCGCAATCACCGACGCACCGAATTTCCGCGCCAGGATCATGCGGTCTTCGGCTGCTTTCTCGCCTTCTTCGAAATTGATCGAATTGATGATGGGCTTGCCGCCATGCAGCTTGAGCGCTGCTTCAATCACCGGGGTTTCGGTAGAATCGATCACCAGCGGGCCATTCACGCTGCTGGTGAAGCGGCGGATCACTTCGCTCATTTCTGCCATTTCATCGCGGCCGACAAAGGCGGTGCAGATATCAAGGCTGTTTGCACCCTCGGCCATCTGCTCACGGCCCATGGCAACGCAGCCATCCCAATCGCCCCCTGCCTGACGTTCGCGCCAGGCCTTCGATCCATTGGCATTGCAGCGTTCACCGATGGAGAAATAGGAATTCTCCTGACGGAGCGCCGTTGCAGTATAGAGTGAGGCAACCGATGGCACCCAATGGAATTTGCGCTTGATTGGCGCCGGGCGATGCGCGGCACCGCCAAGCTTGCGCAGCATGGCATCAAGCGCTGTGATATGCGGGGTTGAGGTGCCGCAGCAGCCGCCGATCAGATTCAGGCCATCCTCTACAACAAAGCGTTCCATCCAGGCCGCGAGTTCTTCCGCGCCGAGCGGGTAATGGGTTTTGCCATCCACCAATTCCGGCAGGCCAGCATTGGGCTGGCAGGAAATCAACCCCGGCCAGTTTTGCGACAGCCAGCGCACATGCTCCGCCATTTCCTGGGGGCCGGTGGCGCAATTGAGCCCCATCAGCGGCACATCCAGCGCATGCACCACCGTGGTGGCAGCAGCGATATCGGGGCCGACCAGCAGCGTGCCGGTGGTTTCCACGGTAACCTGGACGAAAATCGGAATATCGGAACCCGTTGCCTTGCGCGCGATTTTCGCGGCATTCACGGCGGCCTTGATGAACAAGGTGTCCTGATTGGTTTCCGTCAGCAGCGCATCCGCGCCACCCGCGATCAAACCACGGCATTGTTCCACCAACGCAGCTTCAAGCGCGTCATAGGTGATGTTACCAAGGCTTGGCAGCTTGGTGCCGGGCCCGATATCGCCCACCACCCAACGATGCCGGCCATCGGCGAAGCTCTCCGCCGCTTCGCGCGCCAATTCCACGGAAAGCTTGTTGATCTCAAATGCGCGGTCTTCCAATTCGAATTCGCCGAGCGTGATCGGCGAACCGCCGAAGCTATTGGTCAGCACCATATCGGCGCCCGCTTCGTAATAGCCGCGATGGATATCGCGCACGATATCGGGGCGTGAAAGGTTCAACACCTCCGTGCAGTTTTCCTTGCCCCAGTAATCACGATCCACTTCAAGCGCCATGGCCTGCACGCGGCTGCCCATGCCGCCATCACACAGCAAAACGCGGTCACGAAGGGCGTCAAGAAGATGCGGGCGCGCCATGGGGAAACCTTCAGGAAACGGGGGTGGAAACAGAAAGCGGCAGGCGTTCGGCTGACCAAAGCTTGAGCGAAAGGCCAGCAGGGATGGTGCTGACACGCGGCGCGGTGCAGCCCGCCCCGCCAAGCCAGCCCGCCATCGCGGCATCATCGAAACCTGGCCAGCGATGCGCATAGCGTGTCAGCAAATCAGCGCGGTCATGCGGCGCCAGGTCAAGGATCAGCAGCCGCCCGCCGGGGCGCAAAATGCGCGCGGCTTCGGCCAAAGCGGCTGCCGGGTCTTCCGCGTAATGCAGCACCATATGCAGCGTGACGGCATCGAAACCCGCATCGGGCAAGGGCAGCCGATACATATCCGCCTGCCGCACCGAAATATGCGCAAGGCCGCGTTCCGTCAGGCGGCTGCGCGCCAAGGCCAGCATCTCGCGGGACGCATCAATGCCTAGCCCCTCATCAATGCGCGGCGCCAAGCGTTCCAGCACCCCGCCCGTACCACAGCCGATATCGAGCAAGCGCCCAAGGCGCGGCCCCGGCAGGGTATCCAAAAGCGCGGTTTCAATCGCCTCGGTCGGCAGGCCAAGGGCGCGGGTTTCATCCCAATCGGCGCCGTGGCTGCGGAAACTGTCGGATGCGATGCGCGCCCGTTCCGCTGCCAGCCGTGCGGCGGCGCGGCGATCAGCCGCCAGCAAAGGGTCCGATTCCGGCAGGCGGGCCAGGATATGGCGGGCCAGATCAGCCTCGGGCGCCATTTGGAACCAGGCATTGGCGCCCTCAGGCGTGCGGGTCAGCAGCCCGGCTTCGACCAAAAGTTTCAAATGGCGCGAAAGCCGGGGCTGGGATTGGCCCAGAATCGCCACCAATTCCGTGACGCACCAGGCGCCACGCGCGCAAAGCGCCAGCAGCCTGAGGCGTGTCGGCTCCGCCGCGCCGCGCAATTGGGACAGAACATCCTGCATAGAATTTAAATAGACATAAACATATTCTTATGTCTAGTGTCTTCTGTGCAAAGGTCGAATCACCGGAGCGCTACATCGGCCACTCATTTAGGCTTCTATCATGGTTTGGTCGCTTGACGCCCGCATACCCGTCCACCTCCTAACGCCCGGTGAAACCCCAGCGCGCGGGATGGCTTTGCTTGCCGAGGCGCCGGTCGATGGCTCGGCACCCGCCATGGCGGTCTTCACACTGGAAGGCGCACATGTGCCGGCCTGCGCCTGCTGCGGCGCGCGCGGGCCGGTGGCGGAAGCGCTGGACCGACTATTTCTTGGCCGGGTGCGGGGCGAATTCCCCTGGTTCACCGCCATCGCCGCCCTGCCCCGCAGCGCTGAAACTGCGGAGGCGATCAGGCGCACGCTGCGCGAAGACCAAGCCAGCAACGCGCGGTTTCGGTTGGCGATTTAGGGAGCGGCATGTCGAAGCTGCTACGCTCGACCTTGCGCCAAAGCGCCACCCTCGCCCTCAATCAGCCGGCATCGTCTTCTCGCCCTCACCCAGGCTGCGCTGCATTGTCACAACATCCACCCAGCGGCCGAATTTCATGCCAACCGCGCGCATGGTGCCGATATGCTTGAAGCCGAGCGAGACATGCAGGCCGATTGACCCCACATTTTCCGAATCGCCAATCACCGCCAGCATTTGCCGAAAGCCCGCCGCTTCCGCACGCGCGATCAATTCGGCCACCAGCGCCTTACCCACACCTTGGCCGCGTACATCGTCGCGCACATAGATCGAATTCTCGACGGTGTAGCGATAGGCTGAACGCTCCCGGAAAGCGCTGTAATAGGCATAGGCGCTAACCCTGCCGGCCTCATCTTCCGCAACCAGCCAGACATTGCCTGGCCCAGCCAGCACTTTTTTCATGCGCGCGGCCATATCGGCCTCATCGGGTGGCACTTCTTCAAACGTGCCGGCGCCATGCAGCACGTGATGCGCATAGATCGCGGTGATGGCGGGCAGATCAGCAGCGGTTGCGTCGCGAATCCGCATGGCTCAACACCCGATGCCGAGGGATGCCGCCAGTGCTTCAGCCGCCGCCAGCACGGCGCGGTCGCGCCCTGGTGCGCCCACCAGCGAAAGCCCAACCGGCGCGCCCGTCACCTTGCCTGCGGGGATGCTCACTTCGGGCAGGCCGCAGAAGCCAGCAAAAGCAGTCACCCCCATCGTGCGTTCGCGCACCTTGTTTTGTTCAGCGAGCGATGAAGCCAAAAGCGGCGCCGGTGCAGGGGAAGTGGGGTAGATCATCAACGCGCCACCGCCGAGCAGCGCGTGAAAACGCGCCTGCGCCACGCGGCGGAAGGCGCGGCCGGCGGCGGATTTCGCCGGGTCCATCGCGGCGGCGGCGTCAAAACGCTCCTTCACGCCAGGGCCGAATTTCGGATTGGTCGCGGCAATCCAGGGGCCGAGTGCGGTCCAAGCCTGCTCAGCCTGGGCACAGCGGAAATGTTCGTAGAAGGCATCAAGGCCCTCGGGCGCCACATGCGTGACAAGGGCGGGGCCAAACAGCGCTTCGGCTGCCTTCAAGGCGGGCGTCAGCGCCGCGACAGTTTCTGGTTCCGCGTTGGCCCAGGCTTCGGCAACGGAAATCAGTGGACCAAGCGCGCCAGCGCCGCCTGGTGGCAGCAGCACTTCACCCACGCGGCGCAGCATGGTGGCGCTTTGGGCGAACCAGCCAGCCGTGTCGTAATCCGGCCCCAGCGGGCAGGCGCCGGCCAAGCTAACCGCACCCCAGCTGGGACGGATACCAAAGACCCCGCAATAGGAAGCGGGGATGCGCACGGAGCCGCCTGTATCCGACCCCATAGCGAAATCCACCAAGCCCGCCCCCACAGCCGCAGCAGAACCGCAGGATGACCCACCGGGGAAACGGTCCGGCGCAGCAGGGTTTTTCGGCGTGCCCTGCCAGACATTCTCGCCGGTCAGGCCATAGGCCAATTCAACCGTCTTGGTCTTGCCGGCAAGCGAGGCACCCGCCTGCAAAAGCTGCGTAATCACCAGCGCATCGCGTGTGGCCGGGGCATGCGTCCTCGCCCAGTCGGGATTGCCATAGCCGGTCACGGTGCCGGCCACATCAAACAAATCCTTGGCGGCAAAGCTGAGCCCCGCCAGCGGGCCAGAAACGGCACCCGGGCGCCTGGTACGCTCACCTGGAATGAAGGCACCAACGCTATCTTCGGTCATGCCAAGCTCCCCTTGCAAAAGATCCGCTGCAAACTGCGACGGGGGCATGGCAGAGGCAAGGGCAAAAAAAGCGGGACACGGGGGCAGGCCGGTCCCGACACATCAGGCTTGGAAATCGGCAACCTGGCCTCCTGCAAGGAAGTCCGGCGCCTTATTGATCAGGTGAGATCGAGCAAAGCCGCCTTCACGGTCAGCGCCGCAATGCCAGCCGCAACAAAGGCTGCGGGTTCGCCAAAGCGCTTCGCCACGAAATAGGCGACGCCCGCAAAAATCAGCGCCCAGCAGCCAATCTCTCCAAGACTTGGGGTAATGGTCATGTGTAGCACTCCACTTTTATGGCCAGAGGATAACACTCAAGTCATGAAAGTCTAGTCATTTTTCGGACAGTGCAAGCCCATCACACATCGTCTTCGCGAAAACTGGCGAGGGACTGGCGCGGGCGGCCATCCGGGCCGAAATTGGCGGCATCCAGCCAGGCGGCAATGGCATCGCGCCGGCGTGGCCATTCCTCAGTGATGATGGAAAACCAAGCCGTGTCTCGCCGTCTGCCCTTCACCACCAAATGGGCGCGATGCGTGCCTTCATAGATGAAGCCAAGCCGCGCCGCGGCCCGGCGCGATGGCATATTCAGCGCGTTGCATTTCCACACCAAGCGCCGATAGCCCAGATCATCCAGGGCGTGGCGCATCAGCAGAAACATCGCTTCCGTCGCCGCCCGCGTCCGCTGCATCCGGGGTGAGAACCAGATATTGCCGATCTCGATATCCGCATGGGCGGGGGCAATCTGCATTAGCGTCAGCCAGCCATCCGCCGTGCCGGTCCGATGGGGGCGAATGGCCCAGGCGATTGGGTCATGCGTGACCGCGAAGGAAGCGACATGGGCGCGCATGGCCGCCGCATCACGAAACGGCCCATAGCCCATATAGGCCCAAGTCTCGCCGCTGGTGTCGCGTTCCGCCGCGCGCCACAAATCCTCGGCATGACGGATATGGAGAGGTTCCAGATCAACGGATTGCCCCTTATGGGCAATGCGCGCCGGCAAGGGGCGCGGTGTCGCATCTACCAGCGGGCCGAGCGGGGGATTGGTGGCGGGGTCCCAGGGGACGCCTTCGGGCAGGTTTTCCATGGCGCCAGAAGAAACGTCCGGCGCGTGGGATGCAAGCCATGATTGCCGGTTGCGCGCCGCGCCGCGCCGCCGCAAAACAGCATCCATGATTACGGCACCCTCCCCCGCCCCCGCCATCCCCGCTGCCTATTTCGGGGAAAAGGTCACGCATGTGCATCATTGGACGGATCGGCTGTTTTCGTTCCGCTGCACACGCGACACGGCCCTTCGCTTCCGCGCCGGCGAATTCGCCATGATCGGCCTGATGGTGGAAGGCAAGCCGCTGGTGCGCGCCTATTCCATGGCAAGCCCCACCTGGGATGAGGAATTGGAGTTTCTGTCTATCAAGGTGCAGAACGGGCCGCTCACATCGCGCCTGCAACACATCAAGCCCGGCGACACGGTGCTTATTGGCCGCAAGCCCACCGGCACGCTGGTGACGGATAATCTGCGGCCGGGCCGCACCCTGTGGATGCTTGCTACCGGCACCGGGCTTGCCCCCTTCCTAAGTCTGACGCGCGAGCCTGATGTCTATGAACGCTACGGCACCGTTGTGGTGGCCCATACCGTGCGGCAGGTGGCTGAGCTTGCCTATCGGGAGATGTTTGAGCGCGAATTGGCGCAGCATGAATTCTTGGGCGAGATCATCGCCGGGAAACTTCGCTACTATCCATCTGTGACGCGGGAACCCTTCCCGACCCAGGGCCGCATCACGGATTTGATCGAATCGGGCCGGATTTTTGCCGATCTTGCCCTGCCAGCGCTGGACCCCGCCCATGACCGGGTCATGCTTTGCGGGTCTGAGGCGATGAACCGCGATTGCAAGGCCCTGCTGGAAGCGCGCGGCTTTGTGGAAGGGTCCAATAACGCCCCGGGTAGCTATGTGGTGGAAAAGGCCTTTGTGACCAAATAGCTAGGCGACTTAGTCCGCGTTGCAAAAAAACATTGCGCCAGCGCCCCGTCGCCCATATGTCACGGCCCTGTGAAGATCAGCCCCAGCCTGCCGGGGGGCATCATAAAGGGAGAAGCACATGATCGGTTCCACCACCGAAGCGCCCGCGCGTCGCGGTTTTTTGAAGGCGGCCGCCGCCACGGGGGCGGGCGTTGCAGTCCTCGCCACCCCCAATGTGAGCCGCGCGCAGACCACCACGCTGCGCTTTCAGTCCACCTGGCCGCAGCGCGATGTTTTCCATGAATTCGCTGGTGATTTCGTCCGCCGCGTGAATGACATGGCAGGCGGGCGGCTGCGCCTTGAATTGCTCGCCGCCGGCGCCGTGGTTGGTGCCTTCCAGTTGCTGGATGCGGTCAGCGCCGGGACACTTGATGGCGGCCATGGCGTGCCGGCCTATTGGTTCGGCAAGAACAAGGCGTTTTCGTTGTTCGGCACTTCCCCGCCCTGGTTTGGCGATGCCAACCAGCTGCTCGGCTGGTATCATTATGGCGGCGGCGAAGCGCTCTATAACGAGTTGCTGAATGACCATGTGAAGGTCAATGTCGTTTCCTTCATGACGGGTCCGATGCCGACCCAGCCGCTTGGCTGGTTCAAGAACCCGATTGAGCGGCCGGAGCAGATTCGCGGCCTGAAGTATCGCACAGTCGGCCTGGCGGCTGATTTGTTCGCGGAACTCGGCGCGGCGGTGGTATCGCTGCCTGGCGGTGAAATCGTGCCTGCACTGGAACGCGGCGTGATTGACGGGGCGGAGTTCAACAACCCGTCGTCAGACCGCGTGCTTGGCTTCCCGGATGTGGCGAAGGTCTACATGATCCAGTCCTTCCATCAGCGCACGGAAAGCTTCGAAGTGCTGTTCAATAAGGCGAAGTTCGCTGCCCTGCCGGCTGAGCATCAGGCGATCATCAAATTCGCTTCCGAAAGCGCTTCGGCGGATATGTCCTGGAAGCTACAGGATCGCTATTCGCGCGATCTGCTTGCCATGGGCCAGCAGCAGGGCGTGCAGGTACGCCAGACGCCGCGCCCCGTGCTGGACGCGCAGCTTGCCGCCTGGAATCGCGTTGTTGAGAAGTATGAAGGCGATGCCACCTCCCCCGCCGCCGGGCCTTTCTTCAAGAAGGTTTGCGACAGCCAGCGTGAGTGGTGCCGCCGCGTTGGCAGCTTCTTCCTGCGCTACGAGGCGAGCCCAGTGATTTCCTACAATCACTTCTTCGCCGCGCGCTGATGTTTTGTAATTGGGTGCGGGTTTCGGCCCGCACCCTTTTTGATGCCCCTTTCTGCTGGGGCAATAATCGAAAGCCCGCATCATGCAGCGACTGCTTCTTGGCATTGATCGCTTCAGTACCCTGGTCGGACAGACCTTCGCCTGGAGCATCCTCGTACTGACCTTTGTGGTGACCTATGAAGTGGTCATGCGCTACGCCTTCCGCGCGCCGACCACTTGGGCCTATGACACTTCCTATATGCTCTATGGCACGCTGTTCATGATGGCTGGTGCCTATGCGCTGTCCCGCAATGGGCATGTGCGGGGTGATTTTCTTTATCGGAATTTCAAGCCTGAAACCCAGGCCAAGTTTGATCTGGTGCTTTACATCCTGTTCTTTTTCCCGGCGATCTTTGCTTTCATGATTTCCGGCTGGACCTTCTTTGCGCAAAGCCTGGCGCAGAATGAAAGGTCCATGTTCAGCCCAACCGGCCCGGTCATCTGGCCCTTCAAGCTGCTGATCCCGATTGTTGGCGTGCTGTTGCTGCTGCAAGGCATTGTGGAAGTGGTGCGCTGCATTCAATGCGTTCGCGCCGGCGAATGGCCGAAGCGGCTTTCGGATGTGGAAGAACTGGAACAGCAAATCCTTGCCGCCGCTGCCGAACAGGACCCCGAGGAATTGGCCCGCCGCATGGCCGCTTCCGGCCAGATCCCCTTAGACACGCCAAAGAAGGGCTGACGCGCCATGACCGATGGGATGCTCGGGCTCACGCAGCTCTTTCTCTTTCTGTTCTTCATCATGCTGGGCTTCCCAATCGCCTTCACATTGATGGCGATGGGCTTGTTCTTTGGCTATCTTGGCATGCAGGAACGCATTTTTGATCTGCTGGTGCAGCGCACCTATGCGGTCATGTCGAATGATGTGCTGATCAGCGTGCCGCTTTTTGTGTTCATGGGTTATATCATTGAACGCGCCAATATCTTGGACCGGCTATTCCGATCCTTGCAGATGGCAAGCGGCAATATTCCAGGATCACTTGCTGTCGCCACCCTCGCTACCTGTGCGCTTTTTGCGACTGCAACCGGGATCGTTGGTGCCGTTGTGACCCTTATGGGCTTACTTGCTTTCCCCGCCATGTTGCGCGCCGGTTATGATGTGAAGCTGGCGTCTGGCGTGGTGGCGGCGGGGGGCTGCCTTGGTATTCTGATCCCGCCTTCCATCATGCTGATCCTGTTTGGCGCGACCGCGGGCGTTTCCGTGGTGCAGTTATACGCCGCCGCCTTCATCCCGGGCGTCATGCTCGCCGCGCTCTATATTCTTTATGCCATGGGCATCGCCATCGTGAAGCCGGAAGTGGCGCCCCGCCTGCCGCCCGAAGAAGTGAATATCCCCTTCAGCCAGATCGCGCTGTCGTTGATGACATCCTTCATCCCGCTTGCCGCGCTGATTGCCATGGTGCTCGGCGCCATTCTGATGGGGCTTGCGACGCCATCCGAAGCCGCGGCTATGGGTAGCCTTGGGTCCATCATCCTCGCCATCGCTTATCGGTCATTCTCCTTCGCCAAGCTCAAGGAAAGCGTGTTCCTGACCGCGCGCACCTCCGCCATGGTGTGTTGGTTGTTTGTGGGTAGTGCGATTTTCTCCTCGGTCTTTGGCTACCTTGGCGGGCAGGATCTGGTGGAGCAATTCTTCAAATCCTTGCCGCTTAATACCTTTACCTTCATGATCCTGGCCCAGTTGCTGATTTTCATCCTGGGTTGGCCGCTGGAATGGACGGAAATCATCGTGATTTTCGTGCCGATCTTCCTGCCGCTATTGGATGATTTCGGCGTTGATCCGTTGTTCTTCGGTGTGATGGTCGCGTTGAACCTGCAAACCTCCTTCCTGTCGCCGCCCGTTGCCATGGCGGCATTTTACCTGAAGGGGGTGGCGCCGAAGCATGTCCGGCTGGAGGATATCTTCAAGGGCTGCATGCCCTTCATCTACATCGTCATCATGTGCATGCTGATGATCTATGCCTTCCCAGGGCTGGTGACTTGGTTGCCCGAGCAGCTTTATGGCTCAACGCCCGTGAGCGGCACCCCGGTCCAATTGGATGTTCCGCCCGAAGGCGGCTTCCAGGAGGATGAAGCGTTGAAAATCCCGGATTAGCGCCATGGACCAGGACCCAATCTCTCGCGCAGTCCGCTATCTGGCCGAAGCATTTGAAACCGGCAATCCACTGGCGCCGCTGCCGGATGAAATCACGCCGACCAATCAGGATGACGCCGAGGAAGTGGCGGGCGGCGCCCTCGCGCGGCTTGGCTTCGCGCCTTGTGGTGTGCGGCTGGTCCCGGCGGCGGATGGGAGCCTGATTGCCGGGCCAATGTTGGAAGCACGCTTTCTGGATGATGGCGCGGGGATATCGCTGGAGATCATGCGCCATGGCCGTGCCTCGGCCGCTTTGCTTGGCGTGCTGGGTGCTGCGCTGGAACCAGAAGCGACAACCCCGCCTGACATCATCGCGATCCACCCGGCACTTGATGTAAGCGCCAGCCGCTTCACCCAGGGGCCTGCGGATCGTTTCGCGGAAATCGCGGATCTGGCCGGGCTTGGATTACTGGTGCTTGGCAAGCGCCGGCCAGTCCCGGAAGGGCCAAGCCGGGTTGCGCTGGTTGAGGGTGACGGCAGGTCACAGGGAAAGCCCTGCGATCTGCACGCCGCGTTCGCACAAGCTGCAACCGAGGCGCGCCGGCTGGGCGGTTTGCCCGCGGGTGCCGTGCTGGTGGTGGCCGGGCTTGGCGCGCCGGTGCTGGGGCTGAAGGCCGGCCTACGCCTGACCGCACGCTTCACCGGGATTGGCAAGGTGAGCGCCAGTTTCGGCTGACCGAAGCCTGATTCAGGTCACGATACTCACCAGCAGATACACCCCCCAAAGACTGATTGCGAAGGCGCCGATCCTATCGGCATGCCAGCGCAGCCGGTTTCCGAAGGCCATGCGCATCGCCGCCTGCATGCGCAACGCATCCGGGGAATGGCGTTCCGCTACCATCAGCCAAAGCTCGCTATGGCGCATATCCTGGCTTGGCAAATAAACAAGCTTCAGCAGCAAGATCAGCCAGAGCAGCGTCACCAGCATGGCGCCAGAACGCAGCGCCAGCGCAAGCTGGAAGGAAA
Organism: Roseomonas sp.; assembly: GCA_051007055.1. GTDB lineage: Bacteria > Pseudomonadota > Alphaproteobacteria > Acetobacterales > Acetobacteraceae > Neoroseomonas. Next base: position 33,261 of record JBPCSO010000078.1, read on the forward strand.
GTGAGAGCACGACCAGCAGAATGGCCAAGCCCGCAAAGCCGACAGCGCGCCGGATGACCAGATCAGCCATTGCCTCAAGCCGTTCCAAGCCCTGGCCCTCATGCGCGGGCACCCGATGTATCTAGGTGCCGCGCTGAATGCCTAGCCCGGCTTGGGATTGGCTGGAAAGGCGCAGTTACGTGAAGTCAGTCTCAGCCCAAGCCTAGTAGCACCAGCAAAAGCGCCGTCCCGAACCAGACCATCATCGCCCTGTCCAAGCTAAGGCCAAGCCGCTCCGAAATCGCCGCCGGCACAGCCGAGAGGAGCAGGGTTGCGGTGGAGACAATCAGGGAAGCGCCGTAATAGACAACCTCCTTCGTTGGCGGCAAAAGCTCCGGCAGCCAGACGGGATAGAGATGCCAGACCACCGGCAGAGTTGGACTGATCATGCCATTCAACAGACAGGTCGCGACCGTCGCGACGAAAAGGCTTTGCGGGGTAAACATGGCGACTACCCCGCCCCTGCTGGGCTGATGCGCGGTGCATAGCCAAGCCCGACCATGATCAAGCCAAAGATCATCCGCACCGCGAAAAGCCAAAAGGCCGCAACCAAAGGCAGAAAAGGCGGTGAGACATAGGAAGGCACCAACCTCTCGGCGGTCCAGACCGCCCAGCCGGTCAGCATCTGAAACCCGCGCCAGATGTAATTGCTATTCGCCGGCGTCATGAAGAATTGCATCATGAAACGCCCAAGGCAGCCCCAGGCGGTCAGCGCCAGTAAATAGGTCACCACCCAAAAGGGCAGGTAGCCGAGGATGAAATTGCTTTCCATGCGTATCTATACTGCGAACTGCCCTGACGGACCATGCCATAGCTTGGTTTCGGCGACTGATCTACCGCTTCAGCGACGCCCCCCTCACGGACCAAGTCCTAAATGATAGGGCGGCTGCGTTACCGCAACCGCCCCAAAACATCACGCCAATTCGGCGCTTTGGTTACTCCACCGCGTCGCGCTTGTCAGCGAGACGCACGCCACCCTTCGGAATGCGGATATCATCAATGAAATCCTGCATCGCCTGGCTTGGCGCCGCGGTGAATTGCGAAACCACATAGATGACCAGGAAGGAAATCGGCACGCCGAAGATACCGGCGGAAATGCTGCCAATCCCCCACATGCGCCCGGTCACCCGATTGCGAAGCACTACGGTATCGGTCGTCATCGGGCTGCCCCAGATGTTACCGAGCCACGCAAGGGCGCCATCCTTCACCGCTGCAGTATTGGCCAGAATGGCTGCCGCTTCCGCCCGCAATTCAGGCGAGGTGAAGTTCTGATTGATGCTGCCGACCTGCCGCGCTGCGGCAATGATCGCATCCTTGGATCCAAAGAGCTGGACAAAATCCATCCCGAACCATTCCGAATGGATCATGTAGCCGAAGGTGACCACATAGCCGACGGCCATGCCCACAACAGCAGCTGTATTCGTAGTTTTCTTGTACCAAACTCCCATCACCAGCGCCGCAAATAGCCCGGCGGCAGCGATTGAGAAGGCCCAGGCGACCAGGAACAGAATATCCGCCCCGGCATTACCCGCTGTCCAGGCGGCAGCCACCGCCACGGCCAGCAGCAAGACGCGCGAGACAATCAGCCGGCGTGCGGTCGGCGCGTTGCGGTCAATCATCTTATAATACACGTCATGCGACAGCGCGTTTGCGAGCGCGAGAAGCAGACCATCGGCGGTGGAAAGCGCCGCAGCCAAACCACCCGCCGCCACCAGACCCGCGATCACATAAGGCAGGCCCGCGATTTCCGGTGTGGCCAGCACAACCACGTCCGGATGGATGCGGAATTCATTCCATTGCAGGATGCCATCGCGGTTGACGTCCACGATATTAATCCAAGGCACCCCATAGGGAGAGACGATCTGCCAGTTCTTGATCCAGTCCGGCAGGCTCGCGATCGGCTGACCGATGATGTTCTGGTAAATTTCTACCTTCGCGAAGGCCGCATAGGCGGGCGCCGTGAAGTACAGGAGGAAGATGAAGAACAGCGACCAAGCCACGGATTGGCGCGCTTCCTTCACGGAAGGCGTCGTGAAGTAGCGCATCAGGATGTGCGGCAGCGCAGCCGTGCCGACCATCAGGCAGAAGACCAGCGCGAACCAATTGATCGCCGCCGGCATCGAGAATTGCCCATTCGCTCCAATGAAGGGCGCGCTATGCCACCCGGTCACGCCAGGCGGCGGGGTCATGCCCGCAGCACGGAAGCCGTTTTCCAACTCCGCAATGCGTTCCAGCGCGAAGCCATACATAAGCTGCGGCAGCGGTACGCCCGTGACCTTGGCCGACATCAGGAAGGCCGGGATCAGATAAGCGATAATGAGCACAATATACTGCGCGACCTGCGTCCAGGTAACGGCGCGCATACCGCCCAACATGGAGCAGACCAGAATGCCCGCAAGGCCCACGAACACCGCAATGCCGAAGGACACATCCAGGAAGCGCTGCGTGATGATGCCGACACCCACGATCTGCGCCACGACGTAGACGAAGGACGCGGTGATCAGAACAACAACGCCAATCAGTCGGGCCGCATTGCCGCCAAACCGCGCGCCCAGGAAGTCCGGCACGGTATATTGGCCGAATTTACGCAGGTATGGCGCCAGCAGAATGGCCACCAGCATGTAGCCGCCGGTCCAACCCAGGATGAAGGCCAAGCCGCCATAGCCAAGGGCGTAAAGGCTGCCCGCCATGCCGATGAAGCTTGCGGCAGACATCCAGTCGGAACCGGTCGCCATACCGTTGTAAATGGCGGGAACGCGCCGGCCGGCGACGTAGTATTCCGCCACGGCCTGGGTGCGGCTGATGATGCCGATATAGGCATACACACCGATGGTAAGGCCGACGAAAAGATATCCGAGAATACGATCCGGCACGCCCATCTGTTCAAGAATGGCGATCAGGATCACGAAAGCCGCAAAACCACCCGTATAGCCGGCATAAATCTTGCTAAGTGAGGCGATAAAGGGGTCTTTTTCCTTGGAGGCACCGCTCATGGGATCAATCCTCCTGCACGCCGAATTCTTCGTCGATCTCATTCTGGCGCTTACCGAACCAGAAGAGCGCTACGACGAAGATGATAAGGCTACCCTGCGCGGCCATGTAAAAGCCAACGGGGAAGCCGAGAATACGGATGTTGTTGAGTGAAGGGGCAAAAATATGCACGACAAAACTTGCAACGAACCAAATGCCAAGAACAAGCAGCATCAGGCTGGAAGTTTTGGCCCAATGGGCCTTGGCGGTGGCTTTATCCACCGCGGGCGCTTCCGTATTCGACGGCGCGCCCCCAGATTCAACCAATGGCATTCACTCGCCTCCTCCAATGGTCACCCTTTACAGAACGACCTGTTTGACCTGCCCCGGCCACGACTCGCATGGCCTGATTCGGGTATTTGACAGCCCGATTCATCGGTGCCGATAACATGTGAGTAACTTACCCGCAACAATCTTTTTTAAGGATTTTCCATCCTGATGCGTTTCCTCCGCCAGCTTCTGGGCCGCCGGGCTTCTGATAAACCAATTGATTTTGGATCGTTTTTGCACCGGCAGGGCGCCTTCGTCGCGCAGAAGACGGTGCTGGATTACTGCCGGGTCAAGATCGGGCGAAATGAGAAAGACTTCTTTGGTAATGCTGACTTCATGGCCGCGCTAAACCACTGCCGCTGGCAGGTTTTCCTGGCAGCGCAAAGCGATGTAGTGGCCCTGGCCGAGGCTTGGCTGCGGCCGCTCTGGCCTGGGCAGGAGGAGCTTTTGTTGGAATGCCTTGTGGCACTGTATGCAGGCTTCATGGCAGAGGAAGCGCCGCCCGAGGCAGAAAAGGACGCTTTCGAGGCAAGCCTCATTGCCCTCCCCGGCCATCTTGCCCGACTACAATTGGCCGCTCCTCATGACGCCAGAACCCTGCCCTTGCTTGCCGAAGCGCCGCTTTTCGCGACCTTGCCGATCCACCCAGATCAACGCAAGGGCGAAGGCCCGTCCATTCGCGGCGCCTTGCGCTTTCATATCCTTTCAACGCAACAGGAAATGGAGCGTGGCTTTGATCCCGGCGGGCTTTCGGCGCGGCTGAAGGGCAGCCCCCCCGCCCCGCCCTGAGGTTCGGCGTGGCACGTACTCTCACTCTTATCTTCTCGTTGCTACGCTACAGGCTTTGGGGAAAGTGAAACCGCGACAGGAATTTTCACCTATATTTGTGATGGATAAATGTGAAAATTAATTCATCTATTTTCTGTAAAAACAGTAATATTACGGAAATTTTCTGTGTTTTTTTGCGTTAAGCTGAATTTTTTGTTGCGAAACTATAAATTCCCAAGCATCAAACGCACGTCTGCAATTGCGGCGCGGCGCCAATGCCTTGTGAGCGTGTCGGCAGCCTCCGCACGGGTGAGATGAGCGTCCTGGCACACCAACACGCCTATTCAGGCTGTCGGGAGCCAAAAATGAACGAAGAAAGGAAGGCGTCGGTTATGAGTGCAACATCAGCGGGCGGCGCGGTTGAGCCGCGGCCAATGACCCGTGAAGAGAGGAAGGTCATTGTTGCCTCCTCCCTCGGTACCGTCTTCGAATGGTATGATTTCTACCTCTACGGGTCGCTCGCGGCTGTTATCGGCGCGAACTTCTTCAGCCAATACCCCGAAACCACGCGCAATATCTTTGCGCTGATCGCCTTTGCGGCCGGCTTCCTGGTGCGCCCCTTCGGCGCGCTGGTGTTCGGCCGCCTCGGCGATCTGGTCGGGCGCAAATATACCTTCCTGATCACCATTCTGATCATGGGTGCTTCCACCTTCGTGGTTGGTATTCTGCCCACATCGGATCAGATCGGCATTATCGCACCTGTTGTCCTGATCATCCTGCGCCTGCTGCAAGGCTTGGCTTTGGGTGGTGAATACGGCGGTGCGGCGACCTATGTTGCCGAACACGCCCCGCATGGCCGGCGCGGTTTCTACACCAGCTTCATTCAGATCACCGCAACCGCGGGTCTGTTCCTGTCGCTGCTCGTGATTCTGTTCACGCAGCTTGCGGTCGGCCCGGATGCCTTCAAGGCCTGGGGTTGGCGCGTGCCCTTCCTGCTTTCCATTCTGCTGCTGGGCATTTCCGTCTGGATCCGCCTGCAGATGGAAGAAAGCCCTGCCTTCCAGAAGATGAAGGCGGAAGGCAAGCATTCCAAGGCGCCAATTTCCGAAGCCTTCTTCCAGTGGAAGAATGCCAAGGTGGCGTTGTTTGCGCTGCTCGGCCTCGTCGCCGGTCAGGCGGTGGTTTGGTATACGGGCCAGTTCTACGCGCTGTTCTTCCTGGGCCAGGTGCTGAAGGTGGATAGCTTCACCACCAACATGCTCATTGCCTGGTCGTTGCTGCTGGGGTCGGGTGGCTTCGTGCTGTTCGGCTGGCTGTCCGATAGGATTGGCCGCAAGCCGATCATCCTGGGTGGCTGCCTGATCGCGGCACTGACTTATTTCCCTCTGTTCAAGCTGCTGAGCGCGGAAGCCAATCCTGATCTGCACAAGGCGCACCAAACCATTGCGGTGCGGGTGGTGACGGATACGGCGGGCTGTTCCTTCCAGTTCAACCCAACAGGTACGGCGCGCTTCACCGCACCTTGCGACATTGCCAAGGCCGCGCTGGCGCGTGCTTCGGTGAACTACAATGTTGAAGCCGCCCCGGCAGGTACAGTTGCCGCCGTGCATATCCAGGGCCAGCAGCCCATCATGGCCGATAGCCCGACCTTTGCGCGAGATTTGGCGGCAGCGCTGACGGCGGCGGGTTATCCGGCCGCGTCCAACCCCTCGGTCGTGAAAATGTCCTCACCTTTTGACATTTTCCGGGAACAGCCGGCGGTGTTGATTGGGGTGCTCACGCTGCTCGTGATCTATGTGACCATGGTCTATGGGCCGATTGCAGCGGCGCTGGTGGAACTATTCCCGACGCGCATTCGCTATACCTCGATGTCGCTGCCCTATCACATCGGCAATGGCTGGTTCGGCGGGCTGCTGCCGGCGACAAGCTTTGCTATGATCGCGCAGACGGGGGATGTCTATTACGGGCTTTGGTACCCGATCGTGATCGCGTTGATGACGGTGGTGATCGGCACCCTTTTTGTGCCAGAAACCAAAGACCGCGACATCTACGCGGAAGACGACAAGTAAGCCTCGGTCGGGGCGGCGCTGCCGCCCTGCCCTGCTGCGTTACGGGAAGCGGCGCCTGATGAGGGTGCCGCTTTTTTTAAGCCTTGGCTCGGCGGATTTGGCTTAAACTTAGCCATGCACACCTCTACACCCGGCCATGCCCCCATCGCCGCACTAACCGGCCCGGCAAGCACCGCCATGGGTGCGGCGCCGCCCGCGCGGGCAGCCGAAACGCCCTTGGCACACGCCATCGCCACCATGGCTGCGGCGCGGGCGTCGGCCCTTCTTGTGCTGGATGGCGCAGGCCGCGCCATTGGCATTCTGACCGAACAGGATATCGCGCGCCGCGTGGTATTTCAGCTTGGGCCGGACGCGCCACTTGCCGCCGCCATGACCGCGCCGCTGATTGCCTGCGCCCCGGAAGATGGCCTGTGGCGCGCCATTGCGCTGCTGCGCCAGCATGGGCTCAGGCATTTGCCTGTGCTCGATGCCGATGGTCGCTGCCTTGGTATGCTGCATCGGGCGGAGGCTTTGGCGGCTGCCTCCGGCGGCTTGCTCACCCATCTTGAAGCGCTGTCTGGCGATGTCCCCGCCATCAAAGCCGCGCAGGCCGGCATTGCGCGCGCACTGCTGGCCGAGGGGCTGAGTGCCGTTGCGGTGGTGCGGTTGGTCAATGGCATCAACCTTGATCTGCATCGGCGGATTTTGGCGGAAACACTGGCCGATCATGGCGCTGCGCCGGTGCCCTTCACGCTGCTGGTCATGGGCAGCCTTGGGCGGGGCGAAAGCCTGCTGACGCCTGATCAGGATAATGGGCTGCTGCTGCAAGATTACCCGGATCAGGACCACAACGCAGTGGATGCCTGGTTCCGCCCCTTCACCGAGGATTTCAACCAGCGCATAGGTCAGGCGGGCTTTCCGCTCTGCCCCGGTGGGATCATGGCGCGCAATCCGCTCTGGCGGAAAACGGCACGGCAATGGCGGGATCAGATGGGCATCTGGTCCAATCGTCGGGTCGGTGCGGCCTTACTATTCGGCGATATCGTATTTGATTTCCGCCAGGCTGAGGGGGATGGGGCTGAGGCCGCTGAGCTCCGCCAATATCTGGCCGGCTTATTGGCGGCACGCCCGGCCTGGCTTGCTGCCATGGCAGCGCAAAACAGTAGCTTGCAGGTGGGGCTGACGCTGTTTGGCAGCTTTGCGGATGATGAGCCTGGCCCCGGCAGCCGGACGGATTTGAAGCTGCATGGCCTGATGCCCTTGGTGGCCGCAACCCGGCTTTTGGCGCTGCGCGATGGTGTCACCGAAACGGGGACCTCTCAGCGCATCGCGGCACTGGCCGCGCGTGGCAGCATCGCAGCGCGGGAGGCGGGCGCCCTGCAATCCGCCTTTGCCCTGCTGCTGGATGTTGTGTTACGTCAACAATTGGCAGATCACGCTGCCGGCCACCGCCCCGGCAATCTGGTGGATACGGCGCCTATGTCCAAAGACGCACGGCAGGAATTGCGAGAGGCGTTGAAGGCGGTGCGCAGCTTTTCCCGCGCCAGCTTCGCAGGCTTTACTGGTGAGATTTGGTAGTAAGCGCGCTTAGAAATGTTCTGCCGACGCGGCCATGGCGGCGGTCATGCGGCTGCGCCGCGCCAATTCCACCAGATCATCCACGCCGCGCGCCGCGGCACGCGCAATCAGGCTGACCCAAAGTGCGGCAGTGGCTTCCGCATCGCCAAGCGCCTGGTGCCGCCCGCCAATCACAATCCCTGCCCGGCCACAAAGCCCATCGAGCGAATGATCCGCTTCCTCAGGATCCAACCAACGCGATGTCATAAGGCTGCAAAGGAAAGGATTGCCGATGGCGGGCGCGCCGCGAAACTCCTCGGCAAAGATCAATGCGCGGTCGAAACCGGCGTTATGCGCGACCAGCACATCATCGCCGATGAAATCCTGAAAGCGCGCCAGCGCTTCGGCAGCCGGCGGCGCATCTGCCACCATGGCATCGGTAATGCCGTGATAGCGGATGGAAGCGGGCGGGATGGTACGGGCGGGATTGACCAGGGTAGTGAAACTCTTGCGGGCCTCACCATCGCGCAGCCGGACGGCTCCGATCGCAATGACCTGATCACCGCCGCTGACATCAAGCCCGGTCGACTCCACGTCAAACACCACATAGTTTTGCGCGATCAGCGGGCCAGCGGGGAGTGCGGCGTGGAAATGCGCCCGTGCGCGCAGGAATTCGCGCAAGCCTGGTTTCAGCCCATTACCGAGCGCGCCAAAAGCACGGCGGAGGAAGCCGCTCATGTGCGGGCGTGCTGGCTTAGGATTGGGTGAGGCAGGGCCATGGCGACAGTCTCGCATGGATTGACGGTGCCTTTCCACACATCGCGGCGGGTCGTTCGCGCCAGGGCTTGCGCTGTGCCCTGCCAAGGCGGCACCTTGGCGGCAAGGCCCAAGCCACGCCGTTGCTGAAACAAGGGGGAAACCATGTCCGAGGCCACGCAATATGACGCGACCCATGCGCGCTGGCGGCGCGACCCGGAAGCCTACTGGGCGGAAGCCGCGCGGGGCATTGATTGGGACCGCGCGCCCCAGCGCATCTTTGATGCCGCCATGGGGGTTTATGGTCGCTGGTTTCCCGATGCGGCGTTGAATACCTGCCACAATGCGGTGGACCGCCATGTCGCCGCTGGGCGCGGGCAGCAGGATGCGATCATCTATGACAGCCCGATGACGGGGCAGGTGCAGCGCATCACCTATGCCGAATTGCAGAACCGCGTGGCGAAGCTGGCGGGTGCCTTGGCCGCGCGTGGGATTACCAAGGGTAATCGCGTGGTGATCTATATGCCCATGGTGCCGGAAGCGGCGATTGCCATGTTGGCGACCGCGCGGCTTGGCGCCGTGCATTCCGTGGTGTTTGGTGGCTTCGCGGCGGCGGAGCTTGCCAGCCGCATCGCTGATGCCAAGCCAAAGGCGATCATCAGCGCGTCTTGCGGCCTGGAGCCAGGGCGCGTCGTGAAATACAAGCCGCTGCTGGATGAGGCGATTGCGCTTTCGCCGCACAAGCCATCATCCGTGCTGATCCTGCAACGGCCAGAAGCGCCCTGCGATCTGACGCCCGGCCGTGATGAGGATTTGCTTGTGGCCGAAGCAGCCGCCGCGCCGCATGCCTGCGTATCCGTCGCCGCCACTGATCCGCTTTATATCCTGTATACCTCAGGCACTACGGGACAGCCCAAGGGAATTTTGCGCGACAATGGCGGGCATGCGGTGGCGCTTCATCATTCCATGGAACTCGTCTACGGCATGAAGCCCGGCGATGTGTATTGGGCCGCTTCCGATGTCGGCTGGGTGGTGGGGCATTCCTATATTGTTTACGCGCCGCTGCTGGCTGGCTGCACCACGGTATTGTTTGAAGGCAAGCCAGTTGGTACGCCCGATCCCGGCACCTTCTGGCGCGTATGCGCCGATCATGGCGTGAAGCTGTTATTCACCGCCCCCACCGCTATTCGCGCCATCAAAAAGAAAGACCCCGAAGGCGTGTTCCTGAAGAAATATGATCTGTCGAAGCTGGAGGCGCTCTATCTGGCGGGTGAGCGCTGCGATCCCGATACCATCACCTGGTCGGAACGCCTTTTGCAAAAACCCGTGCTGGATCATTGGTGGCAGACGGAAACCGGCTGGACCATCACGGGTAATTTCCGTGGCCTGGGGCTATTCCCAACCCGCGCAGGTTCCGGGGGCAAGCCCGCACCTGGCTATGATGTGGTGGTGCTGGATGAGGCTGGGCAGCCCGTCCCGCGCGGGCAGATCGGCAGCCTTGCGGTGAAGCTGCCCTTGCCGCCCTCGGCGCTGCCGACACTCTACAATGCTGATGATCGCTTCAAGGAAGCCTATCTTTCGCATTTTGCGGGCTATTACAGCACTGCCGATGCGGGGATGATTGATGAACAGGGCTATGTTTCGGTGATGAGCCGTACCGATGATATCATCAATGTCGCGGGGCATCGGCTTTCCACAGGGGCGATGGAAGAAGTGCTGGCCGCACACCCTGATATCGCCGAATGCGCCGTGGTTGGCGTGCGCGATACGCTGAAGGGGCAAGTGCCGCTTGGTCTGGTGGTGGTGAAATCCGGCGTGAACAAGCCCGAGGACACACTGGCGCGCGAGCTGATCGGGCTTGTACGCGAAAAGATCGGGCCTGTTGCGGCCTTCAAGGATGCGAAGGTGGTCGCCCGCCTGCCCAAAACCCGCAGCGGCAAAATCCTGCGCGCCACCATGCGCAAAATCGCGGATGCCGAACCCTATACAGTGCCGCCCACCATTGATGATCCGGCGATTTTGGATGAGATCGCTATCGTGCTGAAGGGCGCGATGAGGTGAGCATTTTCAAGCCAAGTGGAGTCACTTGGCGACTCGGAAAATGCGATCAAATAAAGCTTGAGCTAGTCCTCAATCCCATCGCGGTTTTCCATAGTCATGAAGGTGGCGGTCAGGAAGGCGATCAGCTTTTCCTGATCCGCCATAACAGCAAAAATTTCCGTCTGCACCAGACTAAGCGTGCGCCCAGCCTTCAGCACCTTGCCGCGCGCGATGATGTGATCGCCCGCAGCCGGCGCGAGGAAATTGATTTTCATCTCGGTCGTCAGCACGCCGCGATTGGCGGGCATCAGGCTGAGCGCGGCATAGCCCGCCGCACTATCGGCAATGGCGGTCAGCGCACCGCCATGCACAAAACCATGCTGCTGCGAAAGCTCAGGCTTCGGCGCAAGACTTATCTCCACTTGCCCCGGCGCGATGCGCGTCATCTCTGCGCCGAAAAGCCGCATCAGGCCCTGCTTGGCGAAACTACTACGCAGGCGCGCTTCCATCGCGGCGACGTTCACGCGCGCGGCCTATTCGACCTCAAGATTGGCGTAGATATTCTGGATGTCATCGTGATCATCCAGAAGATCGAGCAGCTTCATCACATCCTTGGCCCGTTCTTCATCCAGCTTGATGTCATTGGTGGACCACCATTCAAGCCTGGCCGCTTCCGCCGTGCCGAAACGCGCTTCCAGCGCATCGCGCACCGCAGCGAAATCCTCCACGCTGGTTGAGATTTCATGGCCGTCTTCGGTGCTTTCCACATCCTCCGCGCCCGCTTCAATCGCGGCTTCCAGCATGGCATCGGCTGAGGCGATATCAGGCTTGTAGCGTAGCACGCCCTTCCTTTCGAATTGGAAGGCGACCGAATTTGTCTCCCCCAGCGCGCCACCATTCTTGGCAAACATGGACCGCAGATCACCGCCGGTGCGGTTACGATTATCCGTCAGCGCTTCGGCAATGATGGCGATGCCATGCGCGCCATAACCTTCATAGCGCACTTCCTCATAATCTTCCCCCTGCCCGGCGGTGGAAGCGCGCTTGATGGCGCGGTCAATCGTGTCGCGCGTCATATTCGCCGTCAGCGCGGCTTTCACGGCGGCGCGCAGGCGTGGATTGGCCGCCGGATCAGGCAAGCCGATTTTGGCCGAGACCGTGATTTCACGGATAAGCTTGCCGAAGGCTTGGGCTTTCTTCGCCCCCTGGGCTGTCTTGCGGTGCATGACGTTTTTCGCATGGGAATGGCCGGCCATTGCCGTAACTCTCGCTTTACTGGAGTTGACCCGTCCTCCAACCGCCTTAGGCGCCGAAAGACGGTTCGGGTTGCTGATGGGCGAACAAGTTCAGGCCAGCAAGGCATGGCGCGGCCTGAACTGCTCTCTTTAGCGGCTTATATCTGGCCGGTGGGGCGGGCGCCAAGCCACCCGCCGCTTATTGCCTCAGCCGCGAATACCGCCAGGATTCTTGTTGCCCGTGTAAGGCGGGCGTTGCACGGGGCCGCCCCGGCCATTGCCCGGCCCATCGCTTGGGTCCGCATCTGAAACGCCAGTATTGCGGCGACCTGTCCGCCCCTGCCCTGGCCGGTCACCTGGATCGGAATCTGAACCGCCACTGCCACTCCGCGCGGAACTGCCCCGGCCATTGCCTGGCCCATCGCCCGGATCCGAATCTGAAACGCCGGTATTACGACGACCTGTCCGCCCCTGGCCTGGCCGGTCACCCGGATCGGAGTCGGAAGCACCAGCGCCTGACCGCGCCGCCCCGCCGCGACCACGCCCTGGTGTGTCGCCAGGATCACGATCTGTCATGCCAGCGCCGGAGCGCGCCGCGGCACCACCACGACCCCGGCCGGGCCCATCGCCTGGGTCAGCATCGGTGATGCCAGATCCGCCCGGAGGAGTCCCGCCGCGGCCACGTCCAGGGCCATCGCCGGGGTCCCGATCAGTAACCACCAATGTAACTGGTGGCCTTCCTTCCTGGGCAGACGCAAGGAACGGAACATGGGCCCCGATGGCGCTGAGGGAGATAACAAGCAATCTGCGCCGCAATTCCTTCGGTACAGGATCATCTAACGGGCCTTGCTGGATTCCGGACTTCTTGTCTGTTTGGGTCATCGGTATGGCCTTCCAAAACGACTTCCCGGCATAGGCGAGGCCTTCGTTCTTACCCTCCAAATTTTGCCAAGGATCCCGAAGGTACGAGTACCCGGTAACGTTGCTTCAAATGCAACGCATCGGAAATCCACAGGTGAAAGGACAACGAAATGCGCTGGTTAATATTGCATGACCACTACGTCATCACAAGCCTGGAAGCCCTCGCGCAACATTATGAAGCCCCGCGCGAACTGGTGCTGAGAAAGGTCGCCGCACGGCTGGATGCAACGGCGCGCGCCTCCATCGCCGCCAGCCCTTTTTTGTGTGCTGGCTCCCAGCGGCAGTAATGGACCGCATGCCACCCACGGCGTGATGCGCCCAGCTTTGTGACCTGCCTTGATGATGGTGACCTCGCGCTACCCGATCGGCGCGGCAATAACCGGCTGGATGCGCTATGCGATATTGTCGAAAACCTGAATGCCGTGCAGCTTTTCCTGATACCCGGCGTGGCCGAGGCGCTGCACGTGGATGGCGCGGTGCGAATCACTACCGATCCGAAACTTTGTACGCAGTTTATGGAACTCTGCAAAACCCCGGCCAGTCTGATCCTGCTCAGACCACGCGAAATTCATATGCAATGCGCGAAATCCATCGTGCGGTCGCGGCTGTGGGGCGATGTGCCGCGCCCGGCAAGCGTGCCAACCGCAGGGCAAATGATTGCTGCGCATACTGGCGGCATGGTGCACCCCGCCAAGCATGATGCCTCCGCACCGGCGCGCATTGCGGGGACACTTTACTAAAAGCTTGTCAGACCAATGGCAGCACAGCTTCCAACCCGCCGCCAATGCGCAAAGGTGCTACACGCCGCGCAAGCCCGGTGGCGTCATCCGTTTCCACAAATAGCCCGCAAATCGTTGCTTCCGCTTCCGCTGGTGCGAGGCGTTCCGCCGGCACTTTGCGCCAGAAGCGGATGGAAGCGCCGGCCTTTTGCATGCCGATCACGCTATCATAATCGCCGCACATGCCGGCATCGGTCTGAAACGCCGTGCCGCCGGGCAGGATGCGATGATCGGCTGTCGGCACATGGGTATGGGTGCCAATCACAAGGCTCGCGCGGCCATCGAAACTATGGCCCATGGCCTGTTTTTCCGATGAAGCCTCAGCATGGAAATCAATGATGATCGCTTGCACCGTGCCTTGCGGGCCAAGGGTGTGCTGCGCCAATTCCGCCTGAATGGCGCGGAAGGGGTCATCCAGCGGTTCCATGAACAACCGCCCCATGGCCTGCAACACCAAGGCGCGCCGGCCATCGGCCAGCACCGCCACCACCGCGCCCTTCCCCGGCGTGCCGGGCGGGTAATTCAGCGGGCGGATCAGGCGTGCTTCGCCCTCGATATACGGGATGATTTCCTTGCGGTCCCAGGCGTGGTTGCCAAGCGTTAGCACATCAGCACCAGCGATGAACAAAGCGCGCGCCATCTCCGGCGCCAAGCCAAACCCGTGGGAGGCGTTTTCCGCATTCACCACCACAAGATCGAGCCGGAGCTTTTCGCGCAGGCCCGGCAAGGTTGAGGTCACGGCATCACGCCCGGCGCGGCCAACAATATCGCCAAGGAAAAGCAGCCTCACGCCGGGTCTCCACAAATGATCACGCTGTCTTCGGTGGCGATCAGGGGCAGGCGCATATCCTGCGGCCCCGCCGGCACTTCGGGCAATTCCTGGCCCGCATAGGCGATGCCGATGGATTTTGCACTCGGCAGCGCGGCGAGCGTACGGTCATAATAGCCTCCGCCATAGCCAAGCCGCCTCCCGGCCCGGTCAAAGGCCAACAGCGGCACGAGCAGGATATCGGGGCGAAGCGCCGCCCCTTCGGCGGGCTCCGAGGTACCCATGGGGCCAGCACGCAACGCCGTGCCCGGCGCCCAGGCGCGAAAGGCGAGCGGCTGGCCGCGCGGCGGCGTGACTGGCAAAACGAGGGCATGACCGCGTAAGGCCAAGGCCAGCATCAAGGGGCGTGGGTCCATCTCGCCCCCCATTGGCCAATAACCAGCGATGATGGCGCCCTTGGGCGGGGCATATCCACTCAGCAGGGCTTCCGCTAAGCGCGCTGGTGCTTCGGGACTAGCAAGGCCAGCCCGCTTTGCACGCGCAAGCTTGCGTGCTGCCGCCTTGGCGTCCCGCAAGGCGACATCCGATGGGGCGGCGGCTTCGGCCTCGGTCACGCGGGGTTCCTGACGGCAAAAAGGGTGCGGAGCCACCATGGCCGCTGGCCTATCATCCTCCCAAGGCCTGCGTTAGCAGGTGGGCACCAGATACCCGAACCACGGTCCGGACAGAGCCAGTTCCCGGAGGATGTGCATTGGCCCCGGGGATGAATTGCCTGGCGCACCTGGCAGCCCCGCAGCTTCTAATTAGGCTTCCTCAAGCCGCGCGGCAATGGCTTCCAGCTTCTCAGCAAGCCGCACCAAGCCATCCGCCAGCGCCGGGTTGGGCGCAGGGGCTTCAGCGGCAACGGCGCCACCGGCTTTCAGCGCATCATTCTCGGCCTTCAAATCCACTGCTTCATCGGCCAATTGCAAGGCGGCCAGCAGCAACATCCGCGTTTCACCGAATTGGATACCCATGGCCTTGAGGGCGGAGATGCGCTTATCCACCTCGGCCGCCATGTTGGTCAGGTGCTTTTCCTGGCCATCCTGGCAAGCTACAGGATGGGCATAGCCGCCAATGCGAACCGTCACCTGCGCCATCAGTCAGCCTTATCCAGGCTGGTGCGAAGCCGCGCAATGGTCTGATCCAGCCGGGAAGCAAGGGCCGCCACGGCAGCCTTTGGCACCATATCACCCTCGATGGGGGGGGCGGCAGCGCGGCGGGCCTCCACAGCACGGTCGAGGCGATCCAGGGCTGCTTCCAGCCGGATCATCGCCGCATCCATTGTGTCAGCTTGCTGCTCGCTCATGCTTTTCCAAACGCCTTGGCGCGACAGGACCTAAGGGCTAAACGCTTGGCATGCAAAGGCCTCTGGGTCAATGGTAAAGGCGTTTCTGAAGCTACCCGCGGTGGTGGTTCATGGGCGCGCGCAGGCGGAATGGGCGCTGCAGGTGGCGGCTGGGCGGCCCCAGCTGCTGCTTTCTGCCCCCGGGGCCGCGCTGAATGCGGGACCGGGCTGGTTCAGGCGCGTTTTGGAGCAGGCCGCTGCCACCCACCCAGGCGTGCCCTTTAGCGCAGCTTTGGATTGCGCCGCCGCCCCCGGCGCCGCGCTGGCGGCCTTGCGCGCCGGGTTCAAGCTGGTGATTTTCGATCTGGGGCACCCAGCAGGCGCCAGCGTGCTTGGCGCCGCCGAGGAAGCCGGGGCCGAAAT
This sequence comes from Roseomonas sp., assembly GCA_051007055.1. Classification (GTDB taxonomy): domain Bacteria; phylum Pseudomonadota; class Alphaproteobacteria; order Acetobacterales; family Acetobacteraceae; genus Neoroseomonas. Next base: position 49,223 of record JBPCSO010000078.1, read on the forward strand.
ACTTGGCGAGAGGCCAGCGGCGCTGGACCTTGCCGCGCTTGATCCGCGCCGGCGGGGTGATCAAGCGACGCTAGCCGCGTATTTCGCCACAGTACCGCCACAGGAAGCGCCGACATAGCGCACCCGTGACAGGCAATGCCGGCTGCGCTATCGCCGCACCCGCCGATTAGGAAACGAAAAGGATCGCAAGATGAAGCTGACGCGCCGCGTGAAGGAAATCCTCTCCTGGTATGAAAGCGATACCCCCGGCACCAAGGCGAATCTCGCCCGCATCCTGATGGAAGGAAAGCTGGGCGGCACGGGGCGTATGGTGATCCTGCCGGTGGATCAGGGGTTTGAACACGGCCCGGCGCGGTCCTTCGCGCCCAATCCGGCTGCTTATGATCCGCATTACCATTTCGAATTGGCGATTGAAGCGGGCCTCAACGCCTACGCCGCGCCGCTTGGCATGATTGAAGCCGGCGCGGCCACCTTCGCGGGTGCCATCCCGACTATCCTGAAGGTCAATTCATCCAATAGCCTTTCCACCACCAAGGATCAGGCAGTGACCGGCAGTGTGGCCGACGCGCTCCGCCTTGGGTGTTCGGCGATTGGCTTCACCATTTATCCTTCATCCGAGTATCAGTTCGAGATGATGGAAGAACTTCGCGAATTGGCGGAAGAAGCCAAGGCGGCGGGGCTTGCCGTGGTGGTCTGGTCCTATCCACGCGGACCGATGCTGGACAAGAACGGCGAAACCGCCTTCGACATTTGCGCCTATGCCGCGCACATGGCGGCGCTGATGGGCGCGCATATCATCAAGGTGAAGCCGCCTACCGATGTGCTGAGCCTGGATGCCGCGAAGAAGGTTTATATTGAGCGCAAGATTGACGGCAGCGACCTTACTAAGCGCATCAGCCATGTGGTGCAGGCCTGCTTCAATGGCCGTCGCCTGGTGGTATTCTCGGGCGGTGAGGCTAAGGGCACGGATGCGCTGCTTGCCGAAGCGCGCGCCATTCATGCCGGTGGTGGCAATGGGTCCATTGTTGGCCGCAATGCCTTCCAGCGCCCGAAGGATGAGGCGCTGAAGCTGCTTGGCCAGATGATCGAAGTCTATAAGGGCAAGGCCTGAGGCCTGCCTGCCGGGCGGTACGCGCCGCCCGGCTTGACCCGCGCGCCGATGCGGGCGGAAATGGCCGCGTGACAAGGCGGCTTTTGCAATGAATGAGAATTTGGACGCCACGGGGTTGGATTTCACCCTGCCCGTGGCGGAGCGCGGTTATCGCTGGTGGTATTTGGATGCGCTTTCCGATGATGGCGCGCATGGCATTACCATCATTGCCTTTCTGGGCACGGTGTTTTCCCCCTGGTATGCCTTTGCGCGGCGCGGTGGCGGCGGTGATCCGCTGAACCATTGCTGCATGCATGTGGCGCTTTACGGCAAGCCGGCACGCTGGGCGATGACGGATCGCCCGCGCGGGGCGCTGAGGCGCGGCGCTGATTTTCTGCAAATCGGGCCAAGTGCCATGCGCTGGGATGGCACCAAATTGGTGGTTGATCTTGCGGAAGTAACCGCCCCTGTTCCTGGTAAGTTGCGCGGGCGCGTGATGCTTTATCCCGAAGCGCTATCGCATCGGGCCTTTCGGTTGGATGGCGCGGGGCGGCATCATTGGCAGCCCATCGCGCCGCGGTCGCGCGTTGAAGTGGCTTTTGATAATCCCGCGCTGCGCTGGTCCGGGCTTTCGTATTTCGACACCAATACCGGTGTTGCGCCGCTGGAGGAGGATTTCCGTTTCTGGGATTGGTGCCGCGCGCCCATGCCGGAAGCGACGGCGATTTTGTACAATGCATCGCGCCGCGATGGATCAGCGCAGTCATTGGCCTTGCATGTGAACCGCGCCGGAGAAGTCTCGGATATGCCCATCCCCACCCCGGCCATGATGCCGCCCGGACTTTGGCGCGTGCCGCGCCCGACACGGTCTGAGGATGGTAAGGCAGAGCTGGTGCGCACTTTGGTGGATGCGCCGTTTTATACGCGATCCGAAATCCGCACGCGGCTTTTGGGGCAGAATGCGGTTGCGGTACATGAAAGCCTGGCGCTGAATCGTTTTGATAATCTGGCGGTGCAAGCGCTGATGCTGCCCTTTAGAGTGCCGCGGGCCAGAGGCTAGATTTTTTGTTTCGTCGCATTTTCCGAGCCGCCAAGTGAAGCTACTTGGCTTGAAAATGCTTCAATCATACCAGCCAACATCAAGCGTTGCGACCTCACCAAAGGTGGCACCGCGCGCCATGGCCATGCGGATGATGGGCCATGACGTTGCCGTCATGGTCAGGAAGGGCATGGGGTCCCGCCGATCCCAAGTGACATCGCGTGTTGAGAATAACTGGCGCAGATTCTCACGAAACGGGCCGCGCCGGAATAGCGACATCTGCGTTTCCGTCAGCGCCGAATAGAATTGTTGCAAACGTGCCTCTGGCCGATAGCGCGGGATGAAGCCAGGCTCCAGAACGGCGCGCGCGATATCGGCGCGCTGCCAAAAATGCACACCGCTTGTCATGCGCGGATTGCATTCAATGCCCCAAGGCTCGCCTGCCTCATCCACCATGATGTCGAAGGCAATGAAGCCGGTCCAGTTAGTGGCGACGATGAAGCGCGTGATCCAATCTGCAATCGCGGAGTGTTCCACCCGTTCAAAAGCAACCGCGACCGAGCCAGACTTCTGCGCTGCGCGATAGATGACGGTGGAGGCAACGCGGCCCTTATGCGCGATGGAGCAGGAACTATACTCCGCACCAATGACGCAACGCTGCACGATGGCGGGAATCGCGGGATCAGGCGCAGGCACAGCTGCGCCGGCGCGCAATAGGCGCACGCCGCGACCAGAACAGGAATGCACCGGCTTGACCACCACCGGGCCGGATTGCACCAAAGCCTCTGCTGCCGGATCGCCAAGCGCATAGGTTTCCGGTACGGCAAGACCCCAAGCGGCGGCCTGTTGCGCAAAGCCATGCTTATTGTGCAGCGGTAGCAGGATCTCAGGCGGCATGGTGAAAAGCCGCGTTGTAGGTGGCAGGTTTTCGCGTAGGAAGGCGACATGCATGGTTTCTTCCGAAACCGGCACGATAAGATCGATCTTTTCATCCCTGATGATGCGCTTCAGGTCAGCCAGATAGGCCCGCTTGTCTTCCGCCGGCGCCGTTACGCGATAGCTTTGCGCGACAGAGCGCGAGGCACCCGCCAAATGGCGCTTGAAGGGTTCCGCCACCACCACACGCCAGCCAAGATCAGCAAAGCCGCGCGCCACATCCAGCGCCTTGGGCAGGCGCCCGAGCGTGAGCAGCAGATTGCCCGTCATGCCACGCGGCTGACGCGACACATCACCTGCCGCGCTGGGCGCGTGGTGAGCCGCGCGGCGGGGCGCACATCACTAGGCGCTTCAATATGGAAATCAAAATGGCGAAACAGTCGCGCAATCAGCAGCACCGCTTCCACCTGCGCAAAAGCCGCACCCGCGCAAACCCGGGGGCCAATGCCGAAGGGAATATAGGCGCCGGCGGTCATCTCCGCCTCACGTTCTGGCAGAAAACGGTCTGGGTCAAACAGATGCGGATCGCGCCAATAGGATTGGTGGCGATGCAGCACCCAGGGTGCCACCATAATCAGCGCCCCCTTCTTCACCGGATAATCACCGATGCGCGTTGCTTCATTGGCAACACGCGGCAGGAAGGTGATGGGCGGATAAAGCCTGAGCGTTTCACGAAACACATTGCGCACAAATAGAAGCTTGCGTGTATGTTCAAACAGGATCGGCCCAGGCCCGACGATTTCATCAATCTCAGCGCGCAACCTAGCAACCAAAGCGGGTTGCGTCGCGAGCAAATAGAAAACCCAGGTCAGTGCGCTGGCGCTGGTTTCATGCCCAGCCAGGAACAGCACGCCTAGCTGATCAATCAATTCTTCACGCGTGAAGGCTTTGCCTTCCACATCATGCGCGGCGATGATGGCGCTGGCGATATCATCAAAGCTGCTGGCGCCATCGCCCAAATGCGTATCCAGCAATTCGCCCAAATATCGTCGGATCAGGCCGCAGGCATTCAGCACGCTTTCCTTTTGCGGAATGCGCTTCCATGCGCGATCAAAAATCAGCCGGCGAATTTCAACCTGTGCGACGCTATGTTCGAATTCCGTGAAGGCATCGAAGACCTCATGCGCGACACCTGTTTCAAGACCGGTAGAAAACACGGTGCGGCAGATGATGTCTGCCGTCATGTGGCTCATCATCAGGTCGAGTGAAAAGCGCGTATCGCGTGCGGCGTGATCGGCAAGCGTCGCCTCCGCCGCCGCCGCACCGGCTTCCATCGCTGGAAAGGCGCGGTTGACGCGCATCATGGTCAAGGCCGGGTCAATCATGGCCCGCTGGCGCCGCCAGGTGGCGCCGGAGGAGACGAAGATCGAATCGCCAATCAACGGGTCCAGCGCATGCACCATCAGATCGCTTTTGGGCAGAATGCCCTTGGCGTCAGTCAGTACTTCGCGCACCAGATCGGGGCGATTGACGATGATGGTAGACCGGCGGGAATAGCCAAGCGGCCCAATCGGCATGCGATAGGCTTCAGCTGGCAAAAGGGAAAGCAGATCCCCATCGCCCCTGATCATGCAGCGCATCAGCGCAATGACCGCGGGCAAGGGTTCCGGGCGTGGCGGCGCAAAGGTGCGGAAATTCAACGCGTGATTCATAACCCCCTGCCCGCCCCCATGGCTGCGCTGGTTTGGGGAAGCGCGCCTTTTATGCCTCGATCCGACATGGGCTGATTTCCGCGCTTTACAGCAGTATATGTCAAGTGCGATTGTCATATGAAAGCCGGGGAGGCTCGGATGGTCCTGTTCCTGTTCCATGCGCTGGTCGCCGCCCATATCGTCACGGGCAGCATTGGCGCCGTCGCTTTCTGGGTGCCCGTGATTGGGCGCAAGGGGGGCGCCAATCACGCGCGCTGGGGCAAGATTTTCACCTTCTCGCTGCTGATCACCGGCTGCTTGGCCATGACCATGAGCCTGTTCACCTTGGCGGCACCGATTGAAACACACCCGCATCTGGAAGGCCGATTTGATGAAGCGTTCATCCGCGGTATTTTCGGCTGGATGATGCTGATGACCGGCCTGCTGACAGTGAACCTTGCCTGGTATGGCTGGCTTTCCATTCGCAATAAGCGCCGCCATCAATTGAACCGCACCAAGCTCAATCTGTTTCTGCAATATGCGCTGATTCCGGCTTCTCTGAATTGCGCCTGGCAGGGCTGGATGATTGGACAGCCATTGATGGTCGGCATTTGCATGGTGGGGCTGGCGACGGCCGCCACGAACCTCTGGTTCCTGATGGCGCGCGAGCCGGGGCCGGGTTCCTGGATCAAGGAGCATATCAAGGCTTTGGTGGGGGCAGGCATATCTGTCTACACCGCCTTCATGGCTTTCGGATCTGTCAGGATTTTCCCTGAATTGGCGCTCAATCCCTTCATGTGGGCGGTGCCGCTGGTGGTGGGGGTCTCATTGATCATTTGGCACCGCCGCGTGGTGGATCGGCAATTCGCCGGACGCGGCAGGCGCTTGAGCGCTGCAACGTAACATGGTTGCACCACGCGTTATTGTCATTGGTGCCGGTATGGGCGGGCTTGCCGCCGCCGCTGATCTAGCGCGGCGCGGCGCAGCGGTGACGGTGCTGGAACGCGCCGCAGCACCAGGCGGCAAGATGCGCGAGGTGATGGTGGGTGGCAGCCCGATTGATGGCGGCCCCACGGTGTTCACCATGCGCTGGATTTTTGAAGGCCTATTTGCCGATGCTGGCGCTTCATTGGAAACTGCGCTGCCACTTCAAAAAGCCGATATCCTGGCGCGCCACGCTTGGCGCGCTGGCGGCAGGCTTGATCTATTCGCCGATATTGCGCGTTCCGCTGATGCTATCGGCGATTTTGCGGGGGCCGCCGAGGCGCGCGGCTATCGCGCCTTTTGCGCCCGCAGCGCTGATATCTTCCGCACTCTGCGCGGTTCCTTCATTGCCGCTGAACGCCCCTCCCCGCTTGATCTGGTCAAGCGCGTCGGCATCACGAATATCGCCGCGCTGATCCGCACCGCGCCGATGAAAACACTCTGGGACGCCTTGGGTGAGCATTTTCGCGACTCACGCTTGCGCCAGCTATTCGGGCGCTACGCAACCTATTGCGGCTGTTCACCCTGGTTGGCGCCGGCCACACTGATGCTGGTCGCGCATGTGGAACAGGATGGCGTGTGGTTCGTGAAAGGTGGCATGCGGCGCGTGGCGGATGCGATTCAGCGCCTGGCGGAAGCGAAGGGTGCCGAATTCCGCTTTGGAGCTGAGGTTGCAGAGATTTTGTCGCGCCAGGGCCGGGCTTCCGGCGTGCGGCTGGCGAATGGCGAGGAAATCACCGCCGATGCCGTGGTCTTCAACGGCGATGTAGCCGCGTTGGCGCAGGGGCTTTTAGGGCAAGCGCCACGCAACGCAGCGGAGGATACACCGCGCGCTGCCCGTTCGCTTTCCGCCGTCACCTGGTGCGTGAAGGCGCCGACCTCCGGCTTTCCGCTGGTGCATCACAATGTGTTTTTCGCTGAGGATTACGCGGCGGAATTCGACGCCATCTTCCGCCGGCGTGACATCTCCGCCGCACCGACAGTCTATATTTGCGCGCAGGATCGCGAAGCGGGGCCAGGACCGGCAGCGGACACACCGGAACGGATGCTGGTTCTGATCAATGCGCCGCCCGATGGCGACCGGCGCGCCCATACGCCTGATGAAATTGCAGAACTCGGCGAACGTGGCTTTGTCTTGCTCAAAGCCTGCGGCCTGGATGTGGCGCGCAGCGCGGGCGAGGAAGTTATCACCACGCCAGTAGGTTTTGCGCGGCTTTTCCCGGGTTCAGGTGGCGCGCTTTATGGCCGTGCGAGCCATGGCACAACGGGCACTTTCGCGCGCCCCGGCGCGGTGACACGCTTGCAAGGTTTGTATTTGGCCGGCGGTTCGGTGCATCCAGGGCCTGGTATTCCCATGGCGGCTATGTCTGGGCGCATTGCCGCAGCGCGGCTTTTGGAAGATTGGGCTGGCGCGCGCGGTACGATTCGGATTGGGGCGAAGCGCGCTTAGTTACGCCTCAGTGAATCACCATGCGGCACAAGCTGATCCAACACCTTGGCTGAGGAAATCACGCCCGGCACACCCGCACCCGGATGCGTGCCGGCACCAACAAGATAAAGCCCCTGCACTTCTTCGCTGACATTATGCGGGCGGAACCAGGCGCTTTGGAAAAGCTGAGGTTCCAGTGCAAAAGCCGCACCATTCACGGATAGCAGCCGATCCTGAAACTCCAGCGGCGTGATCATGCGGGATGTGACAAGCGCCTCACCAAGGCCCGGCAAGACTGTTTCCTCCAGGCGCTTCTCGATAGCCTTGCGATAAGGCTCCGCATGTTTGGCCCAATCCACCTTGCTGCCAAGATGCGGCACAGGGGCAAGCACGTAGAAGGAGTCGCAGCCCTCCGGCGCAAGGGACGCATCCGTCGCGCTTGGGCGATGCAGATAAAGGCTGAAATCATCTGCCAAGTGCTTGCGCGTAAAAATATCATGCAGCAATTCTTGGTAGCGCGGGCCGAGCACCATGGTGTGGTGATACACATCCTCATACCGGCGCTTGGTGCCGAAGTACCAGACGAACAGGCTCATGGAATAACGCGCGCGGGCGATTTTGCGATCTGTCCAGCGCCGGCGCGGATAATCCTGCAAAAGCTTGCTGTAGGTCCAGGCGACATCGGCGTTGGAGACAACGATATCGGCATCAAGCCTTTCCCCATCGGTCAGCTCAACGCCCGTTGCGCGGCGGCCTTCAGTGGTGATGCGCTTCACTTCCGTATTGTAGCGAATACTACCCCCCAGACTTGTCGCGAGGTTGACGATGCCTTGCACCAGCGCGCCCATGCCGCCCATGGCGTAATGCACACCATGCAGCCGTTCCAGATGCGCGATCAGGCAGTAATAGGCCGTCGTGGTCATGGGATTCCCACCGATCAATAGCGGGTGGAAGCTGAAGGCAACGCGCAGCTTATCGCTCGTGAAGTAATCGCAGACGCGGCTATAGACAGTGCGGTACCCCTTCAGCCGAATCAAATCCGGCGCAGCACTGATCAGGCTTGCAAGACTATGAAAGGGCTTATCAGCCAGTTCCGCGAAGGCCACGCGAAAGATGCGTTCGCTTTCAAGAATGAAGCGCTCAAAGCCTGCGCAATCCTGCGGCGCAATCCGCGCAACCTCAGCCCGCGTGACATCAAGGTCTGCGGAACAGCGCATCACTTCGCCATCATCGAAGCGGATCAGGTAGAAGGGGTCCATCGCACGCAAATCAATATCCTGCGCAAGCTCGCGGCCAGCGAGCGACCAGAGTTCTTCCAGCAAATAAGGCGCAGTGATGATGGTGGGACCAGCGTCGAAGGTAAATCCATCCTGGCGGAAGACATAAGCGCGCCCACCAGGAGCGTCGAGTTTTTCAAGGATCGTTACGCGCCAGCCGCGCGCACCAAGCCGAACCGCAGCGGCCAAGCCGCCAAAGCCGGAGCCAATTACAATCGCATGCGGGCGTGGGTCTTGCGCCTTCATATCATTCGGCATGAAACACCAGTGTTGTTGGCCAGAAAAGGAAAGCCCCCGCGCAAGACGCGGAGGCCCCAAAGCTTAGTCACGCAAGACTGGGGGGGATTAGCCATCCCGCCCCAACCTGTTACCGCGGCGTGGCATCGGCTGAACGCAGCGGGCCTTGATTGACCTGCTTCAATTCAGGGAAATCACGCAGCATGGGCGCGCCATTCAACGGGCGGTTCACACCCTGGTGGCATGTTGAGCAATTCACCTTAAGCGGATCACCCATCGCGCCAAGCCGCGGGCCATACGGGCCCTCCGCCGGGCCATTCGGGTTGCTCGCCCAAAGCGGCTTCAGCGGTTCGATGTAGGACATGTTGATGTCCCGTACCATGCGGATGCCGTGCCAGGCAGTTGTCCGCGCCGGTGGGCTTTGTGCCCATTCAGCGAAGGAACGGCTATTATGACAATAGGTACAATTCACGCCGAGCGACGTGGACATATGCATCATCAATGCGTAGGTCCATTCCGTTGACATGATGTTCTGGCTATTACGCCCAGGCAGCGAAGTTGTGCTAATATTACGGATCTGCTGCTCACCCAAAAGGAAGGGGGTGAAGGGATCCGAAGGCAAAGAACTCTCACCGACAGAAGCGGCAGGATGATTCTGCCCACGCGGCGCTTGCAGGCCGGCACGGCTATTCGGCTCCGTTGACCAGACCATGGTCGGCACTGGATTGCCGCGATGGCAGGTGTAGCAGGTCACGCCGGTTTGGCCGACATGGGTCGCCCATTCCGAATTGATCTTATGCGTCATCTGCAACATGCGCCGGGCGACGACTTTGGTATAGACCTCATCGGAAGCCATATTCTCAACATTATGGCAATAGCCGCAGCCTTGGTTGGGCGCGATCCATTCCGTCATGGCTAGCATGATGCGGTTGAATTGCGCTTCACTCACGTCACGCAGCACTTGCACATTCTCATAGGCTTCATGTGCCCTTGGGCCTGTCGTATCGGCCGCTTCAGATGCTTCAGGTGCCTGATTGGCTGCAAGAAGCGCAGGAAGCGTGCGCGGGTTCTCCACCTCACCCATCGAAAGCCCACGGAAGCCGCCTTGCGTGGCAAGCACCGGTGGCCGTTCGAAGGTGGTGACGAAGATCACCCCGCACAGCAGCGCCGCTACAAAGGCAGCGATGCTAAGTGTAAACCTGCTCATCGCGGCGCTCCTTGTACGATGGAGGGATCAACAGCGGGCGTCCACGGCATTGTGTAGGCCGGCGCAAAGTGCCGATCCACCGCCCAGAGATACCAGTTATCAACAACAGTACCGGTCAGCAGAATGCCAATCCCGCCCGCGACAGGGCAAAGGAAGGCAAACCACCAGGCCCAGCGGTGGATGCTTTCAAAAGTAGCGTTGAAGCCCATGGTCCAGCGCCAGAACAGGCCACCGCGTTCCGCCGCGGTGCCACGGTCCAGCGTCTGTTCGATTTCCCGCTCACCACCATAACGGCCGAGTGCCAGGATGGTTGCCGCATGCATCGCAAAGAGCAACACGGAGCCATACAGGAACACAATCGAAAGCGCATGGAAGGGATTGTAAAACAGATTGCCGTAGCGGATGGAAAAGGCCGCTGTCCAATCCAGATGCGGGAAGATGCCGAAGGGTACTGCTTCGCTCCAGCTTCCCATGGCAACCGGGCGGATAAAGCCAAGCACCAGGTAAAGCCAGATCGCGCCGGCAAAGGCCCAGGCCACATGCGTGCCCATGCCCAGCTGACGTGCGCGGCGATAGGTGCGAACCCACCAGAGCAGCATGGAAAGCGTCAGGAAGAAGCCCGCCACAATCCACCAGCCACCCTTGTTAAGTGGTGGAATGCGCAAGCCATATTCCGGCGGCGGCGGTTCAAGCGCCAACCAGAAAAGCTGACGGATGAATTCGCTGATATTCCAATTCACTGAGGCTAGCATATTCAGCCCGATGATCTCAAAGGCAATGAAACCAAAGAGTAGCGAAAGGATACCAAGATAGCCGAGATAGAAAGGCCCTATCTGTGCGTCGCCAAGGCGTCCAAAAAGATGCACCTCACTTGCTGTGCCTTCACGCGGAGAGCTATCGGCGGGAAGGGGTACTCCAGGGTAGGGTGCTGGTCCGCGCACCTGTATCCGGGTGAAGATATTTTGATATTCGGCCATGGGATTTTTCCCTCCCCTCGCCTAGCGCCAAATCGGCAGGTTAAGCCACCAGCCCCACCATTCGGGCCAGCCGCGGGTCCAGAATGGACCACTGATTACGATGCAGATCGCACTCCAAATGCCGGCTGACAGTGCAAGGAAAAGACCAAGCCTATGGATACCCAGCGTGCCGATCGAATAACCGATCAGGTCACGGAAGAAGGTATTCTCATGCTCTGCGGTCTTGACCGGTTCACCTTCCGGCGGATTGAGCGCCGAGAGAACCAATGCACCGTGCAAGGATAGCGCCAATACAGTGGTGAAGAAGAAGGTCACCGCGATCATATGCGCTGGGTTATAGTGGAAGTGCAGATATTGATAGCCAACATTGGACACCCAATCGAGGTGACTCCAAATGCCGTAGGGAAAACCGTGCCCCCATGCGCCCATCAACACAGGCCGGATTACGACCAGCGTGAAATAAGCGAAAACCGCGACGCCATAGGCGATAGGGATGTGATACCCCATGCCAAGCTTGCGTGATATTTCCGCCTGGCGCAGGGCCCAGGAAACAAAGGCCCCGAGTGCGCAGACGGTGATCACCTGCCACAACCCACCTTCGCGCATCGGCGCAAGGCGCAGGCCGTATTTCAGATCCGGCGGCGCAATATTGATCAGCCAGGGATTGAAGGTCCCGCCAATCGCTGCGCCGTAGAGGATCAGTGCGGTTCCGACAAAGCTGAAAAATGCGCAGGTCACGCCAAAGAACCCGACATAGAAAGGCCCTATCCAGAAATCGAACAGGTCACCCCCTATTAGGGTTCCGCCACGGACGCGGTATTTCCGCTCAAAGCTTAACATCGCCATCGCTTGATGCTCCTCTCCCGACGGGGGCTTTGCCCGCCTGGCGGTCCCTCATGATGTCCTATGCGGGCGAGGCAGTTTCGGCTGCCTCGCCCAATTCGCTGAAGCGCGGCCGAAGCCGCGCCTCGTGCTCAACCACCCAGCTTCGCGCCAGGGGTGAAGGTCGGCGCCGTTGCGCACCAACCAAGATGATCGCAGTAGCGCGGCGAACTCAGAACAGCGAAGTGAATCACTGCTGCGATCGCCACCACACCTGCCGCGCCGAGGAACCCGACACGACGAGCGTCAATCACCATCCACATTTTATGCATATCGAACATTCTCCTTTCCTTGCGCCCAGGCCTTAGGAATTTCCTTCAGCCTGGAACATCCTTCAGAAGAAGCGCCAGTCGGGCGGAACCACTTGTCCGGTATAGACAAGCGGCCGCCACAACCAGACGAGGATATGCGCACCCATGGAAGCGAACACGGAGAAAGCCCATCCCTGGACCACCAAGTTGTGGACTTCCTTCGCCTGAGCTTCCGTCAGGCGCGTTTTACTGTCGGCCATTAGCAGACCTCCGACTTGGCCTTACGGCCATTACCGCGTCCACCCGCGCGGCAGGGACGGCAGAGGCGGAATTCCGCCCAAGCCTTCTTGTCATCGGATACGACCCGACAGCGGTAACCGCGGTCCGTTCGCAGACAAGATTCGAAATGGCGAAGGGGCTTCATGCCATGACCTCCGCCAAAGTCTTTTGCACGCGCTCAGCAGTCACGCGCGGCTCCGCCGCATCGCGCGCGGCGCGTTCAACCTGTTCGCGCAGCCGCTTGGCTGCGGAAATACGCAGCAGGAAGGGTTCCTGCTCCACACGTTCATCCAATAGCGTAACCGCCGCCGCATCCCAGGGTTC